>JAVBPV010000042.1:0-98399 GCA_031549405.1 Desulfovibrio sp.
CAAGCTTTTCAAGCACGCAGGAACTTGGCGCACATATCAAGGCGTTTCAGAAAGCATACAACGAAAAGGCCCGGCCTTTTGTTTGGAAAAAACGAGAAATAAAGGGCGCGCAGTTATCAAATTCTGTTAAAAATTTTTGCAACTAGACATTCTGTTGACCGGCATGGCGCTTCGGCTGTTTTTGATTTCCGACAACAACCTGACGCTTGACGACTTATACACCATCACGATAACAAGCCAGCCCTCTTTTGCGGAGGCCTGGACAAAAAAAATCCTCACAGAGCCTCATCCGCCCCTATTCAATATTGTAGTTTATATATGGTGCACGATATTTTCAGATTCCGTACTATCTTTACGTGGTCTAAGTGCTGCAATTAGTTTCATTTCTTTATATTATATTTACAAAGACGGCAGCCATATTTTACCGAAGAATGCATTCATATTATACTTTTCTCTCGCCGCGCTTACTCCGGTTGCGGTAAGCATTTTTTTATCCATACGCCCATATACGTTTTACTACCCAGCCAGCATGCTTGCCATACTGTACTTTATTTCACTGGTTAAAGATAAAGCAGATCGCTGCAATGAAGATACCGTAAAATTTGTTTTCTGGGCGCTTATTGCCGCGTTATCACATTATTTCGGCATGGCTTTGGTATTTTTTCAAATATTTTACCTAGCATCACTTACAATCATTAGAAAAAATACTATTTTTAGCATACGGAATTATTTTCTTTTATTTCCAGTCGTTGTCAGCCTGCTATGGTTCATATTTCATATATATTATATTAAAAATAATCAAATTGCCACAACGTGGATATATCCTACCGGTCTGAAATACTGCATAGGCTATCTGCAACTTATATTTGGCGGTCCCATTCCGCGCATAGCCTCGTCCAATGATCCGCAATCCTTTGCTTCGATTATGCACAATCTCACTGAGCTTCTGAATGTCGTTGCCGTCTGCGTCCCTGTTTTGGCCGTTATTCTGCTGCTGATTTTCAAAGGCAAGGCTATTTTCACGCATATGATCCGGGAACATGAGGAAAAGGCAGCGCTTTTGGCGGCCGGATATCTGGCCGCCGTCCCTTTTACGGTTTTTTTTGTCATAGGCAGAATCATCCCCATCGTGAACTGGAAGTATATGATGGGGTATATCCCGTCGGTCTGGATGGTTATTGCCCTGTCTCTCGGCGCGGCAAAGGCCCTTCGCCCGGCGGCCGTCTTCTTTCTGGGCGCGCTTTTTCTGTCATCCCTGCTGTTTTTTCCAGGCCTGCTGAGCATTCCCAGATACCAGATCGGCGACGCGCTGCAAACATCCGCCGCTTTATCAAAAAAGATGGACGTGCCGCTCGTTTTACCGGACCTGATTGAATACCGGTACTTTTTTAATAAGGAAGAACAAAGAACGATCATCTGGCGCGACATCGACAGAGACGAAGGCGCCTTGCCGGATGCCTTCATCACTGTGGCCGGGCATTGCACGCCGACGGACAATGTGAATGCCCAAAATGCCTGCATCCGGGCCGACAGGCCCATACTCAAGCGTTACACTGTGGAAAAGGTATGGAGATTTGCTCTGGCGGGTATATACCGATTACGCTTGAAGCCCTGACCGGCCGGGGAACATCACCGGGCGGCGGGATGTTCCGAATTTGCTCCGCAGGGGTTGAAAAAAACCGGGGTTTCGTGAATATTCCTGTGGATGCAAAGCCATGCAAGTTCAGAAGGACGCTTTATGAATCTTGATGCCGTTATCGGAAAAGTGCCCGATTTCCCCAAACCGGGAGTATTGTTTTACGATATCACTTCAATTTTTATGAATCCTGAAGCAATGGACTTTGTTGTGAAAAAAATGCTTGCGGCGTTTGAGGGTGCCAGGATCGACGCCGCCATTGCGATTGAAAGCCGCGGATTCATCATGGGGGCTATTTTCGCGAAAGAAAAAAAGATCCCGCTGCTTCTTGCCCGCAAAAAAGGAAAACTGCCGGGCGAAACCATCGAAGAGTCTTACAACCTGGAATATGGCCGGGCGGCTTTGCAGATTCATAAGGCGGATCTTGCGCCGGGGAAAAAATATGTTATTATAGACGACTTGATTGCCACCGGCGGAACCGTTCAAGCGGTTGCGGCAATGGTGGAAAAAAGCGGCTCGGAGGTGGCGGGAGTTTTTGCAATAATTTCGCTTCCGTTTTTAGGCTATGCGGATAAAATCGGAAAATACGACATTGTTGTTCTGCAAGAATATCATGAAGAATCCGTCAATATGATTTGATCATTTTGAAGGAACACGACAACGCCGTATTGGCGAATATCCAAGCAAACCGCGGGCAGCCGGCCCTGGCGCAACAAGGTCCGCCATTGTAATTCGCCCATCCGGGCAGCGCCTCAGTGTGTCTTCGCTTGACAGCGCCCATAATCCCACTCTAGAAGTCATTTCATAATTCGTAGGAAGCGCCTTCCAACGCGGGACTACTGTCCGGCACGCCGCTGAAGGCGGTATGCGCGAGACGGAGACCGCTTTTCCGGCGAAGCGATCCTTATAAATCGATAAATTGCGGGTTATAATAGAAGTGCCAAGGTACAGGTCAAATCCTCAGGGGGTGCCCGTATGAGATATACCAGCATATTGGTATTGCTTCTTGTTTTCGCCGCGCCCGTTATTTCCGGCAGCTGTTCCTGGGTCGGCAGAACCGCCGGCAAGGTGCAGGCCAAGATGGAACGCAAGGCCGACGACGTGGAAAGCGGATACCAGCAGGGGTACGAGCAGGAAAAAGCCAAAAACGCCAAGGCGGAAGGCTCCTCTTCCGGGCAATGATGCCGCTTGCCGGTTTTTGCCGGTCGTCCTTTAAGAAATTGCCTCACCAAGGCAGTTTTTATAGTATGTCGTAATCCGCTCCGCATCCGGCGGCAGCGCTTCAGAGCAGCATGAAACACCGTGTCGCCATCACCGGCCTCGGCATCGTTTCCGTTCTCGGAAAGGGTCCCGCCGAGGTTGCCGCCGCCCTGCGCGCGGGCCGGTCGGGCATTGTCGCCGATCCGGAACGTAAGGCGCTGGGCTTTGCCTCCTGTCTGACAGGAAGACTTCCCGCCTATGTTCCCACCGTCGAGCTTTCGCGCAAGCAGCGCAAAACCATGCCCGACTATGCCCAATGGGCGGCGGAAGCCTGCTGGCAGGCTGTGGCCCAGTCCGGCCTTGATCCCGAAGCCCTGCAAAATAGCGCCACGGGCGTCATTTTCGGCAACGACTCCAGTTGTCTGGCCGCCGTGGAGCAAACCGCGCTGCTGGCGGAAAAAAAGGATACCGCCGCCCTCGGCAGCGGTCTTGTGTTCCGCTCCATGACTTCGTGCATCAGCATGAACCTGGGCATCCTGTTCAAAACGCGGGGCGCGGCCTGGACCGTCAGCGCGGCCTGCGCCAGCGGCGGCCACGCCGTGGGTCAGGCGGCGGATCTCATCACGCTGGGCAGGCAGGAACGCATGCTTTGCGGCGGCGCCCAGGAAATCAGCTGGCAGTCCATGTGCAGCTTTGACGGCCTGGGGGCTTTCTCCACGCGGGAGGATGCCCCGGGGGCGGCCAGCCGCCCCTTTGACGCCGGAAGGGACGGCCTGGTCCCCAGCGGCGGCGCTGCCGCCCTGCTGCTGGAGCGCCTTGATCTGGCGCTGCAACGCGGCGCGGTCATTCTGGGTGAAGTGGCGGGCTACGGATTTTCCTCGGACGGCGGGCACATCTCCGTTCCCGGCGAAACAGGTCTGGGCCGGGCCATGCGCATGGCCCTTGATTCCGCCGGCCTGCGCCCGGCGGACATCAGCTATATTTGCGCCCACGCCACTTCCACCCCGGCGGGGGACGGCGCGGAGGCCCGCAATATCGTCGATGTGTTCGGAGAAGGCTCCGTGCCCGTTTCTTCCACCAAGTCCATGACCGGGCACGAACTGTGGATGTCCGGCGCGGCCCAGGTGATATACGCCACGCTGATGGCAAGGGAAGATTTTCTGGCTCCCAACATCAACTTCCACCAGGCGGACGAATGGTCGGCCAGACTCGATATCGTCACAAAAGCGCGCGACGCTAAAATATCCGCCGCCCTGTGCAACGCGGCCGGGTTCGGCGGCACCAACTCCTGCATCGCGCTGCGGTTTTAAGGACAGTTTTGGTCAATTGGGGGCATGCCCCCCCAACGAACAAAGCGTTACGCATATTCACCCGGCAAACATTCCCGCGCGGCAAGACGCCGGGACGGCGGAAGGCATGAGCGGCGGCAAATCCTTTGTGGTCATCGGGGGCGGAGTCTCCGGCATGTCGGCGGCCCTTGTGCTGGCCGGGCGCGGCCACGCGGTGACGGTGGTGGAGAAAAAGCCCCGCCTGGGCCCGCTGCTGCGAGGGTTCTCCCGCCAGGGCGCGCGTTTTGACACCGGGCTGCACTACGTGGGGGGCCTTGGCGAAAAAGGCGTCCTTACCCGCTACCTGGGCCTGCTGGGCATCACCGGCCTGCCGCTGGAGGACTTCAATCCCGCCGCCTTCGACCGTATCCGCTTTACGGGCGAAGGGCGGGAAATCGCCCTGCCCGTGGGATACGACGCCCTTGTCGCGTCCCTGTGCCGGGACTTCCCCCGCGACGCCGCCTTCATCCGCAGATATCACATCCGCCTGCGGGACGCTTTTCGCGCCTCCGTCTTTCTTGACTTCAGCGGCGGCCTGCGGGAAGCCATGGACGAAACGCTGCACCAGCAGTCCCTGGCCCAGGTGCTCGCGGAAGGCTCCGGCGACCCGCTGCTGCGCGCGGTGCTGTCCATCCACTCGCTGCTGTATGGGGTTTCGCCGGAAGAAACGCCGTTCATGCAGCACGCGCGCGTGGCCGGATCGTACTTTGAAGGGGTGAAGACCCTGCGCGGGGGGGGAAAGACCCTGGCCAGGGCGTTTGAAAAACGCCTGCGGGAAACCGGGGTGGCAATCATATGCGGCGCCGGAGCATCGCGGCTGCTTTTTTCTCCCCAGGGCGCCGCCACGGACGTTGTTCTGGAAGACGAGCGCCGTGTCCCGGCCGACGGCGTGGTGTACACCGCCCACCCGGCGCTGCTGCCAGCCATGCTGCGGGGCGGCCCGGCAAAGCCCGCCTTTTTGCGGCGTCTGTCCGCCCTTGAGGACACCTTTTCCACCTATGCGCTGTTCGGCAAAAGTGACACCCCTGTCGGCTCCCTGCGCGGAAGCAATCTTTTTGTCTGCCCCGGAACGGACATCGCCCCGGCCTTTCTGCCCGGCTGCCGTCCGGAGGACGGACCGTTTTACATAACGGGCGGCTCCCGCGGCGCCGGCGCGGAAGCCGCCCCCGGCCCGGAAGCGGATACGGCCCCGTTCAGCGTCATGGCCTTTGCTCCGGGCGACCCGGCGGAATGCGCTCCCTGGGCCGAATCCCGCCCCGGCGCGCGCCCGAAGGCTTACCTCGCGTTCAAAAAGCGGCGGCTTGAAAGTCTGCGCGCGCGCCTGACATCTTTGGCACCGGAACTGGACAGGGTGTGCTTCATCGACGGCGGCACCCCCCTGACCAATCGCGACTGGCTGGAGACCCCGGGCGGCGGCCTTTACGGCACAAAGCATTCCCTGCGTCAGTTCAGCCCCCTGCCCGCCACGCGGGCACCCAACCTGTGGATGGCCGGGCAGTCGGTCGTCGCCCCCGGCGTTCTGGGCGCGATTATTTCCGCTTTTGTAGCCTGCGGCTTTATCGTCGGCATGGAAACCATCCGAAAGGAGATCGCGGCATGGGGCTGAGGCGGGTTGTGATAACAGGCATGGGGGCTGTTTCCCCCTTCGGCAAAGGGGTGGAGACGCTGTTTTCCATGCTGCGCCGGGGCGAAAGTGCCGTCACCCGGCTGGATGAGCTCGACTCCATAGGCGGTCTTGGAACACGCGTGGCCGGAAAGGTGCCGGACGTGGGCATCGGGGACATTCCGCGTAAAATCCGGCGCTCCATGTCCCCCATGTCGGCCTATGCCTATCTTGCGGCGCTGGAGGCGCTGGAACAGGCCGGAATTGGCGGAGACGCCGTCCGGGGCGGGCGCCTGGGCGTCGCTTTGGGGTCCACCCTGGGCAGCCCAAGGACCATGCAGGAATTCTTCGGCCACTATATCCCCACCCGCAGCGTGGAACAGGTCAAATCCATGCTGTTCTTCCAGATCATGGGACACACGGCGGCGGCCAACGTGGCCCAATCCCTGGGGATTACGGGCAGGGTGATCGCCCCCTCCTCGGCCTGCTCCTCCGGCTGCCAGGCCATCGGTCTTGCGTACGAATGCGTCGCCGCGGGCCGGCAGGACTACATGCTGTGCGGAGGCGCGGACGAGTACCATCCCCTGGTTTCCGCCACCTTCGACATTATGATGGCGGCTTCCACCGCCTATAACGACGCGCCCCGGCGCACCCCCCGCCCGTTCGATAAAAGGCGCGACGGGGTGGTCTGCGCGGAAGGAGCGGGCGTTTTGCTGCTGGAGTCGCTGGAGTCGGCCCGCAAGCGCGGCGCGCGCATCCTGGCGGAAGTTGCCGGGTTCGCCTGCGCCAGCGATTCTTCCAGCATCGCCGGGCCGGAGCCGGAACCCATACGCCGTTGCATGCTGCTGGCCCTTGAGGATGCCGGCGTCTCCCCGCAAGAAGTCGCGTATGTCAATGCCCACGCCACAGGCACGGAACTGGGGGATATTGCCGAAAGCCGGGCCGTAGCCGCGCTTTTCGGCAACGGCACGCCCGTCGCCAGCCTCAAAGGGAACCTGGGCCATACCATGGCCGCCAGCGGCGCGCTGGAAAGCATCGCCTGCGTGGAGATGCTCCGGCACGGCGTCTTTTTGCCCACCCGCAACCTGGAAGAACCCGACGAACGTTGCTCCGGCATATATCTGCCGCAAATACCTGTTGAAGCTTCGGGGGATATTGTTGTAAAGAATAGCTTCGCGCTTGGCGGCGTAAACTGTACGCTGGTGCTGCGGAATATATAGTTCATGGAATATTTGTTTTAAGACGTTCACCCCGGAGCGGACGGCAAAAGGCCTTTCCCCCGCTCTTTATGGATGCGAACGGCGCTTTCATTGTCTGCCCCTGGAGTAATTATAAAATCAACTTGCTCCTAGGCGCGATATTTCACCGAGGAATGGAATGACGGACCGGGAAATTATAGAAAAGGCAAACTTCGCTTTGGCGGAAGAATTCGAACTGGACGCGCGCGAAATGCATCCGGAGGCGTTGTTTCGCGACGATCTCGGGCTGGACAGCCTTGACGCCGTGGACATGGTTGTAGCGCTTGAACAGGCCTTTGGCATCAAAATAGGAAAAGACCCGGCCATAGCCACCATCAGGACCGTGGGCGACATGCATTCCTTCATCCTTTCCAAAAAGCGGGAAATGGAAAAAAATGCTTCCGGAAGCGATACGCCCTCTTCTCCCCCCCTCGGCGGCTGAGGCGACCCCGCCGCGCGACGTGACGTCGCGTTTCGGACGCCGTGTACGCCGCGTTTTTTTTAATGCCGCTTTTTACGGTGGCCTGCTGGGGTGGACCGCTCTTTTTATTCCCCTGTCCCCCTTTTTGTGGGGCCGGCGCGTCGTTGCGGCGCGGGCCGGGCGCGCGGCGGCCATGCGCCACGTTATCATGCAGTACGGGCGCGTATGCTGCGGCCTTTTGGCCGCTCTTGTCCCGTTTCATGCGGAGGGCGCGGCAATCCGCCTGCCCGGCGTCATCGGCTCCGCTCGTCCGCCCAGGCGGAACGTCGGCCTTCCGCCCTTGCCCCGCCTGCCCGAACCCTGCATCATCATCCCCAATCACCAGTCTTTTTTCGACCCCTATTGCATGGGCGTACTGCCCATCACCAACTTCGTCTTTGCCGTGCGCTCCTGGCCTTTTCGCATTCCCCTTTACGGCCGGTGCATGCGGCGGGTCGGGTACATCAACACCGAGGAAATGGACGCGGAAACGTTTTTTGCCAAAGCCGGGGCGCTTCTGCGCGAAGGCGTAAGCGTCGTAATCTTTCCTGAAGGAACGCGCAGCGCCTCCGGCCGCATGGGCCGCTTCCATTCCGGGGCCTTTCGCCTGGCCTTGCGGGAAAACGCGCCCATAGTGCCCATGTGCATCGACGGCACCGGGGCGGTTTTTCCCAAGGGAAAAGCCTTTGGCCAGCCCACCCCCGTGCGCGTGCGTGTTCTTGATCCCGTGGACCCCGCCGCTTTCCGTTCTTTCGGGGAGGCCGCCCACGCGCATTTGCGGCGGCATGTGAAGCATGCCATCCAAAATACGCTGTCTGGAAGTCATTCCATAATTCCTCACGGAATGACTTCCGACGCCGGACGGCAGCCCGGCGCGCCGGAAACCGCGGTTTCCGGCAAGTGATCTCCGTAAATCGGCCAATAGGCGATTTATGAAATAAGTTCCTGTCCTGAGGCGGCCGCCTTTGAAGCGCCGGCCCGGCATCGTTCCGACTCGTTTCCCATGCCCGAATAACCGCTACCCCAAGGAGGCACCATGTCCGCGACCAAACGCCTGCTGTCCCTCTGCCTTGTACTGGCCTGCGCCGTCCTGGCCCTGGCCGGCTGCCGCAGCGCCCCCGTGCAAAGCCCCGTTGTCAGCCCCATGCCTATGGTGGAAAAGATGCCGTATACGAAAATCGAAGACGCCATCATCCGGGGAGGGCTGAGAACCGATTGGGAAATCGTTCCGTCGGGGCCGCGTGAAATGACGGGCACTCTGCTTGTGCGGGGCAGACACAAAGTTGTGGTCACCATCACCTATGACCAGACGCAGTTTTCCATCGCCTACAAAGACAGCGTCGACATGGATTACAAAGACGGCAAGATCCACCCCAATTACAACAAATGGGTGAATACGCTGGATAGAAATATCCGGCTGGAACTGGCGGGGCTGACAAAATAGCCGCAAAGGTGCGGGCTGCGTCCATTGCCGCCCGCGCCTTGCCGCATGCCCCGGCGTTGCGGGGTTTGCCGGCAGTACAAGCCGGCTCATAATTCATTAGGAAATAATTTACGATGCCGGACGGTTTGATCAAGGTTTCCATGCCGAACTTTCCCCTGCCCGCGCGCGAGGTTCTGCCCCACGCCGCGCCCATGCTGTGCATCGACGCGTTGATTTGCGCCTCGGAGAACTCCGCCGAGGCCGAGGCCTTTCTCGCGCCCGGCCATATCCTCTTGCATAAGGGGAGTATCAACGAGGCCGGGTACGTGGAGCTTGCCGCCCAGACGGCCGGAGCAATGAAAGGCTATGCCGAAAAAGCCCTGGGACTGCCGGTGCGCCAGGGCTTTCTGGCGGCCGTCCAGAATTTTTCCGTCCGCGCGTGCGCGCGGCGGGGCGACCGGCTGCGCATTGCCGTGACCCGCACGGCGGAAGTGGCCGGGGTAAGCCTGCTCCAGGCGGAAATCACCCGGATTCGCGAAGACGGCGCGCGGGAATCCCTGGCCGGGGGCGGGCTGAAGGTATTCATCCCTCCCCAGCCCCTTGCATAGAACCGTCGCAAAGTGAAATCAATCTGCAAAGCGGGAACGCACAGGGCGGAGCCTTCCATGTTCTTTCGCATCGTTACCGCGCTGGCGTTGTTGCTGGCAATCGCCCTTCCCCCGGCGGGCCGGGCCGGCGACGTCCTGTCCGCGGAGGCGGAACAGGCCCTGGCCGCGCTGAGGCAGCGCACCGCCCTTATCGCCAGCCTTGCCTGCTCCTTTACCCAGGAGACGGACATCCCTCTTTTCGCCGCTCCGGTCGTTTCCAGGGGAAGCCTGCGCTTTTCCAGGCCCGACACTCTGGCCTGGGAGTATTCCGAACCCCTGGCCGAAGGATTCGTCCTTACGGGCGGAACGGGCTACCGCTGGCAGGGGACGCGGGAGGAACGCACCCCCTTTGTCACCTCCCGGGATCCCGTGGCCGGGCTTGTCGGACACCAGGTGATGTCGTGGATCCGCTTCGACCGGGAGTGGATCGACTCGGAATACACGCTGTCGGTGCAATCGCTCTCTCCCCTGTCCCTGCTTCTTGTGCCCAATCGGGCCGATATCCGCCAAATTGTGGAGTCCGTCGGCATATCCTTCAATGCCGACGGGGTGGCGGAACAGGTGGTGCTGAACGAGAAAAAAGGCGGCAAAACCACCATCCGCTTTTACAACATGGAACTGAACAAACCCTTTGCCGCGCGGGAGCCTCGTCAGCCGTGACCGCTTTCGTCACAGCCCTGTACCGCGCCCTGGCCCCCCGCCGGGCGGTCTTTTTCGCGGCGCTGGCCGCCGCTCTTACCGCGTGCGCCCTGCTTTCCTCCCGCCTTGCGGCGCACGAGGACATCCGTTCTCTTGTGCCCGCGTCCCCGCCTTCGCTGGCTGATCGCTTCGTCTATCTGCAGCGCGCGCCCTTCATGCACTTCATGGCCATCACCGTGGGCGGGGGCAAGGGCAATCCGGCGCAGCTGGCCGAGCAACTGGCCGCCCGCCTGCGCGGCCCGGAACTGCCGGAAATCTACACCGGACCCGGCCGGGATCTTTCTCCGGAAAAGCTGGCCTCGCTGTGTTCCCACGCTCCCGGCCTGCTTGACGCCGGGACCATCCTTTCCCTTGGTGAACGGCTGGACGCGGAGTCCATCAGAACAGCCCTGCGCGGGGACGCCCGGCAATTGCTGGCACCCGCCGGGCTTGCCCTGCGGGAAGTCGTCGCGCTGGATCCCCTGAACATCCGCGAACTGCTGTTCGGCAGGCTTGCCGCACTGGCCGGGCCAGGCGGCTTCACCGTCCGGGACGGCCGCTTTACCGATGCTTCGGGACGCTACGCCCTGGTGCTGGCCAAACCCTCCGCGCCCATGTCCGACGCCCTGGCGGCGGCGGCGGTGATGGAGCGCGTCAGCCGGGCCGTGGCGGAACTGCCGCCGGGAACGGAAACCCACGTCACCGGCAGCTACCGCCATACCGACGCCAACGCCCGCATCATCAAGGAAGATCTGGGCCGCATTCTGCCCGTTTCCTCGCTGCTGCTGGCCGGGCTGCTCTTTCTGTTCATCCGGAGTGTGAGGGCGCTGTGCGTGATGGTGGTGCCCTTTGCCGCGGTGTGCATTGCCGCCATGGCCACAGCGGCCGTCTACGGGAGCGTTTCCGGCATCGTGCTGGGTTTTGGCAGCGTGTTGCTGGGCATCACCGCCGATTACGCCATCCATGCCTATTATGCCATCACCGGCGCGGACAGGGCCGAAAAAGGCCTTGAACAACTGGTCAAGCCTTTGCTGGCCGGGGCGGGCACCACCGCGGCCGCCTTTATGACGCTGCATTTTTCCGCCATTCCCGCCATCCGGCAGATGTCCGTGTTCGCCCTGGCGGGTCTTGGCGCGGCGCTGCTGTTTGCCCTGGCGGCCCTGCCGCACATGCTGCGGTCCGGGGGAAGCGGCATCCCCCGCCGCGCCGCCGGTTCCGGCGAATCTTCCGTGCGCCTTCTGCCCGCCGGCCTGCTGGCCCTCCTCTGCGTGTCCGTCGCGGCGTACTGCTTTGCCACCCTGCGTTTTGACGGGGACATCAGAAGCCTCTCCTACGTCCCGGCGGACGCTGCGAAAGACGAGGAAGCCTTCCGCTCCATCTGGCGCGCGCCCCGCGAGGCGTGCCTTGCGGTGGCGGCGGGAAACGGCACGGACGAAGGGTTTGAAAGGGCCCTGCGCATCAACGACGCGGTGTGGGACGCGCTGGCCTCCGGCCGAAAAGACACCAGCGGTCCGGGCGAAACGTCCGGCGCGAAAGGCGCAAACGTGGGAGGAGACGCGGAAGCGGGGAGCACAAGCGCAAACCCGGGAGGCCCCCCCCGCACGGGGAGTACGAACGTAACGGGCGGATTTTCGGGCATCGCCCCTCTTTTGCCCTCGAAAGAGCGGCAGGAAGCGGGCAGGGCGGCCTGGCGCGCGCTTTGGCGGGAACACGGCGAACAAACCCTGGCCCGCATCAATCAGGCGGCCCCGGAATGCGGATTCGCGCCTTCGGCCTTCGCGCCGTTCGCCGCCTGGATGGCCGGACCGCCGGGGCCGGTCACGCCGGAAACCCTGCGCTCCGCGGGGGGTGGGCTTTTTCTCGACATGTTCGTGAACCGCGCCAAAGATCTTTCCTTTGTGTACACCCTGCTGCCGGACAGGGACGGACTTGATCCCGGCCTGCGACGGGCGCTGGAGAAAACAGGCGCGCATATCCTTTCCGGGTCGGACTTCCGGACGGAGCTGGCCGACGCGGCGGGGAACGACATCTTTCGGTTCTGCGCCCTGACCTTTGCCGTCGTGATTGGCGCCGTCGCGGTAATCTTCCGTTCCGCCGGGCGCTGCCTCGCGGTGCTGCTGCCCATGCTGGCGGGCTTTGCCGCCACCCTGGCGCTGTTCCGCCTTTCCGGCATGGCGGTGAACATGTTCCATGCCGTGGCCCTGCCCCTGGTCATCGCCCTCAGCCTGGACTACGGGATTTTCATGCAAACAGCGCTGGAAGGGCGCATGGCCGCTCATACGGCCAAATCCGTGGCCCTGTCCGCCCTTACCACCCTGGCGGGTTTCGGCGGGTTGCTATTAGCCCGGCACCCGGCGCTTTTTTCCCTGGGGCTTACCGTAACCGGGGGCATTGCCGTCGCCATGGCCGCGGCTCTTTGGCTGCTGCCGCTGCTGACGCGCGCCCGGCCGGAAAAAGACGCGGCAGCCCCGGGTACGCCAAACGGGCTGCTTCCGCCCGATCCCCCCCCATCCCGCGCGATCCCGCAGAGGGCGCCATGAAAGGGCGCGTCATGAGCCGCTTGCGCCGATCCTTCCTGGCGGCGCTGCTCGCCGCCGCCTGCGCGGCATCCTGCGCGCCGCCTCCCGCACGGGTGGACGCCCTTGGAAACGGGACGCCCTCCGGGCTCTTGCCCTCCGTAACGGTCGCGCCGGAAACGGCAGCGGAGGCAAAATCCCCCTGCGCCGCGTCCTCGGCGCAGGAAAATCCTGCCTCACCGCAAAAAAATCCGCCCGCGACTCGGGAACATCCTGTCATGATTCAGGCAACCCCGGCCGCGCCCCCGATGATGGCAGGCGTCCGCCCGCGCCAGTCCGTGATCTTTCGCCACAAGGTGCGCATCGACGTTCCCGGCAGGCCCTTTCTCGGCACGGTCGACGGCCTGCTGCGCCTTGACGGCGAAAAGGACTCCCTTCATGTGGTGGGACTTGGGGGCATGGGGCTGACCCTGTTCGACATGATTGTCACCCCCGCCGGGGAGGAAACGGCCTTTCTGCATCCTGGCCTTGCGCGGGTGCCGCATATCCGGGAACACATCGCGCTGTGCCTTCGAAGCCTGTGGTTCCACGCCCTTGCCCGTACGGCCGGCGGGGAGGCAAGCGCGCCGGACGGTTCCTGGACGGCGGAATTGTCCGGGCCGCCGGAGCCCGGAGGGCGCTGGCCCAAGATCATGGTTTTCCGGCACAAAAAACCGCCGTACCAGGTGCGCATCCAGCTTGTGGACATGCGCACGGAAACCCCGGAGGGCAAATGAACGATCTTTTCGCCGCCGTCCGGACCTGCCGGACGGACGCCGTTTCGGCCGGCATCACCCTTTCCCCTGAGCTTCCTTTGCCGGAAAAAGCGGCGGGGCCGCGCGCCCTGCCGGAAGAAAAAGCCGGCTCCCGCGCCGCACCGGAGGGAGCGCCACCCCTTTGCGCCGCATCAAAACGCCCGCCCCCGCAAGGATCGCCGGATTCACGCGTCGCGGAGGCGCGCTTTTGCTTTCCGGAAGACTTCATCGGGTTTGCCGGACACTTTCCCGGCGACCCGATCCTGCCGGGCATCGCCCAGATTATGGCGGCGGTCTGCGCCGCCGAGCGGGAAGAACCCGCGTACCCGGCGCTGCGCGCGGTCAAACTTTGCAAGTTTCTCAGCCCGGTCCGGCCCGGCCAGGAAGTGCTGGTGCGGGCCGAACTGGCACTGAGCGACGCGGATGAAAAGGTCCTGCACGTCCGGGCCGAATTAAGCGCGGCGGGCACGCCCTGCGCTTCCATGCGCCTTGTGCTGGGCGCCGCGCATCCGTCCGGGCGTCCGGGGAAAAATATGGAAGAAACACCGGCCTCCGCCGGACCGGAAAGGAAACGGCCGTGATCGCTCCCCGCTACTTCAAGCCGGCCCGTTTCCCGGCGGACGGCGCTCCGGAGCCGCTTTCCTTCTCTGTGCTCCGCACCGCGCGCTTTGACGAGGTGGACGCCCTGGGTCTTGTCTGGCACGGCCGCTATGCCGGATATTTCGAAGACGCGCGCGTGGCCCTGAGCAAATATTACGGCATCAGCTACCAGACCCTGCACGCGGCGGGCGTCGTCGCCCCCATCCGGCAGTTGCGGGTCGATTATGAGGCCCCTTTGCGCTTTGACCAGGAATTTCGCATTACCGCCGCGCTTTTCTGGAACGACGCGGCCCGCCTGGATTTCGAATACCTGATCCGCGATCTGGACGGGGCGGTGCTCACACGCGGATGCACTGTACAGCTTTTTCTTACCCTGCGGGGAGATCTGTGCTACGCGAAACCCGATATCTACGAAGAGTTCTGTAACCGTTGGAAGGCGGGGACACTGCCTCCCCCGCCCCGCTAACCTCCTTCCCCCGGCCGCGCTATGTCCGTACCCCCCCGCGAGATCCCTCTGGACGCCGATCCCGGCTTACCCGCGCGCCATGCCGGGCCGCGCGTTCTTGTCGTTGTGCCCGTCTATGACCACGGCGGCACTCTGGCCCGGGTGGCGCGGGAAGCGCTGGCCATGCACCCGCGCGTGCTTGTGGTGGACGACGGCAGCACGGATCTGCCGCCGGGCGAGACGGCGGCCGTATGCGGCGAAGGCGCGCCCCAAGAGAACAGTGCCGGCAAAGGCGGCCCTCCCGGCGGCCCCGCCCGGGAAGAAGTCCTGCGCGTGACGCCGGGAAAGGATCACCCCTTGCGGGGGCTGCCTGTGGCCTGTCTGCGCCATACGCGCAACAGGGGCAAGGGCGCGGCCATTATGACCGCCGCGCGCGAGGCCGCCCGCCTGGGCATGACGCACATACTGACCATCGACGCCGACGGCCAGCACGATCCGGCGGACATTCCGCTGTTTTTGGAAGCGGCGGCGCGGGAACCCGACACCCTCTTCGTGGGTCTGCGTGATTTTTCCACGGACAACGTGCCGTTTTCCTCCCGTTTCGGCAGGGCGTTTTCCAATTTCTGGTACAAGGTGCACACAGGCGAAAGCACGGGCGACGTGCAAAGCGGCTTTCGCCTGTACCCCTTGTCCGCCCTGGCCGCGGCGCGCTGCTCGGAAACGCGCTACGGCTTCGAAGTGGAAATCCTGGTGCGCGCAAGCTGGGCCGGATTCGCGGTCAAAAACCTCCCCGTCAGGGTGACGTATCCGCCGCGAAGCGAGCGCGTTTCCCACTTCCGCCCCCTGGCGGACAACATCCGTATCTCCCTTTTGAACACGCGTCTGACCGTCCGGGCCATCACGCCCATTCCCCAAAGAAAATACCGCCGCGACGCCCAGGGGCGCATCACCGCCCTGCATCCGCTGCGCTCCCTGCGCCTGCTGCTGGCGGACCGCGCCACACCCGCCAACCTTGCCCTGTCGGCGGCCGTGGGTATAGGCCTGGGTACCCTGCCCCTTATCGGCCTGCACAGCATCCTGATTCTACTTGTCACCGGAGCGCTGCGCCTGAACAAGATCACCGGGCTGGCCGTGAGCCAGCTGTGCATGCCTCCCCTTGTCCCGGCCCTGTGCGTCGAGGCCGGACACTACATGCTGCGCGGCCGCTTTTTGACCGAAATATCCTTGCGGACCGTGGGCTACGAGGCCCTGGACCGCCTTTGGGAGTGGGCGCTGGGTTCCCTGGTGCTAGCCCCGGCCTTTGCCCTGCTTTGCGGCGGAACCGTGTTCGCGCTGGCCGCTCTGGTACGGAAAAGCCTGCGGGAAGAAAAGCCGGAACACGCGGCTCAAGGGCCCCCGTCCCTTCCGGATCGGGGCGGGGCTTCACTTTCCCTTCCCGCCCGGGACGCGCGGGAACTTTCATGAACCGGCCCGCCCCGCATACGCCCCCGGACACGCGGAAGGTATCTTGCCCCGACCCGGGCAAGCGGACAGCGCGCTGGTCCAGCCGCAGCCTTGGCTCGCGCCCGCAGCATGAAATTTTTTACGCCCTGATCCGGGCGACCGGATGGCGGGGAGCTTACGCGCTCTTATTTTTTGTGATCCTTTGGTACACGTTGCGGCCGTCCGTGCGGGCGCGCGGCGCCGCTTATCTGGGACGGCGCTTTCCCCGGGCCGGAAAGGCCGCCCTTTTGCTGCACGCATGGCGGCTGCAATGGAGCTTCGGCAAGGTGCTGGTGGACAGGGCCGCTGCCGGGATAACCGGCGTCTTTTCCTTTGCCGGGGACATGCGGGACGCGCTCCTTTCCCTGGCCAAAGAAGGCAACGGGGTTATTATGCTTTCCGCCCACGCGGGCTGCTGGCAAATGGCCCCGCTTGTGCTGGCGCGGCACGCCGGGCTGCCGGTCACCGTGCTGGCGCACAAGGACAGGCTGGACGTGGACCGGCAGTCGTTTGAGCACGCCGGGGAAGCTCCGCCCTTTGACTCCATAGGCCCCGAAGGCGGTCCCCTGGTGGCGGTGGAGCTTATGAAACGCTTGCGCCGGGGGCAGCTTGTGTGCATGATGGGCGACCGGTCCATGGGGAATGCCGACCCTGTGCTGGAAGTGCCTTTTCTGGGGGACTCTGTGCCGTTTCCCTATCTGGCGTACCGGCTTGCTTCCGCCACGGGCGCGCCGGTGGCCGTTTTTTTCGCCCTGCGTTCCGGGCCGTGCCGGGGCGGGCTTGCGCTTGCGGACGTGTTGCGCGTTCCCAAAGGCCTGGGCGGCGCGCCGGAAGCTTACCGGCCGTTCGCCCGGCGCTTCGCGGAAGCTCTGGAAGATTTTACAAGGACGCATCCCTATCAGTTTTTTAACTTTTTTGACAT
Source organism: Desulfovibrio sp. (assembly GCA_031549405.1). Taxonomy (GTDB): domain Bacteria; phylum Desulfobacterota; class Desulfovibrionia; order Desulfovibrionales; family Desulfovibrionaceae; genus Frigididesulfovibrio. Next base: position 16,973 of record JAVBPV010000042.1, read on the forward strand.
GTGGAAGCGGTAGTATCCATGGACACGCGGTCTATACTGAAACAGGCTTTGGTAACTGATCTGAACCTTGAGGACGTCAGGCCGGAAGACATCCGGGACGACGCGCCCCTGTTCGGCGAGGGCCTGGGCCTGGACTCCCTGGACGCCATAGAGCTGGTGGTTCTGGTGCAGCGGCATTTCGGCATCAACATGGATGACGTGGAAGACGCGCGGCAGGCCTTTTCCTCCCTTGATTCCCTGGTGGCTTACATAGAAGCCCGCAAGTAATGTCCCCCGCGCTGCCCGTCCCTCCAGCACCCGTATCCCCCGTGGCCGTCACCGGCATGGGCGTTGTTTCCGCCGCCGGAATCACCCTTGCGGAGAATCTCGCCTCCCTGGAACGGGGGCGCGTCAACGCCGCCGCACCGCCTTTTCCGACAGCGCATTCTTTTCCCGTCTTCCGCTGCCCTGTGCAGGGGCTCTGTCCCCTTGAGGATGCGGCGGCGTTTCCCGGCGTATTCCGTGCCCCGGGGCCGTCAGCGTACACCCGCACCGTGGGCCTGGCCCTCACCGCCGCGCGCGAGGCCCTGCACGGCGCGGGCATCGCTCCCGAGGAACTGCCCGGCCTGCGCGCGGGTGTGGTTGTCGGAACCTCCGTGGGCGCTTCCCTGAACTTTCTGGATTTCTACAAGGCCCACGCGGCCGGGCAAAATCCGCCCCTTGACGAAATCGGACAGTATCTGGCCTCCAACCCCGCCCTGGCCCTTGCGCGTCTGCTCGGCTGCCGGGGCCCCGCCCAGACGGTAACCAACGCCTGCTCCTCGGGCGCGGACGCCATAGGGCTTGCCGCCTTCTGGATCCGCTCCGGCCTTTGCGACGTGGTCATGGCGGGAGGGGCGGACGAGCTTTCGCCCATCAGTTACGCCGGGTTCAGCAGCCTGCGCCTGCCTTCGCCGGAACCCTGCCGCCCCTTTGACGCGGCGCGAAGCGGCCTGTCCCTGGGCGAGGGAGCGGGCTTTATCGTGCTGGAGGGCGAAACCTCCCGCAACCGCCGCGCCGCACCGGCGCGCGCCTTTATCGCCGGCTACGGCACGGCCACGGACGCCTACCACCTGACCGCGCCCCACCCGGAGGGACGAGGGCTGGCCGCGTCCGCCGCGCAAGCCTTTGCCCAGGCCGGGGCGGGCTGGGGGGATGTCGCCTTTATCAACGCCCACGGGACGGGCACCACGGCCAACGACGCGGCGGAAGACGCTTTTTTCCGCACCCGCTGTCCCAAAACGCCCTTTATCGCCACAAAGGGAAGCACCGGGCACACTCTTGGCGCGGCGGGAGCCATTGAGGCCATATTCGCGGCCTCGCACCTGCACACGGGCGCGCTGCCGCCAAGCCCCGGCTTTTGTTCCCCGGACCCCGCCATGGGCGTGGCCCCGGTAAAGGAGGCCACCCCCGTGTCCGGACGGCTGGCCCTGTCGCAATCCCTGGCGTTTGGCGGCAACAATTCCGTGCTGCTTCTGGCAAAGGGGGAAGCATGAGCGCCCTGCCGCCCCTTGCCGCTTTTGCCCTGCCCCGCCCCGTCGCCGTGGAAGGCCTGGGCTGCGCCGGAAGTTTCGGGACCGATCCGGCCTCTCTCGCGGCCGGGCTTGCCTCTCCGCTTGTTTCTGTCGAAGAAGGCGGCCTTGCGGCCAAAACGGACACATCATCCCTCAATAATTTTCTGCCCGCGCGGACGCTGCGCCAGACGGACCACTTCACCCGCATGGCCCTTCTGGCGGCGCTGCGGGCGCTGCAAGACGCGGGGGTTTCCCCGGACGCGCCGGGAACGGGCATCGTGCTGGCCTCGGGCTACGGCCCGGCCGCGCCGACCTTCCAGTTTCTGGATTCGCTTATCGAGCACGGCGAGGCCATGGCTTCGCCCCTGGCCTTTTCCCATTCCGTGCATAACATCCCCGCCGCCTCTATCGCCCTGAAGCTGGGAATCGCCGGCCCCTGCGCCACCATCTGCCAGATGGAAAGCTCCGTGGCCTCGGCCTTCACAGCGGCCTTTTCCTGGCTGGCCGAAGGACGGGTGGAACGCGTTTTGTTCGGCGCGGCGGACGAACATACGCCCCTGCTGGCGCGGGTAAGCCGCCGCCTGGCCGCCGCCGGGACGGACGGAGACCCCTCCGGGCCGCCCGGAACAGCCCACTCCGGGGTGGAAAAATCCGCAGCCGGCCAGTCCTGGAACGATTTCGCGCGCCGACATCTGCCCATAGGCGAGGGCGCGGCGTTTTTCTGCCTTTCACTGGACGCACAAAGAGCCCGGCGTGGCCGGATCAACGGCGCGGGCCTGCTTGGGCAAAACCCCGGCCAAAACTGGCGCAGCGGGGCCTATGCCGCCGTGTTCCCCTCCTGCCGCCTGATTCTTGTGTCCGGCGTGCCGCCGAAACATGCGGAATTTCCGACGCGGACAGGTGCGGAATGCGCCCCCCAGGCCGGAGCCGGACGGAAAACGCTGTGCGCGGCCCGCGCCTACGGCAACATTCCCGTGGCCCAGGCCTTTGATCTGGCCCTGCTGGCGGGCGGGGCCTTTCCCGGCATTGATGAAGCGGCGTGCCTGAACTTCAGCCCGCAAGGGTATCTGGGGGCGCTGCGCTTTTGCGCCGCTTCGGCGGAAAGCGCCCGGCCGGACGCGCGGGACGACGCCCCCGGCGCGGCGGGGCCGTCAGCGCCGGCCCGCAAGGAACAGCCCCGCGCGTCCGAGCCATCGGCGCGGCATCCGGCAGAATCCCGGGCGCAACGGGCATGAGCGGCTTTACCTTTTTTCCCGAGGATGTAACGCGGATTTTATCCTCCCTGGCGCTTGCCCGGGCCAGAGGGGCGTTCATCCCCGGCGGCGCGGACGCGCTTGCGGCCATGCCGCCGGGCACAAAGTCCGAACTGGCCTCCGCCGCCGCGCATTTTTTCGGACTGGGGGAGGCTTCCGCCGCCGCCTGCGCCGTCCTTCCCTCCTGGGCTATGTGGGCGGAACACATTCTGGCCGCCCTGCCCCCGGAAGCAAGCCGCCGGTACACCTTCTTTACCTCGGGCAGCACGGGAACGCCCAAGCCCGTCGTCTTTTCCCCGCGCCAGCTGGACGAGGAAACGGCCAGCCTGGCCCCGCTGTTCACGGACAGACGACGCGTGGTTTCCGTCATGCCGGTGCATCACGTGTTCGGCTTCGTCTTTGCTCTGGCCCTGCCCCGGCGGCTGGGCATCCCCGTGTTGGATCTGCCTCCCCTGCCCACAGCGGCGTTTTTCCGGCAACTGCGCGCCGGAGATCTGGTGCTGGCCTTCCCCGTGTTCTGGCAGTCCGTTCTGGATATCCACCGCGCTTCCTCCGGCCTTTCGCATCCTGAAAACCTGCATGGGATCACCTCATCCTCGCCCTGCCCGCCGCATGTGGTCGAGGGGTTGCTGGGCCTGGGGCGGACGGACAACGGCAGACCCCGGCCTGAAGACGCCTTGAGCGGCGAAGACCGGCCCGCCTTTTTGTCCGGCATGACGGAAATTTACGGGGCCACGGAATTCGGGGCCGTGGGCGCGCGCCGCTGCTGCCGGGAACCTTACGCGTTGCTGCCGCACTGGCGCAAAGAGCCATTGCCGCCCGCCCCCGGCGGAAAGCGCGAGGGCGGCCGTGCGGAAGCGGACGAATGGGGCATCCGCCGCCGCGAAGGGGATGTTCTTCCCCTGTCCGACGTTGTGGAATGGAACGGCGAGCGCCAGTTCGTTCCTGTGGCTCGCAAGGACGCCGCCGTACAGGTGGGCGGGGTGAACGTCTTTCCCGCTCGGGTGGCGGAAACGTTGCGCGCTCATCCCAAGGTGCGCGACTGCGCCGTGCGGCTGATGCGCCCCGACGAAGGCGTACGCCTGAAGGCTTTTGTGGTGCCCGAAATAGAAGGGAGCGCGGACCGGCAACTAGCGGGAGAACTGAAAGCCTGGCTGGCGCGGCGTCTTGAGCCCGCGGCCACGCCCAGGGCCGTCCGCATCGGGAAGGCCTTGCCGCGCACGCCGTCCGGCAAGCTTACGGACTGGGACGCCTTTTCCTAGAGCAGATTACCTTTGAAACGCTCGCTCCGGCGCTTAACGGCGAAACAAGTTTCTCCTACGCCTGCGCGGCGTGCGACGGTTCCCGCCGCCAGAACAAACAAATATTATCAATGGTGATTTGCTCTAAGTCGGGCGATGCCGCCGCGAACGACAACCTTACAGCAAGAAAATTTCAGCAATCGGAGAAAATACATGCCGCAACGACGCATCGCACTCGTCACCGGGGCAAGCAAAGGCATAGGCCGTGCCGTCGCCCTGCAACTGGCCCAGGACGGCTTCGCCCTGTGGCTCAACTACAGAAGCGATCATGAAAACGCGGAAAAGGTGCGGGCGGAAATTGAAGAAACGGGCGGGGAATGCCGCCTGCTGCCCTTTGACGTGGCCGACGCCGGGGCCTGCAGGGCGGCGCTGGAGCCGCTCATGGCGCAAGAATCCCCTTATGCGCTGGTGAACAACGCGGGGTTTGCCAAAGACGCCGTCTTCGCCATGATGAGCGAGCGGGAATGGCGCGGCGTCCTGGACGTGCACCTGAACGGCTTTTACAACGTCACCAGCCTGGTGCTGCCCGCCATGCTGCGAAAGCGCGAAGGCCGCATCGTGAACATGGCCTCCACTTCGGGCGAAACGGGCGTTGCAGGACAGGTGAACTATTCGGCGGCCAAGGCGGGGCTTATCGGGGCCACCCGCTCCCTGGCGGCGGAAGTGGCCAAAAGGGGAGTTCTGGTCAACGCCGTGGCGCCCGGTTTTATCGATACCGATATGCTTGCGCGCCTGCCCATGGATCGCATCCTGCCCGCCATTCCCCTGGGGCGGACGGGCAGGCCGGAAGAAGTGGCCTGGGTGGTGTCCTTCCTTTGCTCTCCCCGGTCTTCGTACATAACCGGGCAGGTGCTTTCGGTGAACGGCGGAATTTTTACGGGATAGAGCATTTCAGGCTTGAAATGCCCGCAGGCGGTAAATGCATAAAGCGGACGGGGCGGCGGCTCCGAATTACGAGGGCCGGACCCGAAGCCGGACCACGCGGGAAAACGCCGGTTTTACCGGAGGCCGCCGTGCGCGCGTCACTGCGGCGTCATGGCGGTAATCGCCAGAGCCAGGAACTCGTCCAGGGGCAGGCCGATGCTTTCGCATTCCCTGATGCGTTCGCGGCTGACAGCGGCGGCAAAGGCCTTGTCCTTCATCTTTTTTTTAAGGCTGGAGACCTTCATGCCGGTCATGCCTTCCGGCCGCACCAGGGCGGCGGCGGAAACAAGGCCGGTGACGGTTTCGGCGGCGCGCAGGGCGGTATCCATGCGCGTTTTGGGCATGATGCCGGAATATTCGGAACTGTGGGCCATGACGGCGTCGACGATTTCATCGGGGAGCCTGCCGCGCAGCATTTCCCCGGCCATGACGCCGTGCTTTTCCGGCTGTTCCCTGGTCAGGGGATAGTCCAGGTCGTGCAGCAGCCCGGCCAGGCCCCACGATTCCGGATCCTCGCCGAAATGCCCGGCCAGGGCGCGCATGACGGATTCCGAAGCCAGAGCGTGCTGCATCATGTGCGGTTCGGGCTTGTATTCGTTGATCAGGGCCAGGGCGGCTTCTCTGTCCAGCATGATCGCGCTCCGTCAGTTTTCAAAGTCGTAATGGGCCATTCCCCTGGGCAGCGGGGGGCGCTTCCACATCCACTTAAGGCGCACCTTGCGCAAAAAATCCTTGCAGGACATGTGGTCGCTTTCTTCCTCGCACACGGCCTCAAAGGCCCAGCGCACCTGCTCCATAAGGGCTCGCTCGGGATAGGCGCGGCTTAAAGAAAGCCACACGGTCCGCCAGAGGTCGTCGTCGGAGGGCGAGGGAAAAACGCGGTCCCCCGGGGCGTAGGGCAGCGCAGGGGACTTTGGGGAAGACGCCGGGGAGGCCGTCACGGGGGAATCAGGCTTTTTTTTCGGCAAGGTAAAGCACTTCCGGATTTTGCGGTTTGTTGCAGAAACTGTAGCGGGCCACAACCCACAGCGCGGTGGGGCGGGCGCAAAACCATTCTTCCACGGCCAGCAGTTCCTCAAGCCCGCCGGGATGCCCGCCGTAAGCGTGCACGGAAACAAGGCCACGCGGGGCGAGAAAACGCGCCGCCGCCTCCAGAGAGACAATGGAGCTTTCGGGACGGGTGGTCACCCCGCTCCCCCCGCCGGGCAAAAATCCCAGATTGTACATGGCGGCGGCGAATACGCTTTCGTCCGCCGTCCCCCCGCCGCCGAGGGGGCCGCCCTCGTCCGATCGGCCCGCCGGTTCTTCGCCCCGGCCGGACAGGACCGTTCCTTCCTGATGTTCGTCCGGATGTTCGCCCGGCCGGGCGCGGCCCGCCAGAAATTGGCCCAGCCGTTCGTGGCCTTCCAGGCGCAGTTCCACGCCCCCGGCCATGTTTGCGGCCAACAGACGGGCGCGGGTCTTGTCCAGGGCCGCGCTCTGCACGTCAAAGCCCACTACCCGGAAGTCGCGCCCGCACAAATCCGCCAGGGTTTGCGCCAGAAACAGGGTGTCGTGCCCGTTGCCGCAGGTGCCGTCCACAGCCAGCAGGGGACGGTCCGGCGCTTCGGCGCGGCAACGTTCAAGGGCGGCGGCCACGGCCCGGCGCGAAAAGCGCAGCAAATCGGGAAACGAGCCCGGGCGCATCGGCTTACTGGGTGGTTTCCGTGGTGTTGCGCACGGAAACGGGCGTCTTTTCCATCAGGGTTTTGATGTATTCCTGCACCTTGGAAGACCCTTTCCACTCCTCGAACATGCTTCGCCAGAGCGCAAACTCCATGAAGGACTCGTCAAGCTGCTCCTCGTGGGCCTGCACCCAGGCGCTGAACAGTTGCAGTTCCAGATGAAACCGGGTGCTGTCAAACACGCGCCCGATAAGGCTTTCCGGCAGGGCCACGCCGTCGATTTCGCTGGCCACAAACATACATACGGCGCTAAGGGACGTTTTGTGGTCGATCTCCGTGCCGTTCAGGCGCTCCGCAAGACCGTACAGGCCGGCGTAATTGACGCGCAGTCTTTCCATGGCCGTTTCGGGCAGACGGATGAAAAGCTTGTCGCCTTCTTCGGCAATAAAATAGAAACGCAGCCAGTTTTCAAACATGACCACTTCGCCGATGCGTTTGACGGCGGAATCAAAGTCGATACTCATATCACTCTCGCAATGGTTACGTGTGGCACCGGCATCCCCGCGAAGGGGCGGGATCCTGCCTGCTGTATACACAAAATGCGCATTATTGCCAAGGCGAATGAAAAAAATCCGCAAGGCGCCGCTGTTTTTTGGAGGCAACGGCCCGCGGCCCCGCCCCCCCCACAGCCTTTACCCGCCACAGCCCTCTGTCCGCTATCGCCTCTGCCCGGCCACAGTCCCCGGTCCGCTATGCCCCTGAGCATAAAAACCCTCCGCGCCCGCGCCCGGAATCGAATCCAGCAGCAGACGGGTATACGGGTGCGCCGGCCGCGCGAAAACGTCGTCCGCGCAGCCTTCCTCCACCACTTCCCCCCGCCGCATCACGGCCACCCGGTCGCTCATGTGGCGCACCACGGAAAGGTCGTGGGAAATGAACAGATAGGACAGGCCGAAGGACTCCTGCAAGTCAAGCAGCAGGTTAAGCACCTGGGCCTGCACCGAAGCGTCCAGCGAAGAAGTGGGCTCGTCGCAGACCACAAAGGCGGGCCGGGTGATAAGGGAGCGCGCGATGGCGATGCGCTGGCGCTGGCCGCCGGAAAACTCGTGCGGATAACGGCGGGCGCTGTCGGCCCCCATGCCCACCAGTTCCAGCATCTCCGCCACCCTGTCCCTGACGCCCGCGCGGGAAAGGGGGGGAGGCGCTCCCGGGTTCTTTTGTCCCTTTTGCGCCGCCGGGCCCTCTTTTCCGCCCGCGAACCCCGCCCCGCCGCTTGCGCACAGCAGCGGCTCGGCCACGCTTGAACCCACGCGCATGCGCGGGTTCAGGGAGGAATAGGGATCCTGGAAGACCATCTGGATCCGCCCGGCCAGCCCCGCGCGAAAAGCCGCGTAGTCGGCGTGGGCGGAGCGGTCGTACAGGGCCTTGCCCCCGAAAAAAACCTCGCCCGAGGTGGGCGGAAGAAGCCCCACCGCCATGCGGGCCAGGGTGGATTTGCCGCAGCCGGACTCGCCCACCACGCCCAGGGTTTCGCCCGCGCGCACCGCCAGGGTGACTCCCCGCACGGCGCGCATGGTCTGGGGCGATCGCCACAGTCCCCCGCCCACGGCAAAATCGCGGGAAAGATCCTTCAGCAGGACCAGCGGAGCGGAGGAGGAGGAGGAGGAGGAGGCCGGATTCACGGGGTTCACCTTTTGGATTACGACATCTCAATAAACAGCATTGCCGTGCGTTGCCCATTCCAGAGCGGACCAACTTCGGGACGCTTGCAATGCTTCCGCCCCCTTCCCGTAACTTACAACTTTTCCGCCAGTTCGCGGGCCAGACCCGGTATGGTGTAGTCGGCGGGCTGGATATGGCAGGCCAGCCCGGCCTTTTCCAGGGTGGCGGCGGTAACGGGCCCGATGCAGGCCAGCCTGACCGCCGGGTATTTCTTCAGCGTCTCCGCCGGGACAAGGGCCAGAAAATTGGTGACGGTGGAGGAAGACCCAAAGGTGATGCAGTGAATTTCCCCGGCTTCCAGCTTTGCCAGCACCTCGTCCTTGCGCGCGCCCGCCGGAATCGTGTCGTACACGGGCAAAACGCGCACCCTGGCCCCGCCTTCGGCCAGGGTTTCCGGCAGCACGTCGCGGGCCACGCGCGCCCTGGGCAGCAGGATATCCGCCCCGGCCAGGCCGCTGCCCAGACGGGCGGCCAGGCCTTCGGCCACGCTTTCCGCCACGTAGGTTTCCGGCACAAAGTCCGGGCTGATGCCGCGCTCGCGCAGGGCCTTTGCCGTGGCCGGGCCGATGGCCGCCACAAACGAGCCGCCAAAGGCGCGGGCGTCCAGCCCCAGCGCGGCCAGCCGTTCCCAGAACAGGCGCACCCCGTTCACCGAGGTAAAAATAACGGCCCGGTAACCCGCCAAGGCCCGGACGGCGGCGTCCACCTGCGCAAAATCCGCCACCGGCCTGATTTCTATGGTGGGAAACTGGATGACCTCCGCCCCCAGATCTTCCAGCAGGGCCGCGCTGTCGCTGGCCTGCTCGCGGGCGCGGGTCACCACCACGGTCTTGCCGTACAGGGGCCGCTTTTCAAACCAGTTCAGGGTGTCGTGCAGGCCGACGACCCCGCCCACCACGATAAGACTTGGCGAAGCAAATCCCTTTTGGGCCGCCTGTTCCGGCAAATCGGCTATGGTGGAGGCCAGGCTTCTGTGCCGGGGGGTGGTGCCCCAGCGCACCAGGGCGGCCGGGGTGTCGCCGGGCATGCCCGCTTCCATCAGCTTGCGCGAAATATCGGGCAGATTCTTCATGCCCATGTAAAACACCAGCGTCGACGCGCTTGCCGCCAGGGCTCCCCAGTTATGGGCCGTGTCGGGCTTGGCGGGGTCCTCGTGCCCGGTGATGAAGGTCACGGAAGACGAATGCGCCCGGTGCGTCAGGGGAATGCCCGCATAGGCCGGTCCCGCGATGCCGCTGGTCACGCCCGGCACCACCTCAAAGTCCACCCCGGCGGCCAGCAGTTCCTCCGCCTCCTCGCCCCCGCGCCCGAACATGTAGGGGTCGCCGCCCTTAAGCCGCGCCACCACCTTGCCCTCTTTGGCCTTGGACACGATCAGCGCGTTGATTCCCGCCTGCGAAAGCGTGTGATCCCCGCCCTTCTTGCCCACGTAGATACGCTCCGCATCCTTGCGCGCGTATTCCAGCAGCCGGTCGTTGGCCAGGTAATCGTACACCACCACGTCGGCACGCTGAAGAACCGCCCGGCCCTTCAGGGTGAACAGTCCCGGATCGCCCGGCCCCGCGCCTATAAGATATACTTTCATGTTTGTTCCTGAATGTTAAACTTACAGCCCTTCGCTGAAGCGCGCCTTCAGGGCTTCCAGCTTGGCTTTGGCGTCGGCGATTTCAGCGACGCGGAGGCGGTCGCGCTCGACGACTTCGGCCGGGGCTTTGGCCGCGTAATTGGGGTTGGCCAGCTTGCCGGAGAGCATGGCGCCTTCTTTCTCCAGCTTGCCAAGCTCTTTGTCAAGGCGGGCCACTTCGGCGGCAAAGTCCACGGCCCCGGACAGGGGGACTATTATTTCGTTGCCCCGGGCCACCTGGCTGGCGCAGACCCTGGGGGCTTCCACCGCGGCGTCGATGGTGATGGAATCCAGGCGGGCAAGCACCTGGAGCATTTCGCGGTGGGCTTCCAGGGTGGCGCGGGCGGCGTCGTCCGCCGGGCGGATGATGGCGGCAAGGCGCAGGGAAGGGGCGATGTTCAGCTCGGCCCGGATGGTGCGCACGGCCACGATGGCCTCCTGCACCATTTCCATGCGCAAGGCGTCGGCTTCTTTCAGGCAGCCGGGCCGCAAAGCCGGGAAGGGCCGGCGGGAAAGGTCGGTTCCTTCGTTGCCGGGCAGGGCCTGCCATACTTCCGAGGTGATAAAGGGCGTAATGGGGTGCAAAAGGACCAGGGCTTCGCTCAAAACGGTGTACAGCACGAACCGCGCCGCATCGCGCCGCGCGCCTCCGGCCTGCATGTCGGGCTTGATAAGCTCCAGGTACCAGTCGCAGAACTCGTTCCAGACGAACTTGTACAGGGTCTGGGCCGCGTCGTTGAAACGGTATTCGGCCAGAGCGGTCTTTTGCTCGGCCTTGAGCTCCTCCAGACGGTGCAGAATCCAGCGGTGGTGCAGACCCTCCACCGCGTCAAGATCCGCGGGGGGCAGCGCTTCCCCCTGCGGCAGATGCATCAGGGCGAAGCGCGAGGCGTTCCATATCTTGTTCATGAAATGGCGGTAGCCTTCGATGCGCTCTTCGGAAAGGCGGATGTCGCGGCCCATGGCGGCAAAGGCCGTGAGCGTGAAACGCAAAGAGTCGGTGCCGTACGAGCCGATCATCGCCAGGGGGTCGATGACGTTGCCCGTGGACTTGGACATCTTTTTGCCCGAGGCGTCGCGCACCAGGGCGTGGATGTATACGTGATGAAAGGGCGTCTGGCCCATGAAGTGCAAGCCCATCATCATCATGCGGGCCACCCAGAAAAAGAGGATGTCAAAACCCGTAACCAGCACGGAGGTGGGGTAAAAACGAGCCAGCTCCGCCGTTTTTTCCGGCCAGCCCAGGGTGGAAAAAGGCCACAGGGCGGACGAAAACCAGGTGTCCAGCACGTCCTCTTCCTGGTCAAAGACCTCGCCGGCACAGTTGGGGCAGCGGTCCGGGGCCTCTTCAAGCACCAGCAGGGTTTTGCAGTTTTTACAGGTCCAGGCCGGGATGCGGTGCCCCCACCATATCTGGCGGCTGATGCACCAGTCGCGGATGGAGTCCATCCAGTTGTAATACGTCTTGAGCCAGGAAACGGGATAGATCTGTGTGGGCTCGGGCATGGCGGCGCGGGCCTTTTCCGCCAGGGTCTTTACGGCCACAAACCACTGCATGGAGACATGCGGTTCGATGACCGACTTGCAGCGGTAGCAGTGGCCCACGCTGTTCTCGTAGTCCGCCACTTTTTCCAGCAGGCCCTGTTCCTCCAGAGCGGCCGCGATCTTTTTGCGCGCCTCTTCCTTGGGAAGCCCGGCAAAGGCACCGGCGGCGGCGTTCATGCGCCCTTCGTCGTCGATGACCTGGATGAAGTCCAGGTTGTGCTTGTGCCCCAGGTGCCAGTCGTTGTGATCGTGGGAGGGGGTGACCTTAAGGACGCCGGTGCCGAATTCCCGGTCCACGTAATTGTCGGCGATGACCGGGATAAGCCGGCCCGTCAGCGGCAGGCGAACCTTTTTGCCTATGGCGCTTTGGTAGCGTCCATCTTCCGGATGCACGCACACGGCGGTATCGGCCAGCATGGTCTCGGGCCGGGTGGTAGCGGTAACCAGGTAGCCGGAACCGTCCTCAAGGGGATAGCGCAGATACCACAAATGGGTCTTTTGCGGGGCGTGTTCCACCTCGTCGTCGGCAAGGGCGGTGTGGCAGCGGTTGCACCAGTTGATGATGTACTGGCCCTTGTAGATGAGCCCTTCGTTGTACAGGCGCACGAAAACCTGGCGCACGGCGCGGGACAACCCCTCGTCCATGGTGAACCGCTCGCGCGACCAGTCCACGGAAGCCCCCATGGCCTTGATCTGCCTGCGGATGTTTTCGCCGTATTCTTCCTTCCACCGCCACACGCGCTCGATAAAGGCCTCGCGCCCAAGGTCGTGGCGGGTTTTGCCCTCGGCGGCCAGACGGCGCTCCACCACGTTCTGGGTGGCGATGCCCGCGTGGTCCTCGCCGGGCACCCACAGCACCTGCTTACCCAACTGGCGGGCGTGGCGGCAAAGCACGTCCTGCAAGGTAATGTTCAGGGCGTGGCCCATGTGCAGGTTGCCGGTGACGTTGGGCGGGGGAATGACAATGGAATAGGCTTCAGCCTTTTGCGCTTCAGGGTCCGCCATGTCCGGGGAAAAGGCGGCGGTTTCCTCCCATAGGGCGCGCCAGCGCGCCTCCACGTCCTTGGGCTCGTAGCCTTTGGGAAGTTCCCGCTCCCCTGCGGGGGCGGCGGTCCGGTCGGAATCTGGCGGCGTGGCGGTCATGGGAAGCTCCGGTAAAAATGCTTTTGGTTAGCGGCGTAACCGAAGAATTTTACAGACAGGTGCTGTAAAGTCAAGTTTGACGCGGGCGGGCTTTGCCCGCCGCAGGCGACAAATCTCAAACTGAACGGAATCTGTAAAGACGAACTGTTTTTCCCGGCCCCCCAGGCGAAAAAAGAACCCGGCGCGGGATAGCCGGGAAAAGGCTCCGTGCCCAAATGTGCGGCGATTGCCTTTTTTTCGGGAGCATATTATAGAAAGAGAGCTATCAAGGATATAATTTTATTCGTCTTCGGGGGCACCATGCTGTCAGGTGTTGAAATCGCCAAACCGTTCGTCAAGGCCACTCTCGACATTCTGAACACCATGGCCGGCCTTTCCGCGACCGCGGGCGCCCCCTACGTGAAAAAAAACTACATGGCCAAAGGGGACGTTTCCGCGCTGGTGGGCGTTTCCGGCGACAAAAGCGGCTCCATAGCCGTTTCTTTTTCCCGCCCCTGCGCCATAGCCCTGGTAAAGGGCATGCTTGGCGACGATATTGAAAACGTGCTGCAGGACACCCAGGACGCCGTGGGCGAAGTGACCAACATGATTTCCGGGCAGGCCCGCGCGGGTCTTCAGCTTTTGGGGCTTACCCTGCAGGGCACCACGCCCACCGTCATCGTGGGCGACGGGCACACCATCCGGCACATTTCCTCAAGCCCCGTGGTGGCCATACCCTTTCAAACCCCATCCGGCGAATTTACCGTGGAATTCTGCTTCGAATAACGCTCCGGCAGGCGTGCAACCGGCCTGAAAAGCCGTTTCATACTTCATTATAACAACGGATGCTCATGCGCGCCCGCCGGCACAGCCACGCCCGCGGACTCGAACGTGGCCATATCATTGAAGATATCCGCGGCGGCCCGCAGCAGAAACAGCCCGAGAGCCGCGCCCGTGCCTTCGCCCAGGCGCATGCCCAAATCCAGCAGGGGGCGTTCTCCCAGCTTTTCCAGCACCTTGCCGTGCCCAGCCTCTGCCGAGCCGTGGCTGAAAAAGCAATAGTCCCGCACCAGCGGGTTGATGGCCCGCGCCGCCGTGTACGCGGCGGTGGCGATAAATCCGTCCACCGCCACGGCCATGCGCCGCGCCGCGCCGCCCAGGATAAGCCCGGCCAGGGCGGCAATCTCGTACCCGCCAAGGGCGGCCAGAATGCGCACGGGGTCGCCGCCGCGCACGGCCTGCGCGTTGGCGGCCAGGGCTTTTTCGATGACGGCCGTTTTGTGGGCCAGACCCGCCGGCGGCACGCCCGCGCCCATGCCGGTCATTTCGGCGGCGGAAAATCCCAGGTACGCGCAAAACAGCGCGCTGGAAGGCGTGGTGTTGCCTATGCCCATTTCACCGGTGCCCAGGGCGCGCGCGCCGTTTTGCCGGGCGGTTTCGGCAAGGCCGACGCCCAGCTCCAGGGCTTTGGCGCAATCTTCAACGCTCATGGCCGGCCCCTGCGCCATGTTGGCCGTGCCGGGGCCTACCTTGGCCCGGATAAAGCGCGGATGATCGGGCAGAACGCCTTCGGCCATGCCCGCGTCCACGATGAACAGGTCCACCCCAGCCGCGGCGCACAGCACGTTGATGGCCGCGCCCCCGTTCATGAAGTTCAGCACCATCTGGCGGGTGACCTCGCGCGGGCAGGAGGCCACCCCCTCGTCCACCACGCCGTGATCCCCGGCAATGGTGAACATGGCCGCGGGGCCCGGACGCAGGGGGAAAGTCTCCTGCACGGCGTACAGCCGCGCGGCCACTTCCTCCAGACGGCCCAGGCTTCCCCGGGGTTTGGTCAGGTTATCCAGACGGGCCTGGCCCTTGGCAAGGTACGCCGGGTCCAGGGGCGCTATGGCGGCGCATTCGCGCCGCAGCAGGGGGGAAGGCAAAGTCATGGTCATGGGGCGTCGTTCCGGTACGGTTGCGGTTTTTCCCTCGCGGGGCTTGCTTTTGCCGTTTCATGTCATATCTTGCTGTCTGGCACAAGCAAGGCCGCGGCCATCCCGCGGATTGCGGTCATCCGCTAAAGAAATTCTCCACTGCCTTTTTCTTTGCTTGACAGGGCAAGGGGCGGCGGCTATCAGCAAAAGGAACAGCACGAAGTTCTTTTTAGCTTTTTGCAATAAAAACAACAGGGTAGCAGTTCCTGCCGCCCCAACTAAGACTGGAGGAGACCATGGCCTGGAATGTAATGGTTGATGCGGACAAATGTACGGGCGACGGCGAGTGCGTGGACGTGTGCCCCGTGGAAGTGTACGAACTTCAGGACGGCAAGGCTGTTCCCGTGAACGCGGAAGAATGTCTCGGCTGCGAATCCTGCGTGGAAGTATGCGAAGCCGGCGCCGTGACCGTTGAGGAAGCCTAAGCTATCTTAGTCGACCGGAAAGGCCGTCGGCGCGCCTGCGGGCGGGCCGACCGGCCTTTCTGTTTCCCCGGAGCTTCGCATGACCCCTACCCTGCCTGACCTGATCCCTTTTTTTGACCGCTACGAAACGGTCGCCCGCGAGGCCGACGCCCTGTTCTCGCGCATCCGGGCCGAATTTCCCGCCGAGGTGGTCTGCCGCGAAAAGTGCAGCAGTTGCTGCCACGCCCTGTTCGATCTTTCCCTGGTGGAAGCCCTGTACCTGAACAAACGCTTTCAGGAGCGCTTTTCCGGGGTGGAACGGTTCCAAATCATGGACCGGGCCGGGGACGTCGACCGCAAGACCGTCAAGATAAAGCGCAAGGCCTTCAAGGACTCTTCCGCCGGCAGAGACAGCAACGAGATCCTTGCGGAAATCGCGGCCGTCAGCATCCGCTGCCCGCTGCTCGGCCCCGACGATCTGTGCCTTTTATATGATGTGCGGCCCGTCACCTGCCGCCTGTACGGGGTGCCCACGTCCATCGGCGGCAAGGCCCACACCTGCGGCAAAACCGGTTTTGCCGCGGGGGAAAAATACCCCACCGTGGCCCTGGACAAAATCCAGTTGCGCCTTGCCGAAATCAGCGCCGATCTTGCCCGCGCCACAGGCACGTCCTACACCGAACTGGCCTCCATGTATGTCCCCGTTTCTTCGGCGCTTGTCACCACCTACGACGCCGCGTACCTGGGCATCGGCGGCATCCGGCGCGAAAAGGACTGAAAGGGGACGCCCGCATGTCCAAACTTCCCGACAATATTCCGCGGCCGCGCGTCTTCAGCGCGGAAGAAGAAGCGCAGAAGCGCCATTTTTACGAGCGCATGTCGCCCCGGCGGCGCAAGTTTGTCGACCGTATCGGCTATGACGCCTGGGATCCCTTCGAGGCTCCCAAAGAACCCATGGACATCCGCGTGGATTCCACCAAACGCACTATTCAGCAACTGGTGCGGGAATTCCTGAACACGGCGGACCCCGCCCTGCGCGAAGGCGAATACGCGCGCGGCGCCATGGAAAGCGCCCTGGGCATCGTGGGGCGCGAGGAAAAATTCCGGGGCATCTTCGATTTTTGCCTCTGGTACAACGAATTGCTGCAAAAGGAGAACGCTCCCAAATGAAGACCGAATATCAGAACCTCGACGAATACATCGCCGATCTCAAGGCCACCATTGAGCGTACCCCCGATTGCGCCAACCACCTGTACAATCTCGGCGTGGCCCTTTTGTCCAAACGCGAGTTCCTGGAGGCCGAGCGCGCCTTTCTTGAGGCCCTGCGCAAGTCGCCCCGTCTGGCCGAAGCCTACGTCCAGCTTGGCGGCATCTGCCTGCAGCGCGGCGACCTGGAAGGCTGCCTCAACTACAACATGGAAGCCGCCAACAGCCGCCCCAAATTCTCCATAGCCTGGGGCAACATAGGCTTTGTCCACCTGCAGCGCGGCGACGCCGACAAGGCCATCGAAGCCTTCACCAAGGCCCTGAAGTGGGACCCCAACTTCATCCAGGCCCTGGCCTCCCTGGCCGCCGCCCACTACATGTCCGGCAACGTGGACGAAAGCATCGCCCTTTCCGAACGCGCCCTCAAGCAGCAGCCCGGTTTCGGCCCCGCCTACAACAACCTGGCCATTGCCTGGCTGGAAAAAGGCGACGGCAAAAAGGCCCTGGAATACGCCAATCTGGCCGCCCAGAACGGCTTTGAAGTGCCGCGGGATCTGTGGGACGAGTTGGAACCGTTCAAGTAGAGGCTGCCTTTGTTCATTGGGGCGCCGCCCCAACTCCCGCCAAGGGGCTCCGCCCCTTGGAACCCCGCCAGGGACTTCCATCCCCGGACCCTGTATCTTGGGGATGCGGCGCTTGCCGGCAACGTGTCTTGTTGTGCCGTATCGTGGCTCCCGGCACGAGGTCAGCCTTTAAGAACGAAAAGCTCAGGAACCGCAACGGAGCTTGAATCTGTCGTTTTTTAGCGGTATTGATTCGAGTTCCGTTGCGTTCCGGTCACATCCCCAACCCAGGTAAGTCCATGCGTCCTTTTATCCCCCGCGTGGCGGCCATACACGACCTTTCCGGGTTCGGCCGCACCTCGCTTACGGTGGTCATTCCCATTTTTTCCACCCTGGGCATCCAGGTCTGCCCCCTGCCCACGGCCGTGCTTTCCACCCATACCAGCGGGTTCGAAAATTTCCGCTTCGTGGATCTTACCCCGGCCCTACCCGGCTTTCTGGAACACTGGAAAGAGCTGGGCCTGCGCTTCGAAGCCGTGTACAGCGGTTTTCTCGGCTCGCCGGCCCAGGCGGACGTCGTGGCCGAATGCATCGACCGCTGCATGCTGGAAGACGGCCTGGCCGTCATCGACCCGGTGCTGGGCGACAACGGCAAGCTTGACCCCACCATGACCCCGGAAATGGTGGAACGCATGCGCTGGCTGGTGCGCAAGGCCACCTGCATCACCCCCAACCTGACCGAAGCCGCCCTGCTGCTGAACGAGCCCTACCCCCTGGAAGCGGAGCGCAAGGGCATGGACGAGTCCCAGCTCAAAGACTGGCTGCGCCGCCTTACGGAAATGGGGCCGAAAGTGGCGGTCATCACCAGCGTGCCCGTGAAGGGCAAACGCCACACCAGCGCCGTGGTGGCCTTTCAGCGCGAGCACGGGCGCTTTTGGAAGGTGGACTGCGAATACATCCCGGCCTTCTACCCCGGCACGGGCGACACCTTTACCTCGGTGCTCACCGGCAGCCTGATGCAGGGCGACAGCCTGCCCCTGGCCATGGACCGGGCCGTGCAGTTCGTCACCTTAAGCATCCGCGCCGCTTTCGGCCACACCACCCCCCATCGCGAAGGGGTCTTTCTGGAACGGGTGCTCAACGCCCTGAACGCCCCGGTCACCACCACCAGCTACGCCCTTTTGGAGGAAGACGCCTGATGCCCTTGCCCCGCTCCGTCGGAACGTCCCCGGTCCTCCGGGTCTGCGGTTCCCCCGCTTCCCTCGCAGTGGAGGAACGCCGCCGCCTGCCCATAGGGGTCTTCGACTCGGGCGTGGGCGGACTTACGGTGCTGGCGGCCCTGCGCGCCGCCCTGCCGGACGAAAACCTCATCTACCTTGGCGACACCGCGCGCCTGCCCTACGGCACCAAAAGCTCGGCCACCATCGAGCGTTATTCCGTGCAGGCCACGGAAAAGCTGGTGGAAAAGGGCATCAAGCTGCTGGTGGTGGCCTGCAACACCGCCACAGCCGCCGCCCTGCCCCGCCTGCGCGAAGCGTATCCCCAGGTGCCCGTGGTCGGCGTGGTGGAGCCGGGCGCGCGCGCCGCCGGCGCGGCTTCCCAATCCGGCAACATCGTGGTGCTGGCCACGGAATCCACCATCCGCAACCAGGCCTATCAAAAAGCCATTACGGCCCTGAAGCCCGACGCCCGGGTCACGGGCATCCCCTGCACCCTGTTTGTGGCCCTGGCCGAAGAAGGCTGGATGACCGGCGACATCGCCGAAGCCGCCGCCCGGCGCTATCTCGCCCCGGTGCTGCCGCAAACCCCGGGGGCCGCCCCGGCCTTTGACTGCCTGGTGCTGGGCTGCACGCATTTTCCGCCGCTGGCCCCGGCCATCCGCACCGTCATCGGCCCCGGGCCCGTTATTGTGGATTCCGCCGCCACCACGGCCGGGGCGGTGCGCAACATCCTGGCCGATCTCGGCCTGCTGCGCCCGCACGGCGAAGAACCCGCCACCCTGCACTGCATGACCACCGACGCCCCCCACCGTTTCGCCCGCGTGGGCAGCCTGTTTCTGGGCCGGACCATCCGCGAGGAAGACCTGGAGCTTGTGGTTTTATAATCAAGGAGCATACGCCATGCACCTGCGCAAACGCGTCATCGTCACCGGCGGTTCGGGCTTTCTGGGTTCCCATCTCTGCGCCCGGCTGCTGCGGGACGGGCATGAGGTCATCTGCGTCGACAATTTTTTCACCGGCGCGCGCGCCAACGTGGAGCCGCTGCTGGACAACAAGCGTTTTGAGCTTGTCCGGCACGACATCACCTTTCCCCTGTATGTGGAAGCGGACCAGATCTACAATCTGGCCTGTCCGGCCTCGCCCATCCACTACCAGCACGACCCGGTGCAAACCACCAAAACCTGCGTGCACGGGGCCATCAACATGCTGGGGCTGGCCAAACGGCTGAAAGCGCGCATCTTTCAGGCTTCCACATCCGAGGTGTACGGCGATCCCGACCGGCACCCCCAAAGCGAAGACTACTGGGGCAACGTCAACCCCATAGGCGAACGTTCGTGCTACGACGAGGGCAAACGCTGCGCCGAGTCCCTGTTCTTTTCCTACCGCCGCCAGCACGGCATGCAAATAAAAGTGGGCCGCATCTTCAACACTTACGGCCCCAACATGCACCCCAACGACGGGCGCGTGGTTTCCAACTTCATCATGCAGGCCCTGCAGAACAAGCCTCTTACCCTGTACGGCGACGGCTCCCAGACCCGCTCCTTCTGCTATGTGGACGATCTGATCGAATGCATGGTACTGTTTATGGAGTCCCCGCCGGATCTTGCCGGTCCCCTGAACATGGGAAACCCCGGCGAGTTCACCATCCGCCAGCTGGCCGAGCTGGTGGTGGAGCTTACGGGCAGCTGTTCACAGATTATCCGCGCGCCCCTGCCCGGCGACGACCCAAAACAGCGGCAGCCGGACATCGCCCGCACCCGGGAGTTGCTTGGCTGGACGCCAAAAATCCCCCTGCGCGAAGGGCTGCAACGGACCATCCCCTACTTTGAGGGCCTGCTGCGGGAAATAAAGGGATAATCCCATGCGACAACAAATCCTTGTGGCGGGCGGCGCGGGCTATATCGGCTCGCATACGGCCATGGCCCTGCAAGCGGCGGGCTACGAGCCCGTGGTCTTTGACAACCTTTCCACCGGCCATGCGGAGTTTTTGCGCTTCGGCCGCCATGAGCGGGGCGATCTGGCTGACCGGGCCTCCCTGGACCGGGCGTTCGCCGCCAACGATATCGCGGCGGTCATGCATTTTGCGGCCTTCATCAACGTGGGGGAATCCGTCACCGACCCGGCGAAGTACTACCGCAACAACGTCGCCAATACCCTTAACCTGCTGGAAGCCGCGCGGGATCACGGCGTTTGGCGGGTCATCTTTTCCTCCACCTGCGCCACCTACGGCGAGCCCCTGCGCCTGCCGCTGCGCGAAGACCACCCGCGCAGCCCCATCAATCCTTACGGGCGCGCCAAACTGGCCGTGGAATGGATGCTGGAGGATTTTGCCCTGGCCTACGGCTTCGCCTGCACCTCCCTGCGCTATTTCAACGCCGCCGGGGCCGCCCCCGCCGCCATGAACGCGGGCATCGGCGAATGGCACGAGCCGGAAACCCACCTGATCCCCCTGGTGCTGAAAGCGGCCCTGGACCCGTCCAGGGAAATCAAAATCTTCGGAGACGACTACGACACCGGCGACGGCACCTGCATCCGCGATTATATCCACGTCTGCGATCTGGCCGACGCCCACGTCCTGGCCCTCAAGCGCCTTCTGGCCGGGGAGCCGGGCCGCCCCTTCAACCTGGGCAACGGCCAGGGCTATTCGGTGTGCGAAGTGGTCGAATGCGCCCGCGCCGTTACCGGCCGCCCCATTGCCGTTGCGAAAGCTCCGCGCCGGGCGGGCGACCCGCCCGTGCTGGTGGGCGACGCCGGGCTGGCCAAGGCGGAATTGGGCTGGAATCCCAGGTTCGCCTCCCTTGACGACATTATCCGCACCGCCTGGGACTGGGAACAGCGCCTGGCGGGCGGCATCTGACGCGGGCGCGGGCGGCGGCGCGGACGGCATTCGAGGCGGGCGCGGGCGGCCTTTGACGCCGCCAACGCCGAAGCGGCCATGTCTTTGCAAACCCCGCCCGAGCGGGGCTTGCCTTTATGCTGAAGTCCGGGGAGGCGGAACCTCCCCGGACTTCTTTATTTTTTAAGGATGCGTCATGCCCAGGGGATCAACCCATGCCGTGAACTCTTCTTCCGTCACATAGCCAAGGGCCAGGGCCGACTGGCGCAGGGTAAGCTTTTCGTGGTGGGCTTTTTTGGCGATTTGCGCGGCCTTGTCGTAGCCGATATGCGGGGTCAGGGCCGTCACCAGCATCAGGTTCCGCGCCAGGTGCTCCGCTATGGCCTCCGTGTCCGGCGCAAGCCCGGCGGCGCAGAACCGTCCGAAAGCCAGCATGGCGTCGCTTAACAGCTCTATGCTTTCCAGTACGTTGTGCACCATCACCGGCTTGTACACGTTAAGCTGGAAGTTGCCCTGGCTGGCGGCAAAGGCGACTGTGGCGTCGTTGCCGTAAACCTGGGCGCAGACCATGGTCAGGGCCTCGCACTGGGTGGGGTTGACCTTGCCCGGCATGATGGAAGAACCGGGCTCGTTTTCCGGAATGCGCAGTTCGCCTATGCCGCAGCGCGGCCCGCTGGCCAGCCAGCGCACGTCGTTGGCCAGCTTCATGAGACCCCCGGCCAGGGTACGCAGCGCGGCGGAGGTCTGCACCAGGGCGTCGTGGGCGGCCAGGGCGTAGAACTTGTCCTCGGCGGCGTGGAAGGGCAGGTTGGTGATGGCGGCGATATGCTTTGCCGCTGAATCCCCGAATTTGGGGTGGGCGTTCAGGCCGGTGCCCACGGCGGTTCCGCCGATGGCAAGGTCGTACAGGCCCGGCAGGGCGGCTTCCACGCCCTTCATGGCGGTCATGAGCTGGGTGCCCCAGGCCTGGATTTCCTGCCCGAGGGTGAGGGGGGTGGCGTCCTGCAGGTGGGTGCGCCCCACCTTGACCAGGTCTTTGTATTCCCTGGCCTTGGCGGCAAGGGCCGCGTGCAGTTGCTTGATCGCCGGGAACAGCCGGTTGTGCAGCGTTTCCGCCACGGCAATGTGCATGGCTGTCGGAAAGGTGTCGTTGGAGGACTGGCAGCGGTTGACGTGATCGTTGGGGTGCACCGGCTTTTTGCTGCCCATTTCGCCGCCTGCCAGTTCAATGGCCCGGTTGGAAATGACCTCGTTGGCGTTCATGTTGGACTGGGTGCCGGAGCCGGTCTGGAACACCACCAGCGGAAAATGCTCGTCCAGTGTTCCTTCGATGACCTCGTCCGCCGCCCGCGCGATGAGCTCGGCGGTTTCCTGGGGCAGTTCGTTCAGCTCGGCATTGGCGAGGGCGGCGGCCTTTTTCAGAACGCCGAGGGCGCGGATTATTTCCCGACCCCAGCGAAAACGTTCCCTGCCGATGGGAAAGTGGTGGATGGAGCGCTCGGTCTGCGCGCCCCAGTAGCGGTCGGCCGCGACCTCAATGGGCCCCATGGAATCGGTTTCTGTTCTGGTCCGTGGATTCATAACCCCTCCTTTGAGCAGGTCCGGGCGTGGCGAAAAAGATCTGCCGCACAGTTCACAGCTGCCGTGTATTGTATATCGTATATAGACGAGTATCGGGGTGGGGTAAAGAACCGGGTGGATTTTTACACCTCCTCTCCGGCGCGGCGGGGGCGAGGCGCGCTGCCTTTCGTTTTTTCTTGCGGAGAGTAGCTCGAATATTTTTATTGACTTTGTTTGTTAAAATAGTAAGTAAATATTTACTTACTTCAAAACATTACGCCTTCCGAAGCGCCCGGCTTTGGGAGGGCTACGGAAAAAGAGGCAGGAGCATGGCAAAACCAGGCGGAAAAAAAGAGGCAATCGAGCAGGCGGCAATCGAGCTTTTTGCCGGAAACGGCCCTGCGGGTACCACCATCAAGGATATCGCCCTCAAGGCGGGAGTGACGGAAGGAGCCCTGTACCGCCACTATGCGAGCAAGGAGGCCATGGCAACGGCCCTGTTCACGCGGGAGCTTGCCGACCTGCGGGTGCGCCTTATCGCGGTAATCGAGTCCGAGGCGGAGGTGACGGCCAGACTCCGGGCCACTGTGGAATGCCTGTACGCCGAGTACGAGCGCAAGCCCGCCTCTTTACTGTTCATCCTGCTGAACTTCCAGAACCTGCAGGGTATCGACCTGCCGGGCGAGACCGCCAATATCTATGATTTCATCATCGAGCGAGCGGAGCAGTTGTTCGGTTCCCTGCCCGTGCCGCCGGGCGGCATCCAGCCAACGCTGATTACCGGGGTGATAGTGCAGCCGGTGCTGTTCCACCACTACGGAAAGCTGCCGGAACACCCCTTGCGCTACGTCGACCAGGTGACCGCGGCCTGCTGCCGCCTGCTCGGCATCGCGGGAGAGGCGCCATGACCGGCTGGCAGAGCATCGCCTTCAACTACGTGCGCTCCATGCGCCTGTACTACGCCTTTATCACCGGCATCGCGGGATGGATCGGGGTCGCCTTCTATCAGTTCCTCTTTCCCGGCCAGGTGAGCGCGCTACGCGCCGCCGTGATCCTGTGCCTGCTTTTTCTCAGTTGGGGCGTCAACCAGATCATCAACGACTTTCTCGGGCTGCCGGAAGACCGGATCAACGCCCCCCACCGGCCTCTGGTGACTGGAGCCCTGCCCGTGAAGCCGGCCCTGGGCATTACCGGCGTGTGTATCGCTGTCACGCTGGCGGCATCGTACGGGCTGAATCCCCTTTCCGTGCTCCCGGCCGGGGCCGGGATACTGCTCAACGTGGCCTACGAGTACGCCAAGCGGTTTTCCCTGCTGGGCAACCTGACCTTCGGGGCGATGATCGCCATGTGCCCGGTGTTCGGCTTTCTGGCCTGCGGGCCCGCCCCGGATCCGCTGATCACCTCCAACCGCGTCGTCGTGCTGCTGCTCGTGGCCCTGAACAATGCGGTGATGACCTACTACACCTATTTCAAGGACTATGAGGGCGACAAACGTTCCGGTATCCGCACCTTTGTGGTCCGCTACGGCGTCACCGCGGCCAGGTACGCGGGCGTGGCCGCCGCCTTTCTGTTTGTGGCCCTGTGCCTGGCTTTCATCACTACCGGCGCGCTGCCGGTGGGGGACATCCTGTACCTGCAGGAGTTCATCTTTCTGTGCGCGGCAACGCTTTTTCTTCAGTTCTGGACGGGGTGCCTCTTTTTCGTCCATCCCCACGGCCCGCGCACCTATTTCAACCTCGTGGTCAACATCCAGGCCTGCACCGCCGGAAACTGCGCGCTGCTGGCCATCTTCAACGGCAAGCTGGCGCTGTACCTGTTCATATGCAGCTACATCCTCATCGAGTTCTTCTTCACCATGTACCGGGACGAACGCGCATGAATCTCCTTCATTCCCTGCGGCACTACGCCATTTTTCTCCGTATCGCCCTGCACGTGGCGGGCCGGTACGTTTTCAGGCTCAGTCTCCGCGCGTACCCGCGCTTTCTGCGCCGGGCGGCGATGCTGCTCTGGACCTTCCGCCACAACCGCATTGTAAAAACGGCCCAAGGCTGTAAGTTGCAGCTCTATCTGCCGGCTTATCCCTCGCCCGCCTTTTTCGCCGCGCTGGAAAACAAGCTGCTGCGCACGCCGCCCGCGCCGACCAGCGTGGTGTTCTCCATGACCCGGGCCTGCTCCTACCACTGCCCGCACTGTTATCAGAAGACCGAGCAGGGCGCGGATATCGATCAGGCGCTTCTCATGCAGACTTTGGATGCCGTGCAGGCGGCGGGAGTCTCGTTCTTCAACATCGAGGGCGGCGATCCCTTCATGCGCTTCGACCGCCTTGCGGCAATGCTGGAGCGCCTGGACAGCCGCGCGGAAACCTGGGTCAACACCTCGGGGGCGGGCGCGACGGATGAACGCCTCACGGCCCTGAAAGAGCGCGGCCTGGCCGGGATCATGGTCTCGCTGCATTCCCCTGTGCCCCTCCTGCACGAGGCCTTCACGGGCGTTGCCGGTTCCTTTGCCGTGGCCTGCGACGTCATGCGGCGGGCCAAGGAGCTGGGGCTGGGTGTTGCGGTCAACAGCGTGCTCTCGGAACAGGAACTGCGCTCCGGCGGCCTGGAGGCGCTTATGGACCAGGCCCGGCAGCTCGGCGCCGACTACGTGCAGCTCATCCATCCCAAGCCCTGCGGGGGATGGATGGCGAAAACCGAGGCCATGCAGTCGGATGCCGCCCTGCTGCGCAAGATAGAAGACGCGCACCTGGTCTATAACGGGTCGGGCAAGGCCGGGTATCCGTCCCTTGCGGCCCAGGTGTTCGAAGAGCGCAAGGCGGGCGTCGGCTGCACCGCGGGCGGCGTGGACCGTTTTTACGTAACCGCCACCGGAGAAGTACAGCCCTGCGAATTTTTGCAGCTCTCCTTCGGGAATGTGTCCGAAGAACCCTTTGCGGAGATTTTCGCACGCATGCGCGCGGCCTATGCCGTACCGCGCACGGACTGGCTGTGCTGCACGCAGGCCGGGGCCATCGCCGCCTTTATGCATGAGCGCGGCCTTACCGCAACGCCCTTGCCCTGGCCGCACACCCGGCAATTTCTCGCAGAGCGGGCGGCGGACGGCGGGGAAGCGACGCCCCTCTATGCCAGGCTGGGGATGTACGCGCCATGTTGATCCTTATCGCCAACCCCTCTTCGCGGTCCGGCGCGGGCAAGACCTTGTGGAAGACCTGGGAACGCGCCCTTGCGGAGCGGGGCGTGCCCTACGCCCTGCTGGTGACGGCCTCCCGCGAGGATTGCGAGGAAAAAGCCCGCCGGGCCTGCCATGACGGGGCGACCCCTGTGGCCGTGGGGGGCGACGGCACCATCAACGCCGTGCTTGCCGGGGTGGGCCGGGCTGCCGAAGAGGACGCGGCGCGGCCCATGGGCGTGCTTTATGCCGGAACCAGCCCCGACTTCTGCCGCTTTCACCGTATTCCCACGGACGGGCAGGGGGCCCTGGATACCCTGCTTGCCGGCCATACCGCGCAGGTGGATATCGCCGCCGTCGCCTTTACCGGCGAGGACGGGCGGGAAACCTCGGGCTATTTCGGCTGCGGCTGCAATATCGGCCTGGGAGCCGCCACGGCGACCTTTGCCAACCGCTGGCGGAAAACCCTGGGCGACGGCCTCGGAACCGGCCTTGGGCTGGTCCGGGCCATGCTCGGGCACAGACCTTTTGCCTGCCGCCTCGTTATCGACGGGGAAGCCGTGGAGCTTACGCGCGCCAACCATCTGATAATCCTGAAAAACCCGCATATCGCCTCCGGTCTGCGCGTGGGCCGCGCTCCCGAGTCCGCGGACGGAAGTCTGCTGGTCCTGGCCATCCACGGGTATTCCCCCGTAACCCTGCTCGGCCTGATCCCGGCGGCCTATTCCGGCTCGCTGGAAAGCAGGCGCGGGGTATACGCGCGGTCGTGCGCCTCAGTGCAAATAGAGGCCGCGCCGTTACAGTCCGTCGAATTTGACGGTGACGCCCGGGGAATTTGCCCGGTTTCCGTCCGGGTGCTGCCCAAGGCCTTGTCCCTGATCTGCAACCCCTCCCCAGGAGGATGCCATGCATGAAATCGACGCCATTCGCGCCCTGCGGGGCCTGTTCCCGGTATCGCCCCGGCAGAAGAACACACCTTTTTCCTGCGATGCGGAACTGGTGGAACTCGGCCCGGACCTCTACGGCCTGAGCATGGACGAGTTTTCCGCCGAGGAGGATTTTTTTCCGGCGACAGATCCGGAAGCCCTGGGCCGCAACCTGGCCGTGGCCGTCCTTGCCGATATTCTTGCCGCCGGATGCCGCCCGGAATTTTACCTGCACGCCGTTGTGGAGCCTTCCGGCGCGGACGGGTTCAGCCTGTCCCTGGCGCACGGGGTGAGCGCGGTGCTTGGGGAATGCGGCTGCTTCCTGCTCGGGGGTGATATGGGCAAAAGCGCCGGGGCGTGGCGCTACACCGGCCTTGCCTTGGGCAGGCTTGCCGAGCCCCGACTCGGCCCGCTGACCCGGCTTTTGCCCGAGCAGCCTCAGGCCCTGTGGATTACCG
This sequence comes from Desulfovibrio sp., assembly GCA_031549405.1. Lineage (GTDB taxonomy): Bacteria > Desulfobacterota > Desulfovibrionia > Desulfovibrionales > Desulfovibrionaceae > Frigididesulfovibrio. The sequence goes on from JAVBPV010000042.1 coordinate 43,980, forward strand.
GCACGGTAGGGGACGGCAACCTCTGCGCCCTTTCCGGCGTCATGCCTGCTTTTGAGCCGCGTATCGCCGAAGCCCGCGCCTTTCGCAACAAGGCCAACGCCTGCATGGATACCAGCGGCGGGCTGGCGGAGAGCCTGCTCTGGCTGCACCGGCTGAATCCCAGGCACCGCTTCGAACTGGTTCCGGCGGCAGTGCCCTATGCGCAGAGCGCGGCCCAGGCCGCCCAGGCCGCCGGGCTGCCCGTGGAGGGCTTCGCCTTTGGCGGGGCCGGGGAGTACGAACTGCTGTTCACCATGGACGAGGGAGAAGACGTGGACTGCGCCACCCGCATCGGCACGGTTCGCCCCGCCCCGGAAGAAGCCTCCGGCGTCTTCTGGGGGAAGCGCCGGTTGCCGCCGGAACTCCCTGATGCACGGAGTTTCCCCTCCATGCAGGAATATACCGCAACCCTGTTACAGGTGGTGCGCACATGTCTGAGCTAGAGCAAACTACCTTTGCACCTTCCCACCAATGTCAGACAAAAAAATGGGGTTTCCAAAGGGGGTCACCCCCCCACGCGGGGGCCGCTGCCCCTTTGGCCGCCGGAGGCAATGCGACTCTTGGGCAACTTCAAAATGACTCTGCTCTCAAAGACGCCTTGCTGCAACCGCTGCCCCTTGCGCGCTGCACGCTGCCGCACCGGATTCTGCGTTCCGCCACCTACGAGGGCATGGCGGACCCGCAGGGTATGCCTCTGCCCGTGCTGGCCGGGCTGTACCGCGATCTGGTCCGGGAGGTGCCGGGAACGCTGGTGACCGGGTTCTGCGCCGTGTCGCGCCAGGGCCGGGCCATGCATCCGGGCCAGACCGGCATATGGGAGGACGCCCATATCGGCGCCTGGCGGGTCATTGCGGACGCCGTGCACGCCATCAGCCCGGAAACGAAGCTGTTCATGCAGCTTGCCCATACCGGCCGCCAGACCGTGCGTAAACGGACGGGCCTGCCGGTGAAAGGAGCTTCGTCCAGGCGGTGCACCTATTTCCGGCAACAGGTCTCTCCCCTGGATGAAGATGAGGCGCACGGCGTGATCAGGGACTTTGCCGCCGCCGCCTGGCGGGCGCGCGAGGCCGGCTTTGACGGCGTGCAGCTGCATGCCGCCCACGGCTACCTTATCCACCAGTTCCTGTCCCCCCATACCAACGCGCGCGCCGACGCTTTCGGCGAGCGGGGGCTGTTTCTGGAACTGGCGGTGCGTGCCGTGCGCGAGGCCTGCGGGCCGGATTTTCCCATACTGCTGAAAGTAAGCTGGGCCGACGACCGGGGCCTTGCCCCGGACCAGGTCATCCCCGCCCTGCAAAAAGTCGAGGGCGAACTGGACGCCGTGGAAGTCAGCTACGGCACCATGGAATACGCGCTGAACATCATTCGCGGGGCCTGCCCCATTGATGTGGTGCTCACCCATAACCCGCTGTTTTCCGGCATTCCCGGCCCTCTGAAGGCCCTGTGGAAGCGCTTCGTCTTTCCGCTCAAGCGCAGGCGCTTTCTGCCGTTCTCTCCCTGCTATAACGTGCCGGGGGCGCTCCTGCTGCGAAAGGCCCTTTCCGTGCCCGTCATTCCGGTGGGCGGCATCCACAGTCTTGATCATATGCGGGTCTGTATGGAGGAACACGGTTTTCCCGCCGTATCCCTCTGCCGCCCGTTCATCTGCGAACCGGACCTGACCGCCCGCCTGACGCGGGGAGAATGGACCCGGTCCCGCTGCACAACCTGCAACCTGTGCACCGTGTATTGCGACAGCGATATCCCGTTGCGCTGCCACAGGAACCCTACAGGAGAACCCCATGAAATTTGAAGATTTTCTCGGAACATGCGGGGCGGAAGATATTCTGGAAAAAACCTGCCGTCTCAGCCGCTATCTGGCCGGAGACCCTGCCGGGGACGGCTCCCGGAACTGCGGGGACTCCTCCGAACAGGCCCTGGGAGTCCAGCTTCTGACCGCCGCCGGTCCCAGGGCGGAGGTCAAAAACCGCCTGGGAGAGCGGCAGCGGGTGATCATGCTGGGCTCCAACTCCTATCTGGACCTCACCCGACATCCCAAGGTCGCGGAGGCGAGCCGCAAGGCCCTGGAAAAGTACGGCTACGGCATGGGTGCCGTGTCGTTGTACGCGGGCATCACGGAACTGCACCGGGAACTGGAACAGGCCATCGCCCGGTTTACAGGCACGGAAGACGCCATTCTGTTTCCCGGTGGCTACGGAACCAATATAGGCGTCCTGTCAGCCCTGTGCGGCAAGGGGGATGTCATTATCAACGACAGCGCCAACCACGCCTCCATCTTTGACGGCTCCCTGCTGTCCGGAGCGGAGGTCAAGATCTACCCGCACGGCAACATGAAGCGGCTGGAACAGATTCTCCAGCGTTTGCCGGACAGCCAGAAGGGGCGGCTTGTCGTCACCGACGGGGTCTTCTCCATGCACGGCGACCTTGCGCCCCTGGACGAAGTTACCGAACTTGCCGCCCGCTACGGCGCCAGGGTCATGGTGGACGACGCCCACGGCCTCGGCATTGTGGGGCCGGGGGGGCGCGGCACGGCGGCCGTCTACGGCGTGGGCGGCAAGGTGGATCTGCACGTGAGCATGCTCAGCAAGGCCCCGGCGGGCCTTGGCGGCTACTGCGCCGGAAAGCGGGAGACCATCGACTACCTCAGGCTCTACGCGCGGCCCTACTTTTTCTCCACCGCCCTGCCCGCACCGGTGGTGGCCGGGCTTCTGGCGGTCTTTGGGCTGCTGAGGGCAGATCAGGCCGGGCGGGAGCGGCTGTGGGACAACATCCGCTATATGCACGCGGGCATCAGCGCTCTCGGCTTCAATACCACACCCCCCTGCTCGGGCATTGTCCCGGTCATCGTGGGCGACGAGGAAAAGCTGGCCCGTCTGCACCGCTCGCTTCTCGACAAGGGCGTCTACACCAACATCGTCACCTACCCGGCGGTGCGCAGAAAGGAATGCCGGCTGCGGCTGTGCATCATGTCCTCTCTGTCCGTGGCGGACATGGATACGGCTCTTGATTGCCTGGCCCGGGCGGGGAAGGAGTGCGGGGTGCTATGAGACAGGTGCTGATCACGGGTGCGGGAGGGTTTATCGGCCTGCGCACCGTACTCCGGTTTCTGGACGAGGGTTGTTTCGTACACGCCCTGGTCCGCAACAACGTGCCGGAGCGGCTTCTCGCGCTGGAAGCCGCCGGGCGGGTCTTGATTGTGCGCTGCGACATTACGGATACTGCCGCGCTCAGGAGCCTGGTCCGGAAACTGCCGTGCCTGGACGCCGTGGTCCATTGCGCGGCCCTGGCCAGCGATGTGGGGCCCGAGGCCCTGTTCAGGGCCGCCAATTACGACGCGGTGCGGGAGCTTGCCTGGGCAGCCATGGAGAACGGGGCCGGGGTCTTCGTTTTCGTCTCCACAACGGACGTGTACGGGCTGCGCGATTTTTCCGGGCAGACCGAGGAGGAACTGGTGTACGACCTTGCGGCGTCCAACCCCTACCCGAAATACAAGATCCTGTCCGAGCAGTGGCTGCGGAATACCCTGCCCGCTGAGCGGTACAGCATCGTGCGTCCCGCCGCCGTATGGGGCGAGGACGATCCCACCCTGACCCGGCGGATCAGGGATTTTCTGGCGCGCTCGCCCTGGATTCTCCATTTCGGGCCCTGGAAAGGGGGCAACCGCTGGCCCCTTGCCCACGTGGACCGGGTGGCGAAAGCCTGCTTTCTTGCCGCCTTTCATCCGAAGGCGCGGGGCAAGGCCTTCCACGTGCTCGATCCGGAGCGCGCGAGCATGGGGGACTGCTACCGCCGCATCGCCGGGGAATACTTTCCGGGCAGGCGTTTTCGCACCGTGCGCCTGCCCCTGTGGTGCGGGCTGGCCATCGGCGGACTCTGCACCTTCCTGACCAATCTGCTGGGACGAACGCATCCCCTGTGGGATCCGACCCTGTACGCCGTACATTCCATCAGCCGCAACCTGGATTTTTCTCCCGCCCTGTTCGAGGAGTTGGAGCGGACCATGCCTTGGGGAGAGGAGGCCGTTGCAGGAGAAGAGAACAACGTTTGATACGGCGAATGCGAGGCAACCTGTTCCCGAGAGTACAGGCTGCCTCGCGTTTCTCCAGGAAGAAGCGTATCGGAAAGCCTTCATCAGCCTTCCGGTGGGGAGAGTCCCGTTATATTTTGGCGTAGGTCACCCGGCCATCCTTGCGCGCGGGGGCGGGCGGGTAAGCGCCTTCGGCATAGCCGAAGGTACCGCAGCCATAAATGCGGTAGCTTTCGGGCACGCCCAGTTCCGTGAGCAGGGCGCGGAATTCCGCGTCGCCGCAGAGGGGGTTCAGCTGGTTGATCCAGCAGGAGCCGATGCCCAGGGAGCGGGCCGCCAGAAACATGTTGCCGAGGGCGAGAGCGGCGTCGGCTTCCGGCGACTTGGTCACGGACGGATCGGCGGAGACGATGATGAAGGCGGGGGCGTGGTAGTTGACGGTGTACGCCGCCGAGCCCACGGAATCCCGGTAAGGAGAGTCCGGCTGGCGGGCCGTGGCGGCCTTTACCGCGGCGGTGATCCGCGCAATGGCCGCCTGCCCGCGTACCACGCAGATGTGGCGGGCCTGCAGGTTACGGGAACTGGGGGCGTACACCCCGGCTTCCACAATTTTTGCCAGTTCCTCGTCGGGGAACGGCTCGGGCCTGTACCGGCGGATGCTGCGGCGATTGAGAATTGTTCTGATGGTATCATTCATGAGAATCTCCCAAAGGTTTCACCGGGCTTCGGGCGGCCTTTCCGGCAGGGCCGCGCGCAAGAGGGACGGTGTAGACATACTTTGCGGAACGCGCTTCTCCATCGGCAAAGGAGAGGGGGCCGGGGTGTCCCCAGCGTATCGTCCCTCCTGCCTCAGGCAGGACTCAGCCCACGTTGCGTTTGAACATTTTTTCCAGATCCGCCGGGGCCAGGGCGAGCACAGTGGGCCGCCCGTGGGGGCAGAAGCGGCAGTCCGGCGTTGCCATCCACTGGGAGAGCAGCCCTGCGGCCTCGTCGGCCGTAAGAGGCTGCCCCGCCTTGACGGCGGAACGGCACGCCATGAGGTGCAGCAGATTGTCGATCCCGTCGGTTTTGTCCGCCAGGATGTCACGAAGCAGGGCAAGACCCTGGCCGCGATCAAGCAGGGGCGGCAGCCCCCGGACCACAAGCAGGTCTTCCCCTTCCATACTGAGGCTGTAGCCGAGGCGGAGCAGGCGGTCGAACAGCTCCTGCATGCGGATTTTTTCCGCCGGGTGCAGGGGCAGTTCGGCGGGTATGGCCAGAAGCTGGCTTTGGGCGCTTTCCGCCTGCTGTTCGATGCTGTGCAGCAGCACCCGCTCGTGGGCGGCATGCTGGTCGAGGAGGAGCAGGGTATCGCCCTGCAACAGGATGAGATAGGTGTCCGCCACCTGCCCGAGGCAGGTCAGGGGGCCTACGGTTACAGGGTACCCGCCGTGCCTGCGTTCCTGCGCTTCCCGGCGCAAAGGAGCGCCGTCCGGGAGCGTGTCTCTTCCGGCGGGGAAGGGGACCGCTGTGTCGCCGCTTCCTCCGGGAACTTTCGTCGAGCCGGACTCTCCCGCCCGGTCAACCCCTGCGGGCAGGTAACCTTCGGCTTGTTCCCGCGCCTGCCAGGAGGCGGGGCGGAAGGAAGGGGAAAACGTGCCGGCGGACGGGAAGGAGGGTACTCCCTCGCCTGGGAAAGGCCCGGCCAAAGAAACCGGGTCTGCGGAAGGCGCGGGAAAGCCCCCTGCGGAAACGGGGGCAGGCTCGCCGTCAGGGTCGGAAACCGCCTCAAAAGCGCCCTCGCTCCGCTCTCCCCGTGTGGGAAAATCCATAATGCGCGGGCGGTCCAGGGAACCCCAGAAGCCCTCGGGCCGCTTTTCACGCGCGCCTGTTTCCCGGTCGCCGTCATACAGGGGGGGCAACGGTTGCCACACAGGGGGCGCGTTTTTTGCGGCGGGATCCGCTTCTCCGTCCGACCAGCCGCGTTCTCCCTGGGCGAAGTCGCCGAAGGAGCCGGGGCTGTGGTCGGCCAGGGCCGCTTCCAGGGTCTTCAGCACCGCGCCGAACACGGCCCGCTCGTCGCGGAAGCGCACTTCGCTCTTGGCCGGGTGGACGTTGACATCCACTTCCTGGGGGTCGATTTCCAGAAACAGCACGGCCTGCGGGTATTCGCGCGAGGTCAGGCGCCCTTTGTAGGCCTCGCGCAGGGCGCGCAGCAACAGGCGATCGCTTACCGGGCGGCCGTTCACATAGACCAGCATACGATCGCCCTTGGCCTGGGCGGTCTGGGGCAGGGAGATGAGGCCGTGGGCGCGGATCTGGTGGCGCACCCCGTCAAAGGGAACAAGTTCGGCGGTTACCTGGGGGGGCCATATCCTGGCCAGACGGTCACGCAGGTCCATGCCGGCGGTCAGGCGCAGGATTTCGCGCCCGCCGGGCTTGTCCGTTCCCGGCAGACCGCCGGAGGCCGTGCCGCCCCCCACGGTGAGAGAAAAGGAAACGCCCGGCCGGGCAAGGGCCAGACGGACGAGGGCCTCCTGGCAGCGTTTCAGTTCCGTGGCCGGGGTCTTCAGAAACTTCAGGCGGGCTGGCACGTTGGCGAACAGATCGCGCACTTCGATCAGCGTCCCCTGCCGGATGGCCGCGGGGCCGGAGGCGGTAATCTCCCCGTGCAGCACTTCCACAAACGCGCCGGGGATATCGATTTCCTTCTGTGCGGAAGCTTCTGCCGGGCTTTTGGGGGGGCCATCCTCTCGGGGAAGTGCGCAGGCGCTTTCCACGCGCAGGGCGGAAACCGAGGCGATGCTGGGCAGGGCTTCACCGCGAAAGCCGTAGCTAGCCACGCGCAGCAGTTCGTCAAAGCTGGCCACCTTGCTGGTGGCATGGCGGGTGACGGCCAGTTCCAGATCCTCGGCCGGAATACCGGCGCCGTTGTCGCGCACGGCGATTAACGTTTGTCCGCCGTCTTCCAGAGTGATGGCGATGTCATCGGCTCCGGCGTCCAGGCTGTTTTCCACCAGCTCTTTCAACACGCTGGCCGGACGCTCCACAACCTCTCCCGCAGCAATCTGGTTGCGCAGGGCTGGAGGCAGCAGCCGGATACGGCGGGGCGGCGCGGGAAGCGCGCCGGAATGGGGAGAGGGTGTACTCATGGGGCGAGTTTACTCTCACTCGAAAGCAAGGTAAAGTGCTCCGACCTTATGCGACTTCAGGAGAAAGCCATGCAGTGTACCGTTTTTCCCCTCGGCCCTCTGGAGACTAATTGTTATCTGATATACTCCGGCAAGGAGGCCGTTGCCGTGGACCCCGGCGGCGACCCCGGCGAAGTGCTGGATTTTCTGAAAAAGAATGGGCTCACTCTGACCCATATTCTGCTCACCCACCTGCACTTTGATCACACCTATGGGGTCTCCGCCCTGACACGGGCCACCAAGGCCCCGGTATACGCGGCGGAAGAAGACCGCTTCATGCTGGCCTCAAGTCTCGGCCTCGGGGGCGTCTGGGGTCTGCCCACAGTGGATGTTTTTGACTATACCTCCATCACGCCGGGCTCCCTGCCGCTGCTGGGGGATACCTGCGAGGTTCTGGCCACGCCGGGGCATACGCCGGGCGGTCTTTCCTTCTACGTGAAAAGCCTGGGGGCGGTGTTTGCCGGCGATACCCTGTTTTACCGTTCCATCGGGCGCACGGATTTTGAGGGCGGCAGTTTCCCCGTCCTGGCCGAGTCCATCCGCACCAAGCTCTTTACCCTGCCGGAAGATACGGAAGTGTGCCCCGGCCACGGCCCGTCCACGCGTGTGGGGGATGAAAAGCGCAACAATCCGCATGTGAGTGACTTCTCCGTGCTGTAACAGAGTCCGGGTGGATGTTCCGCGTGCAGGAACAAGGATGTCCATATGCCGCCTCTCCTCCCTCCCTCCCTGCGCGGCGATGCGCCGCTGTTGCTGGCTTGCAGCCCCCGTCCCGGCGGCAACTGTGACACCGCCGCCCGTCTTTTTGCCGGGGGCTTTGCCGGGAACGCGGGAGGCGCTTTCGCTTCGCAGCCGCTTTCCCCGGTTTTTTTGCGCGATAGGGCGGTGCTGCCCTGCGTTTCCTGCTCGTCCTGCTTTCGCGCCGTTGCGCGCAACGCCGCCGGAAGAGTGGAAGATCCCGCACAAAGTGCGCTCGGCAACGGATTGCCGGGCAAGGAGCGGGGGCGAAAGGCCGGGGAGGCGCTTTCCGCAAGTGATGCCGCTGCTGCGGGGGCCGAACCCGCGCAGCCCGCGGCCTTCGGCTGTCCCCTCACTCTGAAGGACGACAGCGCCGCTTTGTTGCGGTCCCTGTGCCGCGCCCCTGCCCTTTACCTGGTATCCCCCATATACTTTTACCACCTTCCGGCGCAGTTCAAGGCGCTCATCGACCGTCTCCAGCCGTTTTGGGCCATGAAGGAAGCGGGCGATCCCGCGCTTGCCGCTCTGCCGGAGCGGCTTTGCCATGCTATCCTCATTGCCGGGCGGCCCAGGGGAGAAAAGCTGTTCGAAGGCAGTCTGCTGACCCTTAAAACTGCCTTGGGGGCGTTGCGCGTGCGCCTCGCTCCTCCTCTTCTCCTGCGCGGCCTGGACGGTCCCGCCGACCTAAGGAACAATCCGGAGCTGGCGGAGCAGGTGGCGGAATATGGGAGACAGGCGGCTTCCCTTATTTCTTAAAGTTTTACTTTGATAATTTGAAGTTTTTTGCACCGTATGGGGGATGACCAAGAGTGCCTGCCCTTGCCGGGTGCGTGAGGCTGCAAAAACATAAAGTGTTGCTTTAACCTTGCCGACAGCCGCACAGGCCCCTATTGTTCTGGTGGTTATTGTTTCCGGAGGTGGTATGGACCTGTACAGCGCCTGGCGGGGAGCGAATACCTTTTGCCGGCGGCAACCTGTCGCCCGTCGTGCTGTTGCCGGCAGGTCATGACGGTGCTGCACCGCATGCATGCCGCTCTGGCTCCCCTGTGGCGGGAAAAACGCTGCCGGTCCTGCGCCGTGCCGTTCGTCCCACAGGATGCGCTGTCCCCCGGCGAGAGCTCCGTTGTACCCGCAAGCCCGTCCCCACCGCTTTTGGGGGAGGTTCTGCCCCCTCCTCCCGGTTCTGTGCCGGCGCGCGTGCGTGCCGTAGCCGCTCGGTCCCTGCCCGCGCTTTTTCTTCCCGGCCGGGCCGGAGCGGAGGCGTCATTTTGTCCGGACTGCGCAGCGCGGCTTGCGCGGCGCGTGCAGGGTTTCTGCCCGCGCTGTGGTGAACCGGCGGCCTGGGCCGCGCTGCCTGCGGCGCTCTGCGGCCGTTGCCTGCGGGAGCCGCCTCCCTGGGAGGCTTTTGTATTTCATGGCGTGTATGAGGGACTTTTGCGCTCCCTGCTCCTGCGCCTGAAGTTCGGGCAGGACAGTGTACTGGGGCATGCGTTGGGGAGTCTGCTGGCCGGGCACCCCGATCTGGAAGGACTCGGCGTGGATTGCGTCGTTCCCGTGCCGCTGCATGCCGTCCGCCTTGCGGAACGGGGCTACAACCAGGCCTTGGAGCTGGCCCGTCCGGTCGCCGGGCGGCTGGGGGCGCCCCTTTTGCCCGGCCTGCTGCGGCGTACGCGGGCAACACGGTCCCAGCCCGGCCTGAGCCGGGAAGACCGGGCGCACAACCTCCGGGGGGCCTTTGTCGCGGCCTCTGGGGCTGCGGGCAGGCATATTCTGCTGGTGGATGATGCCGTAACCTCCGGCGCGACCCTTGCGGCGGCGGCGCGTATCCTGCGGGAGGCCGGAGCGGCGCGGGTCTGCGCGGCGGCCCTTGGGCGGACCGCCTTGCACGGCCGGTCCCGGCAACGGTTTTGAGGAGAATGGCATCACGCATCCATACTTGGCAGAGGAGCGGCGCCGCGAATGGGGACTCTACGGATGCCGTGTGCCTATATAATGAGGGGGAAATTTGCCCGAAGCCGTAGATGGCTCCGGCCCTTGCCGCCAAGAGGTGCGCACGCGACAGGCCCTTCAGACAGGCCGTTTTTTACAGGAACAGGTTCTTGTACAGACCCCCCCTTGTGCGGACACGGAACAGGCATTCACCCGGTCCCCGCCGGGCAGTGCCTCTTTCAGGCTATTCGCTGCCGGTCATGCTGCGAAAGGCGCCCGTGATCAGTTTATCAAGCGCTTTGCACAGGTCTTCGTCGGCATTCACGAATTGCAGGCCCATCAGGTGGCAGCCCGCGCGCGCATGCACCCAGACAACATCGGCAATGGCCTGGAAGTACTGCTCGGCATCGTTTTCATAGACTTTGAAAAAGCCGCTGGAAAACTTGTTCAGCAGGGGAATGTGCACGCTGACGTGCAGGCGCGTGCCCACGGGCAGGGGCGAGCGCGACTCCACACAGAGGCCTCCTTTGCTGATGTCGCAGCAGTCGGTGTCGATAAGGGGGTCGCGTGCTATGGGAAAGACCAGTTCCCTGGCCTGCACCCGGTAAGGACGGGGCAGCCGCAGGTACTGGCGCTTGTTCACCTGATCGGTCAGGACATTGGCGGGTTGGGCATTCATATAAGGCTCCTTTTGAGGGCGAGTGCGACTGTTCCGGAGAGTTTTTGCAGTTTTCCCCATCAGGGAAAGAGATGATCCATCTCGTGACGGGACCGTTTTGGCGTGCACCGCCCATATTATGACAGATTTATAGCTTTGTCTATGTATCCACTGTACACTTTTTTGTTGAGGAATGGCAATACTGTTTTTTCTTTAGGCCTGCAACCACAGTCGCGCTATATCGTTTTTTACAGTACTGCGGATGCTCCTGGCTGGTGTATTTTCGTGTCGGCCATATTTTTTTGCCGCAGGCCGGAGGGCGGGCGTTTGCCGAGTTTTTGCTTGCCTCGCGCCTTTGCTTCTGGCAGAGACAACGCATATTCGAGTTTTGGGAGGAGAAGCTATGTCTGAGCAGCTTTGTTTCTGCGGCTCGGGGAAACCCCTGAGCGAGTGCTGTGACCCTATCATACAGGGCACCGCCCCGGCGCGCACCCCGGAAGAGCTGATGCGGGCCAGGTTTACGGCCCACTGCCAGCGCAACTATACGTTTCTGGTTGATTCCACACATCCGGACCACCGTGAGGGGGTAAGCGAGGAAGAAATCTCCCAATGGGCCTCCCATGTGGACTGGACCGCGCTTGAGGTGCATTCCGCCACGCCCGGGGCCACGGATGACGAGGGCGAAGTTTCCTTTACCGCGCATTATACCATCAAGGATATCCCGCAGGAACTGCGCGAAGACAGCACCTTTGCGAAAGTGGACGGCAAATGGCTGTATGTGGACGGGCGTGTGCACGGGCAGGAACCCTACCAGCGCGAGCAGCCCAAAACAGGTCGGAACGAGCCCTGCCCCTGCGGAAGCGGGAAAAAATACAAGAAATGTTGCGGACGGTAACGGCAGCCGCGTGTATCTGGCCCGGCCGGATGGCTGGGTGAAAGCGCCGGGGCCGGCCCTAACCCCGACATTTTGGAACAGGAATACCACAATGGTCCCAGCAGAGCGGGCGCTGCGCCGATTTTGCCTTGACTGCCAAGGCGGTTCCGCACCTTCGGTGCGGGCCTGCGCTGACGCATCCTGCCGGCTGTACGTTTTTCGCCTGTGCACTGTGGAGGATCTTCCGGAAGACGCGCGTCCCCTGCGTGCCATACGCGGGCACTGCCTCGCCTGTGCCGGCAGCAGAAAGGAAGTGCGCGCCTGCGACGCCAGGGAGAATTGCCCCCTGTGGTCCTACCGCTTTGGCGTCCTGCCCGCCACGTTCAAACGGGTGGCGGCCCGCCGGAAAAAACGGCGCGAGACGCTGCTGCTGCCGGGGTTTTCCTGAATGTATGTTTCCGCTGGAGCAAATTCATTTTGAAGTTGTCCAAGAGCTCGCATTGCCTCCGGCGGCCAAAGAGACTGGATCCCTTTGGAAACCCCAATTTGTGACTGCATAGCTCTCATCGTTTGACGAAGCTGGTGGATAATATACCCGTGACTCAACAAATACGCGGGTGCAGGGTGCGGCCCGCATTGCACTGAGACAAGTTTTTCATACTGCGGGAGCGTTGTTGGCCGGGTGACCTTTGCGGCCTTGATTTGCTGTCCCCTGCCGCGTGCGGGCGGAGCCCGCATCTGGCAAAAATGGCTTCGACAAATACAAAAACGGACACGCCAGCACCAGCGTGTCCGTTTTTGTTTCGTATTGTCGCGGCTTACAGATTCTTGGCGTACCAATCCCCGGCCTTGCCCAAACCCTGGCGCACGGAAAACTGCGGGTCATAGCCGAGCAGGGCGCGGGCCTTGCCGATATCCGCGAGGGAATGGCGGATGTCTCCGGCCCGGAACTCCCGGTACTCGGGCTGTGCGGCCGCCGCTTCCGGCTGGTGGCGTACGACTTCGTCGCGTATGTGGGCGAACAGCTCGTTCAGGGAAATGCGTTCCCCAAAGGCCACGTTGTATACCTGGTTCCAGGCTTCCGGGGCATCGGCGCATGCGGCCAGCAAGTTGGCCTGCACGCAGTTGTCAATGAAGCAGAAGTCGCGTGTGGTTTCGCCGTCTCCGTTGATATAGACCCGCTGCCCCTTGATAATGGCGGCAAACCACTGCGGAATGACCGCGGCGTAGGCTCCTTCGGGATCCTGCCGCTTGCCGAAGATATTGAAATAGCGCAGGCCGATGCTTCTGAAACCGTACGCCGAGGCAAAGACGTCCGCGTACAGCTCATTCACATATTTGGTGACGGCATAGGGGGACAGGGGTTTGCCTATTTTGTCCTCCTGCTTGGGCAGGGTGGGCTCGTCCCCGTAGGTGGAGCTTGAGGCCGCGTAGACAAAGCGGGATACGCCTGCGTCGCGGGCGGCTACCAGCATGTTCAGGTACCCGTCGATGTTGTTTTCATTGGTGAAAATGGGGTCTTCAATGGAGCGGGGCACGGAGCCGAGCGCGGCCTGGTGCAGGACGTGCGAAACCCCCGCGCAGACCTCGGCGCAGGTCGCGCGGTTGCGGATGTCGCCTTCGGTGAAGGAGAAGTTTTTCCACTGCGCTTCCGTGACTTCAGCGCGGATCATTTCCAGGTTTTTTCGGTAGCCGGTGCTGAAGTTGTCCAGCCCGCGCACTTTTTGCCCCGCCTGTAGCAGGGCCTGTACCAGGTTGGAGCCGATGAACCCCGCGGCGCCGGTGACAAGCCAGGTATGCGGGCGGGAAGACAGCGTATTGAGCAGGTCGGCATAAGCGGACATGGCGGATTCCTTGGTAGGGATGTGGCGTCATTGCGGAGAGGCTCTGCAGGGGAGGGAACTGTAAATCTCCGGACGGTAAAAAGCAATGGCTTTACCGCGCGTCCTGTATGAGCACTATAGACAAAAATATGGCAGAGATGAGGAAAAAGTCTTGACTTATTCTAAGCTTTTGCCAACCCTGACGGAGTCCGCCTCAAGCCTCAACTGCTTCCGCGTCCGGTGCGCGGGTGTCCCGCTTCTTTGCGCCAGAATTCGCGTGGAGTTGTCCTTTCATTAGTAAAGAACCACTAAGGAGAACCTGTATGGCCCGTTTTTTCCGCATTCTGATCCTGTGCGCGGTTCTTGCCGTACCGGCCGGGTGCGCTTCCGACGGCAGTTTCGTCAATCCCTTTGAAAGCACGGAACCCTCCTCCGGCAGCCCCTACTATTTCAGCGAGTTTTCCGATGTGCCCATTCCTAATGACATGAGCGAAAAACGCGGCGAAACCTTCATTACCTTCGCGCCTTCGGGCATCAAGTGCGGGGTGCAGCTTTTCAGTGGCCGCCTTGACATTGTCGCGCTCATGAATGCCATGCGCCGCAATATGGCGAATAACGGCTGGACCTTACGGTCCCTGCTGCGGTCCAACGAGTCGGTGCTGGTATTTGAAAAGAGCGACCGGTTCTGCACCATGGCGCTCTCCGACGGCGTGATTTTCACCGACCTCAGGGTATTTGTCTCTCCCCGTCTGGAAGGCGATACCGGAGCCGACATCAGCGCCTTTTCGCCGCCCCTTCCGTCCGGTTCGGCGGGGGCCTCCTCGTCCGGGCAGCAGAAGCTCAGCCAATGAACGCGCCGATACGCTTTACCGCCTTGCAGGGCCGCAAACTTCATCTCGGAGTGTGCGGTTCCGTGGCCGCCTACAAGGCTGTTGAACTGATGCGCATGCTGCAGAAGGCGGACGTGCGCGTCTGCGTCACCCTGACCGAGGCGGCGTCCCGTTTTCTCTCCCCCCTGACCTTCCGCTCTCTGGGGGCGGAAGAAGTGCATACCCGCATGTTCGAGGAAGGGGATGTGTTCGCCCACCTCACCCCCGGAGCGGAGGCGGATGCCTTTGTCATCGCACCCGCCACGGCAACGACGCTGGCGCGCCTTGCCTGCGGTCTGGCGGACGAGATGCTGTCGGCACAGGCCTTGGCATTTCCCGGCAAGCTGGTCATTGCCCCGGCCATGAATCCCCGCATGTGGTGCAACCCCGCCACCCAGCGGAATGTCGGCCTGCTGCGGGAGCGCGGGCACATGCTGGTCACGCCGGAAAGCGGCAGGGTTGCCTGCGGCGATGAGGGCGAAGGCAAGCTGGCCCCCCTGGAAGCAATATTCATGGCGGCGTTGCAGGCCATGGCACCGGACGATTTTGCGGGTAAAACCCTGCTGGTGACGCTTGGGCCTACCCGCGAGCAGTGGGATGGGGTGCGTTTTTGGAGCAATCTCTCTACCGGCCGCATGGGCGCCAGTCTGGTGCACGCTGCCTGGCTGCGCGGAGCCGTGGTACATGCCATTGCCGGGCCGGGCGTGCCCTGGCTGCCCCCGGGAGTGCTGCGGCATGACGTCACCTCCGCAAAGCAGATGTACGAGGCGGCCAAAGAAATATGGCCCGATTGCGATATGGGCGTCTTTACAGCGGCGGTGGCCGACTTTGCCCCGGAGCCGCTGGGGCCGCATAAATTCAAGAAATCCGGCGCACAGGACGGTGTTACGCTCCGTTTCGGCCCGAACCCCGATATTCTGGCGGATCTCTCCCGAAACAGGCGTAACGGGCAAAAGGTCATGGGCTTCGCCGCCGAGACGGAAGAGCTGGAAACCCGCGTCCTGGAGAAGCTGACTGCCAAAAAAGCGGATATGCTGGTAGGCAATCTGGTAGGCATTCCCGGTTCCGGATTTTCAGGTGCCACCAATCGGGTTTTTGTGGCCGACGCCTCGGGCAGACGGGAAAACTGGCCGGAACTTTCCAAAGCCGATGTTTCCTGGAGGTTGCTGGATTGGCTCTCAACCCTGTAACTCTTGCGGAACTCCTGCGTCCCTGGCGTGGAGCGGGCGTGACCCACCTGCTTGGCGCGGAGGGCGAACTGCCCGATGCGGAAGAGAGCGCTTTTGGACCGCCATACGCGCGCGAAGAGGGACGGGCTCCGGGGGGGCCGGATTCAGGGCGCGGCTATGCGCCGACGGCGGAAAGCTCTTCCGGGACGGTTCCTCCCTCCGGCGCCGCGCCGGCTTCCTCCGGGCAAGGAGCGGCGCATACCCCCGCTGCGATTCCCGCCCGTGATGCGGTCAGGCAAACACCGGATGCCGCGCAAAGGCGTTCCAAGGCTGCTCCTGCGCATTCTCACGTTGCGGAGCGGATGTCTTCTTCTTCCCGAAGTGCGCTGCCACTGGATACCGCCGACTGGCCGGAACTCTGGCAGGCCGCTTTTGCCAAGGCCGCGCCTGCGCCCCTGATGTGGGTCTACCCGGAACTGTGGCTGGATCTCTCCGGCCAGGGCAGTCCGGAACGTTCCGCCTGTCTGCGGGCGATTATCGGGGCTTTGCGGCTGCCGCGCGGGTCCAGTGTGTTCTGGCCGTTGCGGGTGGATACCGCTTCAGAGGCGGATGCTGCCCCTTATTTTCATGCGGGTATTGAACTTTTGTCGCCCAAAGCTTTGGTGCTGCTGGGCAGGGATGTTCCAGGGCAGGCCGGCCTGGACTTTCCCTCCCAAACCGCGTTTATGCAGCGGATAGTGCAGGGCAGATTGCTGGTGCTGCTGCCCGATTTTGCGTCTTTGCTGGCGGATGCCGCTTTGGTGGAGCGTTCCTGTGTCTATTTGCGCTCGGCTCTGGCCGGGTTCCCCTCTCTTTTTGCCAAGTAGGTGAGTATGCATGTTCTGGTGACAGGTGCGGCGGGGTTTATCGGCTATCATGTCAGCGAGCGGCTGGTGCGTTCCGGACACACGGTAGTGGGGCTCGACAATCTGAATGACTACTATGATCCCGCCCTGAAAGAGGCTCGGCTGGCGCGCCTTGCGCCGCTGCCGGAGTTCCGCTTTGTCAGGGCGGATCTTGCCGATGACGCCGCGATTGCGGAGCTCTTTGCGGCGGAGCGGTTTTCGCATGTGGTACATCTGGCGGCCCAGGCCGGGGTGCGCTACAGCCTCGTGAATCCGCGTTCCTATGTGCAGTCGAACCTTGTGGGTTTTGCCAATATACTGGAAGGGTGCCGCCATTCCGGCGTGGAACATCTGGTCTATGCCTCGTCCAGTTCCGTATACGGCATGAATACAAAGATGCCCTTTGCCGTTGGGGATGCGGTGGATCACCCGGTCAGCCTGTATGCCGCTTCCAAGAAATCCAATGAGATGATGGCGCATGCCTACAGCCATTTGTTCCGCCTGCCAGCTACCGGATTACGCTTTTTTACCGTATACGGCCCCTGGGGTCGACCTGATATGGCGCTGTATATTTTTACCAAGGCGATACTGGAGGACAGGCCGATCCCTGTCTTCAACCACGGGAAGATGCTGAGAGATTTCACCTATATAGATGATATTGTGGATGGAGTCGTTGGTGTCCTGGAACACCCGGCTGCTCCTTCCTCTGCCTGGAATCCGGCTGATCCCGATCCCTCCATCAGTTCCGCTCCGTATGCCCTGTACAATATCGGCAATAACAACGCTGTGGAACTGGGGGCATTTATCGATGTTCTGGAACGCGCCCTAGGTAAACAGGCCCTGCGTGACTACAAACCCATGCAGCCAGGCGATGTGGCCGCGACCTATGCGGATATCGCTCCCTTGCGGGCCTTGACGGGTTTTGCGCCTAGAATGCCCCTGGAGCAGGGGATTGCCCGCTTTGTTGACTGGTACAGGGAGTATCATCACATCGCATAGGTTTTTCTTCTTTTGGGCGTTTGCAAGAGCGCTGTTTTCACGGAACTTTTTTTGTTTCACGTGAAACAGCGCTTTTTTATATCGTGATATTGTTGACTCAGTCTGGGGGGTGGATTATGACTCGTAAAGAAAAATTTTTAAGAGACTCTTATAGCGCTTTTTGGGCGGCGGTATCTTCGTTGCCGGACAGAAGAGGGCAAAATATGGGTTTCGACGATCGTTTAAGAGTGTTGTGAGTCTGTTGCTTTGGCTTGATGCTCGTTTCGAAGAATTCCTTGAGAAAGTTTCTCCTGTGTGTTGAGGAAAACGCATGTTTCACGTGAAACTGACTGCACCATAAGAGGGTGTGCCGTGGCAAGAGTTATCGCAATTGCAAATCAAAAAGGAGGGGTCGGCAAGACGACCACCTCCATTAATTTGGCGGCTTCCCTGGCTGTTATGGAAAAAAAAGTATTGCTGGTGGATTGCGATCCACAGGCTAACAGCACCAGCGGCCTGGATATTACTCCCGGCCAGACGAGCCTGTATCCGGTCTTTTTTCAGCCGGAACTGGCAGAGCAGGCTATCTGCCCCACCAACAGCTCCTTCTTGTCTGTCTTGCCGGCCACGACAGATCTAGTGGCGGTGGAAATGGAGCTTGTGGACAAAATCGGGCGGGAATACTACCTGTCGGAAGTCATTAAAAATATAGACGGAAAGTTCGACTATATTATTCTGGACTGCCCGCCTTCCCTGGGGTTGTTGACCCTGAACGCCCTGTGCGCCGCCCGTGAACTGCTCATTCCGTTACAGTGCGAGTTTTTTGCGCTGGAAGGCATCGTAAAGCTGCTGCACACCTTTGAGCTGGTGAAAAAGAGGTTGAACCCTCCTCTGGCGCTGCTGGGCGTCGTACTTACCATGTACGACATGCGCAACAAACTCACGCGTCAGGTGAAAAATGAAGTGCGTAAATGCTTTCCGGACCACCTCTTCGAGACGGTCGTTCCTCGGAACGTACGCCTTTCAGAGGCGCCCAGCCACGGCAAGTCCATTATCCACTACGACATCAAGTCAAAGGGAGCGGAGGCATATTTGGCCCTGGCGAAGGAAGTGGTGCTGCGCAAGCCCCAGCGGAAGGAATAGCGGTTTCCGGCACGGGAGCACAAGCTTGCGGGGGCTCACCTCAGGAACAGCTGCGGAATTATCTGCCCCCGCCGCAAGCGTTGGCGGTGAATTCAAAGCAATAGTGATCCTTGAAATGCTTTTTGCGCACTGTAGCCCCACATTTGCGGCACAAAAACACAATCAGCCCCCCGAGTTGGGCGCTTTTGAGGCGAAAGGGCTTTTCGGGGTCGTGTTCCCAGTCCGCGCTGAAAGCCCCGCAGTGGCCGCACTGCACATCGCTGGTCAAGGGGTACTTGAAGTCCCAGAAGTTTTTGAACTCCTCCCACTCCGCAAGCGGTTCCGGGCGTTCCGGGGGTTCGATTTCTTCCAGCAGGTTTTTGATAAAAGGCTCAAAGCGGTGGCGTCCTTTGCCCCAGAGTTCCGCACTAAGCATGACCGCGTACAGGTTGCCCGAGGCGTCGTACAGGGGAAGGAAATGGTCGGAATGTGCCATGGATGCTCCTTTTGACCGTGGAATGTTGAGCTCGCACTCGCCCGGCGCTTCGAGCGGAGCGGCGGCGGCATGCATACAAGAACCTCAGTCGGAATGAGGCGCTTGTCAAGCCGGAATTGTCGCATTTTCCGGAGCAGTGTATGCTATAGTATCCTTTTGGCATACGCGGGACAGAAGACAACAGGCCGGACAGTTACGGCCGGAAAAGGAGTGGTTCATGGCTGGCAATTCTTTGGGTCTCGGCAAAGGCCTTGACGCGCTTATCCGCGAGACCGGCAACGTGCGTGAAACAAACGCCGTGCACGTCCTGCCGCTTGAGGCTATTATTCCCAACCCGAATCAGCCGCGGCGCAGGTTTTCCGAAAAAGCCCTTGAGGAACTGGCGGCTTCCATCGCCAGCCAGGGCTTGTTGCAGCCCATCCTGGTGCGCCCCATGGGCGAAGGGGCGGCGCGCAAGTATGAGATCATCGCAGGAGAGCGCCGCTGGCGCGCCAGCAAGCTGGCGGGCTTGAAAGAAGTGCCCGTTGTGGTGCGCAATTTTACCGTGCAGGAGACCCTGGCGGCCGCCCTTATTGAAAACCTGCAGCGCGAGGATCTGAACCCGGTGGAAGAAGCCCTCGGCATCCAGGTGCTGAAGGACGAGTTTGGTCTCAGTCAGGAGGACGTGGCCAGAAAGCTGGGCAAGAGCCGGTCCGCCGTTGCCAACAGTTTGCGCCTGTTGACCTTGCCGGAGTCTTTTCACAAGGATATTGCCGAGGAGCGTCTTTCCGCCGGACACGCCAGAGCCCTGCTCAGCATTACTGAAGAACGGGCGCAGGGGGCTCTGCGCAAGCTGATTCTGGAAGAAGAGCTTTCCGTGCGTGAAGCCGAGGGACTGGCCGCGTCGTGGAAAGAAACAGGCGCGTTCAGGCCTGAGGGCGCGCTGGCCCGCGCGGCTGCCCCCGACGAGGAAGGCGGGGCGGGAGATGGCGGCACGGCGGCATCCCTCGGGGATGGCGACGCAGGCACTGCCGGCGGCAAGATAAAAGAGGCTCCCTCCGCCACTGCGGGGGGCCAGGCCCGGGCGCGGCAGGAAAAGCCGCAGAGCGCCCGGCTTATGGAGATTCAGAACCACCTGCACGCCATGCTGAGCATGCCGGTCCGGGTAACCGGAAAGGATACCAAGGGCAGGATCAGCCTGACCTATACCAGCCGGGAACAATTGGAGTCCTTGATGAACATGCTGGCGCTGGCAGCCGGGGAATCAAGCACCCGCGTCGCGCTTTCCGGGGCGGAGCGGGCGGCGTTGCAGTCTTCCGCCGCTCCCGCGCTGGAGGGAGCCGATGCTCCGGAACTGAAATATTTCGAGGCCCCCGCGTTGCAAGGAAGTACGGCCCCTGCCCTGGATCATGCCCGCAACGCCGTACTGTCGGGACAGGATGCCAAAGCTCTGGCCGAAGCCGCGCTTTCCGCGCCGCCGGATGCGGACGACAACCGGGCGGACTCCACAGGCGAAAGCGCCGCCTCTGATACGGAGGCCCTGTAATGGCGTCGTCTCCCCGTTCTCAGGGGCCCTCCTCGGATCGTGTGCGCAGTGGCGCGGGGACATCCACCGCCACCTCTGCCCCCCGAAAAAAGGCGGCCATTCCGGCAAAGGAAATTGAGCCCCGGGAACTGGCCCGGCGGATGGGCGCTTTTGAAGGTGCGCGCGTGCTGGTTGTGGGCGACGTGATGATCGACGCCTACCTGATGGGCGATGCGGAGCGTATTTCTCCGGAAGCGCCGGTGCCGGTGGTGCTCGTGAGTGAAGAAACCCGCCTGGTGGGTGGCGCCGGAAACGTTGCCCGCAATATAACCGCCCTTGGCGGCAAGGCCGTGCTGGTGGGCGTGCGCGGCAACGATGCCGCCGGCAGGGATTTGGCCTCCTGCCTTGATGCGGACGGGATTGAGGCCGCCCTGATCAGTCTGAAGGGCAGGCCGACCACGTTGAAAACGCGTATTCTTGCCCGTCAGCAACAGGTGCTGCGTTTTGACCGGGAAGATGCGTCGGAGCTTGCTCCCAGGCAGATCACCGCCTTACTGGAGGTTATCGGCGGCCATCTTGCGGGATGCTCCGCCGTCGTTGTTTCCGACTACGGCAAGGGCATTGTTTCCGAAGCGCTGATGCGGGGCGTGGCGCAACGCATTGCCGCCACGGGGCGGGACATTCCGGTACTGGTGGATCCCAAGCCGCAGAACGTTTCCCTGTATAAAGGCGTTACTCTGCTGACCCCCAACGCCAAGGAAACCAGCCGCTCGGTCAATCTGCCCGTCAAAACGCCGGAAGAGATCCTGCGTGCCGGTAAAACGCTTATGCACATGCTGGGGTGCAAGCATTTGATGACAACGCTCGGAGCGCAGGGCATTGCCGTCTTTGCTTCGGCGGATGAGGTCTGGCATATCCCCACCGTGGCTCGCCAGGTGTTTGACGTCACCGGCGCGGGCGATACGGTCATTGCCACAACTGCCCTTGGACTCGCGGCAGGGCTGCCGCTGGTGCACTCGTGCATTCTGGCCAACTACGCCGCCGGGCTTGTGGTGGGCAAGGTGGGCGCGGCTACCGTCACTCCGGCGGAAGTCCGCGAAGCCATCGCTTCTCTGCCGCCGCCCCGGATTGTCCGCTGGCTGTAGCGCCGAAGAAGTATCGGCAGTGGCTCGAAACCAGGTTCCCACGCCGCCCGGACAATGTTTCCTCGCGGCAGCGCGTCTTTGCAAGCGCATTGTCTCAAGGGCGGCGCGGTGGTGCCTCTTTTGCATCCAGGTGTATGTGATGGCTGTCCTCGCGGGCGGTATTCTTCCCGCCCTGGGAGGATATGAGGTGTCGTCGGCACGGTTGCCGCCGGGTTTCTTTTCCGACGAAGCGCCGTCAACGTCCTCCGGCGGCGGCGTTGTTCTGCCGGGTTCGTCCCTTGAGCCTGACGGCGCCGCCGATGCGCCTCATATCGTTGTCTATGTGTTGAACAACGGCGCCCATATTGACCTTGCCCTGCCCGTGGCGCAGAGGCTCTCCACAACGGCGGGCCCTTTCGGCGATACCTTGCGGAAGTGGGAAGTCGACTGGCGCAGGCTGTTTCCTCCCCGGGGACACGGGCAGACATATGCGGGCAATGCGGCGGGCGGGGGAGCGGAAAGACCGCTCGCAGGCTGGTTCGTCGTGGGATGGGGGCAGCGCGAATTTTACACCACCACGCCGGAGTGGAAGGATATACACCTCGGCACGGCAGTACGCGCGGCGTTGGGAGCAGAGGCGGTCCTGCATGTGGAATACCTGACAGGTTCCCTGGCGCCTTCCGCCTCCGCCCGAAGGCTTGTTCTGACTGAAGGGCAGTATCTGGCCCTTGCCCGGTATATTGCGGCAAGCGCGCGTATGCACAGAGGCAGGACAATGCCTGTGCCGGGCGCCGGATTCGCGGAAAGCGACAGCTTTTTTGAAGCCGAGGGGACGTTCTCCGTCTTCTTTACTTGCAACACCTGGGCCGCTCACGCCTTGCGCGCGGCGGGGCAGCCCGCGCCTCTGTGGACGCCGCTTTCCTGGTTTGTGATGCTGCAACTCAGTTGGGGACAGGCGGAAAAATAGCGTGCTTGCGGGCGCATAAGGCTGCCCGCCTATAGCAAGGCCCCGGGTCGCATATGACGTCCGGGGCCTTGCTATAGGCGGCTTGGCATCACCCGCGTTTGCGCACGGCTGCTCCGTAAAAGAATTCCCGGAGAGGGGATTCGGCGGGCGTACGGAACTCCCGCTCAAGAACGGCCTCGGGATGCGCTTGCAACAGGGCGGCGATCTGGTCTTCGTTTTCCGCCTTGTTCCGGGTGCAGGTGAGGTACACCAGCAGCCCGTCCGGAAGCAGGCGATCCCAGGCCGCTTTCAGAATGGCGCGCTGTTCTTCAATGAGCCCGGCGATATCCTGCTTCGTGCGTCGCAGGCGAATTTCCGGACGGCGGCTCAGGGTGCCGAAGCCGGAGCAGGGCGCGTCCACAAGTACGGTGCCGAAAAAGGCGGCGGAGATGTCCAGGAAACGGTTTGCATGGGTTTGCGCGACTGTGGACGGCGCCGTCTCCGCTTCTTTGTCCTCCCGCATTTCCGCGGGCTCTCCGGAGCGCCCTTTTCCATACCCTTCCGGAGGAGTCGGGAGCCGCTTCCCGTTTTCGGCTGTGCTTCCTTCGACAAAAAGTTTTTCCGCAGCAACGGCTATGCAGGCGGGACAGGGCGGGGAGGCAAGTCCCAGGCGTTCGTATTCACCGGCCAGGGCCGCCAGACGGGCTTCGGAGGGGTCGGTGGCCAAGGTGACCGGTACCCCCATTTCCAGAAGGGCGAGCGTCTTGCCGCCCCTTCCGGCACAGCAGTCCCATACCGGTCCGGGCCATTGCGCCGGGGCCAGGGCCGTCAGGGCTTCATACGAAGCGGCGGACTGGCGGGTGGCCCGTCCCTCCTGCACCAGCCCCCGGGCCTGCCAGGGCAGGCTTCCTGCAAAGGCCAGGGCTGTGTTCCCCACAGGATACACCGGCATTGCAGAGTGGGGCTCCCCATGTGTTTCCGAAGCCGGCAAGGCGGCGGAAGCAGCTTCCGCAACCGGCTGCGTTGCGGGGCGCTCCACCTGTGCCGGGCCGAAGGCGGCCTTGTCCCATTCCGCGTTGTCCTTACGCGGCGCGGCTTCGTTTGCCGTTTGCATCAGTTCCGCGCGGGCTTCGGCCCATCCGGGGCGCTGCGGGTTGAGGCGCAGGCCGGAAGGCGCGGGGCGGCCGGCGGCCCGCAGCAGGGCGAGCGCTTCCTCTTCCCCGTACTGCTCACGCCAGAGGCTGACCAGCCATGCCGGTACCGCGTACAGACAGCCCAGGCGGGCGTTCACATCCGGAAAGCTCGCGGCATACAGCGCGGGATCGGAAAAATCCCGCAGAGAGCGTTGCAGGGAGCGCAGCACGCCATTGGCAACCCGCGCCATGCCTTGCCCGAAACGGTTCCGCACATGGTCCACAGTCCAGTTCACAGTGGCATGGTGAGGGATGCGTAAAAAACGGAGCTCGTAAAAAGCCGTTAGAAGGCTCAAAAACATTTCCGCGGGCAACTTATCGGAATTTGCTAAAAAACGCCTTACAAACCATTTTAGGCGCAAATGCCATCGCAACACCCCATAGGTCAGCTCCGTGCACAGACGCTTGTCCGTGGGCATGAGCCGGGGGGACCGCAACACATCATTCAGAGCGGCCTGGGAGTCCACTCCGTCGGACAGCACCTTGGTCAGGGCAGCCAGCGCGGCGGCTCTGGGATCGTGTTCGGCTTTATGCAGGGGGGAAGGCGTGTGCTTGTTGCGCTTCTTCGGAGAGGAGGAAGCTCCTGGAGCGGGGGGCTTACGGTCGGGGTTCGGCATGGGCGGAGGGCGTGCGGGGAAGGGCTGCGGGGGCGATAAAGCGGCGCAGGGCGTCTTCCACCAGGCTGAGGGTTACCAGAGTGTTGCGGCAGGGGCCTTCGGGCCTGTGGTTCAGGATGCCGAACACCGGCAGGGGGTGGGTATCCTGAATGCCGGACGCCAGATCGCGTTCGCAGGCGACGGCGAGAATAAGCTTGGGCCGCGCTTCCACCACAATGCGCCGGGCGATGCTGCCTCCTGTGGCGACCGCAAGCTGGACGCCGTAGGTGTCACGCAACGCCAGCAGCCCGGCGATGGGACATAGCCCGCACCGTTTGCAGCTGTCAACGGAATAGCTGAGCCGTATGGCGCAGTCCGCCCGCTGGATGCAGTGAGGCAGCAGAATAAGGATGCGCTCGGGCTCAAAAGCGGCTCCGCGGCTTGCCGTAAGCTGGTTGTTCACGGTGATGAACGAGCGGCGCACCTCGTTGGGAGAAATGCCTACCAGACGGGCAAGCAGTTCCATAAGCGGCAGAAAGAGCTTGATGGTCAGCCCGCGCACCCGGTCCGACCCCCAGTAGGGACGTCCGGTCAGAATCTGCAGGACAAGGCCGAGGGCGGCCCAGGCAATGACGCTGATGCCCAGCACCAGCAAAAAGCCGGTGATGTACGGCACGGAAGGATGAATATTGCCGAACCCCACAGCCGGGATGATCCAGCCGACCAGCAGAAACAGGCAGAGCAGCACGGAAGTGCCGGTGACCAGACCGATGAACAGGCGCTTGCGAGGCAGGGGCGGTTCCACCGGCCCGGACATGAAGGCCAGCGGATCGAGCAGGGGAAGGGCGCCTTTCGCCGGGGCGGCGTCGTTGTCGGCGGTGTTCTGGTTCATGACGGCTCGTCGGCGGTTGCGCCATGCCCTGTGTGGGGCGAGAAAAGTACTGCTATGCCCGGCAAACGGGCAATGTCATAAGAATTGCCCCGATGGGGTAGACAAAAAATGGGGTTTCCAAAGGGATTCAATCCCTTTGGCCGCCGGAGGCAATGCGACTCTTAGACAACTTCAAAATTACTCTGCAAAAGACGGCTTCGGCAAAAATATCTTACGGCGCAACGTTGCTCTGAGGCAAGGTAAAATGCGCGCCCGGCGCAGGGGCTATATAGCCGTTGTAAAATGCGCGCGCGTCCATGGCTTTTTTACCGGCCGGGCGAAAGGACGTAAAGGCATACCAGCCGTCGGCGCAGCGCACGGGCAGAAGAGCGCCGAGGCAGGGGCCGAGGGTTCCGGGCGTTTCGGGCAGATGTTCGCGTTGCAGGGTTTGCGCGGCTTCCTCCGGCAGGGGAAAGGGGCCGGGCTCCACAAGCACGGGCAGATCCTTCTGCCCGGGGCGGCGCAGGACAAGAGTCGCGCCGGGCCAGGGGGTGAGCCCCCGGATGCGGGCGTGCAGGGTGCGCGCCGGCAGGGCCAAGGATATCTGCCCTTCTTCTTTGGTGAGCTTGGCCGCATGGGTGGCTCTGGAACTGTCCTGGGGTATGGCGGCAAGGGCTCCCGCAGCCAGGCGTTCCAGGGCCATGATCAGCAGTTCCGCGCCTTCGCGGGCCAGTTCGTCGTGCAGGGTGGCCGAAGTGTCGGCAAGGCCGATGCCCGTGGCCCGCTGCATGAGCATGGGGCCGGTATCCAGCCCTGCCTCCATGCGCATGATGGTCACACCCGTGACGGCATCGCCGTTCATGATGGCCCGCTGTATGGGGGCCGCTCCCCGGTATTTGGGCAACAGCGAGGCGTGCACGTTGACGGGCATGAGCCGGGGAATGGCCAGCACCCGTTGGGGCAAAAGGAGACCGTAAGCGGCCACCAGCAACACGTCCGGCTTGTAGGCGGCCAGTGCGGCAACGGCGGCGTCGCCCTCGGGAACTCTTTTGAAATTGAGGGGCTGGTGTACGGGAATACCCCGGCTCTGGGCCAGGATTTTGACCTCCGGGGCTTTCAGCGCATTGCCGCGCCCGGCCGGTCTGTCGGGCTGGGTATAGGCGGCCAGCACTTCAATGAAGGGGCATTCGAGAAGCCGTTCCAGAATCCGGGCGGCAAACTCGGGCGTGCCCATGAATACCGCCCGTAACGGAGCGGCGTTTTGCGCGGCTTTGCCCGCAGCCTCCTGGACCCGCGCTCTGGGTTCTCCCGTGCAGCCGGAGCATGCCTCAGGAGCGCTGCCGCTCCCTGCCGGTTCGTGCGGGCATCCCTGGCAATCAGTATCGCCGGAACCGGGCAGCGGAAGGGAGGCCACGGCTACTTTTTCCCCTTTTTCTGCATCTTGCGATCGTACATCATACGTTTCAGGCGGCTGATGTGATCGATAAACAGCGTGCCTTCCAGGTGGTCGCATTCGTGTTGCAGGCAAATGGCAAGCAGCCCGTCCGCGTCCAGGCTGACGGGGTTGCCGTCAAGATCCGTGGCTTCAAGATGCGCTTTTTCCGCACGGCACACGGTAGAACGCAACTCCGGCACGGACAGGCATCCTTCTTCCGATTCCAACTCCGGCCCGCTGAGGGTCAGCACGGGGTTGACCAGAATGCGCAGATCCTCGCGCTTCTCAGGGCCGGAAACGTCTACCACCACAAGACGGATGGCTTGCCCCACCTGCGGAGCGGCAAGCCCTATGCCGTCGCGGGCGTACATGGTTTCCGCCATATCGGCGGCGAGTTCGCGCAGTTCCGGAGTCACAGCGGTCACGGGAACGCTCTTGCGGCAGAGCCGCGGATCCGGGTATTGCAACACAGGCAGAATCATATGAGGCCTTTTGTATCCTTTGCTGGTTCTTTACATCCATGGCGTCGACGCCGGGCTGCCGCAGTGTACTGACGGCCCGGGGCACCGTGTATGTTTGGTAAGATAAGCAAATTTCAAGAAAAGGAAAGGCGAAAAATCGGCCGTTCGTCCCGGCTTCTCCGTAAAAGGCGTGTCATGTGAATTTTTTTATCTGGAAAGCCCGGGGGGCTGCCAAAAACAAGGCAAGGCATGCTCTTGCGAGCCCGCCCTGCCTTGTTGTCCGGAAAGCCCGCCCGCTATGCGCGGGGAGCTTAAATACGTTGCAGCACCCAAGCTACACGTCCCACGATATGAGTTTCATGCCCTTCCAGGGGAAGCGATACTTCCGGATGGGCCGGGTTTTCATTGCGGAGAACCAGCTGGTTGTTCTGGGTGTCGATATACGCGCGTTTCAGCACCAGCCCTTCATACGGCAGCCGTACCCCGTACAGTTCCCCGGAAGCGACATGCCGCTGGGCTGTGTCGATCCCTACAAAAGCTCCTTTGCGAATATAGGGCTCCATACTGGAAATGTCGATACGGACCACCTGCAGACCAGGGCTTGCAAATGATTGCGGGATATTGAGCCGGCCAAGGGGAGCGCTTGGTTCCTCTCCGTCGCCTGCCTGGGTCGAGTAGACGGTTACAATGGCGTTTTTGGCATCCGGCCCGCCGTATTTACCGGCGTCCTCGCAAACCATTCCGGCAGTGGGAGCATCCACGGGGGTATATCCCTGCTCTGTGCGCAGGTACATGGGGCCGCTTCCCTTTTTAAGCCAGTCCGGATTCAGCCCGAACTGCTCAAAAAGCTTCATGTACCAGTCGGAAGGAACCGAATTCCGGCGCTTTGCATCCGAAATGCTGGACTGGCGGATATCGAGCACTTCAGCCAACTCCACCTGGGTTCTTGTGCTGGTTGCCAGTTTAATACGTTCAAAAATTTCAGCAAAATTAACCACTCGCTTGCTCCTCTATTTTTCCTTCCCGCCGTCATGCATGGTTATGGCCGCAATGAGCGGCCTGAGCATATTATAGATACTTTTTCGGACTCGGCAAGTCCAATATCGAACCTTCAGATAAATATCAAGAAAAACTTTGGGTATAAACTACTGTAAGAAGCGCAACAAGGGGTCGTCGGTGGAAAAAACGATCTTCGATTTTTCCTTGAATGCTTTTCTATATATTTCAAGGCTTTTAGAGAATTCATAAAACTCGGGAGAGGTAGACAGCGCCTCGGCGAAAATGCGCATGGACTCGGCGTCCGCCTGCCCCCGGATGGTGATGCTGTCTTTGTTCGCTTCGGCCAGGGTCTTGTCACGCGTGCGTTCCGCCTCAGAGCGGATGCGCAGTTTTTCCGATTCCCCTTTGAAGCGGTACTCATTGGCCATTTTTACCCGTTCCGCGTTCATCCGTTTGAAAATGGACTCGCGGTTGGGCAGTTCAGTACGTTTGATGCGCACGTCCTTCACCTCGACGCCATAGTCTTTGGTCGCGGCATTGCACTGGCTGAGAACGTCCTTGATGATTTCATTCCGCTCTTCCGAGACCACGGCCATCAGGGGTTTTCTGCCGATGGCCCCGTGCAGCTGGGACTGGACGATGGTGCTGAGCCGTTCCGTGGCAATGGCTTCCACCCGCAACGTCGCGACGAATTTGTGCGGATCGGTGATGCGCCAGCAGGCATAGCTGTCAATTTCTATGGCCTTCTGGTCCGCGGTGATGCCGGGGGTCTTGGGGATGCTGAACAGTATTATCCGGTTTTCAAGAGGCATCACGTTCTGGATGAACGGCAGCTTGAAGTGCAGTCCGGGCTTGTACACGTCGGGCAGTGGGTTCCCGAGTTGCAGCACAAGGGCCTGCTTGCCTTCTTCGACAAAGAAAATGCACTGGCTCGCGAGAAAGAGCAGGAGCAGGGCGCCGAGAGTCAGGGAAAGGAGGGGGCGTTTCATTTCGTCCCTCCTTTGGGGGCAACATCCGTCCTGGGCGCGGGCTGGGCATCCGCGGCTCCGCCTATGGTGAGCAGCGGCAGCACGTTTCCTTTGGCGTCTTTGGAGATGATGATTTTTTCCATCCCCGCGCCGGAGAGCATGTCGGCCATGGCCTCAAGATACAGGCGTTTGCGGGTGACGTCCTTGGCCTTGTTGTATTGCTCCACCATGGCGAGAAAACGGCTGGCTTCGCCTCTGGCTTTTTCTTCGACCTCTATGCGGTAGGCTTCCGCCGCGTTGCGCATGCTGGCGGCCTGTCCTTCCGCCACAGGCACTATTTCCGCCCGGTAGGCTTCCGCAAGATTGATGATCTGCTGCCTGTCCTCACGCGCGCTGAAGACGTCTTTAAAGGCGGCGTCCACTTCCGCGGGGGGGCGACCGTCAATGCGCACCAGGTGCACATTCACGCCTATGCCGTATTCGGTCAGGGTTTCCGAGAGGGCCTGTCTGGCTTTTTCCTGTATGGCAAGACGCCCGTCCGTCAGGATGGCGTCTATTTTGGCGCTGCCGACCACTTCGCGCATGGCGGCCTCAGCGGCCTGGGCGACTACCTGGCTGGGGTTCTTTACTTTGAACAGAAAGTCGCTGGCGCTGCTGATGTTGTACTGCACGGTGAACTGCATGTTCACGATATTCTCGTCCTGTGTGAACATGCTCGATTCTTCGTTGCCGCTGTTGTTGGAGATCGTGGGGGCGTTCCCCATCTGCCTGCTTCCGGGTTCCAGAGGCTGCCCGACCACCACGGTGCGCAAAATTTGGGTGTTGACAATGCTTACAGATTCAATAGGAAAAGGCAGACGGTAGTTGGGGCCGGGCCCCACCTCGCGTTCGGCCTTGCCGAATCGGGTGACCACGCCCACTTCCCCGGGGTCGACAATAAAAATGCCCGATGCCAGCCACAACAGCAGCAAGACTATTACTACCGGTCCCACAGGCAGACCGGAACCCAACTTTTTGGGGAGATACTTGCCGAGTTGAAACCCGTCAAAAAGATTGCCCGGGCCGTCTCCTTGAGGAGGAGGAGAACCGCCTTGCCTTTGCCGCTTTTCTTGTAGTTTTTCCCAATCCCAGTTCATAATGTGATAATCTAAAATAGAGAGAAAGAATGGTCAAGGTAAACCTCTAGAAAACAGGAGTATAGAGGTAATTTTTCCCTTTTGTCCGGCCTAAAAGGAACAACCCATGGTATTTAGGTGGTTTTTTTATAAACGGAACAAGCGGATGTTTGACGAGACGCCCTTGCAACGCATACTCCGTATGGCCTTGGTCGGACTATTGTTTGCCGGCGTGCTGTGGGGGTTTTGGGCCAATAGCGAACGGCGCCTGACCGAAGTGCAAAAAATCTCTGAAAAAAGGGCCGATGCCACCCGCACGCTGACCTCGGAGCAGGAGAAGCGCCTGCTCGAATTCACGCGCAGGACGTTTGAGACCTACGGCGTTGCGCTACGTGTGGAAATACGCAATGCCCCCTTTGACGAAAAGCAGTTGCAGGAGGCGGAAAAGAGTGGAACAGTCTTTCTCGGGCTTGTCCCCAAAGAGCGGACGGTCTTTTTGCATGTGACTCCCCTGGCGCGCAAGGCCCTTGGCGAGCCGCTCATTATGTACTTGCGGTATGCCCATTTCATGCCGTACTTTGCCGGCGGCAACTGGCCGGAGGGTCTGGCCGCGGCGCTCAACCTCATAGGCCGGCAACTGGAACACCATATACGCGGAAGCGCTTCCGGATGAACAAACACGCAACAGCACAACTTGCCCAGGTAACCATCCACACGGACGGCTCCTGCCTCGGCAACCCCGGCCCGGGCGGATGGGCGGCGCGTCTTGCTGCGTCCGGCAAGGTAAAGCGCCTTTCCGGCGCGTTTGCGCGCACCACCAACAACCGCATGGAACTTCTCGCGGCCATTATGGCCCTGGAGGCCCTGACCCGTCCCTGCCGGGTGGACCTGCATGCCGATTCCCGCTACCTGTGCGATGCCGTGGAAAAAGGATGGCTCTACAACTGGCGGAAAAAGAACTGGAAAAAGGCCGACAACAAGCCCGTGCTGAACCGCGACCTGTGGGAACGCCTGCTGCCCCAGCTTGCCAGGCACGCGGTACGCCTGCACTGGGTGGAAGGCCATGCCGGGCACCCGGAAAACGAAGAGGTGGACACCCTGGCCCGCAAAGCGGCTGCTGGCGGAAACCTGCCGGCGGACGAGGGATATGAGGCTGAGAACAGTCCGGAATCCTTCCGGTCTGCCGGACCTGCATAATCCGAGTTTTTCGCACAAGGGTTTGGCATGGATACGGAACTGCTTTTTTCCCGCCTGTTCCTGCCGCTGCTCAGGCTGCTGCTGGTCATGTCCTTCGGGCTGCTGCTGGCAAACCTTGTGGAGGCACTGCACTGGACCCGCTTTGTGGCAAAACTGGCCTCTCCCCTGGTCCGTCTGGGGCATCTGCGCGACGTGGCCGGAGCGTCCTTTTCCCTGGCCTTTTTTTCCCCGGCCTCGGCCAATACCCTGCTTGCGGAAGCCTATGAGCGGCGGGAAATGTCCCGGCGCGAGCTTGTGCTGGCCAACCTGTTCAACAGCACTCCCACTTTTCTGGTCCATTTGCCCACCCTGTTCTCCCTGGTGTTCGCCTTCCTGGGAACGCGGGCTTTTCTCTACATCGGCCTGACCTTCATCGCGGCCTTTGCGCGTACCCTGTGCACCATTGTCGCGGGCAGGCTGCTGCTTCCCCCCCTGCCGCCAAGCTGCGTGGACTGCCTGCTGCCCGAGCCGCAGGCAAGGGACTGGCGCTCCGTGGCCCGTACCACCCTGCGGCGTTTCCGCAAACGGCTGGTCAAGCTCCTGACCTTCACCATTCCCATCTACTGTCTGTTCTTCGCCGCGCAGCAGGCCGGATGGTTCACGGCCGCCGAGCGTTTCCTGGCGGAACACGCCGGGGCGCTCTCCTTCCTGAACCCGGAAAGCATCGGCATCGTCGCCCTGCACCTGGTGGCCGAATCGGGCGCGGCTCTTTCCGCCGCGGCCTCCCTCGCCCACAGCGGCGCCCTGACCACCCCGGAAATCATCCTGGCCCTGCTCGTGGGCAACATCCTCTCCTCTCCTATGCGGGCGGTGCGCCACCAGTTCCCCTCGTACGCGGGGTTTTTCGCTCCCTCCCTGGCTCTGTTCCTGGTCATCTCCAACCAGGCCTTCCGCGTCCTCAGCCTGGCCGCCGTGGCCGCCTGCTACTACTGGTACGCATTTTGAGGCGAGAGAAAGGCAAATGCGGGGGACGGGGAAGGAACCTTTTGGAAAAGGTTCCTTCCCCTTCCCCCGCGTCCCCATCCGCTTCCTCCAAAACTTTTTAGAGCAATTTCAAAGTGAAATTGCTCGGCATACGCGTAGCGGATGCCCGCGAAGCGTGTCGTTCATATCTTATGATTTCGCTGAATTATGAGAACAATATGATGCAGTTTGTGAAACGATTGTATAATTTGAAAGTCGAACGGCTCTAATTTGATGGGTGTGAAAGGGCGTCTCCTTGACATCGGGAATGGGAGCGGGCAGGAACGTTGATAGTGCCACAGGAATGCGCAAAACCATGTAGAGTTTAGGGAGAGTGCCCCGTGAAAAGTCAGCAGCAGGCGTTTGACGTGGTCATTGTGGGTGGAGGCCCGGCAGGGCTGTTCGCCGCCTATTGGCTGGCCGAGCATAGCGGACTGTCGGTATGCCTGCTGGAGCGGGGCGACAGGGCAGACAAACGGCGCTGTCCCGTGGGCCGCACCGGCGAATGTGTCCACTGCAAGCCCAACTGTAATATTCTTTCCGGTATGGGCGGTGCCGGGCTTTTTTCCGACGGCAAGCTGAATTTCATCCACAAACTCGGCAAGACTGATCTGACGCAGTTTCTGTCCACGCCGGACGCCGAGGCCCTGATCCGGGAGACCGAGGGCGTTTTCAACCGCTTCGGCATGGACGGGCCGGTTTTTCCCACGGACATGGAAGCCGCGCAGGAACTCCGGCGTATTGCCAAGCGGGCGGGCATCGATCTGCTGATTATCCGGCAAAAGCACCTGGGCAGCGACTTTCTGCCCAAGCATATAGGCGAAATGTGCGCCTGGCTGGAGGAAAAGGGCGTTGCCATCCGTACCCGGCAACAGGTGGTGGACGTGCTGGCGGAAGGCGGCAGAGTCACGGGTGTGCGTACACGGACCGGCACCATCGGCGCGCGGGCCGTCATCCTGGCGCCCGGACGGGTGGGCGCGGACTGGGTAGGCGAGATAGCGCGCGCCTTTTCCATGCAGGTGAGCCAGCGCGGCATTGAGGTGGGCGTGCGGGTGGAAGTGCACAAGGACATCCTGAGCTCCCTGACCTCCGTCATTTACGACCCCACCTTTTTCGTGCAGACCACCAAGTACGACGATCAGACCCGTACCTTCTGCACCAACCCGGAAGGCTTCGTGTCTCTTGAAAACTATCAGGAGTTCGTCTGCGTGAACGGGCACGCCTACCGCAACAGCAAGTCGGAAAACGCCAACTTCGCCTTTCTGTCCAAGGTGGTGCTCACCGATCCAGTCTCCGACAACCAGGGCTACGGCGTGGCCATCGGCAAGCTGGCTACCCTGATCGGCGGGGGCAAGCCCATTCTGCAGCGTTTCGGCGATCTGAAACGGGGCAGGCGTTCCACCTGGAACCGCATCAGCAAGGGCTATATCGCCCCCACCATGCGCAACGTCACCCCCGGCGACATCGCCATGGCCCTGCCCGAACGCATTGTGACCAACCTGGTGGACGGACTGGAGCAGCTCAACAGCGTGGTGTCGGGCGTTGCCAATGAAGAAACCCTGCTCTATGCGCCGGAAATAAAATTTTTCGCCACCCAGGTGGAAACAGACAACCACCTGGAGACCCCGCTGCCCGGCCTGTTTGTGGCAGGCGACGGGCCGGGGGTTTCGGGCAATATCGTCTCGGCGGCGGCCACCGGCATCATTCCCGCCAAGCGCATCGCGGAACGGCTGGGATAGATTCGCTTATTTGTCGAAGCCACCTGAATCAGATGTGGGCTCCGCCCACACCCGGCAGGGGAGTGACTCCCCTGCACCCGCGATTCAGGGGCAAGAGACGTCGGACGCGGGTTTGCCATCAGTCTGAAACATCAGAACCGGCCTTTGCAGGCCGGTTCTGATGTTTCACAGACTGTTGACAAAGTCCTGGCAATTTAGCCGGGACTTTGTTTTTGTATCTCCATGATCAAGCGCAAAACCGAACAGCAAACAAAAATAGAACTGGTGTGCATTGAAGATCTCGTGCCCCGCGAGCATCTTCTGCGCAAGATCGACAAGTCGATCAGTTTCAGCTTCATTCATGACAAGGTGAAGGAGCTGTATTGCCCCGATAACGGACGGCCGGCCATAGAGCCCAAGTTGCTCTTCAAGATGCTGTTCATCGGCTACTTGTTCGGCATTCGCAGCGAGCGGCAACTGGTCCGTGAAGTCGAGGTGAATGTGGCGTATCGTTGGTTTCTCGGCCTGACGCTGACGGACAAAGTTCCTCATTTCAGCACGTTCAGCCAGAACCGCCGTCGCCGTTTTAACGAGAGCGGGATTTACCAGGAGATTTTTGACGAGATCGTGCTCCAGGCGGTGAAGCGCAAGATGGTGGACGGCAAGATTTTGTACACGGACTCCACGCACATGAAAGCCAGCGCCAACAAGGGCAAGTACAATAAGGCCGTGGTGTTGAAGTCGGTACGGGATTACCTGGGAGAGTTGGACAAGGACATTGCTCAAGACCGGGAGCAACACGGCAAGAAGCCTTTGAAATCGAAAGACGCCGAGCCGGGGAGCAAAGAAACGAAAATCAGCACGACAGACCCGGACAGCGGCTACATGGTGCGCGAGGGCAAGCCCAAGGGCTTCTTTTACCTGGATCACCGCACTGTTGACGGCAAATGCGGCATCATAACCGACACCTTTGTCACTCCCGGCAATGTCCACGACAGCCAACCATATCTTGACCGGCTGGATCGCCAACGCGGCCGCTTTGACTTCAAAACTAGCGCCGTGGGCCTTGATGCGGGATATTTCACTCCTCACATTTGTAAGGGCCTGACCGAACGGAATATTTACGGTGTTATCGGTTACTCCCGCCCCACGCATCGCGCGGGATACTTGCGCAAGAGCGACTATGTTTACGATGAAAAATCAGACTGTTGCCTCTGCCCGCAAAACCAAACCCTGCGGTATCGAACGACCACGCGTGAAGGCTACCGAGAATATGTTTCCGAACCGGCCTTCTGCCGTGCTTGTCCTCTTCTTGGCCAATGCACAACCAGCGCGTCCTGCATAAAAGTCGTGACGCGTCATGTCTGGCAGGAGTATAAAGAAGAAGTAAATTCCCATCGCTATGAAGACAATGGCAAGGCGATTTATAAACGCCGCAAGGAAACGGTGGAACGCAGCTTCGCCGAGGGCAAGGAATTGCACGGACACCGCTATGCCCGCTTCCGCGGTCTGTCCCGTGTGCAAATGCAATGCTTGCTGTCCGCCGCCTGCCAGAACATGAAAAAGATAGCCTTGCGCCTCTGGGAGAGAGGCTTTGCACCCGGTCCCAAGCATACTCCGACATCTTTTTGGCTCACCTGGCTCCCAAAGCAGCTTTTTCCAAACAACCGCCTCATCTCCATCCCAAAAGCCGCATAAGTAAAACCCCCGTCGCGAAAACGGGGGTTTGTCTACAGTCTGTGAAACATCAGAACCGGCCTTTGCAGGCCGGTTCTGATGTTTCAATGCGGGTTTACAAAGCGGAGCGGGGTGTACCCGTTACAGAGCGCATCCTGCCGGGGCTGTCCCGGTGCCGTTACGATGCGAAAGTGCGCGCGGCCCGGCGGGGCAGCAGCCAGGACAGGCCGGGCAGCCTTTCCCACAGGCAGGGGCAAAGGTTTTCCAGCGGGTCGCTTTCCGGCCGGATATCATGCAGGGTAATGTTGGGGGCGCTGGTGCAGTTGACCATGGCCGGGTTAAGAAGAATAACGTCCGCGGTGTAATTGCCGCCGGCCGTGATGACGATGGTTTCGCAACTCATGATTGTCCTCCTGAGTATGGCTGTTGTGACAAAAAGAACAAATGGTGTATATACACCTTTTGCGAAAAAAAATTACTTCCGTTCCAGTTCCCGAAACATGCCCATGAGGGCTTCGGCGTTGTCGGTGCCGAGTTTCCCGACGATGCCTGTCTGGGCTTCCTTCCACACCGGTTTGGCGTCCGCGAGGATCGTGCGCCCTGCGGGCGTGAGATGCAGTTCACGCGCCCGGCTGCCTTCCGGGGCCGAGTCTTCAATGTACCCGGCCTTGAGCAGGGGTTGCAGGGTTCGCACCAGCGTGCTTTTTTCGAGTTGGAGGCGGCGGGCCAAGGTGCCGGTGCCGCAGCCGTCCATGGCGCTCAGCGTAGCTAGGATGGAAAACTGGTTGATGGTGATTCCGCAGGGGCGCAGCAACTGGTCATAGTACTCGGTGATCCGGTTGGCGGCTCGCCGTAGGGCTATACAGTAGCAGGGGTTCCACGGGTTTTGCCCGGGTGTGTCCATGGCGCGTCCATCAGGTACAGGTTTTCTTCCGTTGGGTGTATATACACCATAAGTGGATTACGTTGTCAAGCCTTTCACGCAAAAATATTCTGAGAACAGCGCGCGCCGGACTCAATCGATCAAAAAATACGCGGGTGCAGGGGGCCGTTGCCCCCTGCCGGGTGTGGGCGGAGCCCACATCTTTACGACCAAGATGGCTTCGACCAAATCACAACACGTCCACTTTCCAGTTGAACTCGCTGATGCGTTTTGCCGGGGCCAGGGTTTTGGGCGGGTGTTCTTCCATGGTGACGAAGGTGCTGTACCCGGCGCGTTCCAGGGCAGGACGATGCTCGGTCAGATCCAGGGGCCAGGCCGGGTAGAGCCAGGTGTTCTGTCCGTAACGGCGGAACCAGAACTCCTCGCCCTTGGGGCTTTGGAATCCCTCCTGGGTTTTCAGGGGCTCCGCCGCGTGCCGGGTTATACCCACGGGCCAGAACCCGGCCAGCACCATGCCCAGGGGCAGGGGGCTTTGCTTTGGCAGGGCCAGGATGTCTTCTTCCCCCAACTCCGGGCTGATGATGCAGGCGCTGAAGCCGAGATCGGCCAGCAGGCCGAGGGCCGGGGCGTTGGCGATGTTGCAGAACGGCCCGCCCGTGAGGTTGATTCCCTTTTCACCGCTGAAAAAGGCGGCCTGCCAGGGCGCGTTGCACACGAAATGGCGCGAACCGTTACGCAGGGCCGCGTTGATGAGGCGTGACCAGGCATCTTCCTCATCCGGCCAGATGACCGGGGGCAGCCACCAGGAGATGCGCTCGAACAGGGTCTTGGAAACTTCCTTGAGGGCCTTTTGCGAAAGCCACAGCCCCTGCACCGTGCCGGGGCGCACCCCGGCCTTGCCTTTACGCCCGTGGGGCAGGGAACTGCGCAGCAGAATGTCCAGCTTGCGCGGGACGCCGGGTCGGGGGGCGGGCATTTTCGGCTCAAGCCCCGCCACGTCCTGTGCCGGAGGAGTTTTGCCTTCCGGGGCAGGCTTGCGGCCGCGCGCGTTCAGGTCGCGCTCCCATTCGGCGAGCAGGGCGGTCAGTTCCGGCTCCCTGCGGTCGATGAGAAAGACCGGAGTGCCGGGCTTGGGATTTTTGCCGCGCGGCAGGCTCAGGGTAAAGGCGGCGCCTTGCTGCACCCATTTGGGAATGAACAGGGTGCAGTGCCAGGGTTCGTCTTCGTAGCCTATGCGCAGATGGTCCTTGGGCAGAAGGGGCAGGCGGGGGCGCAGCTCGAATTTGCCGCCCGCGCCTTTGCCGACGCGCCCGCAGAGCAGGCCGGAACTGGTCTGCGGCTCCTTGGCGTCCGGCGAAGTGGTGGGCGACTGGGGGCTTTGGGGGAGAAAGAGCGAGCGTGTGCCCGGCCTGCCGAGGGCCATCTCGAGGATCTGCTCGGCCTCCTTGCGGGCCGCGGGGTTGTCCGGCTCGTCGCGCAGCAGGCGGTAGGCGGAGGTGACGTAGTAGACGTAGTGGGGGCCTTTCTTGCGGCCTTCTATTTTCCAGGAGCGCAGGCGGGGCATGGTCAGCAGGTTTTTCGCCAGCACGTCCAGGGAAAGATCCATGCAGGAGAAAAACCGCCCCTGCCGCCCTTTCTGGGTGTATACCCGGCGGCAGGGCTGCACGCAGCGCCCGCGCAGGCCGCTTTTGCCCCCCAGGTAACTCGACCACCAGCACCGGCCGGAGACACAGTAGCACAGCGCGCCGTGCACGAAGATTTCCAGGTCGAGCCCGTCCGGGCAGGCGGCGTCCATGCTGCGCACCTCGTCGATGGAAAGCTCGCGCGGCACGATGACGCGGCTTGCCCCCAGGGCTTTGGCGGTTATCAGCGCCCTGGGGTGGGTGACGTTGGCCAGGGTGGACAGGTGCAGTTCTCCGGCAAACCCGGCCTGGCGCGCAAGGTCGAGCATGCCCGGATCCTGCACGATCAGGGCGTCTGGGGCGGAGTCCAGGGTCAGGCGCCGGGCCAGGCGGAAGGCGCTGGCCGGATCGCCCGGCTTGAGCAGGGTGTTCATGGCCACGTAAACACGGCGGCCTTCGGCGTGGGCAAGGTCGGTCAGGCGGGCAAGTTCGGTTGTAGAAAAATTCTCCGCCTGCATCCGGGCGGAAAAATGCTTGAGCCCCAGATAGATGGCATCCGCCCCGGCGGCAAAGGCGGCAAGGGCGGCCGGGGTATCCCCGGCAGGGGCGAGGATCTCGGGGAGGCCAGGGGCGCGGTGTTCCCCGGCGGACTTTTCCGCAGACGCCGGACCGGAGAATTTTGCTTGCCCGGAAGATGCGGGGGATGTATTGCAGGAGCCGTTGTGCAGTAGAGTATCCATTGGTGGACCTGGGTATTTCCTGTTTCCCGAATGAAAAATTCTCCGGGGTGCTTGTGTAAAAATGAACATGAAGGTAGGATGCTCGACAGAGCGCGCGCCAAAGGCGCGTTGCGCTGTGCCGTATTCTTCTTGACACGCAAGGTAAGCAGCGCCCGCGCCTCCGGCAAGGGGCAGTGCCGCTTCCGGACTGCCGGGCAAACATGGCTTCTGTGGATCCATCTTTGCGGAACATGGCATTGCCGTGTGTCTTGCCGGGAAAAATCATTTCCTCCCACGTTCCCCCTGATTGCGTGTTCACACTATGAGGGAGAACAGGGAGCTGTTCCGCAGAACCGCGGAACAGCCCTGTTCCCGCAGGGCGGGGACCGGGAGGTCCGGGCACCCCCTTTCGGGGAGCGTGCAGTGGTTCTTCAAGAACGTTGTCGGCAGCATAGTACAAAAAAACAGGCAGGGCGGCAAATGCGTCCCTGTACGGAAACCGTGTCGCTATGTCAGAACCCTTACTTACTCAAGAAACCGTGCTGGATCTCGTGCCCTACGGCAATGTCGGGGGGCAGCCGGGCTGCTATGCCTTGCGCCTCACCCCGCCCCGCTGGAGAAGCTGGAAGCCGGGGCAGTTCGTCATGCTCCGCATCGCCGGGTCGGGGGCGGAAACCATCTGGGGCCGTCCTTTTTCCATCAGCCTTGTTTCCGACCGGGATCTGGTGATCCTGTTCCAGGTCAGGGGACGGGTCACTGCCGCCATGTCGCGGCTTGTTCACGGCGACGTGCTCGATATCTGGGGTCCGCTCGGCAACGGCCTTGCCGTGGAATCGAAAACGCCCACCCTGCTGCTGGCGGGGGGCATCGGCATCGCCCCGTTTGTGGGATACACCCACGCCCACCCCACCCCCTGGGATGTAACCATGGAATTCGGGCACCGGCTGCCGTTGGACTGTTACCCCTATGAAAGCGTGAGTGAACGGGTGCAGTTTGACGCGCATCAGGAAAAGGGTCCGGAAGATCTGGTCAAGTTTCTCGCGTTGATGGAAAAGCGCATCACCGCCCACGCCCCGAACGGACTGGTGCTGGCCTGCGGGCCCACGCCGTTTTTGCAGGCTGTGCAGGCTATTTCGCGCCGCTGCAACGCCCGCACCCAGCTTTGCCTGGAAACGCGCATGGCCTGCGGCATCGGGGCTTGTCTGGGCTGCGTGGTGAAGTCCACCCTGCCTGCCGAGGCGTCCTGCCCTGTAGCCATTGCGCCGGAGCATCCCCTGAGCGGCGCTGCCGGGCGCGCGGGCCGGGCGGAGACCGCTGCCGCGCCTTTCCGTCCGCAGGAGCAGGCGTGCGAACCCGCGCCGCCGCAAGGCACTGTCCATCATGTGCAAACCTGTACCTGCGGCCCCAATTTCTGGGCCGACACGGTCATCCTGTAAATCGGGGAGGCGACGGTATCTGCCATGGAAAAACTGAACGTCACCCTGGAAGGCAACGGCCGCTCCCTGACTCTGAAAAATCCGGTGCTCACGGCCTCCGGCACTTTCGGCTACGGGCTGGAGTTCACCCCCTACGGCGATCTGACCTCTCTGGGGGGCATCGTGGTCAAGGGGCTTTCCCTCGCCCCGCGTGAAGGCAACCCCATGCCCCGCATTGCCGAGACCCCCTGCGGCATGCTGAACGCCATCGGCCTGCAGAACTGCGGGGTCGAGGTCTTTTTGCGCGACAAGCTGCCTTTGCTGCCGACGGCGCAGCTTCCGGTCATCGCCAACTTGTACGCCACCAGCACAGACGAGTTTGCCGCGCTGGCCGGCATGCTGGGTGGGGCCGCCGGCATCGCGGCGCTTGAGGTCAACATCTCCTGTCCCAACGTCAAAGAGGGCGGGGTGGCCTTCGGGCAGGATCCGGGCATGGCCGCCGCGGTCACCGCCGCCGTGGTCAAGCACGCCGGGCGCACCCCGGTCATCGTCAAGCTTTCCCCCAACGTCACCGATATTGTCGCCATTGCCAGGGCCTGCGCGGATGCGGGCGCGAACATGCTCTCCTGCATCAACACCATAAGCGGCATGGCGGTCGATTTGCAAAGCAGAACGCCCATGCTGGCCAACGTCATCGGCGGGCTTTCCGGCCCTGCCGTCAAACCCGTGGCCCTGCGCTGCGTATGGCAGGTAAGCCGGGCGGTGGGCATTCCGGTCATCGGCATAGGGGGCGTTACCTGCGCGGAAGATGTCCTGGAGTTCATTCTTGTGGGAGCCTCTGCCGTGCAGATAGGCACTGCCAACTTCATCCGCCCGGACACCGCCTTTGCCGTCGCACGGGAGCTGCCCGCCGCCATGGAACGGCTCGGCATCACCGATCTGGCCTCTTTCAGGGGCAGCCTGCAGGCATAGCGGCCATTCCTCCGGCGTACGCCTGCAAATCGGGTTTACGGCGCCTGACGGGCATGCCCGCGCAGGCGCTTTTGCGATGTACTTGATTTTTCAATCCCGCAGGTCTAGTTTCTTGCCGGTAATGGGCGTTGCTTTTCCGGCTCTGCGCGGACAAGCAACGTTCCTCAGCGGAATATTTGTCAACCCGCATTCCCCGGTCCAGCCAGGAGATCCCATGGATACGCAGTTTGAAGAAAAAGTTGTCCGGCGCGGCAAGGACTTTTTCGCCAGCATCAGCGGCGAGGCCCCTTCCATCTTCAACAAGGGGTGGTGGACAGGCAAGGTCATGGACTGGGCCATGAAGAACGAGGACTTCAAGGTGCAGCTCTTCCGTTTCGTGGACGTGCTGCCCTACCTGAACACCTCGGAATCGCTGCTTCGCCATATCCGGGAATACTTCGCCGGGGGCGAGGCCGAAGTGCCGGCCGTGCTTCGCTGGGGAGCCAGCGCCGCCGGCATCGGCGGGGCCATTACCGGCAAGATCATGGGCATGACCATCCGCTCCAAC
The DNA here is from genome assembly GCA_031549405.1 of Desulfovibrio sp. Taxonomy (GTDB): domain Bacteria; phylum Desulfobacterota; class Desulfovibrionia; order Desulfovibrionales; family Desulfovibrionaceae; genus Frigididesulfovibrio. Next base: position 85,720 of record JAVBPV010000042.1, read on the forward strand.
ATTGAAGGCATGGCCCGCCAGTTCATCATCGGGGAAAACGTCAAGGAAGCCCTGAAAGGCCTTGCCAAGCTGCGCAAGGACGGTTTCGCCTTTACCGTGGATTTGCTGGGCGAGGCTTCGGTCAGCGAGGAAGAAAGCGACGCCTATGCGGCCGGCTACCACGAGGTGATCGACGCCCTGGCCCGTGAGCAGGAAAAATGGGTCGCCCTGCAGGGCAAAGGACCGGACGGCGCCCAGGACTGGGGCTCCTCCCCCAAGGTGAATGTTTCCATCAAACCGTCGGCCCTGTATTCCCAGGCCAAGCCCGTGGATGTCGCGGACTCCGTCGAGGGCATCTACCGCCGTCTGGCGCCCATTTACCGCAAGGTCGTCGCCATGGGCGGCTTTATGTGCATCGACATGGAGCAGCTCAAGTACCGGGAAATCACCATAGACCTGTACAAGCGCCTGCGTTCGGCTCCGGAATTTCGCGACTACCCGCACCTGGGCGTCGTGATGCAGGCCTATCTTGTGGACTGCCACGAGGATGTGGAGGATCTGATCGCCTGGTCCAGGATGGAAAAGCTGCCCGTCGCCATCCGCCTGGTCAAGGGTGCATACTGGGATGCGGAAACCGTCCTTGCCAAGCAGTGCGGCTGGCCTGTGCCGGTGTGGACCTACAAGCCGGAATCCGACCTGGCTTATGAAAAGCTGGCCCGGCATATTCTGGAAAACCACGACACGGTGTATTTTTCCTGCGCTTCCCATAACGTGCGCACCATCTCCGCCGTCATGGAAACCGCCCTCGCCCTGGGGGTGCCCGAGTCGCGCTACGAGTTCCAGGTGCTTTACGGCATGGCCGAACCGGTGCGCAAAGGCCTGCTCAAGGTGGCGGGCAAGGTGCGTCTGTATTGCCCCTACGGCGAGCTTATCCCCGGCATGGCCTACCTGGTGCGCCGTCTGCTGGAAAATACCGCCAACGAATCCTTTTTGCGCCAAAGTTTCGCCGACGGGGCGGAAGTTACCCGCCTGCTGGAAAACCCCTCCGTCACCCTTGAGCGGGAAAAGGCCAAACGCTCGGCCGCCCGCGCCGCGCGCGAGGCCGCTTTGAAGGCCGCCCGCGAGGTGGCCCGCTTTGAAGCGGGCGACGCCGCCATGCAGGAAGCCTACGGGCCTTCCTATGTGGCGGAGGACGGGGATCAGGCAGGCGCGGAGCAGGCCCCCCGCAAGGAGGCCCTGCAGGAGCAAAGGCCGCTGCTGCCGCTCTTTGCCAATGAACCCATGATCGACTTTACCCTGACCAGAAACCGCAAGGCGTTTGTGGACGCCATTGCCAAGGTGCGGGCTGTCAACGGCCGTACCTTGCCTCTTTACATCAACGGCAAGGATGTAACCACGGCGGAAACCCTGCCCACCACCAACCCCGCCGACACGTCCGAGTGCCTCGCCATGGTCTGCCAGGCCGGGCGGGAGGAAATAGACGCCGCCCTTGCCGCCGCGCAGGCGGCCTTTCCCGGCTGGCGCGACACATCCCCGGCGGATCGGGCGCTCTTTATGCATCGCGCTGCCGACATCGCCCGCCGCCGCATCTTCGAGCTTTCCGCCGTGCAGGTGCTGGAAGTGGGCAAGCAGTGGGATCAGGCCTACCATGACGTGGGCGAGGGCATCGACTTTCTGGAATACTACGCCCGCGAAATGCTGCGTCTGTCCGTACCCCGGCGCATGGGCCGCGCCCCCGGCGAACTGAACCATCTGTTTTACCAGCCCAAGGGTGTGGCCGCCGTCATTTCGCCCTGGAACTTCCCCTTCGCCATTGCCATCGGCATGGTTTCCGCCGCTCTGGTCACGGGCAACCCGGTCATCTTCAAGCCCGCGTCCATTGCCTCGGCCATAGGGTATACCCTGGTGGACGTCTTCCGCGAGGCCGGGTTGCCCGCTGGCGTGTTCAACTTCTGCCCCGGCAGAAGCTCGGTTATGGGCGATTACCTGGTGGAGCATCCCGCCGTCGGCCTGATCGGCTTTACCGGCTCCGTGGACGTGGGACTGCATATTGTGGAAAAAGCCGCGAAAGTGCACCCCGGCCAAAAGCAGGTCAAGCGCGTCATCGCTGAAATGGGCGGCAAGAACGCCATCATCGTGGACGACGACGCCGACCTGGACGAGGCCGTGCTGCAGATTCTCTACTCCGCCTTCGGGTTCCAGGGCCAGAAGTGCTCGGCCTGCTCGCGGGTGGTGGTGCTGGACGCCATTTACGACAAGTTCGTCCATCGCCTGACCGAGGCGGCCAAATCCATCCGCATCGGCCCGGCGGAAGATCCCCATAACTACATGGGGCCCCTGGCCGACGCCGCCCAGCAGAAAGCCGTGCTGGAATATGTCCGGATTGCGGAAGAGGAAGGCCGGGTGCTGGTCAAGCGCGTGGATATCCCCTCGGAAGGCTGTTACGTGCCCCTGACCATCGTGGACGGCATCACTCCGGCCCATCGCATCGCCCAGGAGGAAATCTTCGGGCCGGTGCTCGCGGTCATGCGAGCGAAAACCTTTGACGAAGCTCTGGCAATCGCCTGCGACTCCCGTTTTGCCTTGACCGGCGGCGTGTTCTCGCGCAGCCCGGAAAACCTCGCCAAAGCCCGCCGGGAGTTCCGGGTCGGCAACCTCTACCTGAACAAGGGCTCCGCCGGTGCCCTGGTGGAACGCCAGCCCTTCGGCGGCTTCAACATGTCCGGCGTGGGCTCCAAAACCGGCGGCCCGGATTACCTGCTCCAGTTCATGGACCCCCGCGTGGTTACCGAAAACACCATCCGGCGCGGGTTCACCCCCATATCGTCAGACGACGACTGGGTGTAAGAAATGTGGGGGAAGGAGAAAGGAACCTTTTGAAAAAGGTTCCTTTCTCCTTCCCCCACACCCCCATCCTCTTTCCCCCAAAACTTTTTATTTTGGTTGGCTGCGTTGGGTAGAGCCGCGTTTGTGGCAGTGTTTTTTATTGTGGCCGGGTCAGGAAAGAAGCCCGTTGCGGCGTAATGCCGCTGCCGCTTCCGCCACGGCTTCCTTGCGCTGTTCCTGCCGTTCCCTGGTGCGGGCCTTGAGCGCCGCGACCACCTCGGGCGGGGCGGTTCCGGCGTGTATTCCATGCCGAGCTGAATACCCTGGGCGACGGCATCCCCCCAAAGCAGGCCGGGGAACAGCAAAAATCCTATGGAAACAGGGGTGGACATGGGAATCCTCCTGGTTTGGGACCGGGGATACATGACCGGGATTGGAAGGCGGCTTTGCCGGGGTATACCGCGCATGTCCGCGGAGGGGAATGGGGCTCTATAGCAAAGTAACTTTGAGATGGCTCACGTGAGTCTGCCTTACCAAATGAGGTTTCCAAAGGGGATCATCCCCTTTGGCCGCCGGAGGCAATGCGACTCTTGGACAACTTCAAAATTGATTTGCTCTATCCCCCGCGCACGGCGCTGATGAACAGCATCACGTTCAGGACCGTGACGATGCCCGTCAGCAGTATCAGCAATGCTTTCGTCCAGAAAGGGTTGGCGTGCCTGCCCATGACGGCGGGTGACGAGGTCAGCCATATCTGCGCGATCATGGTGACGGGCAGCTGGACGGACAGAACCATCTGCGAGAACAGCAGGCCCTGAAAAGGATCGCTGATGAACCAGATGATACCCAGCCCGAGCAGCAGGGTGCCCGCCACCCCCATCAGGCTGTGCTTGTCCCGGATATTGTAGGGCTCCCCGGCCATCCCGGCGGTCATGATCCCTCCGGCCATGCCCGAGGTGACGGATGAGGCCACGCCCGCCAGCAGCAGGGCCACGGCAAAGATATCGGCCGCGTGTTCCCCCACCAGCGGGCGGAGCAGTTCCTGGGCCTGCTCCAGTTCCGAAACCGCCGTGCCCGCAACCCAGAAGGTCGCCGCCGCCAGGATGATCATGGCGCTGTTGATGGCCCAGCCCACCAGCATGGAAAGAATGGTATCCAGAAACTCCAGGTCCAGCTGCCGCTTGATGACCGCTTCGTCCTGTCTGTTCAACTGGCGGCTCTGGATGATCTCCGAGTGCAGGAACAGGTTGTGCGGCATGACCACGGCGCCGAGCACGCTCATGATCACCAGCATGGAGCCTTCGGGAAAGGAGGGGAGCACCCAGCCAGCGGCGGACGCCGCCCAGTCTTCTTTGGCGAGGGTCAGCTCGTACAGGAAGGACAGCCCGATCAGCGAGACAAAGCCGATGATCCACTTTTCAACCCTGCGGTAGGAGTTGGTAATCAGCATGACGAGCACAAAGGCGGTCACCAGCGCGGCTCCGAGCGGGATGGGAATGTGGAACAGCATGCGCAGGGCGATGGCCCCGCCCAGGATTTCCGCCATACTGGTCATGGCCGAAGCCCCGAAGGCGGAGAGCAGTACCGGCACGGCCACCGGGCGGGGTAGAAAGCGGGTGATCGCCTCGGCCAGACATTCGCCGGTGACGATACCGAGATGGGCGGCATTATGTTGCAGCACAATGAGCATGAGCGTGGACAAGGTGACCATCCAGAGCAGCTCGTAGCCGTAAGATGCCCCGGCGGCAAGGTTGGCCGCCCAGTTGCCGGGATCGATAAACCCCACAGTAACCAGCAATCCCGGGCCGATATACTTGAATATTTCCAGGCCGCCGTGGTGGGGGTTGCGGATGTTGGAGCATTTCTCGATGATCCGGCGAAAGGCGCGCATAGGGGGCTCCCTGGCAGGGTTTTGGGATATGGGAATTAGCCATTCTATACACCTGTGTGCGGGAGGAAACAAGAGCGCAGCCGAGGGAGAACCGAGAATGAGAGCAGAATAATTTTGAAGTTGCCCAAGAGTTGCATTGCCTCCGGCGGCCAACGGGGTTGAATCCCTTTGGCCCCCCCTTTTTTGTCAGGCTCCGTTTGCTTTCTCATGCCGCCCGCCCTGAAGTGGGCTCTCCCCCTGACTACTATGCATCCCTCCCAAGACAGTCCAGCCGGAGCATTGCCTGCCAGGAGCCGGACCATGTACGCGATCCTCCCGGAAAGGCCGCGTCCGCTGTGCCTGCATACGCATTGTCTTGCGCCGCCGTACTTTTCTCGCCCAATTCCAGGGCCCTCCGGTAACTGGAACGGGCAGCGTCCGCCTCGCCCCGGCCTTCATGGGCAAGGCCCAGCCAGAAGTGGGGCAAGGGCAGGGCGGGCAAAGCCTCCCGCTTGCGCAGGAGCGCGGCTTCCGTTTCCGGATGTATACGCCGCAAATGCTCGTGGGCGGCCAGGAGGACTGGCTTGGGGTAGAGTTCCGGCAGCATGGTGCGGTGCATGGCCAGGGTGTCGTCCCAGTATCGCTGCATGGCGCTCATCCTGCCGCCCGTTTCGTGAATGCGGTAATGCAGCATGGGAACCGGCAACGCCCGCAGTGAAAGCCCCTCGCCCAGGCATTTAAGCCAGAAGTGCCAGTCCTCCGCTCCCCAGGGATGGCTGGAATCGAACCCTCCGGCCCGTTCCCAGAGCCTGCGGGTAAAGGGGCTGCACGAGAGGATGTTCCCCCGTTCCGTCAGCCGTTCCGGATCGAAGCGGGTGAGTTTCCACTCCCCCGCCTGTGCGCCGAATTCCCGGTACGCGCCCGTAAAGGCGTTGGCCGCGGGCTCCCGTTCGGCGGCTCCGGCCGCGGCGGCCAGGAAGCCGTCGGCCAGAATGTCGTCGCTGTCCAGGGTGACGATCCATTCCCCCCGCGCCCGGGCGATGCCGGTATTGCGCGCCACGGCCGGGCCGAGATTGGGCTGTTCCAGCAAGGAGAGGGAGAGCTCCGGATGCGCTTTGGCAAGTTTTGCGGCGACTGCGGCAGTATCATCCGGGCTGCCGTCATTGACCACGATCGTCTCAATGCCGCCGATCCCCTGGCGCAACAGACTGCCCACGGCTTCCGGCAGAAAGCGGGCCTGATTCCAGCAGGGGATGATGACGGAAAAGCGTGGCGTGCTAGTCATATGCATAAGCATATATAGACAATGCCAATGCGTGGCAATTGTGTTATTGCCCTGTGTATGCGTTTACCAGTTCCGTGAGAGAGCCTTCGTCCCGGCTGCTTGCTATTTATCGCTTTTTTCCGCACAATAGCGTCTTCGCCGGAGGTTCGCGCCCCGATGTTCGCGGTGTTCCCGGCGGGACATACCGGCGCGTTGCGCCCGCTTTCCACAAAGGAGGACAGCATGAAAAAACTCTTGAGCCTGGCCGTGGTCTTTGCAGCGGCAACCCTGTGCGCCTCTGTGGCCGCAGCGGGCACGGTGAAAATAGGCCTCATGGCGCCTCTTACCGGCGCCTTTGCCAGCGAAGGCCAGGATATGCGCAAGCTCGTTGAGTTGCAGGTCGAGGAAGTGAACAAGGCCGGCGGTATCAACGGCAACAAAGTGGAACTGGTCGTGGAAGACGACGGCAGTACGCCGCGTTCCGCCGCCACCGCCGCCAACCGTCTGGTGTCCAAGGGCGTTACCATGGTCATCGGCACCTATGGTTCCGCCGTGACCGAAGCTTCACAGGATATTTACGATGAGGCCGGGGTGGTGCAGGTCGCCACGGGCTCGACCTCCATCCGCCTGAGTTCCAAGGGCTTCAAGCGTTTTTTCCGCACCTGTCCGCGTGACGACGAGCAGGGCCGCGTGGCCGCCGAAACCATAGGCAAGCTCGGGTTCAAAAAGCTGGCCATCCTGCACGACAACTCGGCCTACGCCAAGGGTCTTGCCGTGGAGGCCGCCGCCATCATCGAAAAGGACAAGATTGCGGACATCGTCTTCAACGACGCCCTGCAGCCCGGCGAACGCGACTACACCGCCATTCTCACCAAGCTCAAGGGCGTGAACCCGGACGCCATTCTGTTTACCGGGTACTATCCTGAAGCGGGGATGCTCCTGCGCCAGATGGCGGAAATGAAGTGGTCGGTGCCTATGGTGGGCGGCGATGCCGCCAACAACCTCGACCTGGTGAAGATTGCCGGAGTGGGGCCGGCCAAGGGCTACCGGTTTATCTCTCCGCCCATGCCTGCCGACATAGACACCCCTCAGGCCAAGACCTTCCTGGCGGCGTATGAGGCCAAGTACAAGGCTCCCCCGTCGTCCATCTGGTCCGTGGCCGCGGGCGACGCCTTCAACGTGCTGGTGGCGGCCGTCAAGGCCAAGGGCACGGACCCCAAGGCCGTTGCCGACTACCTGCACAATGATTTGAAGAACTTTGACAGCCTGACCGGCAAGATTTCCTTTGACGAGAAGGGCGACCGGGTGGGCGATCTGTACCGTCTGTACGAAGTGAACGATAAGGGCCAGTTTATCTTACAGCCCAAGTAAAGTGTTATAGTTGATGCCGCCCGGCGGGAAGACCTGCCGGGCGGTGTAAGAGTGTAGGAGTTGAGTAAGAGGGGAAGAGACGGAAAGGCAGGATAGGGACTGTCCTGTGACGGCGGTTGGGGGTTGCGCCCCCAAACCCCCGGGTTTCGCTGACGCCGCAGGGGTAAAGGCGGAAAGGCCTGTAGAAGTGGGCCACATGTCTCGGTGGCCGCTTGAAGCGGTAAATAGCGCCTTTTTTACCCAAATACGTGGGTGCAGGGGGGCGCTCCCCCCTGCCGGGTGTGGGCGGAGCCCACATCTGACAAAATCTGGCTTCGACAAACGAGTCTTTGCCGGCAGGAGTGAAGGATGGACGAGTTTTTGCTGCAGTTGACCAACGGCCTGGCCGTGGGGGGGATTTACGCCCTGATCGCCCTTGGATATACCATGGTGTACGGGGTGCTGCGGCTTATCAACTTTGCCCATGGCGATCTGTTTACGCTGGGCGCGTATCTCGGGTTCACGGTGCTGGTGTCCCTTGGTCTGTCCGGGGTTGTCAGCGGTCTGCTGGCGGCTTTGATTCTGATCTGCCTCTCCATGGGACTGGTGGCCGTGGCCGGTTATCTGCTGGAACGCGTGGCCTACCGGCCCTTGCGCAACTCCAACCGCCTTGCGGCTGTGGTCTCCGCCCTTGGGGCGTCCATCTTTTTTCAGAACGCCATGATGCTGGTATACGGCGCAAAGGTGCAGGTGTATCCCGGCGGCATCCTGCCCACGACGGCCTTCAGCCTGTTCGGCGTGGAAGTGCCGCTGGTGCGTTTTCTGCTGTTCGGCGCGTCCGTGTTGCTGATGTGTCTCCTGTACTGGTTCATCCATCGTACGCGCACCGGGGCGGCCATCCGGGCCGTTGCCATTGACCAGGGCGCGGCAAAGCTGATGGGCATAGACGTCAACCGCATCATCTCTCTGGTGTTCCTGATCGGCCCCGCCCTCGGCGGCGCGGCCGGGGTCATGGTCGGGCTGTACTACGGCCAGATTACCTACGACATGGGCCTGAATTACGGTCTGAAGGCCTTTACCGCCGCCATTCTGGGCGGCATAGGCAACATTCCCGGCGCCATGCTCGGCGGCCTGCTCCTGGGAGTTATCGAAGCCCTGGGCGCGGCCTATATTTCCATCGCCTGGAAGGACGCCATCGCCTTTTCCGTGCTCATTCTCATTCTTATCTGCCGGCCGACCGGCCTGCTTGGCGAAAGGGTGGCGGACAAGGTATGAGCAACGGCTACACCGGTATACCCCCGGAAGAAACCGGGAGCGAGGCGGGTTTGCCGCCCGGCGGCGGGACAAAAACGACGCAGAGGGTACCCCTTTGGCGCTGGTTGCTCTCGCGTGGTGCGGGCATTGAGAACAGCCGCTGGTTCCCCCCGGTCTCGGGCTGCGCCTTTTTTGTCCTGATGGCCTGCATTCCCACGCTGTTGCATGTATGCAACGTGGACGGAGGCGGCCTTTCCCAGATAGATGTGCTGAACAACATCGGGCTGTACGCCATGCTGGCCCTTTCCCTCAACATTATTCTGGGCCATGCCGGGCTGTTCCACATGGGGCATACCGCCTTTTTCGCCGTGGGGGCCTATACCACGGCCATTCTGAACACCGTTTACCAATGGCCCGTGCTCGCCACCATGCCCCTTGCCGGTCTGCTGGCAGCCGTATTCGCCTTTCTGGTGGCCCTGCCCATCATCCACCTGCGCGGCGACTACCTGCTGGTGGTGACCATAGGCATTGTGGAAATTGTGCGCATAGCCCTGGTGAACAACGTGCTCGGCATTACGGGCGGGTCCAACGGCATTTACGGCATCGGCCGTCCGGAGCTGTTCGGGCTGCGTTTTTCCACCCCTGACCAGCTCTATTACCTGATCTGGGGCTTTGTGGCCCTGACGGTGCTGCTGTTCTATCTGCTGGAGCATTCGCGCTTCGGCCGGGCCCTCAACTACATCAAGCAGGACGATCTCGCGGCGGCGGGCAGCGGCATCAACGTGGCCCGCTACAAGCTGATGGCCTTTGCCCTGGGCGCGTTTTGGGCAGGTATGGCCGGTACGCTCTTTGCCGCGAAAATGAAGCTCATCGATCCCACGTCCTTCAACTTTTTCGAGTCGGTGCTGCTCTTCGCCATCGTCATCCTGGGCGGGGCGGGCAGTATTCCCGGCGTGATTCTGGGGGCGTTTCTGCTTATCGGCCTGCCGGAAATGTTTCGCGATTTTGCCAGCGCGCGCATGCTTATTTTCGGGGCGGCCATGATTGCGATGATGATCTTCCGGCCCCAGGGATTTTTGCCGCTGCGCAGAAGGCGCTATGACGCGTACCTGTATCTCGGCAAGTTTTCCTGCGCCATCCGGCGGCAGTGCGCCTCGGCCTACGATCCCTATGCGGAAGACGAAGGGGGCGTGGGATGAGCCTGCTTTCCCTGCAAAACCTGCTTAAAACATTCGGCGGGCTTGTGGCCGTGGCGGGCGTGTCCTTTGAGGTGGAAGAAAACGACATCATGGGCCTTATCGGTCCCAACGGCGCGGGCAAGACCACGGTCTTCAACCTGATTACCGGCAACTACCGGCCCGATTCCGGCGATGTCATCTTTGACCGCAAGTACATTACCAACCTGCCCACGCATGCAATTGTTGCCATGGGTATTGCGCGTACTTTCCAGAATATCCGCCTGTTCCAGGAAATGAGCGTGCTGGAAAACGTGCTCTCCGGCTGCCACTGCCGCATGCAGGCCGGACTGCTGGCCTCCATGTTCCGCTTTCCGTCCCAGCGCAGGGAAGAGCGGCGCGCGGTGGAGCGGGCCATGCGCGAACTTGCCTTTGTGGGGCTGGATCTCCAGTACAGCAACCTGGCCAAGAACCTCTCCTACGGCAACCAGCGTCTGCTTGAAATCGCCCGCGCTCTGGCCACGGACCCGCGTTTTCTTATCCTGGACGAGCCTGCGGGCGGCATGAACGACCAGGAAACCGCCGACCTGATGGGACTGATCCACGCCATCCGCAACCGGGGTATCACCGTCCTGCTCATCGAGCACGACATGAACCTGGTCATGAAGGTGTGCAACAGGCTGGTAGTGCTGGAGTACGGCGCGGTGATAGCCGCGGGTACCCCCGCCGAAATCAAGACCAACCCCCAGGTCATTGAAGCCTACCTCGGCTCCGATGACGCCTGATCCGCCCGAGGCCGCCATGTCCGAATCCCACGCCTACCTCGAACTGCGCGACCTGCGCGTGCACTACGGCAACGTGGAGGCCCTGCACGGCATCAACGTGACCGTGAACCAGGGCGAAATAGTCACCATCCTCGGCGCCAACGGCGCGGGCAAGACCACCACTCTGGCCACCATCAGCGGGCTGCTCAAGCCTTCAGCCGGGGGCGTCTACTTCGAAGGCGTGCCCCTGCACGCCCTGCCCAGCCACGAGGTGGTCAAGCTCGGCATCACCCAGTCGCCCGAAGGACGGCGCGTGTTCGGCACCCTGACCGTGCTGGAGAACCTGGAACTCGGCGCCTTTACATGCCGGGACCGGCCGCGCATCAACCGGACCCTGGAGTGGATATACGAGCTGTTTCCCCGGCTGCGCGAGCGCACGTCCCAACTTGCCGGCACCCTCTCCGGCGGGGAACAGCAGATGCTCGCCATCGGGCGGGCGCTCATGGGCGCTCCCAAGGTGCTTCTGCTGGACGAACCTTCCCTCGGCCTTGCCCCCATCCTGGTGCGCTCCATCTTTGAATCGGTGCGCGAGATCAACGAAACCGGCGTTACCGTCATCCTGGTGGAGCAGAACGCCCGCGCCGCCCTCAAGCTGGCCGCGCGCGGCTATGTGATGGAAGTGGGCCGCGTGGTCATGGAAGATACCGCCCCCAACCTCCTGGCCAACCCCGAAGTGCAGAACGCTTACCTCGGCGGCGGCGCGGAGTAGAAGAGAGTTGGGGCTACCGCCCCAAACCCCGTCCGGGGGAAATGATTTCCCCCGGACCCCCTCATTGCCGGCCCGCGCTCGCTTCGGCGTAAGAAAGTGCTGTATCCTGCGGGATTTCCTCAACGAAGCGAACGCGAGCCGGGCAGTGGGAGGCCAAGGAATCATCACCCTGCGGCGGTTGGCAAATTATTACTTTTGGAACCATCACCCAACACAAAATCCGACACGCCATAGTACAGGGAGGGCCGGAAGATCGTTTCTTCCGGCCCTCCGCGCCTTTGTTTACAGGGGCTGTTCCGGCCGGGCAAAACGGGCGGACTCCCATTGCCTCCCTTCGGGAATATGGGTATGGGAGTGTATGGCGGACAGGTCAGACAACACTCCCATGCCGGACGGCATGCGCGGTTCTCTGCGTTCCAGGCGGTATGAAGACTGGTATGCGGAGGAGAAGGGAGCTTTTGCCCTCGAGAAGAGCCGCGAGCTTCTGCGTCATCTGTTTTCCGGCTGGCCCCGCAGGTCGCGTTCCGCGCTGGTCTTCAACGCGGGCAGCGGGCATTTTTTGGAAACCCTGTGGGAATCGGGCTTTGACGTCACCGGCCAGGACAGTGAACCGGAGTTTCTGGCCCTCGCCAGGCAGCGCCTGGGAACGCGAGCCGACTATGTGCTTTCTTCGCCGGAGCATCTGCCCTTCGACGACTGCTCCTTTGACTACGCTGTTGCCGCCGCCGCCTTCGAGTTCTGGACTGACCCGGCCGCGGTGCTGGCGGAAATAGGCCGGGTGGCCTGCGGCGGGTTTGTGATGCTGTTTCCCAACCGCTATTCTCTCTTTTCTCTGGAGTGCCGCCTGCGCCGGAAAAATCCCCTGTGCGCCGACGTCAGGCTGCTTCTGCAAAGTCCCCGGAAAATATCCGGCCTGCTGCGGGCGGCCTTTGGCAAGCGCAAGATCAACTGGGTCTCCCTTCTGCCCGGACCCAGCCCTCTCTGGAAGGAACATCGCTTCCTGAACTCCCTGAACAGCCTGCCTCTGCCCTTGCCCCTGGGCGCGTTCGCCGGGCTGCGTATCGACTTCGGCCCCATCTGCACCAGCACCCCCCTCGTCCTCCGCGCCGGCGAACCCATGCCGACGCTGAAGTAGGGGGAGGAAGAAAGAGAAAAGGCGGGGAGAATCGGGGGGGGGGGGGGGGGGGGGGGGGGGGGGTGTGGAGGGGGGAGTGCGAGGGGGGGTGCGGGGGGGGGGGGGGGGGGGGGGGGGGGTGGTGGGGGGGGAGGGGGGCGGGGGGGGGGGTGGGGTGAGCAGGGGGGGGTACTGCGTTGAGTTTGTCTGAGTAGGCTGTTGGTTTTCGTGGGATGGGGGGGATAGTAGGGGTGAGACAGGGCGGGGAGAGGCGAATGGTGGCTGGAGAGTGGGTTAGATGGGATGGGAGGTGTG
>JAVBPV010000003.1:0-55737 GCA_031549405.1 Desulfovibrio sp.
CCCCCCCCCCCCCCCCCCCCCCCCCCCCCCCCCCCCCCCCCCCCCCCCCCCCCCCCCCCCCCCCCCCCCCCCCCCCCCCCCCCCCCCCCCCCCCCCCCCCAAAAATCACCTTCAACCCAAACGAGGTGCGTATGGCCGGGCTGCATTACAAGCGCGTGCTGATCAAACTTTCGGGCGAAGCCCTTGCGGGCGAAAAAAAATTCGGCATTGACCCGGAAACGGTGGCGGAAATCTGCGCCGAGCTTGGCGAGGTGCTGGATCTTGGCCTGCAGGTGGCCCTGGTCATCGGCGGAGGCAACATATTCCGGGGCATTTCGGCCTCCGCCAGGGGCATGGACCGTTCCTCGGCCGACTACATGGGCATGCTGGCCACGGTGATGAACGCCGTGGCCGTGCAGGACGCCCTGGAAAAACGCGGCCACGCCACGCGGGTGCTTTCGGCCATCACCATGCAGGAAGTCTGCGAGCCTTACGTGCGCCGCCGCGCCGAGCGCCACCTGGAAAAAGGCCGCGTGGTCATCTGCGCGGCGGGCACCGGCAACCCTTACTTCACCACCGACACGGCGGCGGCCCTGCGCGGCATGGAACTGAAGTGCGAGGCCATCATCAAGGCCACCAAGGTGGACGGCATCTACGACAAGGATCCCATGAAGTTTGACGACGCCGTGCGCTTTTCCACCATCAGCTACGACGAGGCCCTGCACCGCAAGCTTGGCGTCATGGATTACACCGCCATGACCCTGGCGATGGAAAACCACATGCCCATTGTCGTGTGCAGCATGCTTGGCGGCAGCATCAAACGCCTGGTCATGGGCGAAGCCGTCGGCACCACGGTCGCGGAAGAATGCTGACGGCATTCAGTTTAAAAGGCCGCGGGCGCGGAGGGGGGTCGCGGTATCGCGGCAAACCGGGCCTTTGCCCGCGCCTCTTGCGGACGCCTATACGATAGGCTATCGTGCGGCGTTCGCACGCTCCCAGATACGACTTTTCGAAGGAGAACAGCTATGGACGCCATAAAACGCGACACGGAAGACCGCATGGAAAAAGCCCTGGCCGCGCTTGAGCGCGACTTCGGCAAACTGCGCACCGGGCGCGCCTCCACCGCGCTGGTGGACGGCCTGAAGGTGGACTACTACGGCACCCCCACGCCCATCGGCCAGCTTTCCTCCGTGGCCACCCCCGACAGCCGCACCATCACCATACAGCCCTGGGACCGGGGCTCCTTCGCCCTGGTGGAAAAGGCCATCCTCAAGTCCGACCTCGGCCTTACCCCCATCAACGACGGCAAAATAATCCGCATCAACATCCCGCCCCTGACGGAAGAACGCCGCAAGGATCTGGTCAAGGTGGCCCGCAAGTACAGCGAAGAAGCCAAGGTGGCCGTGCGCAACATCCGCCGCGACGCCAACGATTCCCTGAAAAAGCTGGAAAAGGACAAGATCCACAGCGAGGATGAGATTAAAAAGGCCCAGGAGGTCATCCAGAAGCTCACGGACAGCTATGTGGCCAAGGTGGACCAGAAGTGCCAGGCCAAGGAAAAGGAAATCATGGAGCTGTAAAAGCCCTTGCCTCCGGCCTGTCCTGAAAAACTTCCGGCGCGCGCCGGAACCGGCATCCCGGTAAAAGAGCCCATATGAAGCTTTCCGCCGTCCTTATCGCCTACAACGAAGAAGCGAACATCCGGCGGGCTCTTGAGCCCCTGCAAGGGCTCGCCGACGAAATCGTGGTGGTGGACTCCTTTTCCACGGACGCGACAAAGGCCATTGCCGAGGAAATGGGCGCTACGGTGCACCAGGAGCCCTTCACCGGATTTATCGCCAAAAAGAACCTGGCCCTCTCCAAAGCGCGGGGCGAATGGATTCTCTGCCTTGACTGCGACGAGGTGCTGACCCCGGAGCTGGCGGCCTCCGTCCGCGGGGCCGTGGCGGAACCCGGACCCTATGCCGCCTATGCCCTGAACCGGCGCACTTTTTACATGGGGCGGCTGCTGCGCCATTCCTGGCAGCCGGATCGTAAAATCCGTCTGGTCCGGCGCGACGCCGGGCCCCGCTGGGGCGGATACGAGCCCCACGACACGCTGCTGGCGCAAGGCCCCGCCGGGTTTCTTGCGGGCGACCTCGTGCATTATTCCTTCCGCGATTTCGACGATCACATGCGGCGCACGGCGGCCCACGCCAGGTCGGCCGCGCTTTCGTACTTCGAACGCGGCAAAAGGACCGGCGCGGCCGACCTGCTGCTGCGGCCGCCCCTGGCCTTTCTGAAAAAGTACCTGCTGCGTCGCGGCGTTCTGGACGGACTTCCCGGCCTGGTGGCCGCCATCAGCGGCGGCGTCTACTCGTATATGAAATACGCCTTTCTGCTGGATATGCAAAACCGGGACAGGACTTCCGGCGATGCGCCGCCGGGGCGTTCAGATATTTTCCCGCCCGCGCCGTAGCGCCATTTTTACCGGACACCTTTCCCCCAAAGGCTGACATGGAAGTTTTTCTGCATTTTCTGGGCATGCTGCTGCATATCGACGTCTACCTGCGCGATCTGGTGGAGTCTTACGGATACCTGGTCTATCTGTTCCTGTTCCTCATTGTCTTTTGCGAAACAGGGCTTGTGGTCACGCCCTTTTTGCCCGGCGATTCCCTGTTATTCGCCGGGGGCACCCTGGCGGGCGCGGGCATGCTGGGCTACTGGCCCGTATGCGCGGTGCTGCTTGCCGCCGCGGTCGTAGGCGACGCCGTGAACTTTCGCATCGGCCGCCATATCGGCCCCCCCGTCTTCCAGCGCGACCACCGCTGGCTGAAACGCAAACATCTGGAACAGGCCCACGCCTTTTACGAGCGGCACGGAGGAAAAGCCATCATCCTGGCCCGCTTCGTCCCCATCATCCGCACCTTCGCCCCCTTTGTCGCCGGGGTGGCGGGCATGCACCAGGGACGTTTCACCCTCTTCAACGTTACCGGCGCCTGCATCTGGGTTTTCTCCCTGGTTTCCGCCGGGTACTTTCTCGGAAATCTCGAATTCGTGAAAAAAAACTTCAGCCTGCTTATCTACGCCATCATCCTGATCTCGGTGCTGCCCGTGATGGTCGAAGCGTTGAAGCAGTATCTGCGGTCGCGTAAGTAGTGGTGTTTTTCGGTCCTGCGGACCGGGGGCTTTTTCGGCTTGCAGCCGGGACTTTTTCGGTCCTTATGGACCGGGGTTTCTTCCGGCCCTTCAGGCCGGGAGTTTTTTCGGCCCTTCGGGCCGTGGTTTTCCGGTCATCCGACCGGCGGACGCTCCGCGAGGGGAAGGGGGCCGCTACGCGGCGGCCCCCTTCCAACCCCCGCGCATCAGGGGGAAGCCCCCTGAACCCCCAAAAAGTCGCTGCGCCGCCGTCCTCCCGGGCGCGGACAGATCTTCCTTCCCCCATAAAACGTCCGGCCCGCGCCCGTCCGGCGTCGGACTCCGCTCCTTCACGCGCGGCAACTACAAACTCCGGTGGAAATTACCGCAGGTCGTGGCCCCGTTGCCATGCGGGCTCTCTCCCCTCACGCGCAGTCCGGCGTCGGGCTTCTCCCCCTCTCTCACTGTGTCGGGCTTCTTTATCTCTTACGCGGCCACGGCAACTCCCTCCTTCATACCCGGCGGCAAAAAAAGGCAGTGCCGCTGCGTGGCCCCGTAGACCAGTGGCGGCACAGCTTTTTCCATCCTTCGCCGTTGCGGCGGCCCCGAACTTTTCCGGGCGCGTTTCAGGCGGCGAAGACTTTCGGCTTTCCCGGCGGCAACGGCTTGAACCTGCTGCCCCCTTGGCCCCCGGCTACGAGAGGTCCATGTGCGGTGTCGTTGCCGCCGGGAAAGAGAAAGTCCTGAGCCGCCACGGCTGAACATCTTCCAAACGCCTTCCGAACCGCTACGGCTGAACCTCTTCCGCCACGCCGTCCCCCATACTTACTCCTCGCGCTTTTTTCCGCGAAAAGGAGCGCGCACGGCGCGGCCGGCTTTTCTGGCGGTGCGGATGGCCGCCTTGCCCGCGTTTTCAGCGCTATGAACGACGCCCAACCCCGCGCGGGTGATGGTCCGTCCGGTTTCGGCGGCGGCTTCGGCGCTTTTGACGGCGGCGCCGCGCACCGCGCCGGTGGTTCTGGCCGCGGCGTCCGTGACGGCCTCGCCCGCTTTTGCCACAGCGTCCGTGACGGCGCTGCCGGTTCTTGTAACGGCTTCCGCAACGGCCCGGCCGGTTTTATCAGCGGCATCCGTGACGGCGCTGCCGGTTTTGGAAACGGTTTCCAGGACGGCTTCCTGCGTTTTGGCGGCCGCACCGCGTACCGCTCCGGTGGTTTTTGTTACAGTGTCCGCTACGGCGCTGCCGGTTTTCGTGGCCGTATCCGTGACGGTTTCCCCGGCCTTGATGGCGGCTCCGCGGACAGCGTTCTGCGTTTTGGCGGCTGCTTTGCGCACCGCCTCGCCTGTTTTCAGTGTGGTTTTCGACAGGGTTTCGCCGGCTTTGGCGGCGGCCCCGGCAACGGCGTCCCCCGCCGCGTGTACCGCGCCGGAGGCGCCCCGGACAAAGCCCGCACCCATGCTTTCACCCATGCGGCCCACGCCGCCGGCAAGGTCGCGCCCGGCCTGGGCCGTTTTGGCGGCGGCGCTTCCGGTCAGTCCCCAAAGCCGCTGCCGCAGGCCTTTGGCAAACTGATCGATAAGCTTATGGGACATATCCAGCAGGATGCCCCCCGCCTCTTTGAACACAGCGGCCCGGCCGGGGCGGGGGCGGTCTTCCAGCGCGTAGGCGTAAGCGTCGCGGGCCACGATGCCCGCGCGCAGAGCCAGAAAGCAGTTGGCCGCCCCGTCGATGGAAGAGGCCGTGAACTTTTGCAGAGCGGCGCCCACAAAGGGCACGCTGCCTGTCATGGTGGCCGGCGCCATGGCGTGGAATGCCTCGCCGAAACCCACGGTGATTTCCGTGGCCACGTCCAGTTCCTCGAAGGAAAGAGCCAGGAAGGTGGAAGTGCAGACAGCCCAGTAAAGGGAAAGTACTTCTGAGGGATGGGGCCGCTGGTTGAATATGCCGGATATGCGCCAGACCATGCGGCACAGGCTCAACAGGACGATGAGGGCGTCGATGCGCCCGTTCTGGGAAAGGGCGGTGGCAAGGAACACCCGCTCGGCAATGCGGCGGATTTCGGCGTCCGCCCGCTCCCGCAAAACGGCGCAGCAATGCCGGGCGTATTCTTTGGCCTCGGGATCCGGGTAATCGCCCCGCAAAACGGCGGCGGGAACCTCGACATGCCGTAGATGGGGGTTGGCGCGCAGGCGGCGCAGCAGTTCGGCGGCAAAGCGGCGCTGATCGCCTTCCGTGGCGGAAGAAGAAAAGGAAAGGTGCCCGCGGCGGCCGAAAAGGCCGCGCCAAAGCCACAGCAGGCCCAAAATCTCAAAGGCGGCCAGAACGCCGTGCGTCCACCATTTGGCGGCGGGGTACAGGGCTTGTGCCATGCCCGCCAGCCCCTGGTTGATAAAAAGGACAAGCAGCAGAATGAACAGACCGCATACTGCAGCGGCATATTTCAGAATACGCGGCATGGGGTCCTCGCGGGCTGTGGCGCGGCCGGAGGAGCGGCCCCCGGCGGCTTATTGCTTGGATGTCTTTATATATAAAAACGGACAGGTCCCGTTGTGCAGGTGTACCCTGATAAGATGCACATTACCGGGCGCCGTGGCAAGAGAGAAAAAGAGCCGCAAAATACAAGGCCTGCCCGGCGTTTGTCGGGAGAGGGCCTTGACAAGGCTATACTTCTTGATAATACTTCCCAATATACAGTTAAACGCAAGTAGTTGCAGAGGGAAAGCACGGGGTTTTCCCGTAACCGTTTACTTGCGCGAGGGGTATCCATGTCCCAGTCCCGTATGACCAAACAACGGGCCGTAATCCTTGAGGCGCTGAAAAGCGCGACTTCGCATCCCACAGCCGACGAAATTTACGGTATCGTCCGCAAAAAGCTGCCCCGCATCAGCCTTGGAACCGTGTACCGCAATCTGGAACTGCTTTCCAGTTGCGGCGAGATCCTCCGCCTGGACCGGGCCGGCGTGCAAAAACGTTTTGACGGTAATACGCATCCCCATCTGCATGTGCGTTGCGAAATATGCGGCAAGGTGGCCGATGTGCACATGCCCCCCCCTTCCGGCGTTTTTCCCGGCACGGTGCCGGGATTTTCCGTGCATTCGGTGGAGGTGGAGTTTATCGGTATCTGCGACGGCTGTGAACAAATGCAGAACTGACGGCTTGCTCCGGGCGGCAAGCCGGAGAATCAGGAAAAAAAGCCTTGTGTCCGGTGGCCGCAAGGCTTTTCACTTGCTTGAAAGCTAAAAAACTTACGCCCCGAAGGGCGCAAGTTTTTCGAATCGCAGTCCTCCGCCGGGGCGGAAAAAAGCTTACACGCAGCCGGTGGGCTTGGGCAGGCCGGCCATTTTGCAGGCGCCTTTGCCGGGGCCGGAGGGGAAGAGCTCGTAGACTTCTTTCAGTTTGTAGCCGGTGTTTTTGGAAAGAATACGCACCATGGGGGCGATGCCGTTCTTTTTGTAGTAGTCTTGCAGGAAATCAAGAATCTTCTGGTGGTCGGCGTTGATTTCGCTGATGCCTTCGGAGTCTTTCACATACTCCATCCACTCGGGGCACCAGTCATCAAAGCGAAGCAGGAAGCCGTCCTCGTCAACTTCGAACGATTTACCCTTGTAGCTAACTTCAGCCATTGTGTCCTCCTTGGACGATTCTAGCGGTGCATGACGCATTGGCGCAAAAAAGTACCAATCTCCCGCGCCATTACTGAAGCAGTGCAGCACTGCCTGCTTTTTGAAGGCATCCTTGTGGGCGTATTCCGCCCGGCTTGAGCCGCCGCACTTTTACACACGGGGCTTCGCGACTCCGTAACCTTTACCTCAGACCCTGTAAAATTTCAAGGGTGCGGGGGGCTTTTTTTCCCCTTGAAAAAGTTGCGCTTTTCTAAAAGTTCTATACGGACAAAAAAACCGTCACCGCGGACGGACAAAGGCGGGTTCCCAGTACAGCAGGGGAAAACGGGCCTGAATGTCTTCCAGCACTTTCTTTTCCAGGTCTTCGGCAAGAGGCCGCAGGCGTATGTACACCCGGCGGGAGGGCGCGTCCTGGGCCTCCAGCGAGGTCAACACCGAAACCACCCCCGCGGAATGGGAACGCAGGGCATCCATGATGGGCCGCAGGGTTCCCGGCGTGTTGGGCAGCTCAAAAGCAAGCTGGATGCCGCCGCTTTCCACCCCGGTAATGCTGACCAGCACTTTGAAAATATCGCTGTCGGTGATGATGCCGGTAAGCTTGCCGGTTTCGTCCACCACAGGCATGCCGCCGAAACGGCGTTCGGTCATCAGAAGGGCCACCCCTTCCACGGAATCGGTTTCCCGCGCGCAGATCGGGTTTTTGGTCA
Source organism: Desulfovibrio sp. (assembly GCA_031549405.1). Taxonomy (GTDB): domain Bacteria; phylum Desulfobacterota; class Desulfovibrionia; order Desulfovibrionales; family Desulfovibrionaceae; genus Frigididesulfovibrio. The sequence goes on from JAVBPV010000003.1 coordinate 7,428, forward strand.
TGATTTCTTTGACCTTAAGTTCCGACAGCAGGTAATACAGTTCGTGCATGTCAAGGGTCGTGGCCTTGGAGGGCGAGGCGTCCTTGATGTCCCTGTCCGACACGATGCCGAGGATACGGCCGTTTTCGTCCACCACCGGCAGACGGCCTATCTTGCGGTCTTTCATCAGGCGCGAGGCCTTCATCATGGACGTTTCGGGGGAAACGCTGACAACGTTTTTGGTCATCCATTCCTGAACCAGCATGAAGCCTCCGTTACAGCAGTTAACGTTGAAACGCCCGCTTCGGCGTTGACGGCGGAGCGCATTCCGCCACGGGCCGTCAAATACTTTACGCTTCCAACCTTACGCTGTTTGCGGCGATGAAACAACCCCCCGGAGCGGACCCGGGCACGCCGCTCGAGCCTTTTTCGCGGCGCGTTCCGGAACGTTCCGGCCTTGGCCGCGCCCCGTGGGCAGCGCCATGCGCCGTCAGAGCGGATCTATTTTTTTCAAAGCCGCTTCGCCGTGGCCGCCTCACGGCGCGGGAAGCGGAAAAGAAGCCGCCAAAAGGCGGGAACGGCTGTTCCCAATCGCGATAAAAGGGGCTATGGGAAAAAAGCGCAAGCCGCGCTTTTGGCCGCAACGGCCACAACAAGGAGACCATATGTTCTCGCAGGATCGTCTGCGCGCCATTTCCCTTTCCGTTCCCTGGAACCTGTTCCTGCTTACCGTGGGGGGGGCGCTTTCCTCGTTCGCCCTCAAGTGCATAGCCAAGCCCCACGATTTCGTCTCCGGCGGGCTTTACGGCATGGGCATGCTCATCGAATACGCCACAGGCTCCCTGAGCATCGCCGCATGGTACGCCCTGCTGAACATCCCCGTGCTGCTGGTGGGCTGGTTTTTTTTGAGCCGGCGCTTCATGCTGTACACCATATACTGCATTGCCATAACCACCATAACCACCCAGCTGTTCACCTTTGAAGTGGGCATCAACGACAAGCTCCTGGCCGCTGTGGCGGCGGGCATCCTGTGCGGGGCCGGATCGGGCATCGCGGTGCGTTCGCTGGGCAGCGACGGCGGACTTAACATCATTTCGCTGATTCTGCACAACAAGTACAACTTCAGCGTGGGCAGCTTCAGCATTGTGTTCAACGCCGTGCTTTTCGCCGTGGCGCTGCCCATCATCAAAGTGGACAACGTGCTGTATTCCATGATCATCACCTACCTGACCTCCACCCTTATGAACTATTTCATGGGGCTGTTCAACCAGCGCAAGATGGTGCTGATCATTTCAGAGGCGCACGCGGTCATCGCCCAGAACATTTTGCGCCACCTGGGGCGCGGCTGCACCCTGCTGCACGGGCAGGGAGCCTTTACCCGGCAGGAACGCGAGGTGCTGCTTACCGTGGTGCACAACATCCAGTTGAAACGCCTGGAGGAAATCGTCTACCAGGAGGACCCGCAGGCCTTTGTGATCATAGACAACACCCACATAGTGCTGGGTAAGGGCTTTTCGCAGAGAAGGAGCTACTGACGCGGCCCGCGCCCGGCGGGTGGCGGCGGCGCTTAAAACGCGCGGCGGGCGGCGGCGATGGCACAGCCGCCTTACGAAGGCATCGGAGGGCGGAGACGGTGACGGAAGCGTTGTCCGGAGCGGGCGGCGCGGCGGCGGCGCTCAAAACGCCCGGCGGCGCGTCAGGCCAGGCTCCACAAAAAGCCCAGCCAGAGCAGCCCGTTAAGACACAGGGTAACGAAGATGGCGGCGGATCCCATGTCCTTGGCGTGCTTTACGCGGATGTTGTACTCCGGCGAGACAAGGTTGCAGATTTCCTCAATGGCGGTATTCAAAAGCTCCACCGCCAGCACCAGAAGCCAGCCGCTCAAAAGGGCCAGGGACCAGCCGGGGCCGGGCCGCAGGACGGCAAGCAGCAGCAGGATCAGCCCCAGAACGAGAACTTCGTGCCTGAATGCCTGCTCGCGCCACACCCGGCAAAGTCCCGCAAAGGAATGGCGCGTGGCTCCCAGCAGGTGGGAAAGATTAATCGCCGGCATGGATTTTCCGCCTTGTGTGATGTGAGCGTAACAGGGGGCGCTGCGGGCTCTCCCGCGCAGGGATAACCCGGCCCCGCTGCGGCAAGGCCGCAACTTATCGCAATTGCGCGCCGTGGGCGCTCAGGGCAAGCCCCAGTTCGTCCACGGCCGCCTGGCGGTCTTCTTTCCGCAGGCTGGTCAGGGCCCAGGTCAACCGTGCCGGTCCCTGGTCCGTTTCCACGTCGAAAAGGATGCTTTCGTCCGGGAACAGGGACGCCGAGCGCACCTGACCGTAACGCACGGCCAGCCGGGGAGCCATAAACTCCGGAGCCAGGGTGAAGTGTTCCCCGAACAGGGCAAGCGGGTGCTGGGCGTTCGCGCGCAGGGACAGGAACGCCCCGGCCAGGGCAAGCCCCAGCACGATGCTGCCGACGCCGCTTGAATCCGCGGTGAACAAAAAGACCGCCAAAAGGCCGGTCACGCCGCAATAAAGCCGCAGGCGCGGCAGATGGCCGGAGCGGAACACGCGGCGAGCCCCGGCAAAGCCGCGCGGAGCAAAGGGAAACCGGGCGTACTTCGCCGCGTGGTGGCTGAGCAGGCACCCCACAATAAATACGAATCCGGCGGGCAGCATCAGGCCGCCGGCCGCGCAGCCCAGCACCAGGCCGACAGTCAGGCGCATGGCGATAAGTCCCAGGGACAGCGCCTGCGCCAGCAAAACGGCCAGAATGACCGGACGGGCGGCGACAAACAGGTTGATGACGGCCGCCTCCTGCTCGCTCAGATCGGCGGTATGGGCGCCCTGCAACATGGAATACAAAAAGTAGACCAGGCCGCAGTTAAGTATAAGGCCGGCCCAGGCAGCCGGATGGATGAAACGCATTGCGTGGCTCCTGTCACATAAGGTTGCCTTTGAGTACACACAGCAGAGCCGCCGCGTCAACCCGCGCGCTCTGCCATTCCCCGCGGGCAAATCTTTTTTATCAGGCCGTTGGCAAAAATATTATTATCCATTTTATTTCAATATTTTATCTATATTCATATTAATTTGCTCCCGCTCTTCCGCTATGGTACATTTCCCCGTTCCGGCCGCGGGCCTTTCAGCCGCGCCGCCGCCCGAAAATCCTTAACCGCGCCTTGCGCGCCGACCCTCGGGATGTCCATGAGCCAGTTGAAAGACATGTACCGTTCCATTGTGCGGGACGCTTTTCCGGAAAGCATCAGCCTTGATTTCGGCGAAAGCCGCCTGGTGTACCGGCGCCGTTCCTGGAACATAGGCGGAGAGCAAAAAGGCCTGCGCTACGGGGAAAACCCGGATCAGCCCGCCGCCCTTTACGAACTGCGCGAAGGCTCCCTCACCATAGGGGGGGTGGCCTACAGGGGCGCGGGGGCCGGACTTGTTTCCGCCCTTACGGAAGAAAACATGCTCCAGGCGGGCAAACATCCCGGCAAGACCAACCTCACCGACGTGGACAACGGCATCAACATCCTGCAATACCTGCACGAGCGTCCCGCCGCCCTGATTCTTAAGCACAACAACCCCTGCGGCGCGGCCTGGTCGGCCGCGGGCGTGGCCGACGCCCTGTCCAGGGCCTTCTGGTGCGACCGCATCGCCGCCTTTGGCGGGGCCGTGGCGGTCAACCGCCCCCTGGACAAGGAAGCGGCGGCCCTGATTGATTCCGCCTACTTCGAGGTGGTGGCGGCTCCGGATTTTGAGGAAGGGGTTCTGGATGTGCTGAAAAAGCGCAAGAACCTGCGCATTCTGCACATCCCCGGCCTGGCGCGCCTGGGGGACTTTGCGGGAGTGCCTTTTCTGGACATCAAGTCACTGACGGACGGCGGACTTGTGCTGCAGCAGTCCTTTGTGAACCGCATCCGCTCCGCGTCCGACTTTTTGCCCGCCACGGCGGAAAAGGACGGCGTTTTTACCGCCGCCCGCAAGCCCACGCGGCAGGAAGCCGACGATCTGCTCTTTGCCTGGGCGGTGGAAGCGGGCGTCACCTCCAACTCCGTCATCTTCGCCAGAGACGGAGCCACCGTGTCCATCGGCACCGGCGAGCAGGACCGCGTGGGCTGCGTCGAGCTGGCCGTGCACAAGGCCTATGTGAAATACGCCGATGTGCTGGCCTTCAGAGAAACCGGCCTTTCCCTGTACGAACTGACCGCCGCGGCCAAAACCGACGCGGAAAAAGCCGCCCTGCTGGCCGACATCGACCGCCGCACCAGGGAGGCCAAAGGCGGCCTTGCCGGCTGCGTGATGGTTTCCGACGGGTTTTTCCCCTTCCGCGACGGAGTGGACGCCGCCCTCAGACACGGCATCACCGCCATCGCGCAACCCGGAGGTTCCCTGCGCGATCACGAAGTTATCGCCGCCCTGAACGAATACGCCCCCCAGGCCGCCATGGTCTTTACCGGGCAAAGATCGTTCAAGCATTAATCGCGGCGCCGGCCAAGTTTGCCGGGGGCTCTGTCCCCCGGCCCCCCCTGCCGGGGGGCAAAGCCCCCTCAAAGCACACAAGTTAACCGAATTCTTTTATGAGCGATTCCAAAGTACGGTATCCCGGCCCGGGTTGCGTGGTGGAGTTCATGCAGGGCAACAGCCCCATGCTGGCCTTTGTGCTGGAGGCGCAGGGGGGAAAATTTCGTCTGTACACGCAGGGCCGTCGGGAAACCAATCTGGCGGAATCGCGTCTTTTGCCCTGGTCCGGCCCCATGCTGGGCCAGGGGCTTTCGCGCCAGTCCATGGACGCGGCCCTGGAAGAGCGCCGCGCCCTGCGCGCCGATCTTTCCGCGGGGGTGTCGCTGGCCGAGGTATGGGATCTGGTGGAAGGCGAGGTGGAAAAAACCTCCGCCGAGTGGCTGGCCGGTCTGCTGTGGGAAAATCCCGACGTGAACCACGAGGCCGCCATGGGCCGGGCGCTGCTGGAGGGCAGGACGCACTTTCGTTTTTCCCCGCCGGACTTCGAGATATTCTCGCGCGAGGCGGTGGAAAAACGCATCCAGGAGGCGGAAGCCGCCCGCCTGCGCGAAGCCGTGGTCCTGGCCGGGGCGGGCTTTTTCCGCGCCCTGTGGGACATCCACTCCCGCCGCCGGGGACCGCTTACGCCGCAGGAGACGCCCGCGGGCGAAGCGGCGGACAGGCTCCGCTCCCTTGTTCTCCGGCACCTGCAGGATCCCGAGCCCCCGGACGAGGGCGGACTGTGGAAGCAACTGACCAAGCTTTTGCCCGACGGCGCGCAAAGCTCCCCGCACCTTCCCCTGCATCTGGCCGTGGCCTGGGGACTGGTGCCCGAGCATCACAACTACCTGCTGGACCGTATCGGTTTTGACCCCGGCGAGGAATGGGCCGACGCCTTTGCCGCGGAGTGCGACGCCCTGGGCGCGGCCGTGGCCTCCGCCCTTGCCGGCGCCGGGCCGGAAACGCGCCGGGAAAATGCCGCGGCTCCGGCTGTGGCGGACACGCCGTTTGAACCCGCGGCTCCGGTTGCCGCGGACACGCCGCCGGAATCCGCCGGACCGGTTCCGCCGGATGGCGCGCGCCCGGCCCTGGAAAAGCCCGGCTTCGTCAGCGTGGACCCCGTCACCACCAGGGACCGCGACGACGCCTTTTTTGTGGAAAGGACCCCGGAAGGTTACCGGGCTCTTGTGGCCCTGGCCTGCCCGGCCCTGTTCTGGCCGTTTGGCGGCGCTCTGGACCGGCATGCGCTGCGGCGCTGCAGCAGCCTGTATCTGCCCGAAGGCAACGAGCACATGCTGCCCGCGCATGCCGGGCGGGAGCTGTTCAGCCTGGACGCGGGATGCGTGCGCCCGGCCCTGCTGATGGATGTGCGCCTGGACGCGGCGGGCGCGGTGGCCTCCTGGACGCCGCGCATCACTTTCGCGCGCATCGAAGCCAACCTGTCCCTGGAGGAATGCGAAGCCCTGCTGGGGGACGAGGCCGAAACGCCGGCAAAGGACGAGCCCCTGTTCGCCGAGGCCTTTGCCCTGGCGGACAATACGCCGGGAAGCGCCGGGGCCTTTGGCGGAAGCGGGCAGGGGGGCGCGTTTCCCCCTGTGGAAATATCCCCGGAACTGGAGGCGCACCGGCCCATGCTGCGCGCCGCCCTGGATCTGGCCCGGCTGCTTCAGGCCGCGCGCCTGGAGTCCGGGGCGGTCATCACCGAGCGCCCGGACCCGGATGTACGCGTGGAAGGCCGGGGCGCGGGCGCTGTGGTGCATATTGACAGCTCCCCCCCGGTCTACCGCGCCCACCTGGTGGTGGGCGAGCTTATGGTGCTGTGCAACGGGCTTTTTGGCGCATGGGCGCGGGAAAAAAACGTGCCCATGCTTTTTCGCACCCAGGATGTGACCATCCCCCGCGAGTTTTCGGGGGTCTGGACCGAACCGCAGGACATCGCCCGCGTGGTGCGCATTCTGCCCCCGGCCGTGCTGGAGATGCAACCCCGCCGCCACGCCGGGCTGGGTCTGTCCGCTTACGCCACCCTGTCTTCCCCCATCCGGCGTTACGTGGATCTGCTCAACCAGGGGCAGGCGGTCAGCTTTTTGCGGACCGGCACGCCCCGTCTTTCCGCCGAAGCCCTGGCCGCGCTGTTTCCCCTGATTTCATCCCGGCAGGACGCCGTGGGGCAGGTGCAGCGCTTCCGGCCCCGGTACTGGAAACTCTTGTTTTTCCGCCAGCATGGGGATAAGATCTGGTGGGATTCGGTGGTCACCGACGAAAACGAAGCCTTTGTCACTGTCTCCCTGCCCTGGGCGCAGCTTATCGCGCGCGGCAGGCGGCGGCAGTTTGACGAAAAAACGCGCCCCGGGCAGCGCATCCAGGTGCGGCTCGGCAAAATCGACCCCCTGATGAACGAAATACAAATCCTCGAAGCGCGCGAAGCGTGAGTGGGGCGTTCGGCATGTTCTACTTTTTCCTCGTCCTTCTCAGCGTTCTGGCCTACCTGCTGGGCAGCGTCCCCTTCGGGCTGATCATCGCAAAGCTGTTCTGCGGCGTGGATCCGCGCACGGGCGGCAGCGGCAACGTGGGAGCCACCAACGTGGCCCGGCTGTGCGGATTCAAGTGGGGCATGCTCACCCTGGCCTGCGATCTGCTCAAGGGCTTTCTGCCCGTCGTGATCTACGCCGGAGCCAGCGGCCCGCTGTCGCACCTGGCCTATCCCATCGGCCTGGCCGTGGTGCTGGGGCACATGTATTCCTGTTTCCTGAAATTCAAGGGCGGCAAGGGAGTCGCCACCACGGTCGGCGTGTTTCTGGGCATCGCCCCTCTGCAGCTTGCCGCCGCCGGGGCCGCGTGCATCCTGGTCATCTGGCGGACCGGTTTCGTTTCCGCCGGTTCCCTGACCATGGTTTGCGTACTGGCGCTGCTGCTGCTTTTTACCGGAACATGGCCCGCCTTTTTCCTTTCCCTGGTCATCGGCGGGCTGGTGGTGTACGCTCACCGGGAAAATATCGGCCGTCTCCGCCGCGGCGAGGAAAAACCCTGGCTGAAAAGGAAAGAAAAAGACTGAAGTTTGCATAAGGTTTTGTCCATACCCCGTCGGGGAGTGCCTCCCCGGCTTCCGGTTCCCGGCCTTTTCGAGCGGATCCCGAAAAGGCCGGGAACCGGGAGCCAAGGGGTATGGCGCCTTAAGCATTTCATCCACCATAAAACGAGCGAGCGACATGCATACAGATTTTCCCTCCTATCGCGGCGACATGCGTTACAAATGCCTTGGCTGCGGCAAGGAACACGGCATAGACGAACTGCTGTACACCTGCCCCGGCTGCGGCGAGGTGCTGCTTTTGGAGGACAGAGCCTTTGACAGCCTGAAAGCGCGGTCCGGCGCCGAATGGCGGGCGCTGTTCGATGCGCGCGCGGCGGGCAAGAACCGGGCCTTGCGGGGCATTTTCCGTTTTTACGAACTGATGGCCCCGGTGCTTGAAGAAGACGACATCGTCTTTCTGGGCGAGGGCAACACCCCCGTCATCGACGCCGCGCCCGCGCTGCAAAAGCTGGTGGGCGCGCGTTTCGCCTACAAAAACGACGGGCAAAACCCCAGCGCATCCTTCAAGGACCGGGGCATGGCCTGCGCCTTCAGCTACGTAAAAGCCCAGGCCCGCAGGCACCAGTGGGACGAGGTGCTGACGGTGTGCGCCTCCACGGGCGACACTTCGGCGGCGGCGGCGCTTTACGCCTCGTACGTGGGCGCGCCGGTAAAGTCGGTGGTGCTTTTGCCGCACGGCAAGGTGACGCCGCAGCAGCTTTCGCAGCCGCTTGGCAGCGGAGCCGTGGTGCTGGAGGTGCCGGGAGTTTTTGACGACTGCATGAAAGTGGTGGAATATCTGGCGGACCGCTACCGGGTGGCCCTGCTTAACTCCAAGAACAGCTGGCGCATCCTGGGCCAGGAAAGCTACGCCTTTGAAACGGCCCAGTGGCTGGACTGGAACATGGACGGGCTGTGCGTTTTCGTGCCCATCGGCAACGCGGGCAACGTCACCGCGGTTATGGGCGGCTTTCTCAAGCTGCATCGCCTGGGCATAATTGACCGGCTGCCGCGCATTTTCGGGGTGCAGTCGCATCACGCCGACCCGGTGTACCGCTATTACGCCGCGCCGGAGGACAAGCGTTCCTACGCTCCGGTGAAGGTCACGCCCAGCGTGGCCCAGGCCGCCATGATCGGCAATCCCGTGTCCTTTCCCCGGGTGCGTCACCTGGCGGAAGAATACACGCGCATCGGCGGGGAGCGGGCCTTTCAGGTCATGCAGGTGACGGAGCAGGCCATCATGGACGGCATGCTGGAAGCCAACCGCCACGGACACATAGCCTGCACCCAGGGCGGCGAGTGCCTGGCCGGGCTTAAGGCCGCCAAAGCCCACGGGCTGCTGGCCCCGGACGAGTACTGCGTGCTGGACGCCACAGCCCACGCCCTGAAGTTCGCCGATTTTCAGAACATGTACTTCACCGATTCGTTTGATGCCGCCTTTGGCGTTACGCCGCGCAAGGATCTGCAAAACGCGCCGGAGTTGCTGATGAAGCCGGAGGAACGCTCCGCCATGGACGAAGACGCCTTTGTGCTGGCGGCGGCGGAAAAAATGGTGCGGCGTCTGGGTCTGGCGGCAAAATAGCTTTTTTGGCCCTTTGCCGCTCCCCCGGTTTTTCCACCGGGCGGCGCGGCAAAGGGCGGTTCCGCAACGGGCCTTCCCGGCCGGCGATCCGGCCGATGCGGGGTATACATGCTCAGTCCTGAACTGCGAAAGCTTCTGCGTACCTACTGGTACATTTTCCTGCCGCTGGTCCTTGCGGTGTGCGGCCTGATTTACGCCGCCTTCCACTTTGAGGTGGACCCCAAGGACATGCTCAGAGATTACGGCTACTTCGTCATCCTGATCTGGACCTTTCTGGAAGGCGAGACCGTGGTCATCATCGCGGGCATGTTTTCCCAGCGGTTCGGTCTGGACCCCTGGCTCATCGCTCTGTGCGCCTTTTGCGGCAGCTTCGCCAGCGATCAGGTCATGTTCAGCCTGGGCAAGTACAAAGGCGAGTCGGTGCTGCGCTACTTTCCGGGCATCGCCCGCAAGGTGGACAAGGCGGCCAGCCTGTTCAAAAAGTACGATACGGCCCTGATTCTGGGATTCCGCTTCGTCTACGGGGTACGTAACGTCACGCCCATTCTGCTGGGCATCAGCGGAGTGACGCACAGAAAGTTCTTTATCCTCAACTTCATCGGCGCGGGCATCTGGGCGTTGACGTTTTCCTTTGGCGGGTACTACTCCGGCAAAGCTTTCATGCATATCATGGAAACCGTGGGACACGGCATTCTTTACGCGCTCATCGGCGTGGCGGTCCTGGCCGGGGCCATCTGGTTTCTGCGGGCGCGCCGTTCCGTAAAGGATGTGCGGGCCATCGCCGAGCACGGCCGCGAAATCGCCAGGGCCGAGCAGGAACGGGAACTCCCCCAGGGGCCTGAACACGGAGAAAAGAAGGAATAAGCGCTTTTATGCTGCAAGATACCGCCACGGCCCAACTGGTGACCAGTTACGGCTACCTTGCCGTACTGCTGGGCACGATGCTTGAGGGCGAAACAGTGGTGCTGGTGGCCGGATTCATGGCCCACCAGGGCTATCTTTCCGTCCCCTGGATTATCGTCTGCGCGGTCGTCGGCAGCACACTCAGCGACCAGGGGATGTTTTTCCTTTCCCGCTTCAAGGGCAGGGCATTGCTGGCGCGCTTTCCGCGCGCGGCGGCCAGGGTGAGCGCCCTTGCGGAAAAAATGCGCGCCCGGCCCGTGGGGCTTACCCTGTTCGCCCTGCTGTTCCGCTTTTTTTACGGCCTGCGCAACATCGCTCCGGTGTTTCTGGGGCTCAGCTGCATCCCCACCCCGCGTTTTATGGCGCTGAACGCCCTGGGCGCGGTGGTGTGGGCCACGCTGTTCAGCTGGGGAGGCTATCTTTTCGCCCAGGCTCTGGCCGCCATGCTGGGCACCCTTGCCCGCTACGAGGTGATCGTCGTGGCGCTGCTGCTTTGCGCCGGGGCGGGCTGGGGACTGTACCGGCGTTTTCGCGTGCTCCCCGCCCGGCCTTCCTCTCCGCCCTCCGCCCCCGGGGAGGCCGGCCCCGGACAAAAAGCGGCGGAACCCGCGGCAAGCCCCCCCGGCGCTGTCCAGAACAGCCGGGAAAACCGGAACATTCCGGCGTCCAAAGGTCCGGGGGGCTGACGTGGACGCGCGGAAAACGGCCGCCGCCGGGGACGGCGCTTCCGGCCCCGCGCCGAATCCGCGCCTGGGTCCGCGCATCGTTTTTTTCAGCGGCGGCACCGCCCTTAAGGAAACGGCCCACGAACTGACCCACCATACCCACAACACCATTCACCTGATCACGCCCTTTGATTCCGGAGGCAGCTCCGCCACCCTGCGCCGGGCCTTTTCCATGCCCGCCGTGGGGGATGTGCGTTCGCGCATCATGGCGCTGGCCGACGATCACGTGCACGGCAACCCCGAAATTTACACCCTGTTCGCCTACCGGCTGCCCAAGGACGATCCCCCCCGCGCCCTCAAGGCTGAAATGGTGCGCCTGGCGCGCGGCAAACATCCCCTGCTGCGCCAGATCCCCCAGCCCATGTGCGGCATCATTCAGGATCACCTTACCTGGTTCGCCCTGCACATGCCCGGAGACTTCCCCCTGGCCGGGGCCAATGTGGGCAATCTGATCCTGACGGCGGGCTATCTTATGCACAACCGGCGCATGGGACCGGTCATCGCCCTGTTCTCGCGCATGGTGCGCGCGCGGGGCATGGTGCGGCCCGTGGCTTCCGCGCCGGCGCATCTGGCCGTGCGCCTGGCCACGGGCGAAGTCATCGTGGGCCAGCACAGGTTCACCGGCAAGGAAAGCGCCTGCATCACCGCGCCCATAGAGGACATCTGGCTGACCGCCTCGCTGGAATCGTCCGCCCCGGCCCGCGTCGCCGCGGACGCCCGCAACGCCCGGCGCATCATGAACGCCGAATGCATCTGCTACCCTGTGGGCAGCTTTTATTCCAGCCTGGTGGCCAACCTGTTGCCCGCCGGAGTGGGCCGCGCCGTGGCCGACGCCCGCTGTCCCAAGGTGTTCGTTCCCAATCTGGGACAGGATCCGGAACTTATGGGGCATACCCTGGCCATGCAGGTGGAGCGCCTTTTGCGTCCCCTGCTGGCCGACGCTCCCGGCTCCCGGCCTTCCGACCATCTTTCGCTGGTTTTGGTGGACGCCGAAAACAAACACTACCCCGGCGGCCTGCCCGGGAACATGCTCAAGGACCGGGGCATACGGCTGAAGAGCGTGCCGCTTGTGTCCCCGCGCAGCGCGCCTTTGGCCGACGCGCCGCTGCTGACCCGGGCGCTGCTGGATGCCGCGCGGGGGTAAGGGAGCCTTTCCGGGCGGATCTTTCCGGTCCGAAGAACCGTAAAAAACTCCCGACCCCAAGGGCTGAAAAACTACCCGTTTGGAAACCTCTCGAACACCCGGCGGGCGCGCTCCAGGGCGTCCGGGCCGGGGGCGGAGGCGGCGGCGACGCCGTCCGGACCCGGTTCGGCGTCCAGGCCAAGGGCCAGCATCAGCAGGATACGGGCCTTTTGGGCGCGCAGGTTTCCTCCCAGAATGGCCCCCATGTCGCGCAAATCGTTGGCTCCGCCGCTGTATCCGTAGACGGGCCATACCCCGCCTTCGACGCAACGGGAGGTCACCACCACGGGGACGCCCGCCGCCAGGGTCCGTTCGATTTCCGCCAAAGCGGCGGGGGGTACGTTGCCCGCCCCAAAGGCTTCCACCACTATGCCCCTGGCCCCGCGTCCGCGGGCCGCGGCCAGGAGATAGCCGTCCATGCCCGGCGCCATGGCGACAAGATCCACGGCGGGTTCCAGACATTTTGCGGGCAAAGGCGCGTGGGGCACGGGCATGCGGAAAAGCTGCACCCCCCCGGCCACACAGGAGCCCAGCGGGCCCGCCCCCGGCGCGTCAAAGGCGTCCACGCCCATGGAGTGCACCTTGGTGGCTTCGCGCGCGGCAAAAAGTTTGTCGGTCATCAAAAGCACCACGCCTAGCCCCGGCGGCAGGGGCAGGGCCACGGCGCGCAGGGCCGAGGCCAGGTTGCGGATGCCGTCGTAGCCCGGCTCGCCGTGCGAGCGCATGGCCCCGGTGATGACCACGGGCTTGGGTGAATCAAGCAGCAGATCGAGCATGAAGGCGGTTTCCTCCATCACGTCCGTGCCGTGGGCGACAATGGCCCCGCCGATGTCAGCGCGGTCCAGCAGGGCCTGCACGTCTTTGGCCAGGCGGAACATAAGGGCCGGGGTCATGTGCGGGCTGGGCAGGTTTGCCCAGGGAACGGGCAGAAGACGCGCCCCGTCGGGCAGGGGGCCGGGCATTTCGGCCAGCAGCGCCCCGGCGTCCAGGGCGGGCCGCACGGACCCGTCGGGGGCCGGTTCCATGCCGATGGTGCCGCCGGTAAAGACCAGGGCGGCGGTAAGAGGGGATGCGGACATAGAAACTCCTTCGGCCGGACATACCTGAAAGCCCGCAAGAGGGCAAACCGGGTTGACAGGAACGGGACTTCTCCCTACGAATTGGATAAAGCGCGCGGCCCCGGCCCCCCGCCATCGCGGCGGCGCGGCATTTTGGGCGTAACGCGGCGCTTAAGAAAACCATGAGCACAACAGAGCGGAAAGATACGTCGCCGGACGCGGAAAACCTTCACCCGGACGGCGGCGACGCGCGGGCGGAACACTCTGGCCCGGACGGCGGCGATGCGCGGGCGGTGCTGCGCGAAGTTTCCCTGCGGGCGGCCAGGGCCAGGCGGGCGCGCCTCATCGGGGGCATCTGCCTGCTGTTTCTGCTGCTGGGCGGGGGCTGGGCCGGCTACTGGGTTCTGTTCCTGCGCGACATCGAATCCACCGACGACGCCTATACGGCGGGCAACCTGGTGCGCGTGTCGCCCCGCGTTTCCGGCACGGTAAAGGACATTTACGTCGACAACACCCAGATGGTGCGCGAAGGCCAGGTTCTGGCGCGCCTTGACGACGCCGACGCGCGCCTGGCCCTTGAGCGGGCGCGTTCCTCCCTGGCCGACGCCGTGCGTCAGACCCAGGGCATGATGAGGGAATCGGAACGCCTGGCCGCCGTCATCTCCCTGCGCCGTACCGAACTGACCAGGGCGGAAGGCGATTACGATCGCCGCCGGGACCGCAAGACCGCCCTTTCCGTCAGCGCCGAAGAATTAAGCCACGCCCGCGACAACGTGGCCCAGGCGGCGGCGGCTTTGCGCATTGCCGAACACGCCCTGCAAGCCAACCGGGCGCTGCTGCTGAACACGCCCCTGCCCGAGCAGCCCCTGGTGCGGCTGCGCGCCCATCAACTGCGCGAAGCCTGGCTGAACCTCCAGCGCTGCGAAATAAAAAGCCCGGCAAGCGGACAGGTGGCCAAGCGCGCCGTGCAGGTGGGCGCCCATGCCAACCCCGGCGATCCGCTTATGGCCGTGGTGCCCCTTGACGGGGTATGGGTGGACGCCAACTTCAAGGAAGTGCAGATCGGGCGCATGCGCATCGGGCAAAAAGCCCGGGTGAGGGCGGACATGTACGGTTCCTCCGTCACCTACTCGGGCACGGTGGTGGGCTTTTCCGCCGGAACGGGCAGCAGTTTTTCCCTGCTGCCGCCGGAAAACGCCACAGGCAACTGGATCAAGGTGGTGCAGCGGATTCCGGTGAAAATAGCCCTGGACCCAGGGCAGCTTGGCAATTCGCCGCTTCTGGTGGGGCTTTCCTGTTCGGTAAGCGTGGACGTACGCGACGCCGGGGGCTCCATGCTGGCGACGTCGCCGGGCCAGGGGCCGGAAACGCCGGTATTTTCCACCGAAGCCCTGGATCAGAATCTGGAGTCCATCAACCAGGAGATAGAAAGCATCATCGCCTCCCATTCGGATTCCCACCAGCCCTGACCGCCCCACCCGCAACGCCGGAGGCCCAAGGCCATGACAGGGCCGCGACCCCTCGGGGAACCGCCCCCTCCGCACAAACTTTCCGGCCCTTCCGCCGCCGGGAAGGGGCCGCCTCTGTCCGCGCCTTCCGGGAATCCGCCTTCCGGGAATCCGCCCCCGCGTAAGCCGCCTTCCGGCGGCGGGCCGCCGGAGCTCCCCCCCCTGTCCGGCCTTCCTCTGGCCCTGCTTACCGTGGCCCTGCCGCTGGCCACTTTTATGCAGGTGCTGGACACCACCATCGCCAACGTGGCCATTCCCACCATTGCCGGGGATCTGGGCGCTTCAAGCTCCCAGGGCACCTGGGTGATCACCTCGTACGGGGTGGCCAACGCCATCGCCGTGCCCGTCACCGGCTGGCTGGCCAAACGCCTGGGGGAAGTCTCCCTGTTTTTGTGGTCCACGGCCTTGTTCGCCCTGGCTTCGTTCGCCTGCGGCGTTTCCACCAGCCTGGGCATGCTGGTGGTCTTCCGCGTGCTCCAGGGGGCCGTGGCCGGTCCCATGATGCCCCTGGCCCAAAGCCTTTTGCTGAACAGCTATCCCAGGCGCAATCGCAACATGGCCATTGCCCTGTGGTCCATGACCGTCTCCGTGGCCCCCATTTTCGGGCCGGTGCTTGGCGGATACATCAGCGACAACTGGCACTGGGGCTGGATCTTCTTTATCAACGTGCCGTTCGGGGCCGTGGTGCTGCTGATGGCCGGGCGGCTGCTGCGCGGGCGCGAGACGGCGCGCGCCTCGCGCCCCATGAACTACGTGGGGCTGTCTCTGCTGGTCCTTGGCGTGGGCGCGTTGCAGATGATGCTGGACCGGGGCAAAGAACTGGACTGGTTCAATTCGGCGGAAATAGTCACCCTGGCCGTTATCGCCGTGGTGGGCCTTACGCTGCTGGTGGCCTGGGAGCTGACGGACAAGAACCCGGTGGTGGATCTGTCGCTGTTCCGTTCGCGCAATTTCAGCATCGGGGTGATCTGCATCAGTCTGGGCATGATGATCTATCTGGGCACCGTGGTGCTGCTGCCCCTGCTGCTGCAAACCCATTTCGGCTACACCGCCACGCTGGCCGGGCTGGCCTCGGCCCCCATAGGATTTCTGCCCGTATTCATCGCCCCCCTTATGGGCCGCTATTCCCATAAGACCGATCTGCGCGTGGTCATTTCCTTCGGCTTTCTGATCTTTGCCGGGTGCATGTATGTCCGCACGCACTTCTGGCCGGGCATGGACTTTTTTTTCATCGCCTGGCCGCAGTTTGTCCAGGGTGCCGCCATCGCCTGCTTTTTCGTGCCCATCACCACCCTGACCTTTGCGGATCTCAAACCCGCCCAAATGGCCGGCGCGGCCAGCCTGTTCAACTTCATCCGCACCCTGTTCGGGGCCATCGGCGCTTCGGTCATCACCACCCTGTGGGAGCGGCGTGAAGCCCTGCACCATACCCGCCTTACCGAACACGTCACCCCCTACAACCCCTTTGCCGAAGACGCCCTGCGCGGCCTGCGGTCCCTGGGCCTTTCCTTCCAGCAGGCCGCCGCCTGGCTGGAACGGGAAATATCACGCCAGGGCTTTATCCTGGCCGCGACCGAAATCTACTGGCTCGGCTCCCTCGCCTTCCTTGCCCTCATCGCCGTCATCTGGCTGGCGCGCCCGCAAAGGCCCAGGCAAGGGCAGGGTAAAAGAGATCAGGGTCCAGGGACGTAAGTCCCTGGCGGGAGGCCCGGAGGGCTCCGCCCTCCGGCGAAAAAACGGCCTTACCTGCGGAACTCGCCGGCGTCGAGGCTTATGCGGCGCAGGAGCTTTTGCAGCGAGACGCGGCCGATGCCGGAAAGGCGGGCTGCTTCGGAGACGTTGCCGCCGGTATGCTTGAGCATGTCTTTCATGTACTGGCGGGTGAAGGATTCAAGAAATTCCTGTTTGGCTTCAGTGTAGGACAGGGGATTTTTGCGGGGGTTTGCGGCCGGGTCGCGCCCGCCGTTAACGCGCAGGTGGGCCGGGGTTATTTCCGGCCCTTCCGCGAACACGGCCAGACGGCGCATGGCGTTTTGCAGTTCGCGGACGTTGCCGGGCCAGTCGCGGCCGCACAGGGCGGCCATGGCGTCCGGGGAAACGCGCTTGGGCTGCGCGCCCATTTCGGCGCAGGCCTTGGCCAGAAAGGAAGAGGCCAGCAGGGGGATGTCTTCCCTGCGTTCGCGTAAGGAGGGCGTGCGCACGGCAAGGACGTTGAGGCGGTAAAAGAGATCCTCACGGAACGTTCCCTCCCTGATTTTGCGCTCCAGATCCTGGTTGGTGACGGCGATGATGCGCGTGTCGGCCGGGACGGCCCGGTTGGAACCCACGGGGCGCACCATGCCGTCCTGCAGCACCCGCAGCAGCTTGATCTGGATGCCGGGGGGGATGTCGCCTATTTCGTCCAGCATCAGGGTGCCGCCCGAGGCTTCCAGAAACAGGCCCTTGTGGCTGGATGCGGCCCCGGTAAAGGCCCCCCTGGCGTGGCCGAACAACTCGCTTTCCAACAACTGTTCGGGAATGGCGGGACAGTTTACCTTGATGAAGGGGCGGTCTCTGCGGCCGCTGAGCCTGTGGATGGACTCGGCCGCCAGTTCCTTGCCCGAGCCCGATTCGCCCTGGACAAAGACGGTATAGGACGAGGCCGCCACGGCCCGGATGCTTTCGCGCAGGCGGCGCATGGCGGCGGAGCCGCCGATCAGCCGCCCGCCCTGTTCCGACTGCGCGGCCAGAATCTTAAGACGGCTGTTTTCCCCAAGCAGTCGGGCGCGCTCGCAGCCTTTGGCGATGGCGCGGTGCAGATCCTCGCTGCGCACCGGCTTGGTCAAAAAATCCCAGGCCCCGCTTTTCAGCGCGGCCACGGCGGTTTCAACGCTGCCGTGGGCGGAGATGACCACGATGGAAAGCTCCGGCTGCCGGGCCAGCGCCTCCTGCACCACGTCCAGACCGTGCATGCCCGGCATGTTCAAATCCAGCAGCAAAAGGTCCGGCGGCGTCTCGTCCATGGAGCGCAGCGCCTCTTCACCGGAAAAGGCCGTTCTGACGGCCAGGTGGGGAAAATCGGCAAGGATCAGGCGGGCCAGCCCCCTGGCGAAGTCCGCCTCGTCATCCACCACAAGCACTTTCCGTTCAGCGATCATGCGGGGGTTCCTCCTTCCGTTCCGGAAAGGCCGGGGTTTCCGGCCATGCCGGAGCCTCCGGATGTGCCGGGGTTTGCTGATGCGCCGAAGTTTTTGCACAGGCCGGGGGGGAGGATAAGGCCGAGGACGCGGGATGCTTCGGGGTTGCCGGGTTTTCCCGGAATTCCGGGCTTTCCAGGGGCAGGGTCACGGTGAAGACGGCCCCGGCGTTTTCCGCGCTTTCCGGGGAGGGAGAGGTCAGGTCGAGGCGGCCGCCCATGTCGCGCACCATGCCGAAGGTGACGGTCAGCCCAAGGCCCGTGCCCGCGCCGGGCGCTTTGGTGGTGAAGAAGGGATCGAAAATCTTGTCCCTGTCCCTGGCCTTTATGCCGCCGCCGCTGTCGGCCACGGAAATGGCCAGGGTTCCCGCCGCGTCGTCCCGCACGGCGCGGACAAGCACGCGGCCCCCGCCCCTGGGCTGGGCCTCGCGCACGGCGTCAAAGGCGTTCAGCAGCAGGTTGACGACAACCTGTTTGAGCATGCGGGCGTCCAGCCGGACCAGGCCGGGGGGCCGGGGAAGATCCAGTTCCATTCCCATCCGCAGGGAGCGCGCCTTGGGGCGAAAGAGCTCCAGCGTGGACCCCAGCAGTTCGGCCACGTCGCAGGGACCGGGGCAGGGGCTGTGCGGGCGTGAAAAGTCCAGCATGTCCCGCAATACGGACTGGGCCTGATCCACATGGCGCAAAATCACGTCCAGATCGGCGCGGCCCTGTTCGCCCAGGGACATTTTGCCCAGCAACTCGGAATAGCAGCGGATGACCCCCAGGGGGTTGTTGATCTCGTGGGCCAGCCCGGCGGCAAGGCGGCCCACGGCGGCCAGTTTGTCGTTTTGCCGCAGGTGCAGAAGCATGATCTGCTCCTTGGTGGTCTCGCGGATGTGGATGACCGCCCGGTCGGCGTGCCCGCTGCCCGCCGGCAGGGGGTACACGCTTACGGCAAAGCTGCCGCTTTCCCCAAGATCCACGTCGTGGCGTCCGGGCTGGGAAAGGTCCGCGCCGGGCGCGCGGCCGCCCAGCATCAGTTCCAGCAGGGCGGGCAGCGGAGCGTCCACGGAACCGCCCGGAAGGCGCGCGGCCAGCAGGCGCGCCGAGGCGTTGGCGATCAGCGGCACGCTGTCGCGCTCGGCCAGGATAAGGGGATCGGAGATGCCTTCCACAAGGGAATCCAGCAGGGAGTTCTGCCGGAGCAGGGCGTCCAGGGCATCCAGGTTGTCCAGGGCGATACCCAGTTGGTGGCCGAAGGCCAGCGCCAGCGACAATTGTTCCCTGGGCGGGGCGGCATTGTCCCAGTACAGGCCAAGTACGCCCCGGCTCTGGCCCGAGGTCTGCACGGGAATGTGCCAGACGTGGGGCGAAAGTTCCGGCTGCCCCAGGGGCAGTTGGCGGGCCAGTTCCTGTTTTTGTCCGGGGTCCAGGGCGGCGTCTCCCCCTTCCAGCGGAGGCCAGACCATGAAGTCGGATCCGGAAAGCCCGCAGGCGTACACCGCCCGCCGCGCCCCGAAATGCCGGGCGATAAGTTCCAGCGAAGTGCGCAGAAGCTCCAGCTTTTCCACATTGCCGCTTAGTCCTCCCAGCAGGCGCACGAACATGCTTACGTCGGCGCTGCGTTCGCTCGCCACGCTTTCCAGGTCGGCGGTGCGGTCCTTTACCATGCTTTCCAGGTTTTTGGCGTAATCTCTGAGTTGAAGGCGCGCGTCGCTGAGATGGGTGGCGATGCGCTCGATGGCCCGGACCATGCCTTCGATTTCCTCTTCTTTCTGCAAAGGGGCCAGCAGGCCCTTTTCCTCTTCTTCCCGGAAAAAGCGGCTGTGCAGGATGGCCCCCACCCGGCGCAGGTTGTGCACCACCAGGCGGTTGAAGAAAAACTGCACCACCAGCAGCAAAATCAGCATGCCGGTGCCGAAAAACACGGCAAAGACGGTGACGGAACGGCTTATGGAGCCGGAGGCGCTTTCCACGGGCACGGAAATGATATCCAGGCCCGCAAGCTCGCCCGGCTTGCGCCAAAAACCGCGCTTGTCCCCGTACATGCGCAGCAGCACGGCGGGCGCGTCCTTGGGGTCGCCGTGGCAATGCATGCAGTCGGCGGAAAAATACACGGGCCGCGCGACGGTCAGGTATTCCCTGCCCTGAACGCGCGCCGTCCGCTCAATGCGGGTCAGGCCGGGCTTGGAGGCAAAGCGCTCGAAATACTCGCTTTCCTCCCTGTTCACCTCATATTCGGGGTTGCGGGCGTTTTTCGCCACGCGGCGGTAGGTAAAGTCGCTTTCTTCCGTGGAAAGGGCGCTGAGTATGTGCCGGGTGACGAACGAGGTGGACATGGCCTCGATGATGAACGCATCGGGCTTGATGGCGTGCGAGATAGCCGGGCGCAGCACTTCGCGCACGTAGTCCTGGATGGCCTCGGTGTGCGAGGCCATAAGGTTGGCCTTGGCGCGCGCCTCGGAAAGAAACAGCTCCTTCATATGCTCATGCAGGGCAAAGGCGAAAAAAATCCCCATCACCAGGATGACGGCGAGCAGGCCGGTCAGAAAGCGGCCTTGCAGCGAATAGGGCAGAACGCGCATGCGCGGTGTTCCTTGTTTCTCCCTACGTATAGAAGGCCTTTTTCCAAAGGGCAATGCCGCCCGGACTATACGCCCTGCTGCCTTGAGGCTACAGTTTTTGCGGGATCTTTTCCATAACATACCGGAATAGCGCGGTACGATTTCTGGAACGCTCTTTGCTTTTCCGCCGCAATCACGCACGGCCCGCATACGGCCCGAGGCGAACGACAACACACAGCATGCGAGGAGTTGCAAATGAGTACGAAGGTCGGCTGGACAGAGGACAAAATCGCCCTGATCACGGGCGCGTTCCTTTTTATTCTGGCAATGCTCAATCTGGTCGGCGTTGACGCCCTGGGCTGGGTGGTCAAGGCCAACACCTGGATTGACCCCGCCAAGATTTTTCAGGCCACGTCCAAAGGGTACGGCTTTCTTAACGGCACCGGCTCCCTGCTGGTCACCTACGTCATTCTGGCGGTGATTCTGAGCATAGGGGTGCGCGCCCTGGGCGACGACATCCGCAAGTTCGTCGTGGGATTCACCCTTATCTTTTTCATTTCCTACCTGTGCTATTCGTTCGGCAGCTTCGCCTATATAGCGGTCACGCCGGACAACCTCAAAAGCTTCAATATTTCCTGGGCCATGGGCCTGACGGGCGAGGCCGGCTACATTGTGGCCCTGGTGGCCGGGGTGCTTGTGGGCAACTTCATGCCCGGTCTGGTGGACAAGATGAAGGAAGCCTGCCGCCCGGAAATGTTCGTCAAAATCGCCATCGTCATCCTGGGCGCCGAACTTGGCGTGAAAGCGGCCGAAGCCATGGGCCTGGCCTCTTCCATCATTTTCCGGGGACTGTGCGCCATTGTTGAAGCCTACCTGATTTACTGGGCCGTGGTGTATTACGTGGCCCGCAAGTACTTCAAATTCAGCCGCGAGTGGGCCGCGCCGCTCGCTTCCGGCATTTCCATCTGCGGCGTTTCCGCCGCCATAGCCACGGGCGGGGCCATCCGCTCCCGGCCGGTGGTGCCCATTATGGTTTCTTCGCTGGTGGTGGTGTTCACCTGCGTGGAAATGCTGGTTCTGCCCTTTGTGGCCCAGCATTTTCTGCACAACGAACCCATGGTGGCCGGCGGCTGGATGGGCCTGGCGGTCAAGTCCGACGGCGGGGCCATCGCCAGCGGGGCCATTGTCGACGCCCTGATCCGGGCCAAAGCCCTCACGGCCGACGGGCTGAAGTACCAGGAAGGCTGGATCGTCATGGTGACCACCACCGTGAAGATCTTCATCGACGTGTTTATCGGCGTCTGGTCCTTTGTGCTGGCCTATATCTGGTGCACCAAGTTCGAACCGAACAGCGACGGCAAGCGCATGGGCCTGTCCGAAGTGTGGGCGCGCTTTCCGCGCTTTGTGCTGGGGTACGTCGTCACCTTCCTGCTGATGCTCTTCATATGCACGCAGGTTAACGGCGGGGCGGCCATGGGCAAGGCGGTCACCGGGGTGATCAACTCCCTGCGCACGATTTTCTTTGCGCTTACCTTCTTCACCATCGGCCTGGTGTCCAACTTCCGCAAGCTGTGGGCCGAAGGCATCGGCCGCCTGGCGGCGGTGTATTGCGTGTGCCTGTTCGGCTTTATCCTCTGGGTGGGCCTGTTCATTTCGTGGCTGTTCTTCCACGGCGTCAAGCCCCCGCTGGCCGGGTAGGTTCCAACCAGCTTTTTTTGTCCAACAGCTTCGTCACCCGGTCCCTTTTGCTCCGGGCGGGTGCGACAAGAGGCTCTTGAAAGTTTTTACACAGCATCAGGAGCGTTTCGCTCGGGAGGATCTCATGAAAGAAACGAATGACGTGAAGTTTCACGAAGAAATACAGAAAATGGAATACGAGCCTCTGAACGCCACAGAAATCAGCATGGTGCGCAACTCCATCATCCTGGGGGTCGTGCTGCTGGTGGTGTTCTACTTTGTCAGCGGCTGGCTGTTCCCCGGAGCGCACGCGTAAACGGCGGGGCAATCAATGCCGCGCCGGACGGGGCGCGGGTTCGGCTCCGGAATCTTCCGGAGCCCGGACCCGCCCCCGCCCGGCCGGTTACTCAAGGAGAACGACATGGAACTGCACTGGTTTTCCATCCGCTATATCTGGGGTTTTCAGGGAGAGCTGCGCCAAAACCAGGAAACGCGCCTGCGGGCGGCCTCGCTGGAAGACGCTTTGCGCCGCTTCAGCGACTGGCCCGTCGAGGTCCGTTACAACCGCACCACAGCCTGGGCCAAAAATCCCGGCACCAGCCTGTATTACGTGGAGGCCTGGGAGGCCGAGCGCGAGTTTGCGGATTAATTGGGGCAAATCGCCATGCCCACCCCACAGCGCCCTTGGGCATGGGCGGCGGCATGTTCTCCCTCAAGCATGCAAGCCTTCAGGAAAGCTATTTTTTACACCAGGGGGCATCGTAAAAGATAATGCCGTTGGCCTCGGCTTCCACATTTTCTTTCCAGGGACGGATATCCATCAACACCGGGCAGGCGGTTTGCGGGGTGGGAACGAAGTCGCCAAACGCCTGAAGCGGACGCTGCCCCGGGTAAAGAAAGAAAACATGCGTCGCTCCATCCTCTATAAGCGTGCGCCTGGCTTCAAAATCGGACATTTCAGGTTTAATGCGCAAGCGAAGGTGATTCTCCCGGTAGGGGTGAAGATCAAAGCCCAGTTGCATGAAACTGCGTGAAGGAGTGCCCTCGCTTGAGGTAAATTTGTTCAATACCGTCCATATCCGTGAACCAGCGGGCGTATTTTGGATAATAAATTGTTGCGCGGCGTCAATTACGCGCCAGTTTTCTTCATATTCATCTTTAAATATGGACAACAGCCCGCTTTGATGGCCAACAGGCGGATGCGCGCGCTGATATATGCCCAGGGCATACAACGGCATAAGCGCCATAAGGATAATGCCCGCAACTTTCAAGAACTTTGCTTTTGAACGAATGAAAGCCTGGCCATGATGCAGCGCATATCCCAAAACAGCGACCGCAAAAAGTGGGCATATGAACTGCCCCACATATCGCTTATATGTATAGCTTACTATATAGTCGGCCAGGGCATCCGGCAGCACAAAGGTTATCACCAGCACATATGTTACAATCCAGCCGGCGAATGTCCCCAGCAAACAGGCCAGGTAAGCCAACTGCCTTCCTTTTTCTTTCCGGTAGCTGAGAACAAGCAATATGGATGCATAGACAAGAAGCGCGAATGTGCTCGTCAGCGGCTGCAGAAATGCCGGGTATATGTATATAACCGACTCAAGGAAGAAGTAATTTGCCAGATTGCGCAGCATTAAGGTTTTCGCGGGGTCCATCTGGTCAAAAAAAGACAGAACTTGTGCTATCGACAGATGGGATGAAGTGGAGGCGATTGCTCGCGCGGTGATTACATGCTCCCAGATCAGCAGCGGGCTGACGGCCAGTACGCAAATGAGGGCGACTTTAAGCAAACAAGAAACCGACTCCTTTCGCCTGGGGGCATAGATTCTTACAAAAAAAATCAAAACAACGCTCAGGGAAAGCAGCACGCAGGTTGATTTGAGCAGGGTAAAGGCTGGCAAGGTAAACGCCAGAAACAGCGTGGCCAGGGAGATATTTTTTTCAAACAGGGCCACAAGAAGACACGTGGTGAAAAAAGCCGCTATAGCTATATCCGCGCTTAAAAAATTTATAGGATGCGCATGACCAAGCGTTTTCAGCAAGCCGAAACAGAGCAAGACAAGCAAAAAATTCACGTAGTTATTGGCTCTAAGGTAATCATGCCCCAGTTTTATGACCGTCAGCGCCATAAAGATCAGCGGGGTCACAAAAGACAGGTATTGCGAGAATTCCCTGTAGGGGAACAGACCCATAAATATTGAAGAAAACAACGCAAAACCGGGGGGATAGGCAAGGTGATGATCGGTGTAAAAAACAATGGAATTCAATGACCAATAGTCGTTTTTTATCTGGATGTACTTTGAAAAATCCGCCCAGAAAAAAGGGTCCCATCCCATTATTTTTCCGTTGTAAAATAAAAGAAAAATAATGCCCATCGCCGCTATAAACGCATAATGGCGCCTGGAAAATATATCAGCCAGCCTTGGCTTGCGGATATATAATGAGGATGCGAATGAAATTACAGCGGCGCATGCCCATAAAATTTTAGCGTAATAGAGCAAGCCGAAGTCCGTTGCAACAAAAAGAAAAAGTATTGACGCGCACTTGACCAGCGTAAAAGTATACAGAAAAGGAATGTTGCGTCTGGCTTCCAATGCATACATCAGAAAGAATACCAAAATAATGTTCACAAACATGGCCCATCTCCTGTAAAAACGGGCAGGGTAACGCCAACACGGCTCCTGTCCTCAGGAGCCAGCGATGCATTCCACTGGTCCTGTATAATGCCGTGTAGAGGCGTTGCTCCTGTGCTCCCCAAAAAGAAAAAGGACACAACTCTAGTATCGTGTAATATTTAAAGTTTCGAATAAAGCTTTTCAGTTTTATCCTGGCTTCAGCCGTTTTAAATTGCCAGTTAATTGCGTTCATGCCGCTGTTGCGATGATTTTCCCAGGCCAGAACATCGGCTTTCATGGTAGGCATGTCGGCGATGCGTCGATCAAGGCATTGTCCTTTCAGTACGCTGAGTTCTATCTCAGCCATGTTGAACCAGCTGCCATGCTTGGGAGTATGGTGTATTTCGAGCCGTGACGCTGATCGTTGAGCTTCTTGCGGCTCAAAGGTTTCATAGACTGAAGCAGTATTATGCGTATTCAGGTTTTCCCGATTCCATCAATGTAACTCTATATCGGGGGGGCCACAGCAACCTCCTTTGGCTGCCATGGCTATATTTCATTTTTCAAAAATACGAAACTTTAAATATTGCATGTGAATTCGCAGGTTAATTGATACTGAACCGCCGGGTTTGGCGCATTTTCGCGCCTCCGATGATAATAATTCGCAAATCAAATGATACCGGATCGTTTTTTCGCAAATTATTCGATTCCAACTTCAAATCCCTGGCCTACAAAATTTCTTAAAAAAATTAATAGCAATTCATCTATTTTATTACCGGGAGCATTTTTTCTAATATTGCCATCTCTGAGCAAATTCATTTTTTTCAATAGGTTAAACATTTGGACAATTAAAAACATTTATGACCCCAGTAATAACGGTCGTTACTCTCCCTCCAACTGAGGACCACATCTCGCATCACTTCAAGATAGTTCTTCAAATCAGCACCTCCTAAAGCAGGAAGGACACTATGCTCGACTATTATCTTGTGTAATGGAATACAGGAAAAGTCGCATAAACAGTCGTATAATGAATCCCAATTAAGTCAAAAATATTGCGGGAACCAGAGAGAATGACTACAGATGAACTAAAAACGCAATTCCTCATCCTTGCACTCCCCTGTAAACTTCCACCAAATAACTTCTTTTCCTTGCAAGTTGATCTCAAGCGTACATGGAATGGGCCTATACCACCCCCTCCACCATATGTAGTATCATATGGATTGGCGGAACGGGATGTTCCTTCTCCATACCATCGCATGTAATAGTATCCAGATTTTGTCCGCCCTTCGAGGCCAGCGGGCCCAAGCCTTTCTTCAAAGCATTCTCTACCGCCCTGTGTATCGTAACAATGCGCAAAAACCAACTTCAATTGAGATGGAAGCATATGCTTTGAGCATGCTGATTGAGAGCATGCTAAGACACCTTATGGCGCAGCACTGTCCCGCATGTCTTTAAAAGGGAATTGATCTGATGTCCTTTAAACTATAATCTTTCCATCTGAAAATGTTTATGAGGCTGGCGGCACAACTCATATGTTCGTCCGAACCAGCCCGGAATAATCCCGACACATCAATACCTTTCGGGGGTATTTTTGGGGGTATCAAGAGTAATTTTTATATTTTATATGTATAATTACAATATGTTATAGTCTAAGCTGTCATTCCTGCCTCTCCGCCAGAATATTCAAGGGGTTGCCGTTAAACGGCAGCCCCTCTATTCTTGGCGGTAAAGTAGTCAGATGTTCTGGAAGGGGATTCCGGCGGTCAAGGCGCGGCGCCCCTTTTCCCTCAACTCACCGGCCGGCGGTTAAAAGATGTTCGATTCCATCATCCTGCACATTCCGCATTCCAGCCTTGATTTGCCCGCCGTATACCTCGGCGACATCACATGCCCTGACGAGGTCCTGCGTCTGAACGTTTCCAGAGAAGCCGACCTGTACGTTGATCAACTGTTCCACGTTGAGGGCCTGCTCTCGCTGAAGCCGCGGTTCAGCCGCCACGTTTGCGATGTGGAGCGCTTCAGGAATGATTGCGATGAACCGGAAAGCAGGCGCGGACGCGGCCTGTTTTACACCCATTTCGAAGATGGCGGACGGTTCAGGAAATACAGCGACGAGTTGCGGCGGAAAGTTTTGACGGAGCTGTACGATCCTCACCACGCGCGTTTAGCCCGGGAGGTAAAAGATAAACTCCGGCGTCACGGGCTGTGCAGGATCATCGATTGCCATTCCTTCTCCGATATTCCGGGATACCCGGACTTCTGCATCGGCGCCGACCCCTTTCATACCCCGGACAATTTGCCGGACCGCCTGCAAAACCTTATGGAGCAGGCCGGCTATAGCGTGAGGATCAACTTCCCCTATAGCGGCAGCATAGTCCCCATGGCCTGTTACCGAAGGGACAGCCGGGTGGAATCCGTCATGATCGAAGTAAACAAGCGCCTGTATATGAACGAAGCCACTTTCGCCAAAAATGACGCTTTTACCGAGCTAAGCAAGCTGTGCCGGGAGCTGGTCGGTCTGATTGCCGTTCAGGACAAGCCGGCCCCCCGCGTGTTGCCGGGGTGAGAGTTTGGCGGTCCATTTGTTCCGGCGAAATGCCGTGATTTTGCGCTCTCCGGGAACAATTTCGGCAAGATCGTGGCACAGGGACAGGCCGGCGGACTCCCGGACGGGTATGCGCTTCATGAAAGCTTCCTCTAAGTAAGTTGGGGCGGCAGAGTCCCCCCATCAATTCGAGAGCATCCTAATGCAGCATGCGGGCGGCCAGTTCGTGGTAAATGCGCACCCGGAAGAACCGCGCCGCCCAGGCGGCGATAAAGGCCGCAGCCAGGGCCTGCAGCACCATGGAATGCCCGTCGGTCATCTCGATCATGATGAAGGCGGAGGTCAGCGGCGCGCGGGTCACGGCGGAAAGTACGGCCACCATGCCCACGGCGGTGATTTCCGTCTGCCACAGGGGATCGACAAAAGGAAGGAAATAGGAGCCCAGCCCCGCGCCGATGGACAGCGAAGGAGAAAATATGCCGCCGGGCAGGCCCGTAAGAAAGGTCAGCAACAGGCCCGAGAACTTCAGCGGCAGGTATTGCCAGGAAAGCTCGGCCTTTCCGGCCAGAACCTCTTTGGTCAGCTCCGCCCCGCTGCCGTAAATGGGGGCCCCCATGCCCGCGGCGGCGATAAGCAGCCCGCAGACGGCGACAAACAGGTAAGGATGGCGCGCGCACCAGCGCCTGACCGGCAAGGGCAGCCATACGTGGGTGCGTATGGCCAGCCAGGAAAAAGCCCCGCCTATAACGCCGCCCGCAAGGGCGATAACGGCAACCAGGGGCAAAAGGTGCAGGGGCATGCCGGAATGCACGGGCACGCGGCCGAAGTAGCTTTGGTAGCCGAATATCGGACCGGCCACCATGCCGGCCAGGATGACGGCGATGACCAGCTTGGCGGGAGTGTGCCCCTTGATGGTGGAGGACATTTCCTCAAAGGCGAAAATCAGCCCGGCCAGGGGGGCGTTGAAGGCCGAGGCGATGCCGGCGGCGGCCCCGGCCAGGATGATCTGGCGGCGCTGCAACGGGCCGTCAACAGACAGAAAGCGGCGGAAGGAATAGAAAATGCTGGCCCCGATCTGCACGGTGGGGCCTTCCAGTCCAAGCACGAAACCCGAGGCCATGCCCCCCACGATGGACAAAAATTTGACAAGGGCCAGACGCAGGGTCACCAGACGGCTCATCCGCGCCGGGTCGTCCGCCACCCGCTGGGCGGCAAGGGCCTGGGGAATGCCGCTGCCTTCCGCCCCTTTGCCCGAACGGATCATGTACAGGGTAAGCAGCATCCCGCCCGCGGGCAGGGAAAGAAAAGGCCACCACCACCAGCGCCCGACGCAGGCCGTAAAAAAGGAAAAAGCGCAGTTGGCCGCATACGCCAGCAGGGCGGCCGCGCAGCCTATGCAAACAGGGGCCAGCCAGAGCAGCAGGGATTTGATGTGCGGGGGCCGGGAAAAAAGAGAAGACCACCAGGGACCGTGACGCATAGCCGTATTCCTCGTAAACGTGTGCCCCCCATTGTATACCCCCTTTGCGCGGCCCACAAGCCGTGAACTTTCCCGGCAACGGATGTTTGACGCGGAATGTGCTCTCAGGCCCCGATTTCGCGGCGTTTTTTATCTCCCATTAACGAAAGCCGGGCTACTTATTCATCACCCGTGTGGCGTTAAGCACGGCCAAAAGGGCCACGCCGACGTCGGCGAAGACGGCTTCCCACAGGCCGGAAAGCCCCACGATGCCAAGCGCCATGAAGGCCGTTTTGATGCCCAGGGCCAGGGCTATGTTCTGCCAGACGACGGCGCGCACGTTTTTGGCGATGCGGAAAAGTTCCGCCACCTTGGCGGGCGAGTCGTTAAGAATGACGGCGTCGGCGGCTTCGATGGCGGCCTCGGACCCCATGCCG
Organism: Desulfovibrio sp.; assembly: GCA_031549405.1. Taxonomy (GTDB): domain Bacteria; phylum Desulfobacterota; class Desulfovibrionia; order Desulfovibrionales; family Desulfovibrionaceae; genus Frigididesulfovibrio. The sequence goes on from JAVBPV010000003.1 coordinate 36,383, forward strand.
CCCATGGCGATGCCCACCCGGGAAAGGGCCAGGATGGGGGCGTCGTTGATGCCGTCGCCCACAAAGGCGGCGCTTTCGGTGCCGCCCAGCTTGCGCATGGCCTCGACCTTGCCTTCGGGAAGCAGTTCCGCCGTAAAGCCGCCAAGGCCGGCTTCTTCGGCCGCCCAGGCGGCGGAGGCCTCGCGGTCGCCGGTAAGCATCCAGGTGGACATGCCCTGCCGTTTCAGGGAGGCGACGGCGGCTTTGGCCTCGGGCCGGATGACGTCGGCCACCAGGATGCTGCCGAGGTAAGCGGAGCCTTCGGCCACGTGGACCAGCGCGCCGGGGTGGTAGTGGTCCTCGGCCGCTACGCCGTGGGCGGCAAGCAGGGCGGCGTTGCCGGCCAGGAAGCGCCTGCCGTTGATGACGGCTTCCATGCCCTTGCCGGGCACTTCGCGCACGCTGTCGCCCGGGCCGGGGGCGGGTTCGGGCAGGCCCCGCTTGCGGGCGTGGGCCAGGATGGAGCGGGCTATGGGGTGATTGGAGGAGCTTTCCGCCGACAGGGCGGCCCGCAGGACGGCTTCTTCGGAAACGCCCGGCGCGGGGGTGATCCGCACAACCTCGAACACGCCCTTGGTAAGGGTGCCGGTTTTGTCGAAAACCACGGTGTTCACATGCATAAGCCCGTCCAGAACGTTGCCGCCCTTGACCAGGATGCCCCTGCGCGAGGCCGCGCCTATGCCGCCGAAATAGCCCAGGGGGATGGAAATGATCAGGGCGCAGGGGCAGGAGATGACCAGCATGACCAGGGCGCGGTACACCCAGGTGTGGAAGGTGGCGTCCGCCAGAACCCCGGACAGGAACAGCGGCGGGATGACGGCCACCAGAAAGGCGGCGGCCACCACGGCGGGGGTGTAATAACGGGCAAAGCGGGTGATAAATCGCTCTGTGGGCGATTTGCGCGTGGCGGCGTGCTCCACCATTTCCAGAATGCGGGCCATGTGGGTGTCGGCAAAGCTGCCGCTGGCCTCCACCGTAAGCACGCCGGAAAGGTTGACGGACCCGCCCAGCACCGCGCTGCCGGGGGCCACGGACAAAGGCACGGACTCGCCGGTCAGGGGGCTTTGGTCCACCTGGGACTCCCCGGCCGTGACCAGGCCGTCCAGGGGGATTTTTTCCCCGGCGCGCACCTGCACCAACTGGCCCTTTTCCACCTCTTCCACACGCTTTTGCACGGGCACGCCGTTTTCCAGCACATGGGCCGTGGTGGGCTTGGAGGCCAGCAGGCCGCGGATGGAGCGCCGCGACCCGGCGGAGGCCCGTTCCTGAAAGAATTCCCCGATACGGTAAAAAAGCATGACGCCGACGGCTTCGGGCAGTTGCCCCAGGGCGACGGCCGTCACCGTGGCCCCGCACATCAGGGTGAACTCGTTCAGCCAGCTGCCTTTCCTGGCCTGTTCCCAGGCGCTTCGAAAAATGGAAACCCCGCACAGAAAGTAGGGAACGGCGAACACCGCGTAAACTCCGGCGCGGCCCGCCAGACCGGCGATGCGGTCTTCAAGGATCAGGGCGCCGAAAAAAAGGACGGAGCACAGGGCCAGAAGACGGATTTCCCGTTTGGGGTCTTCGGCCCCGTCATGCGAATGGTCGTGGCTGTCATGCGAGTGATCGCCGTGCGCGTGGGCGCCGCTTTCGGCAAAAGGCTCCCGGGAGGGGCAGGCGGCCTCTCCGGAGCAGGCGGGACAGCAGGTCTTGGGTGAAAATATGGACATGGAATTCTCCGCTGTGCGGGTTAAGGCGGCGGGGCAAGCCGCGGGGGGGCGGGGCGGTCCCGGTTACTCCCGGTCGTCCGCGACCCGGTCTTCGTCGGCGTCGTGAGCCAGGGTGTGGATCTCCAGGGAATGGAACAGGTCGGGCGCGCGCTCCATTTCAGCGCACAGACTTTGCTCGCGGGTCAGGATTTCGTGGATGCGGCGCTGGTCCGCGCGGATTTCCGGGCTGTCCTCAAGCGCTCCCGCCACAAAGGCCACGGCTTCGCGCACCACGGCGGGCGCGCCCGGCAGATCGGCCACGGTGTAGTAAACCCATTTGCCCTTTTTACGGCTTTCGATCAGCCGGGCCTGGCGCAGGATGGACAGATGCTTGGAGGTGGTGGAGGGGGACAGGTCGAGAAACCCGGTGATCTGGCACACGCACATTTCGCGCGTGCGCAGGGCCATAAGGATGCGCACCCGGTTTTCATCGGTAAGGGCTTTGACGATGGTCATGAAGTCAAACATGCGGACCTCGCGGGACTGCGGCGCAAAACCGCATTGGATGAAATTGATTTCCACTTCGTTATTTCGTCGTATGGCGAAATGTAGACGCGAAGACCTCGGCTGTCAAGGCTTTTTATGAAAAAAAACCGCACCAGGGCCGGTCCCGGACAAGCGCCGGCGGCGTGCCGGAACTTTTGCCCGGCATGGGACGAAAATGCCGTCAAAAACCCGGCGGCGGAAAATTGTGCCCTGCCCGGCGGCATACGGCGGACAGTATTGCCGTACCCCGCATCGTATTTGGCGCAGTAGCCTTTTAAGAGGAGCCCCCATGCCTTTTGCGCGTTGGCAAGTCTTTTGCATATTTCAGGCATCCCTGCTGAGCGGCAATGCGCCGCCACGGCACATTTCCGGGCATATTCCGTGCGGCGCGGTGCTTTCCGTTCCGGATCGGCAAGCGACTTTTTCCATGTAAGGAGGCTCAGATGCTGTTTTTGCTGGGCGGCGACAAAAAGAAAAAAGAAGTCAAGGAACGCCGGGTGGAAAACCTGGATCGCGTCAAAGAAATATTTTTGGCCGGGCGTTTTCCCGTGGTCACCACCACGGACCTGGACGAACAGCGCAAGGTGGGCAAAGTGCTGGGCCTGGTGGTTTGCCGGGGCTATGATTCCGAAGAAACGTTCTTCGGCATGGCGGCCCGCGCCGTGAACAAAGGCGCGCAGGCCATCATCGGCTATCAGGAAAATGTTGCCTTCCACCCCGACGGCAGCAAATTCTTTACCTGCTACGGCACCGCCGTGCAGTTTGAGTGCGCCGCCGTACAGCAGCGCGTGGCCCTGCCGCAGATATAGCGGTTTTGCCCGTGTAAGGCGTTTGCCGCTCGGCGGGCAAGGCCCGGCCGCGGGCTGTTTTCCCGCACAACGCGGCGCTTATTGCCGCCGGTAAGCGCCGAAGCGGGCGTGCCTTGCGCCCCCGGCTTTGCGGGCTTTGTCATCATTCCGGACGCGGAGCGATCCTTGCGATCGCCCCGCGTTTTTTATTGAAGGAAGGCAAACTTTTCGCGATGGGGCCGGGCTTTTCGGACCCGCTCCGGGGCAAAAAGCGCGGCCCGGCACAGTATCGCGGCGCAACAGCCTTCCGCCGGGCTGGCGTTTTCGGAAGATGTTTAGTACAGCCTTTTCATGCGCGTTCTGCTCAAACCGGGACTTCTCTGCGTTCTGCTCATTCTGGCCCTTGCCGGGTCGGGCTGTTCCCTTGGCGGCCGCAAGGCCACCGACGCCGCGCGCACCGGCTCCAAGCAGCCGCGCGGCACCAAGCCCTACACCATCAGGGGCAAAACCTACTATCCCCTGCTTACGGCGGACAATTTCCGCGAAAACGGCATCGCCTCCTGGTACGGGCCGGACTTTCACGGCAAGCTCACCGCCAACGGCGAACGCTACGACATGTACGGCATGACCGCCGCGCACAAGATTCTGCCCTTCGGCACCCAGATAAAGGTCACCAACAAAAACAACGGGCGCTCCATCGTGGTGCGCATCAACGATCGCGGCCCCTTTGTGGCCAACCGGATTATCGACCTGACGCACACGGGCGCGGAAAAGCTGGGAATGCTGGGCCCCGGCACGGCCCCGGTGATTCTGGAAAGCGTGGGCGCGGTGCCCGGCATGCGCGACGGCGATCTGGAAGGCCGCTTCTACGTGCAGGTGGGGGCCTTCGGCAAAAAGGTCAACGCCGACGGGCTGGCGGCGCGCATGCAAAGCGCGGGCACGCCCGCCAGGGTCGTGTACGCCGAGAATGTGGGCTTCTGGCGCGTGCAGGCCGGGCCGTACCCCAGCCTGAACAGGGCCGAGGACGCCGGGCAGTCCATGCAGGGCCTGTATCCCGGCAATTTCATAGTATCGGATTAAGGGGCTGCCCCGGGCCGGCCGCGTCCGGCCCGTTTTCCCCGAAACGCGTCTTAAGCTCTTAAGCCCCGCAAGGCGCGCTTTATACGCTTTCCAAGCGTTCTCTTTCGCGCCGCGAACCGCGGCGCGCAACCCGAATCAGACAGTAAAGGCACAGATCATGGAAGAATATCCGATGCGTCGTAAAGACCGCGCCCTGAGCGCCGAAGAAACCCTGAAAGTCCTTGAGCAGGGCGAATACGGGGTGCTTTCCACCGTGGGAGCGGACGGGCAGCCCTACGGCATACCCATCTCGTACGTGGTGTGGAACGGTTATATCTACGTGCACTGCGCCCCCGCCGGGCGTAAAGTCGACAATCTGGCCTTTGAGCCGCGCGTGTGCTTCAGCGTGATCGGCCCCACAAAACCCGTGTACGACAAGGGATTCAGCACCTATTACGAAAGCGCCGCTGTTTTCGGCACGGCGGCGCTTGTGGAGGACCGCGACGAAAGCGTCGAGGCGTTGACGCGCCTGGCCCGCAAGTACCTTCCGGAACATATGGACAAGGCCGGGGCCGACATCGCCCGTTCCTTTTCCCGCACGGCCGTGTACCGTTTTTCCATGGACGCGGTCAGCGGCAAGGCCAAAAAGCCCAAAGCCTGATTACGGGCGATTCCGCCCGAAACAAGCCACAACAGGACACCCCATGAACATCAAGGAAGCCCTGCTGAAACTGGAGCGTAAGGACAAAATCGCCGCGGGCGTCACCTTCGGCATTCTCTTTCTGTTTACCGTCATGCCCGGCTGGATGGACGGCTTTATCGCCGCCACCAAGGCCAGCCCGTATCTGATGAGTTTCGCCAAATTCGCCGTGCTGTCCACCTTTGGCGAATGCATCGGCCTGCGCGTCACCGCCGGGGTCTACAACCGGCCCGGGTTCGGCATTCTGCCCCGCGCCGTGGTCTGGGGATTTCTGGGCATGGGCATCAAGCTGGCCTTTACCATTTTCGCCACCGCGTCGCCCTCCGTGCTGGCGGATCTGGGCCTTGCCTCGTCGGCCGACGTGGTGCGGGCCGGGGGATTCGGCTGGAAGGTTCTGGCCGCGTTCACCTTCAGCGTGACCATCAACTTTATCTTTGCCCCGGTGTTCATGACCCTGCACAAGGTCACCGACGCCCATATCGCGGAAACCGGCGGCACCCTGCGCGGCCTGTTCACGCCCGTCGACGTGACCCGGCACCTGCAAAACACCAACTGGTCCGCTCTGTGGGGATTCGTCTTTAAAAAGACCCTGCCCCTTTTCTGGGTGCCCGCGCATACCATCACCTTTTTGCTGCCCCAGCACTTCCAGGTGCTGTTCGCCGCCCTGCTGGGCATAGTTCTGGGGCTTATACTGGCCTTCTCCAGCCTGAGAAGCCGGAAGTAGGCGGACGGAATTGAGGGGGCGCCGCCCCCTCAAACTCCCCTGCAAGGGGCCGTCCGGCCCCTTGACCCCTTTTAGGGATATGGGCCGGGGTGGCAGACTGTCCTGCGGTACGCTGCCTTCGCGCCCGGCAGAAAAAAAGGACATTGTGCCCCAAAGTTCAAAAAACTCAGCAGCCGGAACGGAACTTGAACCCGCTGCCGGCGGAAGCAAACCGAAGTATGGAATGAAAACTCCCCTGCATATCGTCGATCTTGGGCTTGTGCCCTATGCAAAGGCCCTGCGCGCGCAGGACAAGGCCGTGGAACGGGTGGTCGCGGGCGGCGCGCCCACGCTGTTTTTGCTGGAGCACCCGCCCACAGTCACTTTTGGCCGTAACGGGGGGGCGGAGAACCTGCCCCTTTCGCGCGCCGTCCTGGAAGGCATGGGGGTGGAAGTGGCGCAAACCCGGCGGGGCGGCAACATCACCTGTCACTTTCCCGGCCAGATGGTGGCCTACCCGGTGCTGCGCGTGGATCGGCGTCCCGGCGGCCTCAAAGGATTTTTTCACGACCTGGAATCCGCCGTCATAGCCGTTCTGGCGGGCCTTGGCATCGCGGCGGAACGCAGGCCCGGCCTGCCGGGCGTGTGGACCGGGCGGGGCAAAATCTGCTCCATCGGCATCGCCGTGAAGCGCTGGGTGACCAGCCACGGCCTGGCCCTGAACGTGGCGCGCGACCTGTCCCTGTTCAACATGATGAACCCCTGCGGCCTGCCGGGTGTGGCGGCCACATCCGTGGCGCGCGAACTGGACAGCGACGGCGTGGGCGTGCCCGAGATGAAACTCCTTTTCGCGCGGGAATTCCGCCGGGCGTTCGGTTATGACGTTGCAACGGCTATCACGGGCGTTGAAGCGGCGGAAACACACCCTTCCCCACCACCCCTCCCCGCTCCCCCCGTCCCGCCCCTGCGGCTGCCGGCGTGGCTGCGGCGGCCGCTGCCGGCGGGGCCGGAATTTTCGCGCACGCGGGGTCTGGTGGAGGGGCTGGGGCTTTCAACGGTGTGCAAAGGGGCCAAATGCCCGAACATGCACGAATGCTTTTCGGCCGGGACGGCGACATTCCTGATTCTGGGCGACACCTGCACACGCAACTGCGCGTTCTGCAACATCGCGCCGGGCAGTCCGGGCGCGCCCGATCCCACGGAACCGGAGCGGGTGGCGGAAGCGGCGCGGGCGCTGGGGCTTTCCTACGTGGTGATTACCTCGGTGACGCGCGACGATTTGCCGGACGGGGGGGCGGGGCACTTTGCCGCCACAGTGCGGGCGGTGCGGGCGGCCCTGCCGGAAAGCGAGGTGGAGGTGCTGATCCCGGACTTCCAGGGGGCGGAAGAGGCGCTTGCCGCGGTTGCGGCGGCGGGGCCGGCGGTGATCAACCATAATGTGGAGACGCACCCGGACCTGTACCCGTCGGTGCGGCCCCAGGCCGACTACGGGCAAAGCCTGACGCTGCTGCGGCGGGTGGCGGCGCGGGGCGTTGTTGCCAAAAGCGGCTTCATGGTCGGCTTGGGGGAGACGGAGGAACAGGTGCGGGAACTTTTGCGCGACCTGAAGGGCGCGGGCTGTTCCATGATCACCATAGGCCAGTACATGCGGCCCAGCAAAGCGCATCCGCCCGTGGCGCGCTACGTCACGCCGGAAGAATTCGCGGCCTACGCCGCCTGGGGCCGGGAAATGGGAATCCCCCACGTTTTTTCCGCGCCCCTGGTGCGCAGCAGCTACAGGGCGGGGAACAGCCACAACTAGAACAGAGTAACTGTGAGACGTTCGCTCCAGCGCTTAACGGCGAAACAAGTTTCGCCCGCGCCTGCGCGGCTGGCGGCGGTTTCCGCCGCCAGAGCAAATAAACATTTTCAATGGTAATTTGCTCTGGTCAGGATCAGCTCTGCTGTGACCGAAGAGCGAGTAACCGTTCATGCGGGCGTGGGATATCCGCCTTATAATATCTATTTTATAAAAATTTATTGATATTATGATTTTTCTGTAGATAGCATTACACTATATTGTGTTCTTTAATATACATTATGTATTATTAAATACTGAATTATTCTGTGCAATAAAATAATTTACTAGTTTTCGGTTTTTGTTAATGCGGTTCTATGAGCTATATCTTACATGCTTGTAGAACCCTTTATTTGTGCGCTGTTTTTGCGTGTTTCCTTTTTCTTGCGCTGGTTACGGTTCAGTCCGCTCGTGCCGCGTCCGCACCGGGCGACTTGCGGGAGCTGCAACGGCAGCATGACCAGATTCTGCAACAGCAGGAAGAATTGCGCCGCCGCCAGGAAGAAGAGTTCCGCCGCCGCCAGGACGCGCCGCCATCCGGGGTGGAAGCGCCCCGCCTGGAACATCAGGCGCCCGCGCCAGATGCCCCCTGCCTGGAGGTGAAGCGCGTGGCGCTGAGCGGGGCAACGCTGCTTTCTGAACGCACCCTGCGTTCCCTGTGCGCGCCTTACGAAAACCGCTGCCTGACCCTTGCCGACGTCACCAACCTGCTGCGCGACATCACCAACGCCTACATCGAACGCGGCTACATCACCAGCCGCGCTTTCGCCGATCCGGCGCAGGACGAAAAAGGCGTGCTGCGCGTGATGGTTGTCGAGGGAACGGTTGAAAAGATCATCCTGAACGACGGCGACGCCGATATGTACTACCGGGGCAGGACGGCCTTTCCCGGCCTGGAGGGCGGCCCCCTGAACCTGCGGGACATCGAGCAGGGGCTGGACCAGCTTAACCGTCTGCCTTCTTCCGACGCCAATATGGAGCTTGTGCCGGGGCAGCGGGCAGGCGGCACCGTGGTCAAGGTGACCTATCCGCGCAAGCGCTCGTGGCGGGGCGGGGGCGGCGCGGACAACCTGGGGCAGTCTTCCACCGGGCAGATGCAGTACAATCTGTTTGTGGAAAAAGACAACCTCATGGGAATAGGCGACCAGTTCGCCGCCTACTGGTCCGAGGACGCGCGCCCGCTGAATTCTTCCTTTTATCCGGAACGACACAACGACGGGCACAACCACAGTTTTTCCGCCTTCTTTTCCGTGCCGTGGGGGTACTGGACCTTTTCCGGCAACTTCAGCCGCTTCACCTACGATTCCACCATCCACGGCATGAACGCGCGGTATTCCTCCAGCGGCGAAACCGCCACCAATTCCATGCAGATCGAGCGCGTCCTGCACCGCGACGCCGAGGGCAAAACCTCTCTGGCCGCCTCCCTGAACAACCGCAGCGTCGATTCGTGGATAGAAAGCACGCGTCTGGAAACCGGCAGCTACGACCTGAACACGCTTGTCGTCACCGCTTCGCACAACCGCCGAATATTCGGGGGCGTGGCAAGCGCCGGCCTTTCCTGGACGCGCGGCCTCGACACCTTCGGCGCCACGAAACAGAAACAGCACGGCCACAGCGTGCCCCAAAGCCTGTTCGACAAGTATTCGGCCTCCCTTTCCTGGTACCGGCCGTTGTCCGTGCCCATGTTCGGAGGGGATCAGCGGCTGTACTGGAGCCTGTCCGCCCAGGGGCAGCTCACGCCCGATACCCTGTACGGGCCCGAGCGCATCCAGATAGGCGGGTACGGGTCTGTTCGCGGCTTTCGGGAAGACAGCATCGCGGGCGACCAGGGGGCATACGTCCGCAACGAGTTCGGCTGGGATCTGCCCTGGTTTGAAACCTTGAAGAACAAAGGCCCCGTGACCGGCGTGCAGGTCTATGCGGCTTATGACTACGGCCGCCTTGTCGCCGATTCCCGCGATCCGTACGAGCGGGGGACCATGCAGGGCGCGGCGTTGGGCCTGCGCACCCTGGGGGATTGCAGCCTCAACGTCTCTGTGGCCAGGGCTTTAGACCATCCCGCCTTTGTCCGGGCGCGCGACGCGGAGTGGTACGCCTCAATAAGATATTCGTTTTGAACTGGGGCTGCCGCCCCCAATAAGAAATGTCAAACAGTTCTCAGGGGGGATCATGTTACACTTTTTCCACCGTCCGCTGGCATTCGTTCTTATCATCCTGCTCATCGCGCCGCCGGCCTCGTTTGCCGGAGGGGGCATCACTCCCGACGCAGCCGCCCCGGCGGGCAAACGCCCGGGGATGGACGCCGCGCCGAACGGCGTGCCGGTGGTGAACATCGCTGCTCCGTCGGCGTCCGGCCTTTCGCACAACCAGTACACGGACTTCAACGTGCAAAAGCGGGGCGCGGTTCTGAACAACAGCGGGCAGGCGGTCGCGACGGAGCTTGGGGGCATCGTCGCGGGCAACCCCAACCTGGGCAAGGGCGCGGCAAAGACCATCCTGAACGAAGTGACCAGCGCCAACCGTTCGCACATCGAAGGCTACATTGAGGTAGCCGGAAGCAAGGCGGACGTGATCCTGGCCAACCCCAACGGGGTGACCATCAACGGCGGCGGCTTCATCAATACGGGCCGGGCTGTGGTGACCACGGGCCGCCCGGACGTGGACGGCGCGGGAACCCTGCGGGGCATCGACGTGCGCCAGGGCACGGTGAGCGTGGAGGGCGAAGGCGTCAACGCCGCCAATATCACCGGCTTCGACATCGTGAGCCGGGCCGCGCGGATCAACGCGGCGGTGCACGCGCGGGAACTTTCCATCACCACGGGGCAGAACCGCTACGCCCCGGCGACGCGCACGGCCTTTCCCCTTGCGCCTGACGGATCGGCCGCGCCGGTGGTGGCCATAGACTCCTCCGCTCTGGGCGGCATGTACGCGGGCCGCATCATTCTGACCTCCACGGAAAAGGGCGTGGGCGTCAACCTGGGGGGCGCGGCGCAAAGCACGGGCGACATGGCCATTACCGCCGACGGGAGGTTGCTGGTGGGCGGCGCGTCCCCGGCCGGACTCGCGGCCGGAGGCTCCCTGCGTCTGGAAGCCGCCGCCGTGGATATGGAAAACGCCAGGGCGGGTGGTCAGGGCGACGTGCGCATCGCGGCGGGGGCTTTGTCGGCAAAGGACAGCAGCCTTTACGCCGGGCGGAACCTGGAAACGCGCGCCACAGGCGCTTTGGACGTCCGGAACACGGAAATCGGCGCGGCGGGCAATGCCGTCTTCTCCGGGCAGGCCGTGACCCTGGACGGATCGATTCTGGCCGCCGGGGGTGATCTTTCCTTCAGCGGGCAGAGCCTGACGGGTGTGAACCCGGGTCTGCGTTCCGGCGGGGATCTGCGCCTGAACAGCGCCGGGGCCATGCGCCTGACGGGCGATCTTCTTTCCCTGGGCGCCGCCGCCCTGGAAGCGGGCGGAGCGCTGGATCTGGCGGACGCGCGCGCGGCCTCCGGAGCGGGCTTCACCGCGCGGGGATCTTCCCTGCTTCTGGATCGCGCCGCCCTGAATTCGGCCGGGGATATGGCCCTGGTTGCCGGGCAGTTCCTTTCCGGCGCCGGAGCGGACCTGCGCGCGGGCCGCAGCCTGGCCCTTACAAGCGCGGGGGGCCTGACTCTTGCGGCTTCGGAACTGGTTTCCGGCGACTCCCTTACTTTGAACGCCGGCGCGGCGCTGGCGCTTACGGATTCCCGCCTGTTCTCCGGCTACGACCTCACGGCGCGGGCGGGTTCTCTGGCCCTGGCCAGGGCCACGCTTTCGGCCGGGCGGGATCTGCTGCTGCGCTCCGGCGCGGACATCCTGAATGCGGGCGGCGTCTTCTTTTCCGCCGCCGACATGCGCCTGGAAAGCGCGGGCGACATCACCAACGAGCAAAAGGGTCTGCTTTTCGCGGGCGGCAATCTTTCTCTGCTGGCCGACGGAAGCATACGAAACAGGTCCGAATCGCTGCTTATGGCCGACGGCGATGTGCTGGTGGCGGGTTTTTCGCGCCGCCGGGCCGCGCTGCTGGAAAACGACGCCACCCTCATGGAAAGTTTGGGCGGCAACCTGAGCATTTACGCGGACACGGTGCGGAACCTGGCCACGCCTTCCATTGTGGCGGCCACATCCGTGTTCCGGGATTATTACCTGAGCGGCTTTTTCCCGGAGGAGTATGAACCGTATCTGGCGGACGGCACGCCGAGGTATACGGGTGGGGTTTCAGTTTTTGCGGGCGGCACGTTCAGCCACTATTATCCGGACAGCCCGTTGCTGCTGGATGAAGAGGGGCACCCCCGGTTCGTCGACACCGTGATCGTGATTCGTAACAAAAATGGGGCGGACTTTGCGTTTCTGCCGGGAGAAGGACGTGAGGTTTCCATGACCGCGGACGCTCGCATTGAGGGCACCAACGCGGCATACGGCGCGCCGGACGACCGGCCGGACTCTTTTGGCGACGACTTTAACGGCTACAGAAATGTCTTCATGGAATGGATATCCGGCAGGGAAGAGGCGCTTGTGGAACGAGGCGTTCCGGGCCAAATTCTGGCGGCGGGCAATATCCATATCGAGGCGGACACCCTGTACAACAAGGAATCCGCCATCGCGGCGGGCGGCGACATTTCCATTACTGTCAATACGCTGGAAAACGTGGGCCTGGAGCTTTCGCGCCACATCACCATCGACAGGCAATATGGGGTGGATGCCACCCGATACAGGCCGTATCGGGACGGCCAAATCAGGGCCTGGCCTCTCGCCGACGTCACCCGCTTCCACTACACCATCGACCAGGTGACGGGCAGCGTCCCGGCCCTGATCAGCGCGGGAGGTCTGCTGCATATTGCGGCCTCGGGCAGCGTAGACAACACGGGGCTGAAGCAGGGCGCTCCCTACCTGGGCACGGGCGCCACCAACATCGCCGGGGCGGTGGGCAATCCTTCGGCCACGCCGGGCGGGCCTTTGGTGGATCTTTCCGGGCAGCCGGGCGCCGCGGGGCAACCCGGCCTTCCGTCCCTGCCCGCCGGCATGGGCTCGCTGTTCAACTTTGCCGCGGCCCCCGGCCACAAGTACCTGATCGAGACCAACCCGGCCTTTACCAGCATGGGCCGCTTCATCGGGTCAGAGTACTTCTTGTCCCGCCTGGGCTACGATCTGGAAGCCGCCAACATGCGCCTGATGGGCGACGCGTTTTTCGAGTCGCGCTACATCCAGTCCCAGGTGCTGGAGCAGACCGGCAAGCGGTTTTTATATTTGGGCCTGAACGACGCGGAGACCCTGCTGGCCCTGATGGACGGCGCGGCGGCGCAGGGCGCGGCCCTGCACCTGGCCGTGGGGGTGGCCCTGACCGCCGAGCAGGTCGCGCAGCTTTCCCAGGACATGGTCTGGCTGGAAGAGCGCGAAGTGATGGGCCAAAAGGTGCTGGCGCCCGTGCTGTACCTGTGCGAGGCCACCCTCTCCGGCCTGGGCGGCCCGCGCGGGGCGGCGCTGGCCGGGCGGGACGTCGTCATCGAAACCGGCGAACTGCGGAACAGCGGGGCCATCCGCGCCGACGGGCAAAGCGGGACGCTGGCCATAAAGACGGCGGGCGACATGCGCAACGACGGCGGCGAGCTTTCCGGCAAGCTGCTGGTGGTGGACGCGGGGGGCAGCATTGTCAGCCGCAGCGGGACCATCAGCGGCGGCACGGTGGACCTGAACGCGGCGGAAGACGTGCGCCTGGAAACCGCCTTTGACGCGCGCCGGTCCGGCAAGGGCAACGCGGACACCCTGGCGAACCAGCTTTCCACGCTTCAGGCGGACACGCTCTCCATCACCGCCGGGCGCGATATCGCCCTTTCCGCCGCGCAAGTGACGGTGGAAGGCGCGGCTGACCTGCGCGCGGGCAACGACGTAAGCCTGGACGCCCAGGCCTTCAATACCCGGACGCGCACCACGCGCGGGCGGGAAACCCGCAGCGAAACGCAAAACTTCGGCTCTTCCCTCACGGCCGGGGAACTGGCCATCACCGCCGGGCACGATCTGAGCGTTGCCGGAAGCACCGTCAGCGCCAGGGGCGACGCCCTGCTTGCGGCGGGCAATGACCTTGTGCTTGCGCCGGTCACCGATTCCTCCGCTCATTCCAACAAGCAGCGGCGGCGCAGCGACAGCGAAACCCACAATGTGGGCGCTTCCGTCAGCGCCGGGGGCGGCCTGAACATGAGCGCCGGGCATGACCTTGTCGTTGCCGGAAGCTCGGTACGGGCCGAAGGCGACGCGGCCCTCACGGCCGGGCACAACCTTTCCGTGGTTTCCGTGCTGGACACGGAACAGCACAAAAAGGGCTCCTCTTCCAACGGGTGGAGCAGTTCGGCCACGCACAACGCGGCCTCTTCCATCACCGCCGGGGGCGATCTTGCCCTTACGGCGGGGGCCGACGCCGCGCAGGGCAAGGGCGGCATCGCGGTCATCGGCAGCGAGCTTGCGGCGGGGCAAAAATCCGCCTCCGGACAACCGGCCTCCGGGGCGGGCGGTTCCGACGGCGCAGGTTCCGGCGGTGCCGGTTCCGGAACCCTGTCCCTTTCCGCCACGGGCGACGTAATCATCGGCGCGGCCAGGGAGGAGTACTCCCGCACCGAACGGCATACCAGCACGGGCTTTTTGTCCTCTTCCTCGTCGCTCAAGCAGGAGTACCAGGCCACCAGCGCGGGCAGCACGCTTTCCGGCAACGACGTACAGATCCGCGCGGGCGACAACGTGCTGATCACCGGCAGCCGGGTGGACGCCAAAAACGACCTTGCCGTCAGGGCCGACACCGGGGACGTGATTGTTTCCGCCAGCCAGGACTATTCCTGGAGCAAGAAGGAGACGAAGAAGAGCGGGTTCAACCTGGGCAATATCGGCAATCTCGTCGTCGGACTGCCGCTGGGGTTCACCTCTTCCACCCTCAAAACCCTCACGGGTATACCGCTGTATAACGACTCCGTCAGCGCGGACCTGTACAGCAAGACCGTGGAGACTTCCAAGAAAACCCGCATCGACAACATAGGCAGCGTGCTCTCGGCCGGGCACAACCTCAGCATGGACGCCGGGCGCGACGTCAGCGTCATCGGCTCGGCCGTGGCGGCGGACAACGATATATTCCTTTCCGCCGGGCGGGACGTGAACCTGATTCCGGGGCGGGAGCAGTATACTTCTTCGTACGTCAAGAAAAAGACGGGCTTCGGCTATTCCGGATCGTCGGATCTCTCCGGCGGCAGCGCGTTTTTGGGCGTTTCGCACCTGGAGCAGGGGGTTTCGCGCACGGGGGACTACACGGCCGGGTCGCTGGTCAGCGCCGGGCGCGACGTAAGCGTCACTTCGGGCCGGGACGTGAACCAGATCGGCTCGCATATCGAGGCCGGACGCGACGTGTGGGTGGACGCGGGCCAGGACTGGAACATGCTGTCCTCGTACGACCGTGAGACTCTGCACCAGTATGTGCAGGAAGTGCGGGTGGGCATTTCCGCCTCCGCGCGCGAGAACGTCTCCGGCGCGGCGCGCGCCCTTATCGATCTGCCCAAAGACACCGCCGCCGCCCAGGGCGGGGCCGGGTACACGGCCGCCACCGCCACCGCCGCCGGGGCGGGCCTGCGGGCCATTGACGCGGTCAAAGGCGGGCTGTCCGAGCTAGCCTCCGGTTCGGCCACCATCGGCGCGTCTTTCTCGCGCAGCGACTACCGCGCGGAATCCTCCACAGCCAGCCCTTCCAGTGTTACGGCCGGGCGGGACGTGGCGGCGGGCGCCGGGCGGGACATCACCATTGAGGGCGGTCGTATTTACGGCCAGCGCGACGTGATTCTGGACGCGGGGCGGGACGTGAACATCGTGGCGGCCAGGGATTCCGGCTCCACGGAGTTCTCCTCCCTTTCCGGCGGGGCCGGGGTGGGCCTCAAGGCCGGGGTGGGGGCCAAGGGCATCGCCTTCGGCATCAACGTGAACGCCCACGCGGAAGGCGCGGGCGCGGACTCCGGCTACGGTTCACATATCAACTCGCTGGTGGTGGCCGGAGACCTGCTTTCCGTCACCTCGGGCCGCGACACCAAGGTGGCGGGCGCGCACCTGGAAGGGGAGCGCACCTGGCTGGACGTGGGGCGCGACCTTACCGTGGCCAGCCTGCAGGACT
The DNA here is from genome assembly GCA_031549405.1 of Desulfovibrio sp. GTDB lineage: Bacteria > Desulfobacterota > Desulfovibrionia > Desulfovibrionales > Desulfovibrionaceae > Frigididesulfovibrio. The sequence continues at coordinate 51,907 of JAVBPV010000003.1, forward strand.
CGTACGACAGCCGCAGCTATTCCTGGAACGCGGGCGTGGACGTCACCGTGGGCTACGGCGTGATGATCGGCGGCAGCCTGGGCTACGGCCAGGGCAAGGCGGACATGGACTGGGTGGGGCAGCAGACTTCCATCACGGGCCGCGGCGAGCTGGACGTCTACGTCGAAAAAAATACGCACATCAAGGGCGGCATTCTCGCCACGGATCCGGGCGGCGACCTGACCCTGAACACCGGCACCCTGAGCTTTGAGGCCATCAAGGACAAGAACACCAGCTCGGACTGGCACGCGGGCATCTCCGGGGGCTTCAGCGTGGGCGGGGCGGGCTTTGACAAGGATACCACGGTGGACACCGGCCTGCCGGGAAGCTTTGGCGAGGCCAGACCCTACGACTTCACCACGCCCGCCGAGGACAACAAGACCTCCGCGCCCTATCTGCCGGACGGCGCGGAGGTCCAGTACGCCAGCCACGACAAGCGCGGCGTGGTGCGCCCCACGGTCACCGAGGGCGAGATCATTGTGCGCGACGAGCCGGGGAAAGATCTCAGCGGGTTGAATAGAGATTTGGACCGGGCGCGGGAAGTCACCAAGGACGAAAAGGTCAATGTTGACGCGTACGTGAGTAAGGGGGCGGTGGAGGAGGTTATAAACGGCGGCAAGAATATCAAGGAAATGATAGACGCGTATGCGGACATCACGACGAGCATACTGGAGGAAGCCGGGCTGAAGCAAAAAGCGCCCACTAAGGAGCAGTTTGAAGCCTACTACGAGAATATACGGCAAAAAGCTCTGGCGCAGGGCAAGACAGAGGCGGAAGCCGAGCTTCTGGTGAAACAGTGCGGGAGCACCGTGCTTTCCCTGTCGATCATGGATCGCTATATCGCGCAATACGGTTCCATTGAAAATGTCCCCCCGGCGCTTCTGCAAGGTTGGCTGAAGGATTTGCCGCTGGTGCCCGGGGTAAGCCTCCCCGGATTCGGTCCAGGGGATGTGCTGGAATATACCAGCGGAATGTGGGGAGAGGCGAGGCAACAGACGATAGCCGCCGCGAGCTTTATGAACCGCTACATGAAGGGCGCCATCAGCCCGCTTGTCGGCAACATGTTCCCCGAGGATAACGTATGGGCGCAGCAGGTCAGTAAAGAAATCATGATGCTTCCGGTCAGCGCCGTAACGGGAGAAGTTTCCTCCCAGTTCCGCCTGGCGCTTGACGGGGTTTTACGCGACCTTAATAATGCCCAAAACCCCTATGAAGCGGGGGTGGCGACCCTGCGTTTTCTTGAGGTGACAGCCGCGATCTTCACTCCGGAGTTTCTGGCCGCTAACCCGCGCATGGCGGCGGAGTTTCCTGAGATTACGCAGGCCTCGAAGGGCTTGCAGAGGGCTCCCGTCCCCGTGCCGGTCAAAAAGCCCAATGCCTTCGCGGCCATCGAGGTGGAGGGGGGAGCGGCGTCCGCGCAGAATACAGTCAATATGGCGAGGTTGGTGGAGCAGCTACGCCTTGAGTCGGCTAATTCACCGTTTTTGGCGGATGGAAGGTTGACGATGGAAGTGATACAGAACGCTGAACCCATTAAGGGGCTGGGGCCCGGGCAGTTGAAGAATCCTGCTATTCCTTCAGGATTTGGCAAATTTACGACAGATACATTCCAAAGCCCGTCAGGAAATTTTCAAGTGCACTTTTATATGAATCCAAGCACGGGTGAGGTTTTTTATGATTTAGATTACAAAGCTGTGTTTAACAGCAAATCAGGAGTACAGAAATGAAGGTAAGATGCATAAAATTTTTTGATCATCAGAGAAAAGAGAAAACTGATTCTTCATGGCTCTCTTTGGGGAAAGTATATTATGTTATGGAAGTCTGGTATGATATCGGAGGTTATTGCGACTACTCAATACTAACTACCCTGAAAGATCCTGGATTTGCATCTATTCGTGGGTTTCCTGCAGAAAGCTTTGAGATAGTTTCAGAAGTTATTCCGTCAAATTGGGCTATTAAACTCCGAAATGGGCGAATTAGTCTGGCCCCTAAATCTTGGCAGGAGGAGGGGTTTTACGAAAAATTCTATGACGCAGACCCCAGCGTGTACCATATCTTTGAAAGAGAGAGAGACATCATTTTTCAAGAAGACCCATAGAAAAGTATAAATACGGGAGTGTGTGCCCCTGGCAAAAGTCGGGGGCATTTCGCATCCTCATTCCCCGCAGCGACTACCGCGCGGAATCCTCCACAGCCAGCCTTTCCGGGGTGACGGCCGGGCGGGACGTGGCGGCGGGCAACGATATCAGCATCACCGCCGCCAGGGGCGATTCCTCCGGCGGCAGCAAGTCTTTTGAAGCCGGCGCCTTTGGTGGTATCGGGGCGGAAATCGGCTTTCCCAACGGCATAGGCGCGGGATATCGCGTGGAAGCGAGCATAGCCGGGGCCAAGGCGGTGGCGGAAAACACCGGCTACAGCAACGCGGGCCTCAGCGCCGGGGAAGGGTTCATCATGCGGTCCGGCCGGGACGCCACCGTGGCCGGGGCCAACATCGACGCCAAAAACGTGGTCCTGGACGTGGGGCGCGACTTTACCCTTGCCAGCGTGCAGGACAGCGGCTCAAGCCACAGCTCTTCCTACAAGATAGGCGGCGCGGTCACCTGGGGGGCCGGCGCGGCCGGGGATGTCAAGGGGGCATTAAGCCTGGACCTTGGCTGGGGCAGCGGCCACAGCAACCTGGTGGGGGCGCAGACCTCCATCCTCGGGCAGGAATCCCTGGCGGCCCGCGTGGGCGAGCGCACGCATATCAAGGGCGCGGTGCTGGCCGCCGGGGGCGACAATTTGCTGCTGGACACGGGAACCCTGTCTTTTGAGGACATTCACGCCAAACAAACGAGTAAGGAATTCAAGACAGGGTTGTCCGGCGCGGTGAATTTCAGCGAGATGGGAAGGGATTCCGGGGGGACCAAGAACGGTAAGCAAGAAACAACACCGCAAAACCGTGGGCAAAAGAGCGATAGCGAGGGGCCGGGGGCGGAGCAGCAGAAATCCGCTGAACAAAGCGGAGGCAAGGGAGAGAAAGGTGAACTGCCTGAATCCGGTTCTGGGAATACAGATCAGACAAAGACAGGCGCTGGAAATAAAGGTGTCGTGGATACTATCCTGGATAGCCCGGTACGGCCAAAGAATGTGGACTATAGTGACAGCGCGACCAGCCAGACTCTGCATGCCACTGTCGGACAGGGAACTATAATTGTCCGTGATGATCCTGATATGCCACTGGACGGGCTTAATCGTGATCCGGCAAAAAGCATGGAAGTAAAGACGTCCGAGACAAAGCTGCATGTGGGGCCTGTCTTGGATGACGTCAAAGCTGTAAAAGATCTTTTTGGCGTACCCAAAACCATAGACGAATATACCGGAAGAGGATTTACGGCCAAAGATGGGCAGGTGCAGGATATTACGAAGCTGCTTACCGATCCGAAGTCCGCGATCCCGGCAGAGGTAAGAGGGGAATTGGAGAAAGAATTTAAACGGATTGATTTGGAATATAAAAATAAAAGCTTGTCATATGATGAGATGAGGAATGAAAAAATCAATGTCATTGAAAAGTATCAGGGGGAATTGTGGATGCCTGAACCAATCCGCACGGATGACAAGGAGGGCTACGGTGTCAAAATGGAATAGGATTGGCGTAATGCTAAAGAAAATATTATTGATATCCGCATTTTTCACTAAACATTTTCTAGAAACTCTGGTATGTCATGAGACATGAAAACGCTCAGCAAGACCAGTCAAGACGTACGCGAGTTCAGGCGACTTCGGGCCGTGGAGCTTTATGAACAGGGCTGG
>JAVBPV010000014.1:0-14318 GCA_031549405.1 Desulfovibrio sp.
CCCTTCGCCCGCCCCCCCCCCCCCCCCCCGCCCCGCCCCCCCCCCCCCCCCCCCCCCCCCCCCCCCCCCCCCCCCCCCCCCCCCCCCCCCCCCCCCCCCCCCCCCCCCCCCCCCCCCCCCCCCGCAAACCATAATCTCTCCCGGAGCATTGCATGTCCCTGAGCATAGGTATTGTGGGGCTGCCCAACGTGGGCAAGTCCACTTTATTCAACGCGCTGACCAAGGCGCAGAACGCCGAGTCGGCGAACTACCCTTTTTGCACCATTGAGCCCAATAAAGCCACAGTGCCGGTGCCGGACACCCGCCTGGCGGCCCTGGCCGCCCTGGTGAAGCCGCAAAAAATCATCAACGCCACAGTGGATTTTATCGACATAGCGGGCCTGGTGCGCGGCGCCAGCAAGGGCGAGGGCCTGGGCAACCAGTTTCTGGCCAACATCCGCGAATGTGCGGCCATTCTCGAAGTGGTGCGCTGCTTTGACGACGAAAACATCACCCACGTGGACGGCGCGGTCCATCCCTTGCGGGATGTGGAAACCATTGAGACGGAACTGCTTCTGGCCGACATCCAGAGCCTGGAAAAACGCCTGGAGCGCGTGCGCAAATCCGCCAAGGGCGACAAGGCCATGCAGGCTCTGGCGGCGGAGCTGGAGGCGCTGCTGGAGCATATGAACGCGGGCGGCCCGGCCAAGAGCTTCGCCGGGGCCGGCAGCGACGGCTACAGGCAGGCCCTGCGCGAACTGGGGCTGCTTACCGCCAAAAAGGTCATCTATTGCGCCAACGTGGACGAGGCCGCCCTGTCCGATCCCGACGCCGTCGCCCACGTAAGGGACCTGAAAGTCTTTGCCCAAAGCCGGGGCGCGCCCGTGGTCGTGGTCTGCGCCAAAATCGAGGAGGAGCTGCAAGGGCTTGCCGAAGAGGAGCAGAAAGAGATACTGTCCTCCTACGGCATTACGGAAAGCAGCCTGGTGCGCGTCATCCGCACCGGCTACCGCGCCCTGGATCTGGCCAGCTACTTCACCGCCGGAGAAAAGGAAGTGCGCGCCTGGACCATCCCCGTGGGCTGCAAAGCCCCCCAGGCCGCCGGCGTCATCCACACCGACTTCGAGCGCGGCTTCATCCGGGCCGAAATCGTCGGCTTTGACGACTACGTCCGCCTGGGGTCCGAGGCCGCCGCCCGCACCGCCGGACTTTTGCGCGTCGAAGGCAAGGAATACGTCGTCAAAGACGGCGACGTGGTGCATTTTTTGTTCAATGTCTGATTGATGAAGTGTTGCATTGCCATGTTTGATCCCGACTATTACGAATCCCTCGGCCTTGGCCCTATCCACCGCAAAGTTCTGGCCGGCGAACGCCTCAGCGTGGAGGACGGCGAAGCCCTGTTCGCCTGTCCGGATGTTCTCGCCGTGGGCGCCCTGGCCCATCACGCCCGCACCCGTCTGCACGGGGCAAGCGCCTACTTTGTGCGCAACCGGCACATCAACTACAGCAACGTCTGCGTCACCCGCTGCCGCTTTTGCGCCTTCCGGCGCGAAGAGGGCGAGCCGGGAGCCTTTACGCTGAGCCGGGAAGAAATCCTGCAAAAGGTGCTGGACGACGGCGGGCATCCGTTTGCGGAGATCCACGTGGTGGGCGGCTGCCATCCCACTTTGCGTCTGGCCTGGTTCGAGGAAGTGTTCCGCGAAATCAAACGCCTGCGGCCGAAAGCGGTGCTCAAGGCCTTTACCGTGGTGGAAATCGCGCACTTCGCCAAAATGGAAGGCTGCGCCACGGCCGACGTGCTGCGCCGCCTGAAAGAGGCGGGCCTGGCCATGCTTACCGGCGGGGGCGCGGAAATATTCAACCCCGAGGTGCGCGCGCGCATCTGCCCGGAAAAGATCCCCGGCAGCGAATATCTGCGCATCGCGGGCGAGGCGCACGGCATCGGCCTGTTTTCCAACTGTTCCATGCTGTTCGGCCACGTGGAGACCCACCGCGACCGCGCCCTGCACCTGGACGCATTGCGGCGGCAGCAGGACAAAAGCGGCGGTTTCGTCTGCTTTATCCCCCTGGCCTTCCAGCCCCGGCACAACGCCCTGGCGGAAGAAATCGAAAAAGGCCGCTCCCCGGCCGTGGACGCGGGTCTGGACCGGCTGCGCCTTATCGCCGTGGCCCGCCTGATGCTGGACAACATCCCGCACATCAAGGCCTACTGGGTCATGCTGGGCGTCAAACTGGCCCAGATGGCCCTTTCCTTCGGGGCCGACGATCTGGACGGCACCATCGAAGAGGAACACATCGGCCACATGGCCGGGGCGGACTCCTCCCAGTCCCTCACCCGGAGGGAACTGGAAGAAATGATTGCCGGCTGCGGCTTCATTCCCGTGAACCGTGACGCCTTGTTCAATGCGGTGGGGGAAGCCTCTGAAAAAGCTTCCCATCCTTCTTCTCCTCTCAGCCTTGATGTGCTGGCGGACAAAGGCCCGGGCAACGGCTCAGTTTGCCGTCAGACGAGGAAGGCCAGTTTTTGCGAGGAAGGGCCGGACGCTTCCGCCCCGCCCCCCGGGCAAAAGCGCGGCCTGACGCGGCATCACGGCGAACCGAGGCGCGGCCAAAGCCGCGATGCGCTGGCCGGGGAAGGCCCGGCCGTGCGGGACATCGTCCAACGTCTGGAACCGGCTTACGCCCGTCTGGCGGAAATCGCGGCGCGGCGCGGCCCGGAAGCGCATGGCGCTTCCCGCGACGTTGCGAAAGAAGCGCATGGCGCTTCCCGCGGCATTCCCGAAGAAATGCGGCCCATATTGCGTGAAGCCCGCCTGACGCCCGAGGACGCGCGCGTCCTGTACCATGAGGCCGGGCTGTATACCCTGGGCCGCCTGGCCCACGCCTTTCGTCTGGCCCTGCACCCGGAGGGCATGGTCACCTACGTGGCCGACCGCAACATCAATTATTCCAACATCTGCGTCTGCGGCTGCCGTTTCTGCGCCTTTTTCCGCCCGCCGGGCCACGCGGAAGGCTACGTGCTGGGCAGGGACGAACTGGACCGCAAAATCCGCGAGACCATCGCCCTGGGCGGCACGCAGATACTTATGCAGGGCGGCCACCATCCGGATCTGCCCCTGGAATTTTACGAGGACATGATCGCCTGGATCCGCAGCGCGCACCCTTCCATCCACATCCACGCCTTTTCCCCGCCGGAAATCGCCTTTTTCGCGGAAACGTACGGCCTGGAAGAGGACGAAATCATCCGGCGGCTGGTGCGGGCGGGCCTGCATTCCATCCCCGGCGGCGGGGCGGAAATACTGGTGAACGAGGTACGCAAACGGGTCTCGCCAAACAAGTGCTCCGCCGACGCCTGGCTGGGCGTCATGCGCAAGGCGCACCGGCAGGGCCTGCGCACCACGGCCACCATGATGTTCGGGCATGAGGAAACTGACGAGGACCGCCTGGCCCACCTGTTCGCCGTGCGGGATTTGCAGGACGAAACGGGCGGCTTCACGGCCTTTATCCCCTGGACCTTCCAGCCCGCCAACACCAACATTTCCCGTTCGCCCGAAACCTCGCCCGCGTATCTGCGTGTGCTGGCCCTTTCCCGCCTGGTGCTGGACTGCGTGCCCAACATCCAGGCCTCGTGGGTGACCATGGGGCCGCAGGTGGCGCAACTGGCCCTGTTTTTCGGGGCCAACGACTTCGGCTCCCTGATGATCGAGGAGAACGTCGTGGCCGCCGCCGGGGTGAGCTTTCGCCTTTCGCGCCGGGAGATCGGCCACATCATCGAACGCGCCGGGTTTACACCGCGCCAGCGGTACATGGATTACAGCCTGGCGGAATAGCTTTCCCGCCCCCGGAAGCGGCCCGCCGCCGAGGTCCGGATGTTTGCCACGGCCTTGCCGTCACGGAGCATATCGCATGAGCACAGCCGAAAAACCCCGCATGGGGCGCATATCCTATCTGAACGTTCTGCCCATTTACCACGCCCTGGAATCCGGGGCGGTCCCGCACGAGTACGAACTGGTCTACGGCCCCCCGGCCGCGCTGAACAACATGGCCGCCGCCGGAGAGCTTGTGGCGGCCTCCACCTCCTGCGTGGAATACGCCCGGCGGCCGGGGCGGTACTTTTTGCTGCGCGATCTGGCCATCGGCTGCCGGGGGCGGGTGCGCAGCGTGCTGCTGGTGTCGCGCGTCCCGGTGGAAAACCTTGACGGCTCCTCCATTCTGGTCAGCGCCGAGACCCATACCTCGGCCACGCTGCTGCGCCTGCTTTTCAACGACTATTACAAGCTGCGGGGCATCAGCTACCACATCGGCTCGGCCACGGAGCGGGCCGCCACGGGCAACCCGCCCGTGGCCTGCCTGGCCATCGGGGACGAGGCCCTGCGTCTGCGCAAACACCCGGCCTACCCGCACGTGCTGGATCTGGGCGAAGCGTGGCGCGCCTGGACGGGCCTGCCTTTTATCTTCGGCGTATGGGTGGCCGACCGGGCCAACCTGGAGCGCTGGAAAGGCGTTACCCACCCCGGCGAGTTGCTGGCAGCGGGGCGCGACTGGGCCACGGCCCACATGGAAACCATCCTGGACATCGCCGAGGCCAACTACCCCAACATGACCCGTGCGGAACACGCCGAATACTTCGGCGGCCTGCACTATTCCCTGGGCGAAGAAGAACAGGCCGCCCTGGCGCTTTTCTGGCGCAAGCTCGCGGACGCGGGCGAAATTCCCGCCTGCCCGGAAATGCGGTTTTTGGATTAGCGAGCATCATAAATCGGCCATCGGGCGATTTATGAAATGGGTACTCATCATGCGCGAACCACTCAGCCCTTCCGCAAAGGGCTCTTTGTATGTCCTGGCCGGCGCGGTATGCATCAGCGTTTCGCCCCTGTTCGTCAAGCTGGACGACACCGGCCCCAGCGCCGTGGCCTTTTACCGCCTGTTCTGGGGCGGTCTGGCCCTCTTGCTGGTGGCCCTGGCCCGGCGCGAGCGCATCCTGCCCGGCAGGACCACCCTGCTGGTCTGCATCCTGCCGGCGGCCGTGTTCTTTTGCGGCGATCTGGTCACCTGGCACTGGTCCATCCTGCACGTGGGGCCCGGGCTGGCCACCATCCTTTCCAACTTCCAGGTCTTTTTCCTGGCGCTGTTCGGCGTCGTCTTTCTGCGCGAGCCGCTCGGCTGGCGGCTGGGCACCGCCATCCCCCTGGCGCTTTTCGGCCTGCTTCTGCTGCTGGACGCGGACCCGCGCCACCTGCCGCCGGGCATGGGCGCGGGCCTTGCCTGCGGCCTGATCTCCGCCCTGTTTTATACCGGCTATATCCTGTGCCTGCGGCGATCGCAGTCGGCAGCGCAAGAGGGCAGACTGCCCGCCATCGCCAACATGGGGGTCATTTCCCTTGTTTCGGCGGTATTTGTCGCCGCCGTGGCCCTGGCCGACGGCGAAACCCTGCTGGTCACCAGCGCCCGCAGCAACCTGCTGCTGCTGACCTACGGCATCGGCTGCCAGGGCCTGGGCTGGCTGCTGCTGTCCAAGGGGCTGCCCCTTCTGCCCGCCGCGCGGGCCGGGTTGATCATGCTGGCCCAGCCTTCTCTTTCCTTTGTCTGGGACGTGGTCTTCTTTAACCGGCCCACCAGCGCATGGGGTTACTGCGGCGCTGTCGGCGCCTTGCTGGCCATCTGCCTGGGCGCCCTTGAGCCGGGCGGTAAAAAAAGCCCCCCGCCGAAGCGGGGAAGGCAAGGTAGTTTCAATTGAGAGCAAATAAACATTTTCAATGGCAATTTGCTCTGGCGGCGGGAACCGCCGCGCAGGCGTAGGCGAAACTTGTTTCGCCGTTAAGCGCCGGAGCGAGCGTCTCAAAGTTACTCTGCTCTGGGGGGAAAACATGCTCAGATCCCTTGTCTGCATCAGCGCCGGGGCCTCGGCGGGAGCGATCCTGCGCTGGCTTCTCGGCCTTGCGCTCAACGCCGCCTTTCCCCTTATCCCCCTGGGCACCCTGGCCGCCAACCTTATGGGCGGGTATCTCGTTGGCGTCGCCGTCAGCGGCTTTGCCCTGCTGCCCTCGCTGGGGCCGGAATGGCGCCTGCTGGTCATTACCGGCTTTCTTGGCGGGCTGACCACCTTTTCCACCTTTTCGGCGGAGGTCAGCGCCCTTGTTGTGCAGCAGCGCCTGGCCGCGGCTTTGCTTTCCGTCTCCCTGCACGTCTGCGGCTCCCTGTCCATGACCTTTCTGGGTATGGGCACGGTAAGCATGCTGCGTTCGGCGCTGCGCTGGGCGTAAGGATTCGCCCGCAAATCCCCGCCGCAAGTTTGCCGCGGGCGGGCGTTGCCCGTCGCAAGTTTGTCGCGGGCGGGCGTTGCCCGCCCTGGGCGGTAAATCTTGAAGTGAAGATGCTCTATTTGCCGGGATCGCTTCGCGTAAAGGGCACGCCGTATCGCCGCAACGCGCGGGAAAGCGCGTCCGTCGAAGCCAGATCAATGCGGCAGTGGCGCGAAAAAGTCCCCTTGAGCCCGAATATCTGTATGCGGCAGCGCTTGCGAAAGCGCGATATCTCCACCAGGCGCAGGCCGTATTCCGCAAAGCCGTAGCGTTCCTCCCTGAAGGGGAATTTGAACAGAATCTCTTCGGGCGATACGCGCATCCACAGCACGATGTCCTTTAGCGGGCGCGCCCGCAGAAACATCAAGTGGACGGCAAGGCAGAACGCCAGCGTCAGCAGGAACAATGTCTCGTAAACGTGCTGCGTGACAAACATCGCCCACAGCACCAGAGCGAACAAGAACGCCAGAAGCGCCATCCCCAGCCGCCTGAAGAGACCGGAAAGCATGGAGCACCGTATGACGGCGTGCTCCCGCTCCTGGCCGGTTTCCGCCGCCGTCCGCCTGTTTTCGCCGCCCGCCGCCATTTTGTCCGCCTTTGCCGCTTTCAGTAGTTTTCGGAAAGATCCATACCCCGGTACAATTCCGCCACCTCGCCGTACCCGTTGAAAAGCAGGGTGGGCCGTCTGGAAACATCCTTCAACCCGCCCGGGCCGATAACGCGCTCGCTGGCCTGGGACCAGCGCCGGTGCGGCACCTGCGGGTTGACGTTGGAATAAAAGCCGTACTCTCTTGGATTGTAGGTATCCCAGGTGGTGGGCGGCTGCTTCTCCGTCAGGGTGATGGAAACGAGGGATTTGATGGACTTGAAGCCGTATTTCCAGGGCACCACCAGCCGCAACGGGGCCCCGCACTGCGGCCGCAACGCTTTGCCGTAGGCTCCCGTGGCCAGTATGGTCAGGGGATGCATAGCTTCGTCAAGACGCAGTCCTTCCAGGTAGGGGAAGGGAAAGGTCCGCCGCCGCACCTCGGGCATCTGTTCCGGGTCGGCCAGGGAGGCGAAGCCCGCGTATTTCGCCGTTTCCAGGGGTTCGGCCAGGGCCAGCAGCCTGCCCAGCGCAAAGCCCCGCCAGGGAATGACCATGGACCAGCCTTCCACGCAGCGCATCCTGTAAACTCTTTCCTCCAGGCCGAAAAGCCCTTCCAGTTCGGCCGGGGAAAGCCTCAGGGGCTTTTTCACCAGCCCGCCCACTTCCAAGACCCAGCCGTCGGTGTTGAAACGCACGGCGGTCCTGGCCGGATCCTCTTTGCCGAAGCCGAACTCGTAAAAATTGTTGTAGGAGGCGGCGGCCTCTTCCGCCGTAAGCGCCGGGTCCGCCCCGTCCCCGGAGGCGCGCAGGGAAGGCGGAACCACGGCAAAGGCCGCGGTTACCCCCAAAGCCTTTATGATGGTCCGGCGGCTCATGGCGAACACGGATTCCGGCGTAATTTTCATGCTGTTCCCCCGCCTTGCGGCGCAATGCTCCAGCAGGCCGCGCGTCAATATTTATAATATGTTATAAATAGCAACTCATGGAAAAAATGTACAGTTCCCTGAAAAAAACGCACGGGCGCACGGCCGCTTCGGCGTTTCGGCGGCGCAAAGCCTTATCGCCCCTTGCAATGGGCCACATTTTGGGTCAATGTGCGGGGAGAGGTCAATGTAAACTTTTACTTTTAGCTTTGGCCTCCGTACCGCCGGCCGGATTCACCGGCCACGGCGACTTCTCCTGTCTCATCAGCCATATTGGAGAAACGCATATGCCCAGCCTGCTTGACGAGATCCGCCCCACCCTGCTTATGGGCCCCGGCCCTTCCTGTGTTTTTGACGAAGTTTACGCCGCCCTGTCCAAGCCCACCATCGGACACCTTGATCCGCACTTCATCCGGATCATGGACGCGGTGAAGGCGCAGTTGCAGACCCTTATCGGCACAAAAAACCGCCTGACCATGCCCATGTCCGGCACCGGCTCGGCGGGCATGGAAACCTGTTTCGTCAACCTGGTGGAGCCGGGCGACCGCGTGCTGGTGCTGATCAACGGGGTGTTCGGCAAACGTATGGAAGATGTGGCCGGACGCCTTGGCGCCAAGGTGGACGCGCTGGAATTTGAATGGGGCACCCCGGTGATTCCCGAAAAGGTGGCGGAGCAGCTGAAAAAAGGCCCCTACAGCATCGTGGCTGTGGTGCACGCCGAAACTTCCACCGGCGTGTGCAACCCGGTGCAGGCCGTCGGCGACCTGGTAAAGCCCACCGGCGCTTTGTACCTGGTGGACTGCGTCACCAGCCTGGGCGGCATGCCCGTGACCATGGACGCGTGGCACGCCGACGCCCTGTACAGCGGCACGCAAAAATGCCTTTCCTGCCCTCCGGGCCTCGCGCCGGTGTCCTTTTCCGACCGGGCGCTGGAAAAGCTTAAGGCCCGCAAGATCAAAGTGCCCAACTGGTATCTTGATCTGGGCATGATCATCAACTACTGGGAAGGAAACACCCGCGCCTACCACCACACCGCGCCCATCAATATGCTTTACGGCCTGTACGCGGCGCTTGGCTGCGTGCTGGGCGAGGGGCTGGAAGCCGTGTTCGCGCGGCACAAGGCCATGCACGAGAAACTGGTCGGCGGTCTGGAATCCCTGGGCCTTGCCATGTACGTAAAGCCCGAGGCGCGCCTGCCCATGCTCAACGCCGTCGCCCTGCCCCAGGGCGTGGACGAGGCCAAGGTGCGCGGCCGTCTGCTGAGCGACTATCGCATTGAAATCGGCGCGGGTCTCGGCCCCCTGGCCGGAAAAATCTGGCGTATCGGCCTGATGGGCCACACCGCCCGGCGGCAAAACGTCGACACGGTGCTGAACGCCCTGCGGGAATGCCTGCCCTGAGGCTGTTTCCCGCCCCCGTCCTTTGAAGCGGCGCGACGTTAAGACTTCCACCCCGGCGCTGACGGGCGAAAGTGAATTACACCGGCATGAAATGCCGAGGCAAATTGCTTACGCCGTCAGTTCCGGGCGGGGAGCTTCAAAATCAGAACACTTCAACGCGGCTTCACCATAACAACATTCTCCAAAGACATGATCCGGGCCGCGTCGGCGGCGGCCCCGCCCGTAAATCTCGGACGGGATTCCCGCGCGCCCTCGCCGGCATTTTGCAGCGTTATACGCTAATAAGGAAGGCAGCACATGGGAAAGATGACCATTGTCGATGTGGCGCGTCTGGCGGGGGTGTCCACCGCCACCGTGTCGCGGGCCATGCACGCGCCGCAGGTGGTGCGGCCGGCCACACTGGAACGCGTCCAGGCCGTCATGCGCGAGCACGGCTATATTTACAACGCCACGGCCGGGGATTTTTCCCGCAGAAAATCCACGGTCATCGGCGTGCTTATTCTTTCCACCACCACCAAGGTCGCGGCCTCGGTCAGCGCGGCGCAGCAGGTGGCCACAGAGCAGGGTTTTCCGCTTATCGTCTCCACCTCGGGGTTTGATCCCGCGCTGGAACGGCGGCACTTGCAGCAGTTCCTGGAACGCGGCGTCGCCGGCGTGCTGGTCATCGGCCATATGCGCGAAAATCTGCCCAAAATACAGGAACTGCAGCAACGCGGCATTCCCTGCGTGTTTCTTTGGGAAGTGCTGCCCCAGACCAATGACAGCTACGTCGGCTTCGACAACGTGCAGGGCGCCTTTGACATGGTGGACCACCTCATCCACGAGGGGTACCGCCGCATCGGCTTTATCTGCGGTTTCGACACCGGGGTGGAGCGCATCAACAAGCGCTACCTGGGATACCAGCGGGCCTTGCGCGTCCACGGCGTGCCCCTGGACGAAAGCATCGTGCGTTCGGCCACGTCCACCTTTGCCAACGGCAAGGCGGTCATGCGCGAATTTCTCGACATGTCCGACCCGCCCCGGTGTATTTGCTGCGCCAGCGACGTTCTTGCCACGGGGGCCATCAACGCCGTATGGGAAGCGGGCCTGAACGTGCCCAAAGATTTTTCCATTGTCGGCTTTGACAACAGCGATCTGTCCGCCTACACCTGTCCCACTCTTTCCACTGTCGACGTGCCCGGCGAGGAAATGGGGCGCCTGGGAATGCAGGCCCTGCTGACCCTTATTCTTGATGAAAAACACCACCCCATACAGCAAAAACTGCCCACGTCACTGATACTCAGGGCCTCAAGCTGCCCCGCCGCAGTTCAGAATCCAAGGTAAAGACTGTCCGGGGCTTGCCCCGGACAGCCTTCCCACCAGCCGCCGACCCAACAAAAGAATGCATTGTCGCCCTTCGCGCATATTGCCTTGCAGGCAAACATACTGTAGACAATTACGCATATGGACGAGAAACATCCCTCCGACCGCACCCGTTCTGTCCCGCACCCGGAAGACGCCCCCTGGTACAAACACTACGAGGAAGGCGTCCCGCGTTCTTTGACCTATCGCAACGTTCCGCTGTACACATGGCTGGACGAGGCCGCCGAGGAAACGCCCCGCCGCTTGGCCTGCCGTTTTTTCAACACAAAAATTTCGTACTCCCGGCTGCGCAGGGACGCGGAAATAGTCGCACACAACCTGCGCGCGCGGGGGGTGCTGCCCGGCGACCGGGTAGGGGTCATGCTTCCCAACCTTCCCCAGACCATGATTGTTTACTGGGGCATTCTCAAGGCCGGGGGCACGGTCACCATGATCAACCCCCTGTATATGGAAAAAGAGCTGCTGCACCAAATCCGCGATGCCGGCGTGCGGCACCTTGTCACTTTGGACCTGTGCTGGCCCAAGCTGGAAAAGCTGCGCAGCCAGTTGGGCGTCGAGCAATTTTTCATCACCACCATCGCCGAGGGGCTTTCCTTCCCCCTCAACTGGTTGCAGCGCATAAAGGCCTGGCGGGACAAAAGTGCCGCCGCCGTTCCTTACGACGACAGCTCCGTGCTGCCTTTTTCCCTGCTGACAAGCGGCACCCAGCGTCTGTGCGAGCCCATATCCCGGCCCGAAGAAACCCTGGCGCTCTTGCAGTACACCGGCGGCACCACCGGGCTGGCCAAGGGGGCCATGCTCACCCACTTCAACATAGGGGCCAACATCCAGCAGACCTACGCGACGCTGCCCTGCCTGCAGAACACCCCCCAGGTGATCCTGGCCGTGGTTCCTTTTTTCCACGTTTACGGCATGACCACCTGCATGGCTTTGGCTCCCCTGCTGCGGGCCACCACGGTCCCCATTCCCCGTTACGCGCCGGGGGAACTTATGGCCTCCATCGAAAAATACAAGGCCACGGTTCTGCCGGGCGCTCCGTCCATTTATATTTCGCTGTTGCAGCAAAAACACTCGAAAAAATACTCCGTGGACAGCCTCAAGGTCTGCATCGCCGGGTCCGCCCCCATGCCCGTGGAAAGCATGAAGCAGTTTGAAGCGGAAATCGGGGCCAAGATCATTGAAGGCTACGGGCTTTCCGAGGCTTCGCCCATCACGCACCTGAACCCCGCCACCGGGCGGCGCAAGATCGGTTCCATCGGCGTGCCCCTGCCCGACACCGAAGCCCGCATCGTGGATATGGAGCTGGGTTCCGTGCCCATGCCCCCGGGCAAGGTGGGCGAGCTTGTCCTTCGCGGTCCCCAGGTCATGAAAGGATACTGGAACTGCCCGGACGAGACGGCCAACACCCTGCGCAACGGCTGGCTCTATACCGGCGACATCGCCGTCATGGACGAAGACGGCTACTTTTCCATAGTGGACCGTAAAAAGGACATGATCATCGTCGGCGGCTACAACGTGGCCCCGCGCGAAATCGACGAGGTGCTCTACGAGCACCCCAAGGTCAAGGAAGCCGTCACCGTGGGCGTGCCGCACCCTTCGCGCGGCGAGACCATCAAAGCCTACGTGGTGCTGAAGGACGGAGTCACGGCGGAAAAATCCGAGATTATCTCCTGGTGCCGCCAGCGGCTTGCCAATTTTAAAGTCCCGCGCCAGGTGGAATTCCGCGACGAACTGCCCAAAACCCTGGTGGGAAAAATCCTGCGCCGCACCCTGCGCGCCGAGGAAGTGGCCCGGCAAAGCACGTGCAGCCGCGAAGAGATCGAAGCCGAAGACCTGACCCACGAAAGCGCCGGACCGGCGCGGGGCTGCGTTTGCCCGCCCGCCGGCGCGGCGGCCGGCTCTCTTTCCGCTCCGCCCTCCGCGCCCCCGCGACCGGAATGTCCCCCTCCGTCCGGCTCCGCCGACGCCCCCGTGGAGGAACCCGGCAAAAATCAGCCTCACCCCCGACCTCGTGAGAATCCATGAAAGACTTCGTATCTTCGTACCTGCTGGGCGATCTGGCCCGGACGCTCCTGGCGGATCTCAACGACCCGGCATGGTCCCCGCGCTTTTCCTGCCGGCCTTTGTCCGGGCGCACGGCCGACCGCGATACGGCCGTCGGCCGCTTCCGCGGCGATATCGGCCTGCCCAACCTTGCGGAATTCAAGGAAGCTCTTGATGAACTGGTGGTGGACAATCTGGTCAAGGTCATCCTTGACTTCAAGGACGCCACCCTTTCCCGCTCGGCCATGGGCGCGCTGGTGGCCTTTGCCGCCACCATGCACGGGCGCAACAAGCGCCTGTACCTGTACAGGCCTTCCCAGCAAATCCGCGCAAGACTGAAAGAACTGCAGCTCACCTCGTTTTTCTCCTATCTCGAGACCGAGGACGACATCATCGCCACCCTGGTGGTGTAAGGAGTCCCGACATGTATTACCTGCACCATTACTTCGACCCGGACTTCAACCATATGAAGCTCTCCCCCAAGGAGGGCGCGGACGGCAGCGTCGATTGCCGGTATCTCGGCTATGTGCAGAACGTGGTGGCGGGGCAGCTTCTGGCCGAAATCATCGATCTGGAGCAATTCCCCGGCGTCAAAGCCGACCCGCGCTTCATCTACAAAAAGCGCGTCCTGCCCCAGGGCCCCAACGTCAGCGTCCATCCCGACAACCCCGACAAGCTTATTGCCGCCACAAACGGCTACTGCTTCTATCACGAAGGGTTGATCTCGGTGAAACGGCTGCTCAACGTGCGCGGCAACCTGGGCTTTTCCACGGGCAACATCTTTTTTGTCAACGATATTTCCGTGCACGGCGACGTGCAGACGGGCTTTGCCGCGCAGGCCAACAACCTGCTGATCAAGGGACACATCGAAAGCGCCAAGGTCAAGGCGGCGGGCGATATCGTCTGCCTTTCCGGGGTCAAGGGGGCCAACACCAGCGCCCTTGACGGCGACTCGCCCGAAAGCCGGGACGACGCGGGAATTCCCAGCACCCTTCTCGACGCCAGGGGCAACATCCGCCTGCCTTTTTGCGAACATGTGCAACTGCGCGCCAGGGGCAACGTGGTCATCGACGGCTCGTGCATGCACAGCACCATTTACGTGGGCGGCAACCTTGTCATCAAGGGCCGGCTGCAGGGCGGCACCGTTTACGCCAACGGCGTGGTGCTGGTCGAGGGCCAGCTGGGCAACGACTACACCACCACCACCCGCATCATGATGGGGTACGATCCCTTTGAATTCCTCAAGCTGCAAAAGCTTGAAAGCCAGATCCGCTACCTTAACGACAAGACCGCCTACTTCGAAAAACTGTCCGCCCGCAACCAGGTCATGGAACTGGAATACGCCCCCCGTCTGGAACTTTTGCAGCGTAAACTCAAAATAGCGCATTTCCGACGCACCGCCCTGTGGAAAAAATTCACCGTGGACGAACAAAACGCCCCCAGATGCCGCGTCATCGCCCCCGGCAAAGTCATGCCCGGATGCGAAATAGGCATCGCCAAAGCTTATTACAAAACCGACCGCTACACCCATAACGTCGCCTTTTACCTTGAAAACGACGATATCGTCGCCTCCTCCCCCGCGACGCACAAAGCGTAGGGGTGAGGAGGAGGAAGAACTTTCGGGGGGGGGGGGGGGGGGGGGGGGGGGGGGGGGGGGGGGGGGGGGGGGGGGGGGGGGGGGGGGGGGGGGGGGGGGGGGAGGGGCGAACGCAGCGCGAGG
>JAVBPV010000007.1:0-134450 GCA_031549405.1 Desulfovibrio sp.
TAGCCCAAAGAGTCAACCACTTTTTTCGCAAATTTTTTTTTATTTTTCCCACGGGAAAAATCTTCAGCTTTTACAGCGTGCTGCGCAAACACAAAAACGGAGTTCCACCCTTTGGGCGGAACTCCGTTTGCGGGCCGGCGCTCCAAAGAGCGGCCTTTCGCCACAAAATCAGACCCGTCAACGCAAATGCCGGTTGCGGTCCATGTCCATCCAGATGCCGAAGAACGTCGCCTGCAACCCGGTGCTGAAGGCGAAAAGCATCGCCATGAAGGTAAGCATGGGGGCGTTGCCCTGCTGGATCCAAAGCCAGACGAAACGGACCGACAGCAGCATGCCCGCGCTCAGCAGCAGCATGCCCAGAAATACGAACAGCACCAGCGGGTGCGCGTCGCGGACGATGTATTTCTTCCACAGTCGCCAGATATACATGCGCAGCAGCAGCGTGCTGATGGTGAACAGCACCTTGCGTATTTTGATGTGGCTTGTTTCTCCTACATTGTAGACGGTGCGGATGGGGACGTCGCGCACGCGCAGATCTTCCACATTCAGGCGGACCAGCAGATCGTTCGGCTGCCCGTATCTTTTATACATTTTATCCCAATCGATGAGCCGCAGCGCCCGCTTGCCGATCACCGTGTAGCCTGTTTGCGAGTCGGAAATATGCCAGTATCCCGAGGCTATTTTGGTCAGGAAGGAAAGCACGGCGTTGCCGTAAAAACGCACCTTGGGCATGACCGTGTACACCTGGTCGTCGGCAAGGCGGTTGCCCTTGCTGTAGTCGACGCCCTCCTCCGCCACCGGGTCGCACAGGGCCGGCAAATCCGTATGGTCCATCTGGCCGTCGCCGTCCAGCCGCACCGCCATGTCCACGCCTTTGTCGCGCGCCCACTTATAGCCTGTGCTCATGGCCCCCCCCACCCCCTGGTTCTTTTCATGCCGCAGGAGCACGATCCGGGGGTCGTTCTTTTGCAGGGCTTCCACTTTTTCCACAGTGTCATCGGTGCTTTTGTCGTCGATGATGATTATATGGTCAACAAAATCAGGCAGTAATTCCACAACCTTATGGATTTGCGTCCCTTCGTTGTACGCAGGGATGACCGCGGCAAGAGATTTTCCTTTATACATACTCAACCTTTTTTATCGGGGGCCGGCATTGACTGGAACACCAGCCATAAGATATTGTATCAAGTGCAGCAGCTATCAACAATATCATAGAACCAAATCCGTCCGCAAGTGTCGCCCGGTCAGACTCCCCGCCCGGCCATCCCTCCATCTTCGCCCGTATTTTCCATGCCATCCACCACTCACGATCCCACCCGCGCCGACATCGCGCTCAACACTCTGGCCGTGCTTGTGGCGGGCGTGTCCGGCATCCTGCTTATCCTGATCATAGGCAGACGGTACGGCCCCGCCGCCCTTGGCATGTTCAACAAGGTCTTCGCCCTGTATTTGATTCTGTCGCAGGTGGCCGCCCTTGGGGTGCATCTTTCCGTGCTCAAACACGTTACGGAGGCGCGGACGGATCTGAAGCGGCAAAAGGAGGAAATAACCGGGGGGCTGTTGGCGGTATTGCCTTCGGCCCTGGGCGTGCCCGCCCTGCTGGCCTTTGCCGCGCCCGCGGCCGCCCGCCTGATGAACAGCCCCGGCATGGAACAGGGGCTGTACGCCGCCGCCGGGGGTCTGTTCTTCTTTTCCTGGGCAAAAATCCTGCTTGCCGCGCAAAACGCCCTGATGCGTCTGCGCGCTTACGCTCTGTACAATTGCCTCCGCTACGTCCTGCTGGTTTCCGGCGTTTTTCTGCACATGCTGCTCAAGCTTGATCCCCGTCTCCTCGGCCTGATCTTTCCCTTTGCCGAAGGATCGCTCTGCCTGTTGCTGCTCGTTTCCCTGGGCGGCAATCCCGGATTCGGCGGCTCTTTTGCGCGCCTCGCCCAAACGGCGAAAAAGCACCTGTCCTTCGGATTCCGGGGATTCGGCGGCAACCTGATGCTGGACATCAACACCAGAGTGGCGGTGCTGTGCCTGGGGGTCTTCACGGATGACCGGAGCGTGGGCATTTACAGCATGGCCGCCATCCTGGCGGAGGCGGCCTACCAGATGCCCATCGTCCTGCGCACGGCTTATAATCCCAAGATCGTTCTTTTATTGCTGGAAAAACGGCACGAAGCCCTGCTGCGCCTTGTCCGGCGCCTGCGTCTGCGGCTTTGGCTTTTTATGGGATTCTGCGCCGTTTTGGGTGTGGCGCTGTATCCGCGCCTGCTCCCGCTGTTGACGGGGCGGCCTGAATACGCGGAAGGAACCGCCTGGTTCGCGGTCATGATGGCCGGGGTGACTGTTGCTTCGGGGTACGCCCCCTTCGGCCTGCTGCTGGTGAACGGAGGACTGCCCGGGCGCCAGACCCAGATGATCCTGTTCGTGCTGCTGCTGAACCTTGCGGGCAACCTGGCCCTGGTGCCGTTTCTGGGCCCCCTGGGCGCGGCCCTCAGCACGTCCCTGACTCAGGTGGCCTCGCTGGTCCTGCTCAAGGCGTATGCGCGCAAGCACATGGGGCTTGGAATATGAGCGGGAATCTCCCGTTCCGGACGCCCATGCCGTCCATCAAAGGCGCGGCCCGTTTACGGCCCGGCCATCAGGGAGCAACCCGCTTGTAGCACAAAAAGAGCGGGTCCAGACCTTCCGGAAGCGCCACCCGCGCAAAACGCGCCCCGCGCCCGTCCACGACCTCCGCGGCGGACGGCCAGCCCATGTTGCGCTGGACCAGTATGCCGTCAAGCCCGTCATTGCCCGGCGAGCGCGCAAACTCCTCATAACCGGGCGCCGCCACCAGCACCGGGTTATCCATCATCAGCAGCAGCATACCCGGCCTGTTGGTGATCATGACGCTGCCCGGCCTGAATTCCCGCCGCAGCATTTCCGGCGATGCGACGTCACTCTCCAGCCGTTCCCAGGCGAATCCGGGCGACAAAAGAACCCGCAGCGAATCATTTTTAGCCACTGTGGAATACGCGAACAGGGCCGTAGCGGGCAGCAGAAGCAGCACGACGGCGGCCGCCCCATGCCTGTGGCCGCGCAGGCACAGAATGAGCGCCGCCAGATACAGGGGCACGGAATACAGGGCGTAGCGGTTAGGGACGTGGGGGCGCTCCACCCACATAAGGCAGGGGATAAGGCTGAAAATCACCGCAAGCAGAAGCATGCGCCGCGCCAGGGGCGGAGTTTGCCGCCAGCGCAGCGCCAGAAAGCCGAGAGCTACCCAGGCCATGGGGCCCAGGCGCGCCAAATGCGAACGCATATGGTTGAGGACCCGCGCCGCCGCCTCGGGCCGCATCAGGGAATGCAGCCAGGAACTATGGTTTTTGACATAGAAATTTTCCTGCAACTGTCCGCTGGTGAAGTGCAGCTTGATGCCGTACCCCACCGCCATAGCGGGAACAAACCCCAGAACAGTAAGCGTTCCCGCGCGGAAAAGCCCCCGTATTGTGCGGCCCTGAGGCGAAAGCAAGGGCAAAAAAGGCAAAAAGATCAGGGCGTGTTCGCGTATAAGGTATCCGGCCCCCAGCAGGGCGCCGGCGGCAAGATGGTGTCCGCGCACCGTGCATATAAGCGCCAGCAGCAGAAACAGCAGCAGCATGATGTCGGGACGCGGCGTCGCGGCCAGATCAAGCACCAGCCTGTGGGAGAGCACCCCCACGCTGAACAGCAGCGCCAGCGGGGCGTCTTCCGCCAGCAGGTATAAAAAGACGTATGCCGCGACGCCGATGCACAAAGTGGAAACAGCCGCCGACCACACGCCGCCCAAAAGGGTACCCCCCCCGCAAGCAAGGCCTATGGCCCCCTGCAACAGAGCATAGCCATAATTGGGATAGTCGTTGACCAGAGATCCGAACCCTTGCGCTCCGTGCCGGGCAAATTGCTCATACGGAAGCGACAAGGGCATGAAGGAGCCCTTCTGGAGCATGTGCATGCCCGCGGCCAGATAGTTGGCGGAATCGGACCAACTGTCGAACGGCGCGGAAAACGCGCTGAAGTACACCGCCAAAAACGCCGCCAGGGCGATAACCGCCAGATACAGGACATGAGGCGGACGGTTGTCTTGCGGGCAAAGTCCGCCGCCCGGCATCAATGTATATCCCAGTGTCATGCTGTCCCTTCAGGAAGTGCTCTTCCGGCCTTTTCCACGTGCCCTTCCAGCCAGGCCTCCCAGCCGGAGTCGGTCTGGCAGAGCTGTTCGCGGCAAAAGGCGTTCTGCTTTTCCAGTATGGTTGTATAATAGTCCGCATCAAGCAAAAGCCGTTGCAGCGTCTCCCACAGCGCGGGCGCGCCGTCGGCCACCAGAAAGCCTTCTTTTTCCAGCATTTCCGCAAAGGTCACGTCGCGCGGATGGTACAGGCCCTGCTGGCGTCTGTCACGCAGCAGAACCGCCGGGCGTCCGGCCAGCATGGCGTGCAGCAGCGGCGCCCTGGTGTAGTTGACGGCCACGGCCACGTCGGTTGTTTCCAGCACAGTGGCCAGATGCGCCTTGTGGTACAGGATGTCCTTTGCGGGCACGCCGGCAAGGATCTGCACCCCGAACTCGTTCATCAGCGGGTGCACCTTGTGAAGCATGCGCAAGGCCCCCCGCAAGGGCGGCGGCACGGTCCGCGCTATTTCGCGCAGCAGCACAACCGTCCGCCACGGCTCTATATGCCAGCCGTCGCACTGGCAGCCGCTGTGCAGGAAAAGAACCGTCTTGCCCTTTGACCGCGCCACCCGCCTGATCTTGAACGGGTGCTGATTTTCCAGGTCGATCTCGGAAAAGCTCGACGCGGGAGGCGCGCCCGGCGTGGAGTCGGTCAGGAAGGATTCCTGAATTTTCGTACAGCAGGCCAAAGCGTCCATGTAGTCCAGATGATCCCAGGAACAAAGCTGATACCCGAAGGCGTGCGGCACGGCCACGGCGGGAATGCCCAGCTTTTTCGCGGCATGCATGGGGGTTGAGGATTCCGGGTTGTGCAGGGTGCTGCCGATGCACAAAGCGGGGCGGATTTCGCGCATCAGGCTCGTCCAGGCTTCGTGGTGGGCTTCAAAGCGCGGCCAGCGGCTTTGGGTGCAGTACCGCCAAAAAAACTCGATGTCCATCCCCCGGGGCACGCATTCCCGCACCCTGGCCAGCAGCGCTTCTTCCGCCGCCTCCGGCCGCCGGTGGCGGTCAAGGACATGATCCGGCAACTGGATGACGGGCACGCCAAGCGGATCGTACAAACGCTGGATGGCCTTGTGGTTGTTGCGGTTGTGCAAAAAATCCGAAAAGCAGACCACCACGGGCCGCCCGCACGCCCTGGCCGTGGCCTGAACCACGGGGAAATGGCGGAACGCCCCGGCGCTGACGAAAGCGAACAGTATGGCCCCCCGCGGCAGGCCGGACAAGGGTTCCGCCACGCGGTCAGGCACGGGGCGGGGGGTCAGCGAGGGCAAAATAATGGGCCGCGCCGCCCCGGGAAAGCGATGCTCCCACACCGAGGCCATATAGTCGTTGGGGTACTGCCCCCGGCCCTGACGAAACCCCGGAGGCCGGAAGTAGACGATGCGCTCCATGCCCTGTTTTTCGAAGCTGTCGCCAAGGGCCTGGGCCAGCGCAAAGGTGCTGACGGCAAGCAGCATCATGTTGCTGTCGTCGCGCAGCCAGTTGGCGCTCCAGTGATCCCGCCAGGGAAAGTCCCGCCACACGGCGTTATGAATCTGCGTACTGGTTTGGCGCATGGCCGCCAGATCGCCGTCGCTCAAAAAGTCGCCGGGCATGCGAAAGTCCAGGTTCAAAGCCGCCGTCTGGGCGGCGGAATCAGGATCGAGCGGCACCAGGGTATGCTTTTGCGCCATCTCGAAAAGCAGGCGGGGAAACGGCGGGCGGGGAAGGCGCACCTTGTGCAGATGATACCACAGACGGTAGCGCCAAAAACGCGCAAAGGCCGGCGTCGCGTCCAGGGCGGAAAATTCCACGGCGCCGGCCAGGGGATCGCCCGGGGCGCCGCCTTCCGGCCCGGCGGGCGGTTCAAGACGCAGCCCGGCAAGAGTCCGGGCGGACTGATGCAGCGGATCGGCAAGGGAATAAACAAAAAGACGCATGGGGAAGACCTCGATAAAAGACACGCGGCAGGGCCTTGATAGGCTTCAACCGCGTGGGACCGCAACAGGTTGCCCGCAAGACGCCGGAGCCGGCATTGGCAGGAGCATATAACCATTAAAAATTAGCTACATGCACTAAATATATCCGTTTCTTCTATACCTTGTAATGCGGGGCCGGACAACAGAAATTTCCTGATCTTTTCAACGCCGCGATCATTTCCCGGCATTGGTCATAAAACGGCGCAAGCGCCTCTGCGCGCCGCCGCATCCTCTATCATATTCCAGAACTGTGACGCGATTGTCTCGTTGGAAAAGGTTTCGCGCAGCCGCGCCATTTTTTCCAGCCCGAAACGCCAGGCCTCTCCGCCGAATTCCTCCCTGGCCTTACGCATGTAGCGCATCACCACTTCTTCCGTCGGGTCCTCTTTGATCAGGTAGGGGTAGTCCTCGCCAAGATAGTGCAGAGCGTCGCCGTCATCTTTGTGCACCAGCATGTTCACGCCGCAGGTGGCGGCGATGATGCCTTTCATGAAGGGCTTGTACACGTGCTCCTTCATGGGCGGGCGCACGGCATAGTGAAAATTGGATTCGCCAAGCCGCAGGTGCCAGCCGTGGTCGGGAACGTCGCTGATGTCGGTATGGACGACGGTCAGCAGCGGCTTGAGGGAATCAAACATCAGCAGGTTTTTGGGCGCGCCGAAGTAGTACGGCGCAAAGCGGTCACGAGGCGGAGTCACGGTTCCTATGCGCGGGTCTGTGCAATGGGCGACAAAATACACGGGCGTGCCCAGACGGAGGGTGTCCGGACAGCTTCGGGAGTAGTAATCATACGCCTTGCGGGAACAGCAGAGGATGCCGTCGTACCAGGACAGATTTTCCGGTCTGGGCACGCCGTCAACAATATCCGCCAGCAGGATGTTGCCGTTGCGCTTGATTTTGCGGAGCAGGCGGCTTCTGTTGATGACGTGTTTATGGACGATGACAATGGAATTGCGGATGCGGGAAACGTTGGTGCAGGAGATGGAATAGTCCCCCGGCATGCGGCAGGCGGCTATCTCCGCGTGCATGAAAACGCGCATCAGCGCGCTGGGGGAACATTGATCGACATGGCGCATCAAGGCGGCGTCGGACATGTCGAACCCGCGAAACCGGGTATGGAACGGATACAGCAGGCAGTCCTCAAAGGCGCGCCTTGACGGACGCTCCTTTTCCGTAATCCGCACCGTGACCCTGTTGAAGTGCGTCTTTACCTCTTTGGCGAAAAAGAAGACAATGTTGCGCATCATCAACGGCCTTTCTTTTCAGCGTTTACAACATCCTGATAAATGGAAAACAACTCGGCGGCATAACTTCGCATGGTGTGGCGCTCCGCGATGCTTTTTGCCGCGCCGGAAAGCGAGCGGGCCAGTGCGGGGTCATCCAGAATCCGCCCCAGTTTCTCCGCGATGTCCGCCGGGTCGCGGCGGCAGACCAGGGCGGCGTCGGAAGCTATTTCCAGCAGGGGCACATGGCGCGACACCACGGAAGGCAGGCCGCAGTGCATGGCTTCGAGCATAGCGATGAGAAAGCCTTCAAAATCCGAAGGCATGGCGAAAATATCCGCGGCCTTGTAGAACGGGGCCACATCCCGCTGAAATCCCGCCAGCACCACATGGCCGCCAAGGCCCAGTTCCCGCGTCAGGGCTTCCAGGCGTTCGCGCTCCGGCCCTTCGCCCACCAGCACCAGAGAAACATCCTTTCCGCCGTCGCGCAGAATGCGCAACGCGCGCACCAGCAGATCCAGATTCTTTTGCGGCACGTACCGGCACACGGAGACTATGACCGCCCCTTTCAGTCCGTAAACCGCGCCCATATCCAGCGGCTCGCCGTCCATGCGGGAGGGGCTGAAGGCGTTGTACAGCACCCTCACCGGCCGCCTGGCGGCATTGTGGTCGGACTCCACCACCTCCGCCACGGCTTTGGAAACCGCAAGATACAGCGTTGTGGCGTACGAAAGCGCCTTGTCCGAAAAACGCCGGTTCCAGCCGCGTTCGCGCTTGGTGTTGCGCAGATGCGTGATGACGGGAATGCCCAGGCCCAGCGCGGCGATGCGCCCGTGATGGTTGCCGGTGAAGTGCACGGTGTGGACAAGGTCCGGGGCATAGCCTTTCAGCAAAGCGCGCAGCTTCAGCGAGGTGTCCAGCCGGTACGAAACAATGGCGCGCAGGCCGCCCGCCACGCATTCCACAGGCAGGCCCGCTTCCAGATACTGCGGCATCAGATCGCCCGTGCCGGACAGGTTGAACACCCGCCCTTCCACCAGCCCGTTGCGGCGGTATTCCAGCAGCAGATCGTACAGCCAGCGTTCTATGCCGCCAAAGGGCAGTCCCCCGACAATATAGGCTATTTTCATAACGGCCCCTCCCGGCCGGCGTATCCGGTCATCAAGCCGCGCCTATTTGGCGGCAAGGGTTTGAAGACAGCTCCTTGCAGGAATTTCAAGCGTGAAATGCGCTATCCTCCGGGCCATTCCCCCATTCCGGGCGGGATGATTTGCAAAAAAGGCGTTCCGCTTCGCCCGCATTCTCTATAATGAAGATATCGCACAATCAACTTAAAAATTGATTGTGCGATATCTTCCGGCCCGCATGGAGCGGAGGCCGTTGAGGCATGCGCCGCAGGGCGTTATGTGCAAACCCTCCCCTTCAACTGCCGTCCGCCGGATTTTCCCCTCAATGCCGGACGTTATCCAACCGGCCGGTGGAAGCGCCCTTGCGCACCGCCGCGTCCTCTATCATCATCCAGAACTGTGCCGCGATCGCCTCGTTGGAAAAGGTTTCGCGCAGCCGCGCCATTTTTTCCAGGCCAAACCGCCAGACCTCTCCGCCGAATTCCTCCCTGGCCTTGCGCATATAGCGCATCACCACTTCTTCCGTCGGGTTCTCTTTGATCAGGTAGGGGTAATCCTCGCCAAGATAGTGCAGAGCGTCCCCGTCATCCTTGTGCACCAGCATATTCGCATTGCAGGTGGCGGCAATGATGCCCTTCATGAAGGGCTTGTACACGTGCTCCTTCATGGGCGGGCGCACGGCATAGTGAAAATTGGATTCGCCAAGCCGCAGGTGCCAGCCGTGGTCGGGAACGTCATTGGTGTCGGTATGGACAACAGTCAGCAGCGGCCGCAAAGAATCGAACATCAGCAGATTCCTGGGCGCGCCAAAGTAGCAGGGCGCGAAGCGGTCCCGAGGCGGGGTCACGGTTCCTATGCGCGGATCCGTGCAATGGGCCACAAAGTACACGGGCATATGCCGCGTGTAAGAACACTGTTCCGAGTAATACGCATACCCCTTATGGGAACAGCAGACGATGCCGTCGTAATAGGGGATGCGATCCGGCCTGGGTACGCCGTCAATAATATCCGCCAGCAGGATGTTGCCGTTCCGCTTGATTTTTGAAAGCAGTTTTTTTTTGTTGATGACGCTTTTATGGGCAATGATTATGGAATTACGGATACAGGAAACGTTTGTACAGGAGATGGAACAGTCCCCCGGCATGCGGGAGGCGGCAATTTCCGCGTGCATAAAAACGCGCATCAGCGCGCTGGGGGAGCATTGATCGACGTGGCGCATCAAGGCGGCATCGGACATGTCAAAGCCGCGAAACCGCGCATGAAACGGGGAAAGCAAAAAATCCTCAAAACCGTGCCGTGACCTTCCTATGCGTTCTGTTGCATGTACAGTCATTCCGCTGAGGCGGGTCTTTACCGTTTTGGCAAATAAGAACACAATATTATGCATCACCGCCACCTCAAAATCCGCCGCGGTTTTTACAGAACTCAAGTATGCGCGACGCTCTGGCTTGCCAGGTAAACCGGGCGGCCGCCCTGATTCCGTCGTCTCGCAGGCGTTCGGCAAGGTTGGGGGATCCGGCGAGGGTCCGGATGGCCTCAGCCAGCGCCCGGGGTGAAGCATCCCCGGCCGGATGCACCAAATGACGCTCTTTGGCAAAAATCTCCAGGGGCGTGCAGATTGTCGGCAAGCCAAGAGCCAACGATTCATAAAGCTTTATGGGGGAAAAGAACTGCGCCCGCGGCTGTTGCGGTATGACCGAAATGTGGGCGCCCATGCACGCGGAGCGCAGATCCCGCTGCGCAACCTGCCCCGCAAAATGGATACGCGCGGCCCCACCGGGAACAGCCGCCGCCTTTGCCCTGAGAGCCGCCTCCTCATCCGCGCCGCCCGAGCCGACAAGCCGGAGATGGAACCGTTGGGGAAGATAAGCCATGGACTCGACAAGCGCATCCGTGCCTTTTCCCTCTATAAACTTTCCAATATACAAAACGGTAACTGTATCATCCGGGCCTGGCCAGGGCATTTCAGGGGTAAAGAGGGGCAAAGGCCGAAAGAGCGAAGGATTGAACCCGTTGGGTTCCACGAGAACCGGCCCCTTGTACCCGAAATATTCCCCGGCCATGTCACCCAGGCAAGAGTTGGTCACCACCAATCCATTCACAGAATTGAGTATCTTTTTTTCCCTGGCAAAGACGCCTTGCCAGTCATCGCCTCTTTGCTTGCGCGGGGCGTGCTCAAGCTTATGCATTTCAAAAATGAAAGGCTTTTTATGAGGATTTTTCGCTGTAAACCTCGCCAGAATATATGCCTCTTCAACGTCTCTTGCATAAAGGGTCAACCGCTCATGCTCACGCATGCATTTATTCAGGACCGCTTCATAGTTTCTTTTAAATAATCCACGATGGACATTCCAAAGGGGATGCCACCCGTTAATCCCGGACAAATCCAATCCGTAGGGTTGCAGCAGCTTTTGCAATTGCGTGGAAAGATCGTCGCCTTTCTTGTTCCTGCCGCGCAGCCATTCGCCCAGGGCGGCTTTGATCGCCGGGAAAAAGATGACATTCGCCCCACACTGGCTCAACGCGGCGGCCATATTGAGGCTTTGAACGACATTGGCCGCTGTGGAAGGCAGCGTCAGCTTTTTTGCGTAAAGGAAGTCTTCACTCATAGTGGAGTCAGCACCAGTCCGGAAGCATTGATAAAACGCACATGTATATTTGCTGCTATATATGCATGGCATAATTGTTATATATGCGCGGCATACTTGACTTGCCTGGCAAGTATGCCGCGACCGTTTCCCGGAGAACGCTCAGGCCTTCGGCCCGCCTGCCAGAATATCCCGGTAAATCCCGCGCAGGGTTTGCGCGTACTTTTCCATGGTATGCGGAGCCGACAGACGCACGGCGGCCCCGGCCATCTTTTCCCGTAAGGCCTTGTCGCGCAGCAGCGTCAGCAGTTTTTCCGCTATGTCGGCCGCGTCCCTGCGGCAGACAAGCGAGGCCTCGCCGGCTATTTCCAGCGAGGGAACATGCCGCGACACCACGCAGGGCAGGCCGCAGTACATGGCTTCCAACTGGGCGATGGGAAAGCCCTCGAAGTCCGAGGGCATGGCGAAAATGTCCGCCGCCTTGTAAAAGGCCGGCACATCGGAACGGAATCCCGCCAGCTTCACCCGGTCCTCCAGGTTCAACTCCCGCGCCAGGGCCTCCAGCCCGGGGCGTTCCGGCCCTTCGCCCACCAGGATAAGCGAGGCTTTTTCCCCGGCGTCGGCGATGACGCGCACAGCCCAAATCAGCAAATCAAGGTTCTTTTGCGGCACATACCGGCCCACGGCCACAATGTACGGCCCCTCGACCCCGAAAGCCGCCCGGATGTCCAGGGGCTCGAAGTCCAGACGGGAGGGCTCCAGGGCGTTGTACAGCACCCGCACCGGCCGCCCGGCCATATTGTGATCCGCCTGGACGACCTTTGCCACAGCCCTGGAAACGGCCAGATACAAATCCGTGCCGTAGGAATGCGCCTTGTCCAGAAAACGCCGGGTCCATTTGCGTTCGCGTTTGATGTTCCGCAAATGGGTGATTACCGGAATTCCCAGGCCCAGTGCGGCCGTGCGGCCGTGGTGGTTGGCCGTGAAATGCATGGTGTGGATGACGTCCGGGGCATATTCCTTAAGCAGCCCGCGCAGCTTCAGGGAAGTGTCGAGACGGTGCGAAGCGATGGCGGGAATGCCCCCGGCCACGGAAACAACGTCGATGCCCGCCGCAAGATACTCCGGCATCAGGTTGCCCGTGCCGGAAAGGTTGAACACCCGCGCCCGCGCCAGTCCGTTACGCCGCCATTCCAGGCACAGATCGTACAGCCAGCGCTCAATTCCACCAAAAGGCAACCCGCCTATCACATACGCTATTTTCAACATAATGCATCTTTTCCCGCTTCGGGCATTTCAAGCGTGAAATGCCCGCAAGGATTTGTCTCCAAATCCTTGCCGCCAGATTGAAACGTTAATTGCTCTATATGGACCCCGCCGAAGCGCCGGTCCGCGCCGGGGCAAACCCGCGCGACGCCAGCTCCGCTTCCGCCAGGGCCACGATGTCGTCCACGCCCGCGCCTTTGGGCTCAAAGCGCACCGGCGCGTCAGACGCCCGCAGCAGCCGGACTTTTTCCGCTATTTCCCCGCTGTCGCCGGGGTGCGCCAGCACCTGTTCCGGCGGCAGAAAGGCCGCCGCCCCGGCCCGGCTTGAGCACAGGGTCTTCAGCCCGCTGCCCAAAGCCTCCAGCACCACGTTGCCCAGGGTGTCATAAAACGTGGGCAGGACGAACATGTCAAGCGCATGATAAAACGCGGCCATGTCCGCCACCTTGCCGTGAAAACGCACCCTGTTCCCCACGCCCAGGCTTTCCGCAAGCCTGCGGTACGGGGACGAGCCCCGGCCTCCGGCCACGTGCAAGCGGGTATCCTCCGGCAGCAGGGGCAGCGCGCGGATAAGCGGATCCAGCCCCTTAAGCCGGAAGTTGGTGGTGGCAAGGCCCAGGGAGTACTCCCCCGGCTCCATGCCAAAGCGCTCCCGCGCCGCCTGGCGCTGTTCCTTTACGGGCGGGGCAAAGCGCGACACGTCCGGGCAGTTGTAAATGGTATGCAACAAAGGCCGGGGCGGCCTTGTCCCGCCTTCCGCGCCCGTTCCGGGGCCGGACGTCGATGCGTCCGCTCCGGCGGACGCGCCGGATTCAGGACCCGGCGCCGGAGTTCCGGCTCCGGGCAGTGGCGCGCCCGCCCGTTCCCTGCCTTTTTCACCGGCAAGTTCCGGGTATTCTTCCAGAATCCAGCCGCGCAACGTGTCGGAAATGGCGATAACGTGGCGCGAACGGCGAAACTGCCGTTTTTCCGCCAGGATGGTCAGCCAGCCCGCCGGGTCCAGCAGCCGGGCCAGCTTTTTGCCCGTGCGCGCGGCCCCCTCGGGCCAGGCTTCTTCGGAAAGCCGCCAGAAGACCTGCAAAGGACCGCCGCCCACGCGGGTGATATCCTGGTTCCAGGTCTTGCCAAGGCCGATGCTCAGATCATAATCGCCCTTTTTGCGCGCCTGTTCCGCCCGCAGCATAAACCACAGCAGCTTCAGCGCCTTGGGTCCGGGGGGGCGGCCCACGGCCACGACGCGCACCCCCGGCGGGGGATCGGCCTCGGCCCTGGCGCAGATGAAGTCCACGGCATAGCCTTTGGCCGCCAAAGCTCCGGCCAGACGCCAGCCGAACTGCTCCACCCCGCCGTAGCGGGAAAAACGCGGCAGCATCAGGGCGATACGGGGAGGGGTAGGCATAAAGTTATGTTGATTTTTATATTCTTATTGGGGCTCCGCCCCCTAGCCCTTGCTTTCTTCTTCCAGCTCTTCGGCGCGGCGCAAAAGTTCCTCAAGCTGGATGTCGGCGGCCACGACGCCGGTGATCTCGTCCTCGGCGTTGGTGACCGGGGCGGACACGGTCAGAATGAGCTTTTGCGTATAATGGGACTGGTACAGGTCGGTGACGTGCAGCTTGCCGGTCTTCATGGGCCTGATAAACCACTCGCGGCCGGAGAAATCATAGCCCAGGGGCTGGTTGGCGTAACGGTCCTGGTATTCCGGATCCACGATGTCCGAGGCAAGAAGCCGCCCGTCGGTGCCCAGCACCTGCAGGTACTGGATGAAGGGATAGCTTTTCAAAAAGGGCTTCATCCAGGGATAGCCGCCGTTGCCCGCGCCGCGCAGCTCGCAGTCCGCCGCCAGCTTGACGATAAGGCTGGCGGCCAGCTTTTTTGCCAGGGCGCGGATGCGCTCCAGTTCCGAAGGAAACAGCTCCGGCATGTAGCGCTTGGCCAGGGTCAGCATTTCCTTGTTGGAAAACGAAGTATTGCGCCCGTCTTCGTAGGCCTGCAGAATGCGGTTGTAAATCATGCCCACTGCGGGATGGGTCTTGCTGACGCGCGCGTCCCCGGCCAGATTCAGGTTCTGGTTAAGCCAGTAAGCCACACCGGCGCGGCCGCTCTTGTCGATGATGATGATGGGCACGGGCCGCCCCAGGATGGTGGCCGTGTCGAAGATATTGTAAATTTCCTCGTTCTTGGCCAGGCCGTCCACATGGATGCCCGCGCTGGTGGCGTTGAAGTCCTTGCCCACAAAGGGATAGTTGTCGGGGATGCGGTATTCCAGCTCGGTTTCAAAGTAGCGGGCGATTTTGCTGATGACCTGGGTGTTGGCCGCGTCGTCGTCGCCGGTAAGAGAGATGTACTCCATGACCAGAGCTTCCAGGGGCGAGTTGCCCGTGCGTTCGCCAAAGCCCAGCAGGGTGCTGTTGGCGCCGCTGCACCCGTACAGCCAGGCCGTGGAGGCGTTGACCAGCACCTTGTGGAAGTCGTTGTGGCCGTGCCACTCAAGCCATTCTCCCGGCACGCCGGCCTCGTCGGTAAAGGCGCGCACCAGACGCGGGACGGAACGCGGCAGAGCCGCCCCGGCATAGGGAACGCCGTAACCCATAGTGTCGCACAGGCGAATCTTCACGGGCATGCCGCTCTGCTGCGCCAGTTCCATCAGCCTGGCCGCGAGCGGCAGGCAAAAGCCGTAAATGTCGGCGCGGGTCACGTCCTCGAAATGGCAGCGCGGCACGATGCCCCATTCCAGGGCCTGGGCGGCCAGCTTTACGTAGTTGTCAAAAGCCTTTTGCCTGGTCCAGCCCAGCTTCATGCTGATGTGGTAGTCCGAGGCGCTGGTCAGCATGCCCACTTCCGTAAAGCTCATGTCGCGGGCCAGGCGCAGATCGTCAAGGTGCGCCCGGATCCAGCCGGTGATCTGCGGAAAGGCGTACCCGCGCGCCCGGCAGGCCTCGATGGCCTTTTTGTCTTTATCGGAATACATAAAAAATTCGCAGGCGCGGATAAGGCCGCTTCTGCCCCCAAGTTCATGCAGCAGATCGTAAATTTCCAGAATCTGCTTCACCGTGTAGGGCGGACGGGCCTGCTGCCCGTCGCGGAAGGTGGTGTCGGTAATGAACATGGGGCTGGCCGCGCGCGGCTCCACATGGATGCCGTCAAAGGTTACGCGGCTGATCTTGGTGTAGGGAAAAATGTCCCGGTACAGTTCCGGCGCTTCCGGTTCCTGCAGGGTAAGGCGCGCCTGGTGGCGGGCCGGATGCAGCAGAGGCATGTGCGGTTCTCCTTGGCGGGGATTGAGTATTGCGTTTCTGTGAGAAGGCTTCGCCCAAGGTCCGGGCCCAAACCCCGGCGCAAAAGATAATCATCATTTATCGTTGAAAAGAGCCTCCGCCTCCCCGGCAAAGGAAATTTGCGGATTCAGGGCGCGGGCCGCGGCCGCCGCGCGGACGGCCTCGTCCTTACGTCCGCTTTCCAGCAAGGAATACGCGGCCTCGACGAACAGGCGCTCCGGAGCGTCGCCATAGACGGCGTCAAGAAGTTCCCCGTAGTCTTCCTGAAAAGTCCGCCGCACAATATCGCTGTTGTCGTACAAAAAGCGGGCAAGGGGCCGGCTTGAGGCGCGCCCCGCGAAATACAGACAGAACAGCCTGCGGGACTGCCTGAACAGATTTTGCAGACGGCCCGCCTCGCGCAGCATGCTTTCGACGGTCTGGCCGCTTACGGCATCCAGATCGTTCAGCAGCCCGGCCAGGGCGGGGGAAATATCCCGGCCGGCAAAGGCCCGGATCCGGGGCGCGTAATAGCGGATTTGGTGCGCGTCTTCCATCAGCTTCAGGGACTCGTGAAAAATATAGCCCAAAGTCCAGTCCAGCAGACCGCCCGCCGCGGTGTCTTGGCCAGTATCGCGGAAAAGATGGTGGGCCTTGTCCTTCAGCCGCCAGAGCAGCCCCTTTTTCATGGGGACGCCCACAAGATCGCGCAGCACGGGAAAAGAAAGGGTGCCCGTTTCCGCCAGACGCCGGAACTGCTCTTCCAGCCGGGCCGAAGTCCGGCAAAAGTCCTGCAGAACGTCCCGTTCGAAAACTTCGCGGTTTTCCTTAATCCATGTCGCCATGCGTTCGCCCGAAGCGTTTTGACGTTGAAACGTTCCGCCCGCCGCCGGCGGGCAAAAGCGCAACGCCCGCGGCCACCGCGGCCAGAGGGCGCCGGGCCGTGCGGCGCACGGTCCGATCAAAGCTTTCCCGAAGCGAGATACGCTGGAAATATCCTGGTCAGGAGATATCGCAGCTTTCACCGCAACAGGTCTTTAAAAAGCCCGTATACGCGTGCAGGATGCGGCTTTCCCGGTCCCGGCGGACCGCGTCCAGCGGCGGGTGGGGATGGGCGGCGGCAAGGGCCGCCAGTTCCGCCGGGCGGGGAAGCGATGCCAGCCCCCTGGCCAGAACCGCGCCGTCCGCCACGCAAAAAAGTTCGGCCTCGCGCATGTCGGTGACCACCGCCAAAGGCGCGGGACCGGCCAGACGCGCCAGGGCCGTGACTTCACGGGCGTAAGTATGCACCTGGCCGGGACAAAATACAAGCACAAGCAGGGGCGCGCCTTCCGGGGAAAGCACCGCTATGTCGACCTCGCGAGCGGCCCCGGCCCCGCCGGCCGCGTAAGACACGGAAAAACGCGGCGCCAGACGGGAAGGTTCGTATCCCAGCTCTTCCACCAGGTAGCGGGCAAGGGCCTGGCGTAAATCCTCATAAGTGGTGCGGTCGCGCCGCTCGCCCGTCAGGTAATCGGTCAGGGTGCCGCCAAGGCTTACCTCGTGCATGGCCCCGCCCCCTTCAGCGCCTTGTGCGTTCCGCTTCCCTGATCAGCGCGTTGGCCACGTTGAGATCGTACAGGGCCAGAGGGTCCGAGGCGCTGCCGCGCTCTTTGTACATGGCGGCGGCGGCCAGGATGACCGCGTGGGGCAGCCATTCGTGTCGCTCCCACACCTCTGGCCTGCCCTTGCGCCACAGGCGGAACTCCGCCCCGGCCTGGCCTTTGCGCACATAGACGCGCGTTTCGGGGTCCGAGGGATCCGGATGATAGTAAAAGCCGTTTTCGTCCTGCATGCGTCCGCCTTGATAAATAACATCGTTCCGGCCGGCCCGGAAACCGGGCGACTACGCCGAAGCGTCTGAACATACGTAAGAAAGGATGCATCTGTCCAGACGGAAACATGCCCGGACCGGGCATGCCGCGCAACCGGCATTTGCCGCCAAGGCCTTTACCGGCGCGGCTTCCGCCCCCGGCGGCCAAAGCCCGCCCGTATCCCCGAGGGCTTGACAAAGTGTTTGATTACTTCTAATCCGTCTGGAGATGTTAGCTATTTTTTTCACGAAGAAGGTGGCGCACCGCACCTGCTGACCGGCAGAAGCGCTTCGGCGGCGCGGAAACTTCCGCGATTCCGGGGCACGAACGTACAACCATAGTGGAGGTAAGGCAATGGCGAAACATGCAACTCCCAAGCTGGACCAGCTTGAGTCTGGGCCGTGGCCCAGCTTTGTGTCCGATGTCAAGCAGGAAGCTGCCAATCGGGCCGCAAACCCTAACAAAGTGGAATATCAGATTCCCGTCGACTGCCCCGACGACCTGCTCGGAGTTCTGGAGCTTTCCTACGTGGAAGGGGAAACCCACTGGAAGCACGGCGGCATCGTGGGCGTGTTCGGTTACGGCGGCGGCGTCATCGGCCGTTACTGCGACCAGCCTGAAAAATTCCCCGGCGTTGCGCATTTCCACACCGTACGTGTGAACCAACCTTCCGCCAAGTACTACCACTCCACCTTCCTCCGCCAAATCTGCGACATATGGGATATGCGCGGCTCCGGCATCACCAACATGCACGGCTCCACCGGCGACATCGTTCTGCTGGGCACCCAGACCGTGCAGCTGGAAGAAATCTTCCACGAACTGACCCACAAAATGAACACCGACCTTGGCGGTTCCGGCTCCAACCTGCGTACGCCCGAAGCCTGCCTCGGCATGTCCCGTTGCGAATACGCCTGCTACGACACGCAGGACATCTGCTATCAGCTGACCAAAGACTACCAGGACGAACTGCACCGTCCGGCCTTCCCCTACAAGTTCAAGTTCAAATTCGACGGCTGCCCCAACGGCTGCGTTGCCGCCATGGCCCGTTCCGACTTCGCCCTTGTCGGCACCTGGAAGGACGACATCAAAATCGACCAGTCCGCCGTTAAAGGCTACGTGGGCGGCGAATTCGCTCCCAATGCGGGCGCCCACTCGGGCCGCGACTGGGGCAAGTTCGACATCCAGGCCGAAATCGTGGACCGCTGCCCCACCAAGTGCATGAAGTGGGACGGCTCCAAGCTTTCCATCGACAATAAAGAATGTACCCGCTGCATGCACTGCATCAACGCCATGCCCCGCGCCCTGCACATCGGCAACGAACGCGGCGCCAGCGTCCTGGTGGGCGCGAAAGCCCCGGTTCTTGACGGCGCCCAGATGGGCTCTTTGCTCGTGCCCTTCATCGAAGTGCAAGCGCCCTACGACGAAGTTAAAGAAGTGATCGAAAGCATCTGGGACTGGTGGATGGAAGACGGCAAAAACCGTGAGCGTCTGGGTGAAACCATCCGCCGCCTTTCCTTCCAGCGCCTGCTCGAAGTCACCGGCATTGAGCCGCAGGCCGTGCACGTTAAGGAACCCCGCCACAACCCGTACATCTTCTTCAAGGAAGAAGAAGTCAAGGGTGG
This sequence comes from Desulfovibrio sp., assembly GCA_031549405.1. Classification (GTDB taxonomy): domain Bacteria; phylum Desulfobacterota; class Desulfovibrionia; order Desulfovibrionales; family Desulfovibrionaceae; genus Frigididesulfovibrio. The sequence goes on from JAVBPV010000007.1 coordinate 19,075, forward strand.
CTGGGACCGCGACCTTGAAGCCTATCGCCAAAGACACCAGAGATAAGGAAAGGGGTACAATACTATGGCATTCATATCTTCCGGGTACAACCCCGAAAAGCCCATGGAAGGCCGCATCACCGACATCGGCCCCCGCAAATACGACGAATTTTACCCGCCCTTCATCGCCAAAAACAAGGGCAAATGGCTGTACCACGAAATCCTTGAGCCCGGCGTGCTGATGCACGTGGCCGAAAGCGGCGACAAGGTGTATACCGTGCGTTGCGGCACCGCCCGCCTGATGAGCGTCACGCACATCCGCGAAGTCTGCGACATCGCTGACAAGTACTGCGGCGGCTATCTGCGCTTTACCACCCGTAACAACATCGAGTTCATGACCGACAGCCTGGACACGATGAAAGCGCTGAAGGCCGACCTGGCCGCGCGCAAGTTCTCGGGCGGCTCTTACAAGTTCCCCGTGGGCGGCACCGGCGCCGGCGTGTCCAACATCGTCCACACCCAGGGCTGGGTGCACTGCCACACCCCCGCCACCGACGCCTCCGGCCCGGTGAAAGCGGTGATGGACGTGATGTTCAAGGACTTCCAGGATCACCGTCTGCCCGCCCCCGTGCGCATTTCGCTGGCCTGCTGCATCAACATGTGCGGCGCGGTGCACTGCTCCGACATCGGTCTGGTGGGCATCCACAGAAAGCCCCCCATGGTTGACCACGAGTGGGCCGACCAGCTCTGCGAAATTCCCCTGGCCGTCGCCGCCTGCCCCACGGCCGCCGTGCGCCCGACCAAGGTGGATTACAAGGACAAAAAGGTCAACACCATCGCCATCAAAAACGAACGCTGCATGTACTGCGGCAACTGCTACACCATGTGCCCCGCGCTGCCCATCTCCGACGGCGACGGCGACGGCGTGGCCATTATGGTCGGCGGCAAGGTTTCCAACCGCATCAGCATGCCCAAGTTCTCCAAGGTCGTTGTGGCCTTTATCCCCAACGAGCCTCCCCGTTGGCAGGGCGTGACCGACGTGGTCAAACACATTGTTGAAGTATACTCCGCCAACGCCAAGAAGTACGAACGCCTTGGCGAATGGGCCGAGCGCATCGGCTGGGAACGCTTCTTCTCCCTTACCGGGCTGAAGTTCACCCACCACCTCATCGACGACTTCCGCGAGCCGGCCTACTACACCTGGCGTCAAAGCACCCAGTTCAAGTTCTAGGCCCCTCGTATTCACTCTCTCCGGGCGTACACTGTACGCCCGGAGAAAACCCTAAAGGGGCTTACAATGAACGAAGATCATCAGAAGATTGTCGACTTCATCAAATCGAAGAGCAAGACCAAATTCTATTTCAACGATTTTCTTGAAGTGTTCCCCGGCAAAGGTCCCCGGGACGTGAAAAAAATCCTCACCGCCATGGTGCAGGCTGAAATCATGGAATTCTGGTCTTCGGGCAGCACCACCATGTACGGCCTGAAAGGCGCTGGCAAGCAAAGCCACGCCGAAGGCGAAGAATAGAAGTTCGGACCGTTGGAGTATTTCAGGCTTAAGATGCTTGCCTGAAGGCGGACAAAACGCGGATGCCGCGCAACCGCCCTCACGCAGGCCCTGCGGCTGAAATTTGCCCGCTGATTCCCGCGCAAGAAGTTGCCCGCAAATTCTTGCGGGACGGCTTGTTCGTTTCTGAATCGCTCCGGCCCCGTCCCTTCACAAGCGCACAGGTTTCGCCATCTGTGCGCTTTTTTTACATACGCGCCGCGCAGGCGTGGGCGAAACTTGTTTCGCCGTTAAGCGCCGGAGCGAGCGTCTCAAAGGTAATCTGTCCAGGACCGGCCCCGCATGCATATCCCCCGTATCGTCATCTCCGGCCTTTCCGGCGGATCCGGCAAGACAATGGTCAGTCTGGGCCTGGCCCGCGCCTTTGCCCGGCGGGGGCTTGCCGTGCGCGCCTTCAAAAAGGGACCGGACTACATCGACGCCGCATGGCTGGCCCTGGCCGCCCGCTGCCCCCAGCGCAACCTGGATCCGTTCTTTTCCGACGGACCCGCCCTGCGCGCCCTGTTCCTGAACAGCGCCGCAAACTGCGATCTGGCTGTCATCGAAGGCAACCGCGGCCTTTTCGACGGACTGGATCTGGAAGGCTCCTGCTCAACTGCGGCCCTTGCCCGGCAGCTTGCCGCACCTGTCTTGCTGGTGGTGGACTGCACCAAGATGACCCGCACCGCCGCCGCCCTGGTGGCCGGATGCGCGCGCTTTGACCCGGGCGTGGCCGTGGGCGGGGCCATCCTCAACCGCACGGGCAACGCCCGCCACCAGGACCTGGTGCGCCGCGCCGTGGAAGAACTGGCCGGGATACCCGTGCCGGGCGTGCTGCCCCGGCGGGCAAGCCCCTTTATCGCCGAACGGCACATGGGCCTGGCCGGAACCGCCGATCTGGCCGACGCCGATGCCCGCCTGGATCAACTGGCCGATTTCATCGCGGAACATGTGGACCTTGACGCCGTGCTGCGCCTTGCCGAGTCCGCGCCTTCCCTGCCTCCGGCCCGACCGGAAAGCCCGGAAGGACGGAAGGCGGGGGGGATTCGTATCGGCGTGGTGCGCGACGCCGCCTTCTGGTTCTATTACGGCGAAAATCTGGCGGCCCTGGAAGAAGCGGGAGCGGAACTCGCGCAAGTCTCGCTGCTGGACGGCGCGCCCTGGCCCGAACTTGACGGCCTGTACATCGGCGGAGGACTGCCGGAACTGCACGCCGCCGCCCTGGCCGCCAATGCGCCGCGCCGCGCCGAGGTGCTGCGCCTTTCACGCGGGGGCCTGCCCGTCTACGCCGAATGCGGCGGGTTCATGTACCTGGCCGAGGAACTCATTATCGACGGAACAGCCTATCCCATGGCCGGGGTTTTTCCCTGCGCCGTGGAAATGCTGCCCCGGCCGCAGGGGCTTGGCTACGCGGAGGCGGAAGTGACGGCCCCCAACCCCTTCCACCCTGTGGGCGCGCGCTTTCGCGGGCACGAATTCCACTTTTCCCGCTGCCTGCCCAAAGACGCGGCTTTCGCCCCGGGCGTGGAAGGAGTCCCCGGCACGCCCGTTCTGCGCCTCACACGGGGACGCGGCATGCAGACGATCCCCGGCCGGCAGGGCCTGGACGGCCTTTGCCGCGACAATACCTACGCGGGGTATATGCACACCTACGCGCCCGCGCTGCCCCACTGGGCGCCCGCTTTTACGGCCCTGTGCCGGAACTTCCGGCGGCAGCGCCAGGGAGCATGGGGGCCGGCTTTTTAGCAGCGCGTGGGCACAACGTCGCTTTCCACAACCCCGGCACGTATCCGGAACCATACGGTATCTTTATTTGCGGTAGCCTTTTATGCCTTCTCCCGCTGGTCCGGTATTTTTTTATTTGCATCCCATAGCCGATAAGGTACTAATTTCTTCTCTATGAATACGCATATCTCGCATGGCCCGCGTTTTCGCAACGCGCTGTTCCTTATTGCATGGACGGGAGCGCTGCTGCTGTTCGGCGGCGGGGCCTATCTTTTCGCGGAAAATATGGCTCTGAAACGGCAACCGCCGGAAGCCAGGGCCCCCTTGTCCGCATTTACCCCGCGGGCCGAGGCGGCACCCCCTTCCTCTTCCGGCGGTGCGGCGCCTTCCGCCTCCGCCGCGGCCTCCGCGACAGCTTCCGCCAATGCGACAGCGGCGGAGAATGCGCCCCACTCCGCGACAGCTTCCGCCAGTGCGACAGCGGCGGAAAATGCGCCCGCCCCCGCGCCGGACTTCGCGGGCGCGGATTCCGCCGCCAGCGTCACGGCCAAAGCCGCTACGCAATCCGCGCCCGCGAAAGTTCTGGATCCCGTATGGATACCGCTGATCATGCGGCTTTCCGCCGACGGTTTTGACACAAAAAAAACCATGGACGCCTTTGCCGGGCTGGGGCTTTTTTCTTACTCCCCCGCTTTTATGGCAGCCAAGGTCATGGAACTGCACGGGGCTTCGGGGGTGGGCATCAAACGCAGTCCGGAAGGCGAAGTGACCCTGCCCGAAGGCTACGCGCAGCCCATCTCCGACATGAGTCTGGGCAGTTGCCGCGCCTTTATGAAAGAGCACGCCGAGGTGCTGGCCGACATCCGCAAAACGCACGGGGTACCCGCCAACATCATTGTGGGGTTGTTGCTGGTGGAAACGGGACTGGGTTCGGACCTTGGCAGCGACCCGGCCTTGCGCTCTCTGGGCAGCATGGCCATGACCTCCTCCGCCGCCATGCTCGGCTCCGCGGGCAACCGCGCCCAGATCAAAAAGGTGCACGCCTCCGCCCTGCAGGCCACATTGCGGGATAAATCGGCCTGGGCCTACAATGAGCTCAAGGCCCTGATCCGTTACGGAGAGGGCGGCTCCACGGATCTTTCCCAGATGCCCGGCTCCATGTACGGAGCCATCGGCCTGTGCCAGTTCATGCCTTCCAATATCGAACCCTACGCCGTGGACGGAGACAAGGACGGCAGGATCGATCTTTTTTCCGTGGTGGACGCCATGTACAGCGTGGCCAACTACCTGGAATCCCACGGCTGGCGTGGAGCCAAGGACTCCATGCAGCAGTTTTTCATTATCCGCACCTATAATCACGACAACTTTTACGCCGCGCGCGTGCTTGGCGCCGCCAACCAGCTTACTCTCGCCGAAAAAGGCAAACTTTCCAACGCCCGCCACGCTTTGGCCGGAGTCGGACCCGTGCCCGCCAGCGCGCTGGACCCCAGCCTGTCCCGCCGCCGCATTCACGTCCCCCAGTCCGCGAAAATCAAGTCGCTTAACGATTACGGTTCGATATTAAACAAGTAGGTTGCCGCCGGAGGGCTCTCTCCCTGGAACCCGCCGGACGGGTTCCGCCCCCCGGACCTCCCCGGCAAAGCTCTGCCCCCTGCTCGGGAACGCCCGGAAAAGGCTACCCCTTGGACTTGGGGTGGGCTTTGTCGTAGACGGCCATAAGGTGGGCCAGATTCAGGTGGGTATAACGCTGGGTGGTGGTAAGGCGGGCGTGCCCCATAAGTTCCTGGACGCTGCGCAGGTCGGCCCCGGCCTCCAGAAGGTGCGTGGCGAAAGAATGGCGCAATCCGTGGGGCGACACGGGCTCGGGCAGTCCGGCCCGGCGGCACAGGTCTTCGATGATGCGCTGGGCCTCGCGCCGGTTCAGGCGCTTGCCGCGCACGCCTACAAAAAGGGCGTTTTCCTCGGCGGCGGCAAGGGCCGCGCGCAGGGGCAGCCAGCGGGCCAACGCCTCGCGGGCAGTGCCGGTAAGGGGGGCCAGGCGCTCTTTGCCGCCCTTGCCAAGAATGCGCGCGGACTCCGATTCCGCGTTGATGCGCCCGGCGTTGAGGGCAAGGGCCTCGGAAACGCGCAGGCCGGACCCGTAAAGAAATTCCGCAAGGCAGATGTCGCGCGCGTGCACGGCGGCGGCCTTTTCCGCCGGGACAAAGGCGTCTTGTGCTTCGCCGCCGGGCCGGTCCATTGCGTCAAGCACCGCGAAAGCCTGATCCACGTTCAAAATGTCCGGATGCCGCTTTTCCGTTTTGGGATTGCCCAGTCCCTCGGTGGGCAGGGCGGAAATCAGGCGCATGCGCGCGCAGAAACGGAAAAAAGCGCGCAAAGAAGACAGCTTGCGGCCCATGGAGCTTTTGCCGATGCCCCGGCGGTGCAGGTCCGCCAGAAAACGCTGCACGTCGCGACGGGTCACGGAGACCGGATCGGCAAGGCTTTTGCCCTGCCGGGACAGCGTTTCCTCAAACTGCGCCGCATCCTTGCCGTAAGCGGACACGGTGGAGGGCGAGTAGCCCTTTTCCAGTTCCAGGTGGGCCAGGAACATTTCCACGGTTTCGGGAAGGGCTTCCTCCGGGGGCGGCGGGACGGCGGCGGAATCTCCAGGCGAGGAGACGGCGGAATTTCCAGGCGAGGAGGCGACGCGGCGCGCGGCTTCGCCGCCGGACGGGACGGGGGAAGGCTTGCCCCCGAAACGGGATACGGGTTTGCCGGACATGGTCATTCCGGAAAATCATCGTCCGAGGGCGTATGCTCCCAGGCGATTTTGCCCCGGCTTTTCTTGTACTTGCGCAGCAGCACGTACACGGCCCCCAGGCCGCCGTCCGAGGCCTGGGCCGTGCAAAAGGCCAGCACCACCCGTTTAAAGGGCTCGCGGCTCAGCCACTGTTGCAACAGGGGGCGCAGCACCCCCACGCCGTCCGGGGAATTGTTGCCCCTTCCCGTCACCACAATCACCGTGCGCAGTCCCCGCTGATAAGCGTTTTTGATGAACCAGGAAAGGGAGTCGAAAGCCTGGCGGGCGTTTTGCCCGTGCAGATCGATATGCGCCTCCGGGCTGAACTGCCCCGCGCGCAACCGGCCAAGAATCAACGGGTCCAGCCCCACCACAAAACCTTCCATGTACTCGTCGGTGTGGTGCAGGGCAAACTCCAGCGTGCCGTCCAGCAGATCCCGCAGGGCCTTGGCCGGGTCCGCCGCCGGGGGTTGCGCGCCCGGCGAAGCGGCGCGAGTCAGTTCGCGCCCCCTGGCGGTAACAGGCCGCACCCCTTGCATGGCCTTGAAGAAAAGATCGTCGGCGGGATTTTCAGCGGCTCCCCCGGAAGGGCCGGCGTCTTCCCGCTCCCCGGCGGAAGGCTCGACGCCAAAGGCGGAATAATACTCCGGCATGCCGCCGCAAGCGGAAGGCGCGCCGTTTTTTTCCCGCGGACTCCGCTCGGGGGCCAAGGCCGCCCCGGCGGCATTTGCGCCGCAAGGGCCTTGCGCGGAATTTCTTGTTCCCGCGCCGTCCGGGGCCGCATGTTTTGCAAAAGGCGCGCCGGCGGGGCCGCCGTTTTTGTGGGGGGCGGCCGGACCCTGCGCGTCCGGGACGTTCTTTCGCCCTTCCCGCTCCAGGGCCTTTTGCGCTCCGCGCAGACGTTCCGCCAGGGGTTCGCCCCCGTCCGCGGCCTTTTTGCCCCGCAAGGGGCGGGCCGGGCCAAGGGCGTTCAGAAACAGGGCGGCATCCTCGTCATCCGCGCCTGCGCCGGCCCGCCCGGCCAATCCAGCCGATTGCGCTGCCGCTTTCGGCGGCGGCGCGGAGGACCGCCCCACCCGGCCGGAACCGGCGGCGTTTTTTGCGCCGGGCCCGGGCTTTCCGGACATCCCAAAGCCGGAAGACGCGGCCTTTGCGCCGGGCTCGGACTTTCCGGCTGCCGAGGCGCCGGAATCCTGGCCCGCGGCCTTTTTTTCCGCCAGCAAATCGGCAAGCCGGGCAAAGGGATTGGAAGAATGGTCCGCCATGATCGTATCCACACGCCGCGCGCCTTCGGCCCCAAATGCGCTACAGCTTGCCCCGGCGCGCATGACGCAGCCAGTCATACCAGGCGGCCAGCCCTTCGCCGTTGCGGCAGGACAGGGGCAATACGCGCAAAGAGGCGTTGAGCCGGACGGCGAAACGCGAGGCCCTTTCCAGGCTGAAATCCACATAAGGCAACAGGTCCGTTTTGTTCAGCACCATCACGGAGGCCAGGTTGAAAAGAAGGGGGTATTTTTCCGGCTTGTCGTCGCCTTCGGCCACGCTGAGCAGGGCCACCTTGTGGTCTTCGCCGCAGTCGAACTCCACGGGGCAGACCAGGTTGCCCACATTTTCGATGAACAGGATGTCCAGCGCGTCGATATTCAGGCTTCCCAGGGCCTCAAGCACCATGGCGCCGTCCAGGTGGCAGCCGCCGCCGGTATTGATCTGCACGGCCTGAGCGCCGGTGGCGGCCACACGCCGGGCGTCGTTGTCGGTTTGCAAATCACCCTCGATGACGGCCATGCGGAACTCGTCCCGCAAATCCGTAAGGGTGCGTTCAAGCAGCGAGGTCTTCCCCGCCCCCGGCGAGCTGATCAGGTTCAGGACCAGCATCTTGCGCGCGGAGAAGATGGTTTTAAGCTGGCGGGCGATGGTCTGGTTGGCCTCAAGCAGATTGCGGATAACAGGGACTTCCATGCGGCTACTCCACTTCAATGCGGTCGATGTACAGCGACTTTCCGGCAAGAACCCCGTGGCCGATTTCCTCGCCGCACAGGGGACAGGGAGAAAACTGGGCCGTGGGCGTGGACCGGGGCCGGAATTCATGCCCGCACCCGCCGCAGGCCAGACGCACCGGCTCTTCCGCCAGTTCCAGGCGCGCGTCCTCAAAATTCGTGCCCTGGGTCATCACCTCAAACGCCATTTCAAGGGCTTCGGGAACCACGTTGGCAAGGGCGCCGAAGCAAACGCGCACGCTCACCAGTTTTTTGGCGGCGTGTTTCTCCATCTCTTGCCGGACGATGTCCAGAAGGCTTACCGTAAGGGACATTTCGTGCATGGGAGGCACCATAGTCCAAAATCCGGCGAAAGCCAACTTCCCGGCCGCGCCGGATTGCCTTCCGGCGTCAGAAGTCATTTCATCAAGGAATTATGGAATGACTTCTAATCTGTTGAGGCCGGAGGCTCCCTCTGGTATATCCACCCAATCGGCCGCGTCTCGTGAGAGCGGACTTTACATGGCCACGCACCCAAGGAGCGCATGGTGGACAACGCTATTTCGATGGGCATATACGTCCATAACGGCAAGGCAGGGGCGCAGCGACTTCCCGTTTTGAATGAAAGCGGTTTCTGGCAGGCGTGGAAAATGCCGGACGAACGTTTTATGGTCCAGCCCCTTAACGCCGACAAAACGCCTTGCGGAGATATGTTCCCGATCGAAGCCCAGCAATTTTACACCGCCCTGACCCCCCTGCCTTCCATTCCCGCATTCCGTGAAAGCGCCTCCCCACCGGTGCTGAACGCCGGTTCACCGGAACTGCTGTCCTTCTGGCTTGAGCAGTCCCGGCTGGGACTGGGCGGCCGCAAAGGCGGCGCTCTCGACGCCGCGCTGTTCGCCGCCCTGCGCCGTGAACGGGAGTACTCCCTTGCGGGCGCGCGGAACGTTCCCGGCGGGGAAAATCTTGTGCCGGACGAACAACTGACCGTTCAGCGCGATCCGCTGCCGGAATATTCCGGCGTGGGCGTCCCGCCGCGGGCTGACGCATCCGCCCCCCGGGCCGCCGCGGCGAAAGCCTTTCCTGGATCCGCCTCCGGGGATTTTCATCCTGAGCAGGCCCCCGCCGCCCGGCAGGCCGCTCCCTTGTGGCCGGAGCCGATCTCCCATTTTGCGACGGGGGAACAGCCCGCCGGTTCCGGCCTTTCCATGCCTTCCCTTGACGAATTTGTCGCAAGGGAGTCTTTGCCGGGGCCGGAAGAAGAAGACAGAAACGAGACGCTGGACGAACGCTGCCGGCAACTTGAGCGGGACATGCGCGCGGAGTTCGCCGTCCTGCTGCGGCAGCTTGACGAGGACGCGCTTCCGGCCACGGAGGAATCCATAGCGCGGCTGATCAAGCGCGGCGCGGGCTTTTCCTCGGAACAAAAATTCATGTTCACGGAATTCGGACTGGCCCTCAGGCGCAGACACAAGCCCCGGCTGTCCCTGCAGTGCCATCTGCGCGCCCTGAGCCTGGCCCCCCACGACGAGCATGTGCTTTTCAACGTGGCTCGTATGGAGTATGAACTGGGCAACCCCGATTCCGCCAAAAAACACCTGAAAGACTGCCTGGCCGCCGCGCCGGATTTTGAAGCGGCCAGGAATTTTCTGCATTTTCTCAACGCCGGGCTTCCCGCCCTGTAAGGGCGGCCGCGCGGCAAGGAGCCATTTCACGCGATGAACAAAGGAATCACCATTCTGATCCTGGCGGTGCTGCTGGCAGCCATGGGTCTTGTGTTTTACTCCCAGACCCTGACGCCGGAAAATCCGCGCGCGGCCGCCCCGGCCGTGTCCCCCGGCCCAATTTCAGGTTCCTCGGGCGGCGAGCGCCCCTCTTCTTCCGGCGCTTTCCCCGCCGGCGGAGTCCAGGCTCCCTCCCCCCTGCCCCAATACGCCGGAACTTCCCCTGAGCGGCCCCAGAACGGCGGACTGGCTTCCATAGAGCCTCCTCTTTCCAGCGGAGCTCCCCAGGCTCCGGTGCTGGTGGCGGGCGGCGGACAGATTGCCCCGGCTCCCGCCGCGCCGGAACACCCTTCCGCGTCCGCCAGAACCGAACCCGCCGCCCCGCAAAAAGCGCCTTCCGCCCAGCCGGCCGCAGCCCCTGCCACGGGCAAAACCCCGGAACAGACCAAGGCTCCGGAACCCGCCAAAACGCCGGAACCGGCCAAAAACCATACGGCCGGTTCTTCGGATAACGGCAAAAACCTTTCCGAAAAAGGCAGGCACGTCCTGAAGAAAATCAGCCTGCACTTTGCCGGGCAGCGCATGCAACTGCGCATTGAGGCTGATGGGGCCTTTCCCTGCAAGGCCTTTGCCCTGGCCGATCCGCACCGGCTTGTCATCGATCTGCCCGGCGTCTGGACGGACATCAGCGCGCCTACCGTGCCGCAAAACCGCATCATCAAAGGCGTACGCGTAGGCAAACAGGCCACCGGCCCGCGCATCGTGCTGGATCTTGAACAGGCCCCCCAAAAGCACGAAATCGTCCGCCAGGGCGGCACTGTGGATATTTTCGTGCAATAAACCGGTAAAGGCGGGCCGGGCCGCCAGGGCGGGGACGGCTTACCCCGCCGCAAAGGAACACGTATGTTTGTGGGACTTGACGTGGGCGGAACGCATACCGACGCGGCCCTGGCGGCGGCGGACGGCCGCGTCCTTGCCAGTGAAAAGGCCCCCACCCGCCCCGGCGACCTGGCGCGCGGCATCGCCGAAGCCCTGCGCGCCCTGCTGCGGGGACGAGATCCCGGCGCGGTGCGCCGGGTATGCGTTTCCAGCACTCTGGGCCTGAACGCCCTGCTTACGGGCCGGGCGGAACGCGCCGGCATGCTGGTCGTGCCCGGCCCCGGCCTGGATCCGCGCCTGTTTCACGTTGCCGAAGAACACTTCCACATCCTTGAGGGCGCCCTGGACCACCGGGGCCGCCTTACCGCGCCGCCGGACGCGCGGGCCGCGCGCAGGGCCCTTGAGGCCATGCGGAAAGACGGTATCCGCGCCCTTGGCGTCGTGTGCAAGTTCAGTCCCAAAAATCCCGATCCGGAACGCGATCTGGCCGCCCTGGCCCGAGAGGCGCTGGGAAACGACGCCGTCATCGCCCTGGGCGCCCAGGCGGGCGGCGGGCTCAACTTTCCCCGCCGCATGCACACCGCCTGGTGCAACGCCGCCCTGGGCCGGGTGAACCGTGAATTTATCGCCGCCCTGGAGCGGACCCTGCCGGAACTTGGCCTGTCCTGCCCTTTGGTGGTCCTTAAAGCCGACGCCGGGGTCTTTTCCGCCGCCGAAGCGGCCCTGGACCCCGCCGGGACCATGGGCTCCGGCCCGGCGGCCAGCCTTCTGGGCGTATGGGCGTTGTGCCGGGAAGACGCCCCGCCCGATTCTTTGATGGTCGACATGGGCGGCACCACGACGGACCTGGCCCTGATGGCCGCCGGACAACCCCTGCTTGCGCCGGGCGGCCTGACCGCCGGCGGGCGGCCCACCCTGGTGCGCTCCCTGTGGACCCGTTCCATAGCCCTGGGCGGGGATTCGTCCCTGCGCCTGGAAAACGGCCTGCCCCGCGTCGGTCCTGACCGTCTGGGACCCGCGCTGTCCCTGGAGCCGGCCTCCGAAGGGCTGCGCCCCCCCACCCTGACCGACGCCCTGAACGCCGCCGGGCTCTGCGCCCTTGGCGACACCGCCGTCTCGCGCCGCGCCATGGAAGCCCTTTTCCGCGCGCAGGGCGCCCCCTGCGCCGTCCAAACGCCCGGGGCCGCCCCGGCCCCCGCCCCGCTGTCCGCGCCACATGTCGCTTCCGCGCCCGGCCAGACCACATTGTCCGGCCCGCCACCCGTTCCGCACGCGCCCGCCGCGCCCGGCGAAGCGGGGCCGGACGCCGATCCTCTGCGCGGATTTTCCCTGTCCTTTGCCCGCGCGGCCCTTGCGCGCGTGAAGGAAGAAGCGGACGCCCTGCTGGCCGAGGTGAACTCCCGGCCCGTATACACCATCCGCGAACTTCTGGTGGCCGAGCCCCTGTCTCCGGCCGGGTGCGTGTTCATCGGCGGCCCGGCCGCCGCCCTGGAACCCCTGGCCGCCGGGTGCTGGAACATGCCCGTGCGCGTGCCCGCCCTGGCCGCTTCGGCCAACGCCGCGGGCGCGGCCCTGGCCCGCCCCACCCGCACGGCGGAACTATACGCCGACACCGCCCTTGGCCGTATGACCATCCCCGCCCTGGGCATTGAAAAATCCATCGGCCCCTCCTGGTCCCTGGAAGCCGCCACCCGCGAGTTGCTGGACGCCCTGGCCGCCGTCGCCCAAAACCGCGACGCCCCCCAGATCGCCTTTGCCGAAAGCTTCCTCATGCTCGACAGCCAGGGCAGGCACGGCCGGGTCATCCGCGCCCGCGCCCAGCTTGCCGCCGGGCTGATTGTGTAGGGCAAGTTATGACCATGCCAACCACAGCATATATGCCCGCCGCCGCCAGGACAACGGGTCTGGTCTTTTTTCCCGCTTACGATTGGGCCATTTCGCCCACGCATCCCGAACGCGAGGAGCGCCTGCTGTATACGCAGGACCAGCTGCGCGAAGAGGGCCTGTTCGATCTTCCCGGCATCATCGAACAAAAACCGCATATGGCCTCCATGACGGACGTGGCGCGGGTGCATTTCTGCCCGCCCGGCTTCGGACAGGTGGTGGAAACGCCGCATCTGGCCTCGGCGGGCAGCGTCCTGGCCGCCGGGGAAATGGTGCTTAACGGCACGGCTGAACGGGCCTTCGCCCTGACACGCCCGCCGGGGCATCACGCCATGCGGGTGGTACAGGGGGGCCGGGGATTCTGCGCCGTAAACATTGAAGCCATCATGATCGAAAGCCTGCGCAGGCGCTTCGGCGTCAACCGCGTGGCCATAGTGGACACCGACTGCCACCACGGTGACGGCACCCAGGATATTTACTGGCACGATCCGGACACGCTGTTCATCAGCCTGCACCAGGACGGGCGGACCCTGTACCCCGGCTCGGGATTTCCCGGCGAGGCGGGCGGGCCCTTCGCCCTTGGAAGCACCGTGAACATCCCCCTGCCCCCACGCACAGGGGACGAGGGATTTTTGCACGCCGTCCGGCACATCGTCCGGCCCCTGCTGGACGACTGGAAGCCCGATCTTGTCGTCAATTCCGCCGGGCAGGACAACCATTTTACAGACCCCATCACCGACATGCGCCTTTCCGCGCGCGGCTACGCCCGCATGGTGGAACTCATCAACCCGCACATCTGCGTGCTGGAAGGCGGCTATTCCATCCAGGGCGCGCTGCCCTATGTGAACCTCGCCGTGGTTCTGGCCCTGGCGGGGCTGGATTACAGCCGGGTGGTCGAGCCGCTGTGGCAGGAGGACATGGTCCGCACCGACGCGCGATCCATGGAGTATATCCGGCGCATGGGGGACGAAATCCTGGAAAACCTCCGCCATCCGGAGCGCCTGGAACACGGCTGCGTCCGGGAGGGAAACGCCTGGATTCGCGAACGCGATATCTACTACGACACCGACGGCATCCGCGAGCGTCAGCGCGAGGAAACACGCCTGTGCCCCGATTGCCCCGGTCTGCTGATTATCCACACCCGCGCGGACGGCGGCCCGGCCTCCCTTGCCGTGGAAATTCCCCGCAACGCCTGCCCCGCCTGCATCAGCGCCGGCGAAGACGCCTACCGGGCGGCGGACCGCAAAGGCATTTGGGCCGAACTGGGCAACCGGGCGCACGACGCTTACCGCCGTAATGACGGACGCGCGTAAGTCCGTCCGGAGGCTGACCTTCTTAAAAAACGCGCGGAACGAACCAGCGAAGCCCTATTAATAATAATTGCTTTGATTTCTTTATAGAATACTATAACGTATCTATATATTAATTTTTCCTGTGGGCAATCCGAGACAGCACCTACCAATTTACGCGAGGAAGACGCATGAATACCGTAAAAACGTATATTTTCAGCATCATTCTTTGCCTTTTGGCCCTGCCCTTCCCCGCCCTGGCATTGGATCCCCCCCAAAAGATCGGCTGGCCCACGCACCTGCGCCTGCTTACGGGCCCCAATGGCGGCCAGTGGTTCATGCTGGGCGATCCCATCGCCGAGGTGCTTTCCAAGGATGTCCTTCCCACCACCAGCCGCATGGGCGGTGGAGTGGCCAATATCGGCAACATCAATAAGAAGATGGGCGACGTCGGCTTTACCTTAAGCTGCTTTCTCGGAGCGGCCGACTCGGGCGAAGCCGAATACGCCGGCATCAAGACCGACAATTCCGTGCTGATGGCCAACGTCTACCCTCAGGTACTCTATTTTCTGGTGCGCAAGGATTTTGCCCGGCAACACGGCATAGACAGCGTGGGCGCCCTGCTGCAAAAAAAGATGCCGCTCCGTTTCGCCTCCCTCAAGCCGGGCACGGCTTCGGAATTCATCCTGAACCTGCTTTTCAAGTACGGCTACAACACCAGCTTCGACCAGCTGCGCGCCCAGGGCTGGTCGGTCTCCTTCAATAATTATGCGGAAACCGCGGACAATTTCGTGGCCGGCGACCTGGACTGCTTCGCCTACACGGCGGGCACCGATGTGCCGCTTATCAAAACCATGGAAGGCCACACCGAAGTAGTCATCCTGCCCGTGGACCAAAAGGTGCTGGATCTTTTGGCGGAAAAGTTCAAAACCGGCACCTACGTCATCAAGCCCGGCGACTATAAAAGCATAACCGCCCCGGTGAACACCCTGGGCGATTACACCAGCCTGGTGGTGCGCAAGGATCTGCCCGACGATCTGGTCTATGCCCTGTGCAAGTCCCTTTGGGAAAACAAGGACGACATAGCCAAGGTCATCAGGGACTTCGGCACGCTTTCCCCGCGAACGGCGCTACCCAAGGGTCTGCCCGTGCACCCCGGCGCCGCCGCTTTCTGGAAGGAAGCCGGCAAATAGGGCATGCTCGCTTCAAAATGCTTGCCGGCGGCGGCCAAGTCCGCCCGCAAACGTCTTGCGGCAGGAATCCGCAAGCGGATTCCTGCGGAGCGGACAGGCTGCCGCAAAGCTGATACGCTGTGACGCACGCCATTTTGCGACAGTTGCGAAAAAAAGGGGGCCCTCCTGTTTCCGGCCGCCCGCCAACAAGGATCCACAAGGAGATTTTCCGGATGCGCAGTCTGCGCGTGAAGCTTATCGCCCCCTTCATCGCCGGAACCCTGGCCCTTACACTGCTTTTGGCATGGTACACCTACAGTTCGGCCCGGCAGGCGGTGGAAGACGCCATGCTGCTTATTTCCGAAGCGAAAACCGACCATGCTTCCGGCTCCATGTCCCTGCTGTTCAAATCCATGTCGTCCTCTTTGCAAAACATGGTGGTGGACCCGCACGTGACCGCGATGTTCGAAGGGGGACGCGACACGGTGCAGGCGCGGGCCAAAACGGCGGACTGGCTTGAAATCATCATCCAGGGCAACGAATATTACCGCGACATCCTTATTGTGGACAAAAGCGGTTTTTGCGTTGCTTCCAGCAACCCCGGGCACGTGGGCAACCTGTACATAGAAAAACCCTATGTGCGCGAGGCCTTGCGCGGTGCTTTCATTTTCGGCGAATCCTCCGTGGGCAAGGTGACCAAAAGGTTCAGCGCCATAGCCGCCGGCCCCGTCGACGCGGGCGGCGGCATTGTGGGAGCGCTTATCGTTTTTAACGATTTTCCCAAAATCGTCGACTACGAAAGCAAGGCCACCCACGATTCGCAGACCATTTTTACAGCCATGCTGGATCCGCAGGGCCTGTTCACCGCCCACAAGGACCCCGCCCTGATGGACAACGTGGAAAACACCTTTCCCCAGTTGTACGAAAAGCTCGCGGCCGTGGGCGAAAAAGGCGGCGCCGTTTCGTACCACCTGCTGGACAGGCAGTACACGGGCTACGCCAAGGTTGAGCCCAACACCCATTGGGTGGTGGTCACCAGCGGCATCCAAAGCGAAGTGTTCGCCCCGGCCTACCGGGTGGGACTGACCGTGTTCGGCATCAGCGCGACTTTTTTGTGCGTCATTTCCTTTATGGTCGTGCGCTTTGCCAACGGTATACTCAGTTCCCTGCTGTCGCTTATCCACTACGCCAAACGCGTGTCCGAAGGCGACCTCAGCCTGCGCCTTGACCCCACCTCCCGCAAAGACGAACTCGGCATCCTGCACACCGCCCTGGAACGCCTGGTGGCCTCCTTGCAGTCCATGCTGAAAAAGACCGAGGAAGCGGGCAGGATGAAGGGGCAGTTCCTGGCCAACATGAGCCACGAGATACGCACCCCGCTCAACGCCATCATCGGCATGACCCACCTGTGCGCCCGCGAAGGCAACCTGCCGGAAAAAACGCGCGGCTACCTTGATAAAATCCAGACAGCGGCCAAATCCCTTCTGGGCGTCATCAACGACATTCTTGACCTTTCCAAGGTGGAGGCGGGCATGCTCAGTATGGAGCATACGCCCTTTTCCCTGCGCGAAACCCTGGAAAACACTCTGGATATCCATCAGGACAACGCGCGCACGCGGGGCATCGCCCTGTCCCTGGACTATCCGGAAAACGTTCCGGCGTTTTTCATCGGCGACCCGCTGCGCATCGGGCAGGTCCTGAACAACCTTATCAGCAACGCCCTTAAATTCACGCCCCACGGCTCGGTGACGGTCTTTTGCCGGCGGGAGCAAAACGCCTCGGAAGCCGGCGGCGCCGTCACCATACGCTGCGGCGTGTCCGACACCGGCATCGGCATCTCCGGGGACGCTCTTGCCGGTCTTTTCCAGCCCTTTACCCAGGCCGACGCCTCCATTACCCGCAAGTTCGGCGGCACGGGCCTTGGTCTTGCCATCAGCGACAGGCTGGTGCAAATGATGGGCGGAAGCTTTCATGTGGAAAGCCAGCCGGGCAAAGGCACCACCTTCAGTTTTTCCATGCTGCTTGAACCCGACGCCTCCGGCGTGTTCGGAACCTCCGGGGAAGCTCCCCCGGACGAAGCCTTCGAACGGCTGGGCATCACCGGAAAGCGTATCCTGGTGGCGGAAGACAACGAGATCAACCAGCTTATCGTGCAGGAGCTTATCGCCCCCTCAGGCGCGGAGGTCATCCTTGTAGCCAACGGCCAGGAAGCGGTGGAGGCGGTCAGAAAGGAAGCCTTCGATCTTGTGCTGATGGATATGCAGATGCCCGTTATGGACGGACTTGAGGCCACGCGCATCATCCGTTCCCTGGATCACGGGCGGAATCTGCCCGTGATCGCGGTAACGGCCAACGCCATGAAGGAAGACAAGGACAGGGGCTTTGCCAGCGGGATGAACGACTACATCACCAAACCCATAGAGCCCAGGGAACTGCTGCAGGTGCTGCGCGCCTGGCTTACAACCCGCGCGCCGCGATAAGCTCCATCACCCTTTCGCTGAGCACCTGCAAATCGGGCTTCACAAACTGCGCGTCGGCCCCCACCGATACGCCTTTGTGCTCCACGCGGTCATTGATCAGGGACGAAAAAAGCGCCACGGGCAGGTACTTCATTTCCGCGTCGTCCTTGATCTTGCGACACAGGGTCAGTCCGTCCATGCGCGGCATTTCCACGTCGCTGATGACGGCCTGCAGCATTTCCCGCATGGGCTGGCCCGTTTCCTGCGCCGTGCGCTTCATGAACTCCAGTTGGCCCCAGGCGTCCTCGCCGCTGACGGCCTGCAGCACGGTAAACTTGCCGGAATTTTCCAAAAGCTTTTTCACCAGGTTGCGCACGTTGCCGGAATCGTCGGCGTGCAGTACGGTGAACTTGCGCCCCAGCATGCCTTCCATATCTTTCAGCATACCCAGGCGGATGGCCAGTGCCGGATCAAGATCGGCCACCACGCTTTCCATATCCAGCAGGAAAATCACCCGGCCCTCAAGCCGCACCACCCCTGTAATGGAACTGCAACTGGCGTTTTGCAGAAATGTTCCCGGCTCTTCCACCTCGTTCCAGCTCAGACGGTGGATGCGGTTTACTCCGGAAACCTTGAAGCCGGTAACAATGCCGTTGAATTCCGTGACGATGATTTTAGCATCTTTGGAAAAAATTCCCGTTTTCCCCAGATAACAGGCAAGATCCACCAGCGGAACGACTTTTCCGTCACGGTGCGGAAACGCGCCCATCACGGAAGGGTGACGCATCTGTGGCATTGCCGTTGCAGACTGCATCCGGATAATTTCGACAACCTTGGCCACGTTTACCCCGTAATGACCACGGTACCCGGGCTCTTCCAGAAAAAATTCCACAATCTCCAGTTCGTTCGTACCCGATTCAAGCAAGATTCTTGTCTGAGACATTTTCCTTCCCCTGCAATGGCATTGTCAAAAACAGTTATCGCGGTATCATCACGGTGCAAAGACAACGCGCTATAATAAAAAATGCATTTGCACATTTTATAAAAATAGGCAAAGCAAATCACGCACCAGGATCAAAACATATCGCCCCGGTCTGGTTCCGGCGCTGAGCGGGCCCGCCGTAACCGGTCCGCCTTGCTTGACAGCCCGAGAACAATACCGTTAAAAAAAATCTCTGAATTCAGGAGTTCCGCGCCCGCCCGGCGCGGATCCGGAAAAGCGCCCGCAAAGGCCTTTCCGGAAGGGAATCCCGTGCAATCCGGGAGCGGACCCGCCGCCGTGACCTCCACCCCGCCGGACCTTGCGCCAATGCCCGGAAACGCCGCACTTTCGCGGCGCCCCGGACCTTGCCGCCGCCCGTCCGCCGAAACATGCCGTTTTCACTTCGCGCCACTGGAAAAACCGGGAAGGCCGAAAACGGCGGAGCAAGCCGGAAGACCTGCCTGATACGGCCTGGAAAGCGCCCGGAATACCAAGACGGAAAATTTGCCCGCAAATTCTCCGCGCGGCGCTGCCATGTTCACGCACAACGGGCCTTTGTCGCGTGAATGACCCCGGAAAGGACAAATACGGACGTCCCTTCCCGCATGCCTACGTGCGGGAAGGGACGCTTTTCCCTTTCCTTTGGCTCAAAACACACGCGGCGGCCCGCTCCACGCGCCCGCCGCCCGGAGAAGCCATGAGTTTTCCCCTCCGTCCCGCGCCTTTTTTTCGCACGGCAACCTGCCTTGCCGCCCTTGTCCTGCTGCTTTCGCATTCTCTTGCCGCCGCAAAGGAAAAAACGGGAGAAGAAAAAACGCCGGCCGTCAAAACGGCCGTGGTGCTGGCCACCTTCGGCACCGCCCGTGACCAGGATGGCGATCCCCTGGCCGGGGTGCGCGAGGCTGTGCTCAAGCGTCATCCCGGTCTGGCCGTGCGCGTTGCCTATACCTCTGTCTACGTGCTAAAATCTCTGCGCGCCAAGGGCAAGGAAGCCTCATCCCTGCCGCAGGCCCTGGCCGATCTTTCCGCCGAAGGCTACACCCACGTGGCGGTGCAATCCCTGCAGGTCATTCCCGGCATGGAATACGACGCGGTAAGCCGCACGGCCGAACGTTTCGCCATGTTGCCCAAGGGCATCAGCGCGGTTTGCGTCGGCCTTCCCCTTATCGCTTCCCACGAGGACGCCGCGAAGCTGGCCGACGTGCTGCTTGCCGCCCTGCCCAGGGAACGCAAAAGCGCCGATGCGGTTGTCTTTGTGGGTCACGGAGCCCACGACGCGCTGGGCAGCCTGGGCTATCCCGCCCTGCAATGCCTTTTGCGGGAACGCGACCCCAAGGCATTTGTCGGCACCATCGAAGGCCCCTTTGACGCCGAATCCGTCCTCAAGGCGGTCCGAAACTCCGGGGCGCGCACTGTGTGGCTTGTTCCCCTGCTCACTGTCGCGGGCGACCACGCGCAAACGGACATATTCGGCGACACGGGCAGTTGGAAACAGACATTCGCCAACGCGGGCCTGACGGTCAAACCGGTCCCCCAGGGGCTTCTGGCTCTGCCCGGCGTGGCCGGGATGTTCGCCGACCATCTGGATGCCGCCCTGGAAACATTGAGCAAGGAAAAATAGCGGCAAAAGGAACATGCGTAAAATTCCCCTGTACTGCCTGGGCCTTGCCCTTGTCGCCTCGCTGCCGCTGGCCTGCGCCTTCGGGCCGTTGCGCCTGTCCCCGGCCGACACGCTGGGGGCGCTGTGGGGCCTTGTTTCCGGCCAGGCCCCGCAGGGGGCCGGCGTTGCCGCGTTTTCCGGCGGGATCGAGCGTCACCTGGACGCCGCCACCTTACGCCTGGTGGTGGGCGATCTGCGCCTGCCCCGCGTCCTGCTGGCCTGCTGCGCGGGCATGGGCCTGGCCCTGGCCGGAACCGTGTTTCAGGGCATCTTGCGCAACCCTCTGGCCGATCCCTTCACCCTGGGGGTTTCCGGAGGCGCGGCCGTTGGCGCGGCGCTTGCCATAAGCCTTGGCCTGGGGTTTTCCGGCGTTCTCGCCGGGCTTTCCCTGCCCCTGGCCTCTTTCGCCGGGGCTGGCGCGGCGCTTGCCGCCGTGCTGGCCCTGGGCCGGTGGGCCTCCGGCCCGAAAGACGGCTCCGCCGGGATATTGCGGCGCGAAACCCTGGTCCTGGCCGGGGTGGTGGTTTCCGCCTTTCTGGCGGCGCTGATCTCTTTGGTCAAGGCGCTGGACGAGTCTTCCGTCACGGGCATCGTCTTCTGGATCATGGGCAGTTTCCAGGGCAGGGGCTGGGCCGAGCTGTTCCTGCTGCTGCCCTGGCTGCTTGCCGGCGGGACCGTGGCCCTGCTTTTTTCGCGCGAGTTGGACCTGCTTTCCCTGGGCGATCAGGCGGCGCGAGGTCTGGGGCTGAACGCCCCGCGCGCCCGCCTGATCCTGTTGCTTGCGGCCAGCGGCGTCACCGCCGCCTGTGTGGCGGTTTCCGGCATCATCGGCTTTATCGGGCTTATCGTGCCGCACCTGTGCCGCCGCCTTACCGGGGCGGCGCACGCCGCCCTGCTGCCCGCAAGCGCCCTGTGCGGAGGCCTGCTGCTGCTGTGGTCCGACGTGGCCGCGCGCACCGTGCTGCCCGGCGGGGTGGAACTTCCCGTGGGCGTGGTCACCGCCCTGCTCGGCGGGCCGTTCTTCTGCCGTCTGCTCGGCAAAACTTCCGGAGATAGTTTCGCCTTCGGGGAGGCGGGCATAAAAGATTGGGGTTCCGCCCCAAACCCCGCAAGGGGCATAATGCCCCTTGACCCCCAATGCCGGAGGACGGCTTCGCCGTTTTCCGAAAATTGCGCGGCCAAAGGCGCACCGTCTCCCGCCTATGAGGGACAAATGCATGAAAAATCCTCGAAAAGCATTTCCCCCGTTCAAGTCCACCGCCTGACCTTCCGCTACGGCAAGGGGCGGGAGCCGGCCCTGGCGGACGTTTCCTTTTTCCTGCGGCAGGGGGAACTTACCGGTCTGCTCGGCCCCAACGGCAGCGGTAAAAGCACCCTGCTGCGCTGCATCGCCGGGCTGCTTGCCCCGGAAAAAGCGCCCGGCGTCTTTGCCGCTTCTTTGGATGCCGGGGATGTTTCAGGCAAGGGCCGGGCTACGGGCAAGGAGCCCTTTACCGACGAGGCTCCCCACCCCGGCAAGGGGCCGGTTCTTGTGGCCGGCATTCCCGCCGCGCGCCTTTCCGACAAGGAACGAGCCCGCATGCTGGCCTATCTGCCGCAGCGGCCGGAAATTTCCCCCGGTTTTTCCGCCTTCGCCCTGGCCCTGATGGGCCGCTATGCCCGCACCACCTTTACGGGGGGCTATGGCGACCGCGACAAACTTGCCGCCCGGCGGGCCATGGAGTCCACCGGGGTATGGCCCCTGGCGGGCAGAAACGCGGCCACCCTTTCCGGCGGCGAACTGCAGCGGGTGTTCCTGGCCCGCGCCCTGGCCCAGGAAGCGCCCCTGCTGCTGCTGGACGAGGCCACGGCCGGGTTGGATCCTTCGTGCCAGACGGATTTTTTTATGCTGCTGCGGCGGCGGATACGGGAACAAGGCATCAGCGCCCTGGCCGCCATGCATGATCTGAATCTGGCCGCCCTGCACTGCCGCAGGCTTATTTTTTTGAAAAACGGCC
This sequence comes from Desulfovibrio sp., assembly GCA_031549405.1. Taxonomy (GTDB): domain Bacteria; phylum Desulfobacterota; class Desulfovibrionia; order Desulfovibrionales; family Desulfovibrionaceae; genus Frigididesulfovibrio. The sequence goes on from JAVBPV010000007.1 coordinate 41,129, forward strand.
GCATCGCGGCCGACGGTCCGGTGGAAGAGGTCTTCACCCGGCAGGTGCTGGAGCGGGTATACGAGACCCCGGTGATTATGGTAACCCACCCCGGCACGGGCAGGCCGCAGGCCCTGCCGGGACTGCCGGAAGAGCAGGATATGCTATGAATTCCGCGACAAAACATACCCCCATCTTACAAATCCGCACCAAAAAACCGGCGCGGGCTTTCTCCGGCGCGGCTTCAGGCGTTTTTACGCCCGAGCGTCTCCGGCACATGTCCGTGGCCCTTTTCCTTCTTCTTCTCCCTCTTCTCGTAACGCCCGCGCGGGCGGCGGTAAGCATCCGGGACGACGCGGGCCAGGTGATCACGCTGGCGGCGCCGGCCCGGCGCATCGTGCCGCTGTATTCGGCGCTGGGGGAGATGCTTCTGGCCATGGGCTGCGGGCCGAAGATTGTGGCGCGCACCGCCGCCGACACATCCCTGCCGCAAGATTTGCCGTCCATCGGCACGCACATGCGGCCCAACCTGGAGCTTGTAGCCGCCCTGAAGCCGGACCTGGCGGTGCAGATGGAAGGCCGGGAAGAAGCCGCGCAGACCGCCCTTGAACTGGGCAGGCTGGGCATTCCCGTGGCGCGGTTCAGGGTGGGTTCATTCGCGGAGCTGTTCTCCTGCATCGAACGGCTGGGCGTGCTTACGGGAGAGGAAACGGCGGCCGCCGCCCTGACGCGGGACATGCGCCGGCGCCTGGACGAAACGGCCAGAAAAACCGCCGCGCTGGGCAGACGCCCCACGGTCTTTTTTGAGGTGCGCTACCCCAATCTGCTGGGCGCGGGGGGCGAAAACATGGTCAACGACATCATCGCCGCCGCCGGGGGGCGGAACTGCCTTGACGGGTACGCGCAAAAACTGGTGCGCCTGAACGAGGAAACCCTGGCCGCCCTGAATCCCGACATATACGTGCTGCAAAAGGGAGCCATGAACAAGAACCCGGTCCCCCCGGCGGAGCGCCCTCACTTCCGGACCCTGCGGGCGGTGCGGGACGGAGCCGTGCTTGAGGTGTCGGAGGATGAATTTTCTCGTCCCGGCCCGCGCAGTGTGGACGCCGTGGAACGCCTGGCCAGGTTCCTTCTTGAAGCGGCGGAAAAGAAAACGCCGTAAACGGCAAACGGCCGGGCCCGGTGAAATGCCGGGGCCGGCGAAAAGGCCGTTTCGCGCTTTGCAAAAAAAATCACCCATTTATTAAGGAATGCCATAAACGCCATGACCGCATCTTCTTTGCCCGCCCCCGGCACCTTATACGGCATCGGGGTGGGGCCCGGTTCCCCCGATCTTCTCACCCTGCGCGCCGTGAACGTCCTGCGCGAAGTGGACGTCATCCTGGCCGCGGCTTCGCCCAAAAACGAGCACTCCCTGGCCCTTTCCATAGCCCGGCCCCACCTGCGTGAAGGCGTGGAAACCGTACGCCTGGACTTTCCCATGACCCGGGACAAGACCGTGCTGGAAACGGCATGGCAAAACAACGCGCGCACCGTCGCCGCCCTGCTGCGGGCGGGCAAAAGCGCCGCCTTTCTTACCCTGGGGGATCCCCTTATTTACAGCACCTTCGGCTACCTGATGCGTACCCTGGAACGCCTTTTCCCCGGCCTGCCCGTGGAGGCGGTGCCAGGCATCACCTCCTACCAGGAAGCGGCCGCCAAAACGCGCACCGTGCTTTGCGAAGGCGGGGAAAACCTGCTGCTGGTGGCGGGCATCAACGATCCCGAACGGCTCAGAGAAGCGCTTGGCGTGGCGGACAGCGCCGTGATTCTGAAGGCGTACCGCAACAGCGCCGCCATCTACGCGGCCCTGTCGGAGGCGGGACGGAACGGCGAAACCCTGTTCGCCTCCCGCCTGGGCCTGGAAGGGGAAGTGCTGGCCAAGGGGCTGGAGAACGCTCCGGAACATCCGCATTACCTGTCCCTGATACTCGCCCCTCCGGTCCGGTAGCCGCCAAGTCGGCCGCCATGCTTCGCCGGGTTTCCCACGGGGAGAGCGCCCCGGATTTTTTGCCGGAAGAGGCGGACCTGAAAAATCGCCGGGAGCCGATCTTACGGCCCTCCGGCGATTTTTCAGGTCCGCCCGCGCACCAAAGCAAATTAGCTTTGCAAATGTTTATTCGCTCTGGCGGCGGGAACCGCCGCCCGCCACGCGGGCGTGGGCGAAGCTTGTTTCGCCGTTAAGCGCCGGAGCGGGCGTCTCGAAGTTAATCCGCTATAACGAGGGCCGAACCTAAATCACTTTATTCAGCGGGTATTCGATGATGCCTTCGGCGCCGGCCTGGACAAGCCGGGGCAGAAGGTCGCGGACCACGCTGGTGCTGATGACTATTTCAAGGGACACCCAGTTTTTGTCCTGCAAGTGGGCGATGGTGGGTGAGTTAAGGGCGGGCACCAGGGCGAGGACGGCATCCAGATTGGCGACAGGGGCGTTCATTTTGACGCCCACCAGGGACTCGGCCCGCAGGGCTCCCTGCAAAAGCATGGTGATTTGCTCGATTTTGCGGCGCTTCCAGGGATCGGCCCAGGCGGCGCGGTTGGCGATAAGCTGGGTGTTGGTGACCAGCACATCGTCGATGATGCGCAGGCCGTGGGCGCGGATGGTGGTGCCGGTTTCCGTGACCTCCACAATGGCGTCGGCCAGGCCTTCCACCACTTTGGCCTCGGTGGCGCCCCAGGAATATTCGACCTTGACGGGGATGCCCCGTTCCTTGAAATAGCGCTGGGTCAGCCCCATGATCTCTGTGGCCACGCGCTTTCCGGCCAGGTCTTCGGCCTTGTGGTAGGGCGAATCGCCCGCCACGGCCAGCACCCAGCGGGCCGGGCGGTTGCTGGCCTTGGAATAGACCAGATCCGCCACCACGTGCACGTCGGCGTTGTTTTCCAGCACCCAGTCCTTGCCGGTCAGGCCCACGTCCAGCACCCCGTCGTTGATGTAGCGGGGCATTTCCTGGGGACGGCACAGACGCACGGAGAGTTCGGGGTCGTTGACCTCGGGAAAATAGTTGCGGTGCCGCATGGAGATTTTCCAGCCGGACTTGGCGAAAAGCGCCAGGGTGGATTCTTCCAGCGAGCCTTTGGGAATGCCGAGTTTGAGCGCCTCTTGGGGAGCGGACATTATTTGTAGACCTCCTTGGGGTCGAAGATGCGGGGGCAGCACTCGGTGACGGCGCCGTCCTTGAGTTCGCGGGAAAAACAACTGCGAAAGCCCGTGTGGCAGGCCGCGCCGCCCACCTGATCCACCAGAATGACCAGGGCGTCGGCATCGCAATCCAGACGCATGGCGCACACCTTTTGCACGTGGCCCGAAGTTCCGCCCTTGTGCCACAGACTGTTGCGGCTGCGGCTCCAGTAGTGGACCTCGCCCGTTTCCAGGGTTTTGGCAAAAGATTCCGCATTCATGTAGGCAAGCATAAGCACCTCGCCCGTGGTCGCGCACTGGGCCACAACGGGAATAAGCCCCCCCCCCTTGGCGAAATCGGGCGTGAAGGCGGGGGCGGGACAGGCGTCGGATGGGGACGGCATGGGAACATCCTCTGGGCAATGGGCAAAAGGCGTCTTTTGCGTAAAAAGATTGCCGCGCGTGACAGGTTGCCGGAATTGCGGCCGGTAGGCCGTGCAAAGGCGGACACTTTACCCGTTACCGGGTTTGCTTGCAATAATGCCGCCCGTGCAAAAAGCCTTCAGGGTATTAATAATAATTGAATAAATTTTCCATATGGAGAGCATAAATTTTTTGCATGACAATCGCCCCCGCCTGTGCGATTTTTACAGACGGCAACGGGTTGTTGCCGCATAGGTTCCGCATAATCCGCTATAATTGTTGGCAGTATTGTCCCGGCTTTACCTTGCCGGGTGTTTTTTACGCACATATCGCAATCGGAGCAGCCGCATATGTTTACCGCTCTTTTGCCCAAGGGGGCGCCGTTTTTCGAGCTTCTTCTGCAACAGAACCAGATGCTGTGCACGGTGGCCACGGGCCTTGCGGACATTCTCGAGGATCAGACGGTCATCACCAAGCCGCACCAGGAAATAGCCGCCCTGGAGGCGGAGGCCGACGACATTTTCCAGTCCATTACCCGGCACCTTTCGCAAACCTTCATCACCCCCATCGACCGCGAGGATATCCTGCATATCAACAAGGCGCACGAGGAATCCATAGACCTTATCCACAACCTGGCAAACAGGCTGTATATTTTTGAATTCAGCCGCGTGCGGTTTCCCATGCTGCAACTTGCCCGCACCCTCAAGGGAATGGTGCTGCTGACCAGGGAAATGCTGGAAGGACTTTCGCGCAAGCAAGACAGCCACAGCACCAAGGCCTTCCGCTCGTTGCGCAACGAGTGTGAAATGCTGCTCAGCATGGGCCTTGCGGAACTGCAGGACATGCCGGAACCCACGCCGGAAAATCTGCTGTCCGTTCTGAAATGGAGCCAGGCTTACGACCGCATGGAACAGGTGGTGGACCAGGTGGTGGAACTGGCCGAAGCCATTGAGGAAGCGGTTTTGAAAAATGTTTGATATACCGTTTTTGCTGATTGTCATCATCCTGGCGGCCCTGGTGTTCGATTTCACCAACGGCGCGCACGACTGCGCCAACGCCATCGCCACCGTGGTCTCCACCAAGGTGCTTACCCCGCGCGTGGCCGTGGGCATGGCCGCTTTGCTGAATCTGCTGGGCGCGTTCCTGGGCACGGAGGTGGCCCATACCCTGGGCGCCGGCATCGTGCTTCCGGACGTAGTCACCGGCAGCCACATTCTTGTCCTGGCCGCGTTATTGGGGGCCATCGCCTGGAACAGCATCACCTGGTATTTCGGCATTCCCTCCTCGTCTTCCCACGCCCTTATCGGCGGCCTGATGGGCGCGGCTTTCGCCCATGCCGGGCCGGGCGCCCTCAACGGCATGTCCATCGTCCACAAGGTGATTCTGCCGCTGCTGCTTTCCCCCCTGGCCGGCTTCGTCATGGGGCTTTTGCTTATGGGCGCCATCAGCATCCTTTTTTTCAAGGTCAACAGGCCGCTGGTGAACCGCATTTTCCGCAAATCGCAGATACTTTCCGCGGGATTCATGGCCCTGAGCCACGGGCTTAACGACGCGCAGAAGACCATGGGCGTCATCGCCCTGGCTTTATTGATTTTCGGCAAAATAGACTCCATCCATGTGCCTTTATGGGTAAAATTCGCCTGCGCCCTGGCCATGGCCGCCGGCACGGCCGTGGGGGGCTGGAAGATCGTCAAGACCATGGGCCACAAGATTTTCAAGCTTGAGCCGGTGCACGGCTTCGCGGCCGAGACATCGGCCGCCATGGTTATCGGCTGCGCCTCGCTTGCGGGCGCGCCCATCAGCACCACGCACACCATCACGGCCTGCATTTTCGGCGTGGGGTCCACCAAGCGGCTTTCGGCCGTGCGCTGGGGCATTGCCGGAAACCTGCTCATCGCCTGGGTGCTGACCATTCCGGCCTCCGGGCTGGTGGGGGCCGTCAGTTTCTGGATTCTGGAAATGCTGTTCGGGAATGTCTGACGTTTTTTTCATAAACCGCCATGTCCGTTACCTCCTCTTCCTCCCCCTGTCTTTACGGCATCCTGGGCTATCCTTTGGGGCACAGCCTCAGTCCCCTGCTGCACAACTGGGGGTTCAAACGCCGCGGCATCCCCGGCGCGTACCACGTTTTTGAAAAGACGGCGGAAGATCTGCCGGAATTCATGCGCGCCGTGCGTTCCCTGCCCGTTTCGGGGCTTAGCGTCACCATTCCCCACAAGCAGGCTGTGCCGCCCTTTCTGGACGCCCTGACGCCCCGGGCGAAAAACGCGGGCGCGGTGAACACGCTGTTCTGGGACCGGGGCGCGCTGACCGGCGACAACACCGATGTGCCCGGATTTCTCGCCCCCCTGCGCGGACGGAAAATAGCCTCGGCCCTTGTGCTGGGAGCCGGGGGCGCGTGCCGCGCCGTTCTTGCGGGTCTTGCGGAAATAGGTGTACAAACGGTCGTGGTCGCCGCGCGAAGCGAAGACAAAGCGCGGGAAGCCGCCCGCGCCTTCGGCTTTCGCGCCGGAGCCTGGGAGGAACGCGCGGCCGCCCTGCCGGATTTTGCGCCGGACCTGGTGGTCAACGCCACCCCCCTGGGCATGCGCGGCAGGCACGAGGGACAAAGCCCCCTGCCCGCCGAAGCCTGGGCGGAACTGGCAAGCCGGAACGCGTCCGCCCTGGCTTACGATTTGGTGTACAATCCGGGGGAAACCCGCTTTATGGCCGACGCCCGCGCCGCCGGATGCGCAGTGCGGGGCGGACTGGATTTTTTTGTGGCCCAGGGCCTGGAACAGTTCCGTCTGTGGACCGGGACGGAACTGCCCGCCGAAGAAGCGCGCGCCCTGGTGGCCGCCGCCCTGGCGGCGCGCGGATAACACGCGCGGGCAGCGGCGTTTTCCGGCGAAAACACGCGGGACGGCCTGCGGATGCAACACGTAACAACACAGGCGCGCATATGGCAGGACGAACCCGCCCGAAATTCCCGCATAGGGGCAGGCGACTGCGCAACAGGCTGCTGGTCTGCGCGGCAATTCTGCTGGCCGCGGCCCTGGCCGCCTGGTTTCTGCTGCCCCGGCCCGCCTTGCCGCCCGGCCCCTCTTCCAACGGCAGCCCCTATTCCTTCAGCTACTCCTTCCCCTGGGCGGGAGTGATTCCCGGCCCCCTGCAAGGCAACGCAACGGACAGCGCTTCGGCCCCGAGCCGGAGCCCGCGAAGCGCCCCTGCCGCGCCTTCCGGCCAACCAACCCCGCAGGCCGCCCCGCAAGCTTCCTCTTCCTCCGCAAGGCCGTCCGGCGCGTCTTCCTCAACGCCTCCGGAAGCGCGCACTTTTGCCGCCCCCCAGGCCGTCCCGCCGTCCGCGCCCCAGGCCGCGCCCCAGGCCGTCCCCCAGTCCGCGGCCCAGTCCGCGCCCGCTGATCCCTTTGCCGGGCAAAGCCTTGCGGACGTAAGCGCCTATTTCACCCGCATGTTCGCCGGTCAAAAACCCAGGGAATGGGGAGAGCGCCTCCCCGGCATCACCTCACGCCTGCCCTCCAGAGCGGCCGGCGCTCCGCCCCGCATGGCCCTGACCCTGGACGCCTGCGGAGGCCCGCCCGGATCCGGCTACGACGCCGGGATCATCGCGTTTTTGCGCCAGCATAAAATACCCGCCACCATTTTCGTCACCTCCATATGGATACGGAACCATCCCCGCGAGTTCAGGGAGTTGGCAGCCGATCCCCTGTTCGAGATGGAGGCGCACGGCTCGCGCCATAAGCCCGCTTCCGTCAACGGCCGTTCCGTTTACGGCATAAAGGGCACCATCTCCCCCACCGAACTGGTGTACGAGGTGGAAAACAACGCCCGCGACATCGTGGCGGCGGGCGGCGCGCGGCCCCGCTGGTTCCGTTCCGGCACGGCCTTTTACGACGAAATCGCCGTCTCCATAATCCGCCGGTTGGGCCTTGGCATCGCCGGGTACAGCATCGCCGCCGACCAGGGGGCCACCCTGCCCGCCGCCAAGGTGGCCGCCAAGGTGCTGGCCGCCAAAGACGGCGACATTATCCTGGTTCACCTGAACCACCCGGCCAGCGGCACCCGGGAGGGCCTGCAAAAATCCCTGCCCCGCCTGCTTGAACAGGGGACCGTTTTCGTGCGTCTTTCCGACGCCGCCGCGCCGTAGGCCGCGCTTTTTTTCCGGGTTTGAACCTCGGGGGAATTCATTCCCCCCTGGCGGGATCCGGAGCGGCGGCCCCAAAAATTCGAACAGACCCATTGCCCCGAAAATCCCCGGCATTTGCTTTCCCCGCGAATTCCCCGTATACTGGGCAATGCCGCTACGGCCGAATCTTTTTACGGATTACGGTTTTTGCAGGAGCCTTGCATGCTGTCCAAGACATTGCTTTCCCTTTGCCGGGCGACCGCCCTGCTGTTTCTTTTCTGCCTTCCGGCGGCTTCCGCCGCCGCGTCGGAACACTCCGCGCAGTTTCTGGCCATGGGCAAAAGCGGCGACGAAAACTTCGTCCGCGCCGGAGAAGACGCCTCCCGCGCCGTTCCGGCCTTTGGCCAGCGGGACGCGCAAACAGAAACGCCGCAGGACGCGCGGCAGGATGTGCAGCCCAAAGGAACGGCGGGGCAACGGCAGGCCCCTCCGGCCGACGACCGCCCCCTTGCGGAGCAGATTTTCGGCGGCTCGGTGTTCGGCAGCGTGGTCTTCGGCTACCCCATGCGGGGTCTGGGCATGCCGGACATTCTTATCGTCGCCTTTATCGCGTATGTGGTGCTGAAGGCCGTCTTCAACCGCCGGGAACGGCGCGGCGACAGCGCCTTTGAGGCGGACAGGCACTCCCCCGGCGGAAACGGATCCTCCGGCGGCCGGGATAAAACCGGCGGGTCCGGCCGTGGCGTGGCCTGGCCGGATAAAGACCGGGACGCTTCCGGGGAAAAGGACGAAAACGCCCTCTCCCGCCCCGGCGGCGATAAAAAACGCGCTTTCGGCACCGACGCCTGGAACCCGGAGGCGCGGGATTCCGAATCATCCGAAATCCCCCCCAAATGGGGGGCCGCCTCCAAAGGGCGCCGCCCCACAACCAAGGAGCAGGCCGCCCTGATGTGGGAACATCTGCAGGGAGGAAGCGGGACGGCGGCTTCGTCGCCCGCCTCTGTGGAGCGGGGCGCTCGGGTGCCGGGCGACTTTGACGTGAACGGATTTCTGGAAGGCGCGCGCATGCTTTATGCGCGCCTGCAAACCTCGTGGGCCGCGCGCGACGTGGACGATCTGGCACCCTTCACCACGCCGGAAATGATGGGCATACTGCGCGCCCAGGCGCTGCAGGACCCCCGGCCCGCCTACGTGGAGGTGATCCTGGTCAACGCCTCCCTTGCGGACGTGGAGCGCAGCGGCGACGAAGAACGAGCCTCCGTGTCCTTTTCCGCCCTGTTGCGGCACGCCCCCGGCGAGGACCCCGCCGAAGCGCGCGAACTGTGGCATTTTGCAAGAAACGCGAAAAGCGGCGGCACGTGGCGGCTGGATGGCATAGGGCAGGCCGGCTGAGCCGCTCTCAATCGAATATAAACAAAGGTACCCCATGGATGACAGCATATTTGGACTGTCCCCCCGCCGCCGGCAGCCCAGCAAAGATGCCTGGCTGACCATCACGCCGCTGGGGGGATTCGGTGAAATAGGAATGAACTGCATGGTCTGGAGCACCCCCGGTTCGCGGGTGGTGGTGGACTGCGGTCTGATGTTCCCCAGCGACGACCATCTGGGCGTCGACGTGGTCATTCCCCGTTTTGACTTTATCCGCGAGCACCGCGACGAAATACGCGGCATCGTGCTCACCCACGGGCACGAGGATCATATAGGAGCCCTGCCCTGGCTGGTGCCGCACCTTAACGTGCCCATTTACGGCTCGCCCTTCACCCTGACCCTGGTGGAGCACAAACTGCGCGAGCGGGGCCTTTTGGACCGCTGCGAGCTGGTCACGGTGGGGCCCAATTCTCCCGTCACCCTGGGAGACATGACATTTCATTTTTTCCCGGTCTGCCACTCCATCATCGACGGCTACGCACTGGGCGTGGAAACCCCGGCGGGCAAAGTGGTGCATACGGGCGACTTCAAGATCGACCCCAACCCTCTGGAGGGACCGGGCACGGATCTGAATCTTTTCAAAAAATTCGCCGGGAAAAACGGAGCCGCCCTGCTGCTTTCCGACTCCACCAACGTGGAACGCGAGGGGCATTCGCTTACCGAGCGGGAAGTGCTGGCCAACCTGCGCACCCTGTTCGCCGAGGCCGAGGGCCGCATCATCATCACCCTGTTTTCCAGCCATATCCAGCGCATTCAAGAGGTCTTCGACTGCGCGCGCGAAGCGGGCCGCACCGTGGCCGTGAGCGGCAGAAGCCTGGTGAACAACATTGAGATGGCCAAAAACCTGGGCAGGCTCCGCCCCCCGGACAGCCTGTATCTGGACACGGCGGGCATGCCCGCCCTGCCCGACAAAAAACTGGTACTGCTGGTCACCGGCTCGCAGGGCGAGCCCCTTTCGGCCTTGTCCCGCATTGTTTCGGGCGGGCACAGGCATCTGGGTATCCACCCCGGCGACATGGTCATCATGTCCTCGCGGCTGATCCCGGGCAACACCATGGCCGTCAATTCGCTGGTAAACAACCTGTACCGCCTGGGAGCGGAGGTTTACTACGACAAGGAGCATCCGGTGCACGCCTCGGGCCACGCCCAAAAGGCGGAACTTACGGCCATGATCAAGGCGGTGAGGCCCAAACATTTCGTGCCGGTGCACGGCGAATACCGCCATCTGGTCAAGCATTCGCGCCTGGCCGTTTCCTGCGGCGTGGACGAAGACAACACGTCCATCATCGAAAACGGACAGCCCTTTACCATCAGCGCCTCCGGCATGCGCCTTGAAGAACGCATCCTGGCCGAATCCACCCTGGTGGACGGCAAAGGCGTGGGCGACGTGGGCCAGGCCGTGCTGAAAGAACGCCGCATCCTTGGCGACGAAGGCATGGTGGTGGTGGTTATGGTGCTGGACGAGGCCACCTGGTCCATTCTGCAGGGCCCCACCATCTTCTCCAAAGGATTTGTGTTCGAACAGCAGTTCAGCCACGTGCTTGAAGACGCCAAATGCCTGGTGCTTGATTGCATCGAGGGCTACCCGGCCGGCGACCTGGACAAGTTGCAGGAACGCATCCGCTCTTCTCTGCGCCGCTTTTTCCGCAAAATTCTTGACCGCGACCCCATTGTGGTGCCCGTAGTAACGGCGGTATAGCCATGAACGCCTTTCGCCTTTCCGCGTCTTTCCGCTTTTTTTCGTCCACGTTTCGCCCGGCGGCCTGCCCGGGCGACGCGGCTTATTTTTTTCGCCGCCTTCCCGTCTTTTTTTTATGCGCGGTCCTGCTGGCCTCCTGTTCCCAGGGCGATCAGGAACGGCCGGTAAAGCCCCAGCCCGTGCGCGTGGGCAAAGCCGAACTGCTCGACGTTCCCATTTATTTCCAAGGGCTTGGCACCGTGACGCCGGAAAACACCGTGGCGGTCAAAAGCCGGGTGGACGGACAGATCATGGAACTTCCCTTTACGGAAGGGCAGTACGTCGAAGCCGGAACAGTCCTGGCCCGCATCGACCCCCGCCCCTTCCAGGTACAGCTTATGCAGGCCAAAGGCAGCCTGGCCAGCAACGAGGCCCAGCTTAAAAGCGCCCGCCTGGATCTTGCCCGTTTCCGCAAGCTGGTGAAGGAAGAATCCGTTTCCATCCAGCAGTTGCAGACTCAGGAAGCCACAGTCGGACAATATGAAGGAGCCGTGGCCATGGACAAGGCCTCCATAGCCGACGCCGAACTGCAATTGACCTACTGCACCATTACCGCCCCTGTTTCCGGCCTTGTGGGCCTGAAAAAGGTGGACCTGGGCAACATGGTGCACGCCTCCGACGCCGACGGCATCGTCGTCATCACCCAGATGCGGCCCATGCAGGTGGTTTTCACCCTGGTGGAAAAAGAACTGCCCGAAGTGCTGGAAGCCCTGCGCGCCTCCTCCGCCCCCCAGAGCATCGCCTCCTCCGCCCCCCAGAGCGGCATCGCCGCCGCGTCCGCCCATAACGCCGGGCCATCCTCTTCGGCCGCCCAAAGCGGCGGCGCATCCCCCCCCGCCGCTTCGCCCGCCCCCTCCGGGGCCGCCGCCGGAACCGGCCTTCTGGTGGAAGCATGGAACCAGGCCGGGGCCGAATTGCTGGCCACCGGCAAGCTGATGACTCTGGACAACCAGATCGACACCGCCACCGGCACCATCAAGGCCAAGGCCATCTTTGACAACGCCGACGGCAGGCTTTTTCCCAACCAGTTCGTCAATGCCCGGCTGAAGGTCAAAATCATGAAAAACGCCCTGGTCATCCCCACATCGGCGGTACAGCGCGGCAACGAGGGCTTCTTCGTCTTCCGGGTGCAGGACGGCAAGGCTCAGCTCCGGCCCGTCACCACCGGCCACACCGGTCCCCAACAGACTGTCGTTACCTCGGGGCTTGAGCCGGGCGACCTGGTGGTTATCGACGGCGTGGACCGGCTGCGCGACGGCACAGAAGTATCCTTCGGCGATCAGGCCCCAAAGCCCGGCAACGCCAACGCCACCGGCAGGGGCGGACGCCAGGGCGGGAAGGAATAGCCGTCATCACACAAACGCACCCGAGGAACACCATGCGGAAAACTGTTTACTACATTGAAGGCGACGGCATCGGGCCGGAGGTATGGCGCGCGGCGCGGCCCGTTATCGACGCCGCCGTGGACAAGGCTTACGACGGCGCGCGCCGCCTGGAATGGCGCGAACTGCTGGCCGGGGAAAAGGCCCTGAAAGAAACGGGCGAACTGCTGCCCGAAGCGACCCTTGCGGCGCTGAAAGGCGCGGAGTACGCCATCAAGGGGCCGCTGGGAACGCCTGTGGGCAAGGGCTTTCGCAGCCTTAACGTCACCTTGCGCCAGACCCTGGACCTGTACGCCTGCATCCGCCCCATCCGGTATTTCACGGGTATTTCCTCGCCGCTGAAGCATCCCCAGTTGGTGGACATGGTGGTTTTTCGGGAAAACACGGAAGACCTGTACCTGGGCATCGAATACAAAAGCGGCAGCGCGGAAGCGAAAAAATTGCTGGCTTTTCTGCGGGACGAGATGGGGGCGAACGTCAGCCTTGATTCCGGGGTGGGCATAAAACCCATGACGGAAAAGGGTTCAAAGAGGCTGGTGCGCAAGGCGGTGGAGTTTGCCGTCGCCCAAAAGCGCGACAGCGTCACCCTGATGCACAAGGGCAACATCATGAAGTTCACGGAAGGAGCCTTCCGGGAATGGGGCTACGAGGCGGCGCGGGAATTCGGCGACGCGGTGTGCACGGAGGACGCCCCCGTGGCGGGCAGGGTGGTCGTCAAGGACCGCATAGCCGACGCCATGTTCCAGGAAGTGCTCATGTACCCGCAAAAATACAGCGTCATCGCCACGCCCAATCTGAACGGCGACTATATATCCGACGCCCTGGCCGCCCAGGTGGGGGGACTTGGCATGGCCCCGGGGGTGAACATGTCCGACACCCTGGCCTTTTACGAAGCCACCCACGGCACGGCCCCGGCCATTGCGGGCAAGGATATGGCCAACCCATGCAGCTTCATCCTTTCCGCCGCCCTGATGCTGGAAAACATGCAATGGAATGAGGCGGCGGGGCGCATCCACGGCGCGGTAAACGCCGTCATCGCGGCGCGCGCCGTCACCAGCGATCTGGCAAGCCAGATGGAGGGCGCGAAGGTAACGGGCTGCACCCGCTTTGGCGAGCTTTTGGGCGCGGCGCTGTAAGGCTTTTCTTCAACCGGCCAGCCCCTGTAAAAACCGGCTCAAAGCGGCCATGCTCCGGCCGCCGTTCCCGCCGCTCCGGTCTTTTGCGTATTCCGCCAAAGACCGGGGCGGCGCTTTTGAAAGGACAGCCGGAGTATATTCACTTTGAGATTTGTCGATCAGAGCGGATTAACATCTTCAATGTTAATCCGCTCTCAACACCGGATCAGCACAGCGCAAATCCTTGTGTATCGTCCGCCCCTCCTTTGAAACGATAAAAGGACGCCGGGGCCGGCATTGCCGAAAAGTCTTAGGGACTCTCCATCCCCATTCAAAAGACGGCATGATAATCGCCTTAGAAGTTTTTTCACAATCTCAAAAGATTCTTGACGCGGCACTCCCGCTGGGCTAGAAAACACACCATAATCGCAGCTGTGAGGTATGGCGCGTTCTGGCGCCGATTGGATGCAGACGGCGCGGCTGTAAATCCGCACCAGTCTGCCAATCTGAGCAATTGACGCTCCATAACGTCGCGCAACAACAGGCGAGGCTTGTCTTCGGCCATCTGGCGGTAACGTTTAAGACGCTCCTTGCCGGCATTTCACGTATTCTATGCTATCAAGCCACGTTTTGCAGGACGTCTTCCGGATAAGCGGCTTGAAACGTTGATTGTGAGATATATTCCGGATACTGTGGCTACGTCTTTTTTTCAGGGGGAATCTTTCTTTCCTTCTTCACCGCAACATCCCCGGAGGGGAATCACAATGGTCAAACGCATTCTGCTTATCTGCGCCGCCCTTGGCCTTTTGGCCGGCTGCAACATGGACATGAACAAAGCCCTGGACGCCGGCAGCGACGCTTACAAAGCCGCCAGCCTTTCTGACGCCGAAGTGCAGCAAATGGGCAAAGAAGTGGCCCAGCAGTATGACGCCCAGAACAAAGTGGCCGCCAGCACCAGCGCCTATGTCAAGCGCCTGAACAAGATCACCAAGGGCCTGACCACCGAGGACGGCCTGAAGCTGAACTTCAAGGTGTACCTGACCAGCGACGTCAACGCCTTTGCCCTGCCCGACGGCTCCATCCGCGTGTATTCCGGCCTGCTGGACCTGATGAAGAACGACGACGAAGTGTTCTTTGTCATCGGCCATGAAATCGGCCACGTGAAGCTGGGCCACACCGCCAACCGCTTCAAAATGGCCTACGCCACCTCCGCCGCCCGCAAGGGCGCCGCCGCCGCCGGCGGCGCCGCCGCGGCCCTTTCCCAGTCGCAGCTTGGTGAAATCGGCGAAGCCTTTATCCACGCCCAGTTCTCGCAGAAGCAGGAAAGCAACTCCGACGAATACGGCCTGGCCATGATGAAAAAGTACAAGAAGGATACCGCCAAGGCGGTTTCCGCCCTGCGCGCCCTGGCCAGCCTTGGCGGCGGCGGCGGCCTGATGGCCAGCCACCCCGACGCCAACAAGCGCGCCGACAACATCGAAGCCCAGCGCAACAAGAAGTAAAGTAGCCCCCGGACCGGACGGCACGCCGCGCTCTTTCACGGGCGGCGGTCCGGCAAAAACAGACGCCCCGGCGCGGAAACTTCCGCACCGGGGCTTTTTCATGATGGAGCCCCCCGCAAATCTCTCCCCCTCTCCCCTACCAGGTATAGCCTTCGTCCAGGGCGGCGATGGCGGCCGGAAAGTCAAGCACGGCGAAGGCGGCCTGCATGCGCGCCGCGCAGGAGCCGTTATTGCGCTTAAGGACGGGGTACAGGCGTCCGAACATGGCCAGGGCGCCGCCGTCATCGTCGGCCAGCAGTTCGCGCAGGCGGACCACGTCCGCGCGCTGCTGCGGGGTCAGGCCCAGGTTGCCGCGCAGGGACGCGGATTCAGAGGTCCAGGAAAGTTTTTCTGAAGACGGCGGCGAAGGGTCCCCGTCCGCTTCTTCCGTTGCGTCTTCCAGCGCCGCGCTTTCCGCGGCGGTTCCGGGCACGGCCAGGGGCAGGGTGAGGGTAAAGAGCATGCTGGTGCCGGACCCCAGGGCGCTTTCCATCCAGATCTCGCCCTGCATGGCGCTGATCAGCTTGCGGGTCAGGGCCAGCCCCACGCCCGTTCCGCCGAACCTGCGGGAACTGGACCCGTCAGCCTGGGTAAAGGGGACAAAAAGTTTTTCGGCCTGATCCGGGGATATGCCCACGCCCGAATCCGTAACCCGGCAACGCAGGGTCGTCTCCGCGTCCGTCACTTCTTCCGCCAGGCATTCCACCTCGATGCCGCCCGCATCGGTGAATTTAAGGGCGTTGCTCAGCAGATTTCTGAAGATCTGTCCGATGCGCGAAGGATCGCCCAGCAGCAGGGCCGGGATGGACGGGTCCAGGGCCACGCGCAGCGAAAGTCCCTTGGAAGCGGCCTGAGACTCAAAGCCGGAGACCGCCGCCCGAACCACGTCGCTGAAACGCAGGGGATATCTTTCAAGGGCCAGTGCTCCGCCCTCCATCTTGGCGAACTCGATGATATTGTTCATGATGGCCAGCAGGGCGTCGCCGGCTTCATGCACGCGGGTCACGTACTCCCGCTGCTGGGGCGTCAGGTCGGTGCGCAGGGCAAGATAGGCCATGCCCGTGATGATATTGACGGGGGTGCGCACCTCGTGTCCGATATTGGCCAGAAATTCGCTTTTGACGCGGCTGGCGGCCTCGGCCTGACGGGCAAGATCCTGGGTAAGCGAGGAGTACTGTTCCAGTTCCTCGTTGGCGCTCATCAAATCAACCAGGGCATCCATGGCGACCTGCGCGCCTTCTTTGTCCTCGGTAACATCGGCGCTGGCCGCGCGTATGCCGGTGGCATTCCCCCCGGCGTCCACAAGCCGCACCCCGGAGGAACGCAGGTGGCGCGTCCGTCCTTCCGCATCGCGCACCGTGTGCTCCACCCCGCGAAAAAAACCTTGCCCGGCAAGGGAGGCGTTGATTTTTTCCACAAACTCGGCGGGCCGTCCGTCCTCGTCCAGGGCGTCAAAAGCCCTTTGCCCGGCCAAATCCGCCGGGGAGCGGCCCAGCGCGCCGGTGCAGCGGTCAGAGACAAAAAGAAACCGCCAGTCGTTGTCCACTTCCCAGATAATGTCGCCCGCCGCCTCCACCACGTCGCGAAAACGCTTTTCGGAAAACACGCGCGCCCTGTCGGATTCTTCCCGGGCCACGGCGGCGCCCACCAGGGCGCCCGCCACGCGCAGGGCGTTTTCCTCTTCTCCGCTCCAGGCCCGTTCGCGGCGGCAATCAATAAAACCCATGCAGCCCCAGAATTGCCCCCGCAGGATAACGGGCGCCGCAATGACGGAAAGCGCTCCCAAAGGTTCAAGGCAATCGCGTTCGGTCTCGGGCAGTTCGCGTACAGATCCACGAACGCTTTTACCCGCCGCCAGCCGTTCCATCCAGGCGGAAACAAGCGCGCCGCCGGGCGCGCGCCCGGCGGCGTCAGCTTCCGCCCTTTCCGTCCACCCGGCAATCAGTGACACGCGCGGCTGCCCGGCGGCATCAGCGCCGCCGCGCCAGACGTACACAAAATCCGCTTCCGCCGCGTTGCCCAGCAAAGCAAGGGTGTCGCGCACGCCGCTTTCCAGGGGGCGGGCCTCCGCGAACAGATGCCGCACCGCCCGGTCCATGACCCTGAGCAGACGGGAGCAGACAGAGGAAGAAGACGCTTGAGAAGGCGGTAAAGAGTCTTCCATGCAACCTCACACTCCGTTTTTCACATTGGTGGGCGTACCGGACAAAAAGTTTTTAAGATTGTCGAAAACCCCCTGCATGAGCCGGGTGCGGGCCTCTGTGGCGCTCCAGGCGACGTGGGGAGTGATGATGCAGTTGGGGGCCAGGCGCAGGGGGTTGGAGTCGGACATGGGCTCCTCGCTGACCACGTCCAGGCCCGCGCCGCCGATAAGGCCGTTTTCCAGCGCGGCCGCAAGGTCCGCCTCGTTCACCAGGGGGCCGCGCGCGCAGTTGATAAGCAGGGCCGTGCGCTTCATGCGGCCAAGCAGCGCGGCGTTGACCATGCCCGTATTTTCCGGCGTCAGGGGGCAGTGCAGGCTGACCACGTCGGAACGGCCGAACAGATCCTCCAGCCCCGTAAAGGCAAAGGGTGAATAGTCCGGCGCGGGCTTGGGCCGCGGAGCGTAGGCCAGCACGCTCATGCCGAAGTGGTGGGCGATGCGCGCAACGCCGGATCCGATATCGCCAAAACCCACGATGCCCATGGTTTTGCCGTGCAGTTCAAACAAAGGCTCCTTCCAGTAGCAGAAATGCCTGCTTTTGGACCACTCGCCCCGCCGCACGGATTCGGCAAGCTGCCCGACGCGCGAGGCCAGATTCAGAACAAGGGCAAAGACGTGCTGCACCACCGCGTCCGTGGAATACCCCGGCACGTTGCACAACGGTATGCCGCGCCGGGCGGCGGCATCGCCGTCCACCTGGTTGTACCCCGTGGCCAGGGTGCCGATGTAGCGCAGGCCGGGGGCGGCCGCGATGTGTTCCGCCGTGATGTACACTTTGTTGGTCAGAATTGCCGTGGCGGTTTTGACGCGGTCCGCCACCTCGACGGGTTTGGTATGCTCGTAAACCGTCACCCGGCCCAGGGAAGCGAAATCGGGCCAGGAAATGTCATCGCCGACAGAGCCGGCGTCCAAAAGCACTATATGCGATGCGGTCATGAACGTATTCCTTGAATGCGCGGCGTGATGTTATTCCGTGGGCGTTCCGGAAGCGGCGGGCGCTTCGGGAGCGGCGGTTTGCTTTGCCGTGCTTTTTGGGGCCGCGCCGGACTTTTCCGTTTTAACGGATTTGGCCCCGGCGGCCTTTTCGGTTTTGGCGGATTTGGTCCCGGCGGGATTTTTGGTCGCGCCGGCCTTTTTCGCCGCCGCGTTCTTTTCGGGCGCGGGCTTCTTTTCTTTTGCGGGCCGCGGGCCGGCGGGCCGTTTTTCAGCGGCGGGCAGCGACGCTTTTACATCGTCTTTGCCGTCCCTTTTCTTTTCAGCGGCGCGTTTTCGCTCCTCTGACATGCGGACGGCGTCGTCGGCGATATGGCGCAAGGTGTCGCGGGCCTTGTCCCGGGCCTGCCCGGCGGCATGGCGAAGCGCCTCACGGGCGTCCCTGGTTTTGTCCTCCACGGCCAAAAGGGCAGCCTTTGCAGTTTTTTCCACAGCATTTTTTACGACTTTTGCCGCTTCTTTCGCCGCCTTGGCCGCTTCCTTCACCGACTGCTTCGCTTCGGACGCGGGTTCCTCCGAGGCGGAACGCGGCTTTTTTCCATTGTTCTTTTCCTTGCCGGACCCGTTACCGCCCTTTCCGCCCTTTTTCCGCTCCCCGCCCGGATCTTCGTCCGGCGTGTCGGGATTTTCCGCCCGGTTGGTCCGCCACGAAACTTCTATTTCAAACTTGGCCCGTTCGGGGCTCAATTTGGCCTCCACTTCCAGGTCCACCACGCGCGGCACTTCCAGTTCAAGGGTTTCGTCGCTTTTTTGAACCTTAAGATGCCCCTCCTTCAACCCTTCCACCATGGCTTCCAGGATACCCGCGACGTCCTCGCGGGTCAGACGGGTAGTGAATTCAAGCTCTCTCTTGCTCATGGAAGCCTCCATAATTGAAGGGTGACGCCCCGGCGTCCGGAAACCGGCGAAAAGCCATAAGGGCTTGCAAAGAACAATAAATCCTGCTCCCACGAGGCGCAAGCGCAATTTTACTTTTAGGGGAAGGAGAAAGCGACAAATGCTCCGCATAAACCGTCCGGCGCCGGTTTATGCGGTCAGTATAGGAAAATACGGGGGAAAATACGGGGAAAAACCGGACTCACAACCGCAAAGGCTGCAACTCAAGACGGCTCCACAGGCGCAGGGCGGCCTCCTGCTGATCGGGGAAATCGCGCCGCACCTCGCCCAGCAGGGCTTTGGCCGCGTCTTCGCGCCCGTCGGCGGCAAGGGCGCGCGCCGCGTAGACCTTGCCTTCCCAGCCGATGCAGGAGATGGCGTTTTGTATCGCCTGGGCCGCCTCGGCGTAACGCCCAAGGCCGTACCGCGCCGCCCAGGCGTAAACAGCCCGCCGGGGCAGGCAGACGGGGTCGCGCTCGCGCCATTCCCCGCATATCAACAGCAGGGAAGCGTAATCGGCGCTTTCCAGCAGCATTTCGCACAAAAGCTCGTAGTGGCGGGCCTGGTAGGGAGTCTCGAACACATAGCGCGAAAGCAGGCCCGCCGCTTCGCGCGGCTCGCCGAGAGCGCGGCGGGCATAGGCCTCGAAAAGCGGGGCGTCGGGCATGACGCCCGCGAAGGAAGACAAGTCGGCGGCAAGCTCGCGCAGCACAAAAAGCTTGTCCGGATGGTGCAGCAGGCTTTCCGTATCGTCCGTGCGGATGACTTGCGCCGGGATGTTCGCGGGTTCGAGAGCGGCGGACGGGTCCATGCGCTGCAGCACGTACACCGCGCGGTAATAGCGGGCGTGCGGCACCGTCCCGCCCGGGGAGCGGAAAATAAACGCGGACAACGCCGCCGCCAGCGCCAGGGACAGCGCCAGGGCCGTCAGGACAACCCGCCGCCCGCGCACTCCTTCCGCCAATGCCATGAAAAAGTCCGCCTTTCTTGTATTGCGGGGGCAAGTAGGCTATGCTGGCGCACGCGTCCCCACCCTGTGACCGCCGGAGCCGCCGCATGCCCCCCAAAAAAACGCCCTCGTCGCCCGTATACTTCGCCAGCCTGCGTGCCCGTTCGGCGGGTGAAAACACCCTGGCCAAGATCCGCAAGCTTTTTGACGCCGCCGGGTTCGCCGGCTTTATCGAAAAAAACGCCCTGACCGCCGTCAAAATCCACTTCGGCGAGCGCGGCAACGACACCTTCATCAGCCCGGTGTTCGTGCGTTGCGTGGTGGACCGCCTGAAAAAAGCGGGCGCAAAACCCTTTATCACCGATACCAACACCCTGTACAGGGGCAGCCGCCACAACGCCGTGGACCACCTGCAGACGGCCCTTGAGCACGGATTCGCCTACGCCACCGTGGGTGCGCCCCTGATCATCGCCGACGGCCTGCGGGGCGAAAGCCACACCACGGTAACCATCCGCAAAAAGCACTTCGCCAGGGTGAAAATCGCCGACGCCGTCGCCCGCGCCCACAGCATGATCGTGCTTTCGCACTTCAAAGGGCACGAAATGGCCGGGTTCGGGGGGGCGGTCAAAAACTTGGCCATGGGCTGCGCCCCTTCGCAGGGAAAATGCGCCCAGCACGCCTCGCGCTTTTCCGTGCAGGCGGAAAAATGCATCGCCTGCGGCCTGTGCATGGCCAACTGTCCCGAACACGCCATCGCCTGGCGGACGGAAGGCGAAAACAAACACGCCGTTATCGACAAGGAAAAATGCGTGGGCTGCGGCGAATGCCTGACCGTGTGCGCCCCCAAAGCGGTGAACATCGACTGGGCCACGGAAATAGGCCCCTTCAACGAGCGCATGGCGGAATACGCCTACGGCGCGGTCAAGGAAAAGGCCGGACGCGTGGGATACATCAATTTTCTCATGAACATCACCCCGGACTGCGACTGCGTGCCCTGGAGCGACACTCCCCTGGTGCCGGACATCGGCATCCTGGCCTCCAAGGATCCCGTGGCCCTGGACCAGGCATGCTTCGACCTGGTGAACAAACAGGCGGGGTTCGCGCACTCGCACCTGAAAGGCAACCTTGAGGCCGGGGCGGACAAGTTCAAGGGGGTATGGGCGCATACCTTGGGCGAAGTCCAGCTGGCCCACGCCCGGCATATCGGCCTGGGCAGCACCGAATACAAGCTTGTGTCCCTGTAGCCCCGGATACGGGCGGGCGGCCCCTTCCGGCTTGCCCAGGCCCGGCCCGGCCCGCACGGGCGAATTACACGGCACGGGCGGATTGCCCGGCGGACCAAACGCACGCGACACCGTTTACCCACAGGATGCCTTCGCATGAGTACGACGTTTTCTTTCCGCCTTGCCTGTCTGGCCCTTGCGGCCTGCCTGCTGTGCGCCGTCCCCGCCTTTGGGGCGGGCCTGGCGGAGGACCACACCGTGCTCTACTATCTTATCGAGATGCAGCGGCGGTATAAAAAGAGCTGCAACGGACAGGCCATGCCGGAAGCGCCTTCCCTGACGCCTTCCGAAGATCTGCGCGCTCTGGCGCCGCGCTTCGCGTTTTCGCCTGCCACGGCGGATCAGCTTGCCGCGCAGACCGGCCTTGCCGGAACACCCATGTTCTACACCACCGTCAACGGGGGCACCCCGCAACAGGCCGCGGCCGAGCTTACGGCCAAGTACTGCGCCTCCATCTCCGGCACCGCATACCGCTACATAGGGGCTTCGCACGCGGGCGGAGCCTGGGCCGTGCTTATGACCGCCGCCCTTCCCACGTCCACGGAAACGCCGCCCCCCGGCCCCGGACAAAACGCCCCGGCCCCCGAATCCCCCCCGCAAGGACAGGCGCAGGCGCAACCAGCGCCGCCCCCGGCCCCCCGGCCCGGCGTGACACCCCTGTACGAGGAAGCGCCCCCCGCCTCCCCGGCGGAAGGCCCCCTTGCCGGAACAACTCCCTACCCCGCCTCCCCGGTTGAAACACCCGGCGCGGCCTCCGTTTCCGGCCAGCCCGGCGCGGCGCCCTATCCCGCATCCCCGGCGGAAATCGCGCCCGGCACAAACGCCCCGGCCGGAAGCGCGCCCTACCCCGCCCCCCCGGCGGGAACATCCGGAGCGGCCCCCGGCCCGTCCGGCGCAGCGCCCAACGGCGCGGCGGCCCCCGCGGCTTCCGCCACAGCGGGCGCCGGTACGGCGGGCAGCAAGGCGGTCTACGACCCCCTGCCGAATCTTGAACACAAGACGGCCCTGACGGGTTCCCCCACAAGCACCGCCGGAGTGAACGTGGCCGGAAGCTCCGCAAAGCCCGCGCGCGCGCCGGCGGTCAGACAGGCGGCGGCCCAAAGCGGCCCCGAAGCGGCGGACCTGCTGGCCCGGATCAACGCGTTGCGCGCCAGGGGGGCCACCTGCGGCAAACGGGCCCTCCCCGCCCGCCCCCCGCTCAGGGAAAATCCCCTGATCAGCGGCGTGGCCCTGCGCCACGCCGTTGACATGGCCGCGCGCGGCTACTTTTCCAGCACCAGCCCCGAAGGCGTGCGCCTGGGCAAACGCCTGACCGACGCCGGGTACATATGGGCCACGGCGGCGGAAAATCTGGCCCTGGCCCCGCCCCCGGCCTCGGTTCCCCTTGAAAACTGGCTGGCCAACGAAGGGCAGTGCAAAAACATCATGGAAGCGGAGTTCACCGAAGCCGGAGCCGCCTTTGACGTCAACAGCAACCTCTGGGTGCTGATTCTGGCCGCGCCCATGCCCGAAGGCGGCATCAGGCTGGAGAATTAGGCAGCGCCTCAGTTTGCCGTGACACGGCGTCAGGCGTTGTTTTTGCTCGGGGAGCGGGACCGGAGAGTCCGGCCCGCCCTCGTAAAAACCCGCCTCCTTGTCTGACGGCAAACTGAGACGCTGCCAAAAGTTAAGCCGTTGCGCCCGCCGGGAGGTCTCCTCCCCGAGTTGTAAATACTATCCTCAACTCTCTTGTCGACTGATTCACATGAAAGACACCAAGCCGGCATCCCGTTCCCGCATTTCTTCCCCCGAAGATCCGGAACGGCGGCCCAAAAAATTCGTCAAACGGCTCAAGCGCCTGGCCCCCGCCGGCGAAGCCGCCCGCGACCTGCTGCTTGGCCTGGGCGGCAAAGAGCGCCTGCACCTTGCCGCCCTGTGGGAAAACTGGGACATGGCCATGGGCCCGGACATCGCCGCCCTGGCCCTGCCCCTGGGGCACAAGGAAGGAACCCTGAACATCGGGGCCGAAGATACCATGGCCATGCAGGAGCTTTCCTTGCAATCGGACGATATCCTTGAACGCGCCAACGCCTTTATGGATTCGCCCTTTTTCAACAGGGTGCGGGTCATCCTGCTGCACGGGCAGCGCACTCTTGACGTTATACGCCCGCAAAGGCCCCTGCTGCCGCCCCCGCCCAAACTTCCGCCCCGCCCCCCCCGCCTGGGCTCCCTGCTGGGCAAGCTGGACCCCGCCTCGCCGGTGGGCCGCTGCTATGAAGCGTATCTGGCGATGTTCCGGGATCGCGGCTGAATCCGGGCGATATCCGCCTTGAAACTGTCGTTGCGGGAAGTTGCCGGCAATTCCTTGTGGAACATATGAACATTTTGCGGTACGCATAAACATTTTCGCGGAGCGTACGGACATTTGCAATGTCCGTACGCTCCGCCTCCAACCGCTTGCTTTTACTGCGACTTGCATTATCTTGCGGGGAAGATTACCCTCGCCCATTCCGCTTCATGCCAAACCCGCCAAGGAGCCTTCATGATTGGCATTTCCAAACTTTATTGCGGCCAGGTGGAACCTTCGGACGCTCTGCGTTACGGGCGCCATTCCGGCAAGCTTCCCTCGCACCTGCTCCAGTTTTCCCAGGACAAAAAACCGGTGGTGGTCTGGAACATGACCCGCCGCTGTAATCTCAAGTGCGTGCACTGTTACGCCAAGGCCCTGGAGGAAGACGGCGCCGACGATATCTCTACCGGACAGGGCAAGGCCATCATCGACGATCTGGCCGCCTTCGGCGCGCCGGTAATGCTGTTTTCCGGGGGCGAGCCCCTGGTGCGCAAGGATCTGGTGGAACTGGCCCACTACGCCACAGGCAAAGGGATGCGGGCCGTCATTTCCACCAACGGTACACTGATCAGCAAGGAAAAGGCCAGGGAACTCAAGGCCGTGGGCCTTTCCTACGTGGGTATTTCCCTGGACGGCGGAGAAGAGGTGCACGACCGCTTCCGGGGCGTTCCCGGCTCTTTCAAAAAAGCCTTGCAAGGCATTGAGAACTGTCAGGCAGAAGGCCTGAAAGTGGGTCTGCGCTTCACCATCAACAAGCGCAACGCCGGCGAGGTGCCCAAGCTGTTCGACCTGGTGCGCGACCTGGAAGTGCCGCGCATCTGTTTTTACCACCTGGTATATTCCGGCCGGGGGAGCGATCTGATCAAGGAAGATCTGGACCACGCCGAAACCCGCGCTATAGTGGACCTGATCATGGACCGCACCCGTGAGCTGTTCGACCAGGGCAAGCCCAAGGAAGTGCTGACCGTGGACAACCACGCCGACGGCCCCTATCTGTGGATGCGCCTGCTGCGCGAAGACCCCAAACGGGCCGAGGAAGTATTCGAGTTGCTTCAGTTCAACGACGGCAACAACTCCGGCCGGGGCATCGGCTGCATCTCCTGGGACGGCCAGGTGCACGCTGACCAGTTCTGGCGCAATCATACCTTCGGCAACGTGCTGGAGCGGCCTTTTTCGGAAATCTGGACCGATCCGGGCATCGAACTGCTGCACAAGCTCAAGGATAAAAAGGCCCATGTTGGCGGGCGCTGCGCCAAGTGCCGCTTTTTGAACATCTGCGGCGGCAACTTCCGCGCCCGGGCCGAAGCCTGGCACGGCGACATCTGGGCCGAGGATCCGGCCTGCTATCTTACTGACGAAGAAATCGGGCTGTAAGCTGTAAGCGGGCGTCTTTTCCGGTCATACCGCGTCAGGCTTCGCTTTTATCCAGGGGGCAGGACCAAAGAGTCCAGCCCCCTGGATAAAAGCTCGCCTTCCTTGTCTGACCGGAAAATCCACCCGCTTACAAGAGAACCCCAGGCTAGATCAATTAACGAATGAAATGAGTCAGTTGCTCTGCAAGGATTTATACTCAAATCCTTGCCGCGAAAAAGGCGTAGGCGGGCTTTGCTCGCCGTTAAGCGACTCTTTCAAGTGTAAAATGCTCTGGGAGATGCGCCGTAGTGACTGTGACTGCCGCCTGCGCACAACCTGAGACGGTATCGTTAAGGAATTGAAGAGGACCAACATATGGACACAGAGTTTTTCAGGGGCCGCAGGCTGCGGCGGACGGCGGAACTGCGCGGCATGCTGCGCGACGTGTTCGTGCGGCCGCAGGATCTGATCATGCCTTATTTTGTGGTGGAAGGCGTGGAGATCGGCTTTCGCAAAGAAATCCCCTCCATGCCGGGCAACTTCCAGCTTTCGCTGGACATGCTGGAAAAAGAGGTGGAGCGCGCCGTCAAGGCCGGGCTTCAGGCCTGCATTTTGTTCGGCCTGCCCGCGGAAAAGGACGAAGCCGGCAGCGAAGCCTATTCGGACAGCGGCATCGTGCAGCAGGCCCTGCGCATGCTGAAAAAGCGCTTTCCCAAGCTGCTGCTGATCACCGACGTATGCCTGTGCGAATACACCTCGCACGGCCATTGCGGGCTGCTTTCCGCCCAGGGCGAGGTGCGCAACGACCCCACCCTGGCCCTGCTGGCCCGCACGGCCCTGTCCCACGCCAGAGCCGGGGCGGACATGGTGGCTCCCTCGGACATGATGGACGGCCGGGTGGCGGCCATCCGGCGCGAGCTGGACGCAAACGGCTTCAGCCACATTCCCGTCATGTCCTATGCGGTAAAGTACGCATCGGCCTTTTACGGGCCGTTCCGCGAGGCGGCGGACTCCGCCCCGCAGTCGGGGGACCGCAAGGCCTACCAGATGGATCCGGCCAGAAGCCTTGAGGCGCTTAACGAAGCCGCCGCCGACGAGGCCGAGGGCGCGGACATCATCATGGTCAAGCCCGCCGGGCCGTACCTGGATATCATCCGCAGGGTGAAGGACGGCGCCGATCTGCCGGTGGCCGCCTACCAGGTCAGCGGCGAATACGCCATGATCAAGGCCGCCGCCCAAGCGGGCTGGGTAGACGGCGACGCCGTGGCTTTGGAATCGCTGATCGGCATCAAACGCGCCGGGGCCGACCTGATCATCACTTACTTCGCCCAAGAGCTTCTGGAAAAAGGACTGATTTCGTGACCACCCGCAACCCTTCCGATCATACCCCGCCCGCTGAAGCTGGACATCCCGCCTCCTCCCCCGCCGGCCGCGCGTCCTCCCCTTCCTCCCACCCCGGCCATGCCCACGGGGCCATGCGGGGCGACGGGCTGGCGGGCAATCCGCACGCCGCGGGGACGCTGCCCGACGGCACGCCGCCCCTGCGGCTTATCGCCTGGGAAGTGACGCGCTCCTGCAACCTGGCCTGCCGCCACTGCCGGGCCGAAGCGCACCTGGAGCCCTATCCCGGCGAGTTTTCAACGGAAGAGGCAAAGGCGCTTATCGATACCTTTCCGCGGACCGGCAGCCCCATTATCATCTTTACCGGGGGCGAGCCGCTGATGCGGCCGGATGTCTTCGAACTGGTCAGCCACGCGCGCGGGCTTGGCCTGCGCTGTGTCATGGCGCCCAACGGCACGCTGATCACCCCGGAAAACGCCCGCAAAATGAAGGAAGCGGGCATATCCCGCTGCTCCATTTCCATCGACGGCCCGGAAGCCGCCAGCCACGACGCCTTCCGGGGCGTACCGGGGGCCTTTGACGCCTCTTTGCGCGGCATAGGCCACCTGAAGGACCAGGGCATAGAGTTCCAGATCAACTCCACGGTGACCAAGGGCAACCTGCACCGCTTCAAGGAAATCTTCCACCTGGCCGAGCGCCTGGGCGCGGCGGCCTGGCACATCTTTCTGCTGGTGCCCATGGGCCGGGCGGCGGGCATGGCCGAAGAGGTCATCTCGGCCGCCGAATACGAGGAAGTGCTCAACTGGTTCTATGATTTCCGCAAAACCACCTCCATGCACCTCAAGGCCACCTGCGCGCCGCACTACTACCGCATCATGCGCCAACGCGCCAAAGAGGAAGGACTCGCGGTGACGCCCGAAACTTTCGGCATGGACGCCATGACCAGGGGATGCCTGGGCGGCACGGGGTTCTGTTTCATCAGCCATACCGGGCAAGTGCAGCCTTGCGGCTATCTGGAACTGGACTGCGGCAACGTGCGCGAGACGCCCTTTCCGGAAATCTGGCGGTCCTCCCGCTATTTCCGGCAGTTCCGCGACAAGGCGGAGTACCAGGGCAAGTGCGGCACCTGCGAATATCACCGGGTGTGCGGCGGCTGCCGCGCCAGGGCGCACAGCCTTACGGACAACCATATGGCCGAGGAACCGCTTTGTACCTACATCCCGGCAAAGGAACGCGGCTAGGGCTGGTCTTATTTTAATTGGGGGACTCTGTCCCCCAAGCCCCCTGGCAGGGGAATGATCCCCCTGCACCCCCATTACCCGGCAGCTCGCGCTTTGCGCGGGCTGCCGGGAATCGAGGAGGTCTGGGGGAAATCATTTCCCCCAGGCGGGGCTTGGGGCGGCAGCCCCAAATTAAAGAGGTCTGACTCGCCATGACCGCTACAGAAGCCGAACTTGACGGCGGGACCATCGACAGCCTGCCCGAAGAAAATCTGGACGACGCCGATCGGCGCATTCTCGGCCTGATCCAGTCATCCTTTCCGCTGGAAAAGCGCCCCTATGCCGTCATCGGGGCACAGCTTGGCCTTGCGGAAGAAGAAGTCCTGGCCAGGGTGCGCGCGCTGAAGCAACGACGGATCATCCGCAGGCTGGGGGCCAACTTCCAGTCCGCGAAACTGGGCTTCCGCAGCACCCTGTGCGCCGCCAAGGTGCCCGAATACGGGCTGGATGACTTTATCGCCGAAGTCAACAGCCACACCGGCGTCACCCACAATTACCTGCGCAATCACGAATACAACGTCTGGTTCACCTGCATCGGGCCTTCCTGGGACTCGGTCTGCGAGTTGCTGGAGGGCATCACCGAGCGTACGGGCATCCCGGTGCTGAATCTGCCCGCCAAACGTATGTACAAGATCAAAGTGGATTTTCAGATGGACTGATCGGCGTTGCGGTCAAGAAGTTGTTCCGCCAGGTTCCGCTACGGAAGCGAGTCCCCCAACAAAAGACCCCTTTCGGGGTCTTTTTTTGGGGGACTCGCTAGGCGGCGCTTGTGCCGCAAGCGGGAATTCTCTACTCGCCGCCCATCTTGGTCTTGACGGCCGCCTTGGGCATTTTGGTGGCGGTCTTTACCGCCTTGACGGTCTTTTCAGCCTTGGGCTTGGCCGCTCTGGGGGCCTTTTCCGTCTTGGGGGCTTTTGCGGCCTTGGGGGCCTTTTCAGCCTTTACAGCGCCCTTGCCCTTTTCGGCTTCCGCCGCAACGGACTTTTCCGGCTGTTTGGTAAATTCGATAATGGCCAGGGGAGCGGCGTCGCCCTTGCGGGGCAGGGCCAGCTTCACCACGCGGGTGTACCCGCCCCCGCCGTCTTTGAACAGCGGGCCGATATCGTCGAAAAGGCGCTTCACCAGGTGGTGATCGCCCAGGGTGCGGTAGGCTTCACGCCGCGCGTGCACGTCGTTTTTCAGCGCCAGGCTGACCAGGGGTTCCACCACTCCGCGCAAGGTCTTGGCCTTGGCTTCGGTGGTGGTGATGCGGCAATTGATGATAAGCGCCTTGGCCATATTCCGCAGCAAGGCTTTTCTGTGGGAAGGATTTCTGCCGAGTTTGCGGCCTGCGTTATTATGCCTCATGTTGCTGCTTCCTCTTCCATTCCTGGTATTTCTTCTCAAAACCGTCCAGTTTCATGCCGAAATCAAGATTCATTTCAGCCAGCACGCGGCGAATTTCATCCAACGATTTCTTGCCGAAGTTCTTGGTCTTGAGCATCTCATTTTCGTGGCGCTGCACAATCTCGCCCACAAGGGAGATATTGGCGCTTTTCAGGCAGTTGGTGGCCCGCACGGAAAGTTCAAGCTCGTCAATGGACTTGAAGAGATTTTCGTTCAGATCGCTGGAGCCGGAACTGCTGCCCTGGGCCTCGCCGGAAATGCGTTCGTCAAAGTTGATGAACACCGAAAGCTGGTCCTTCAAAATCTTGGCGCTGTAGGCGATGGCGTCTTCGGGCGACACCGAGCCGTCGGTCCAGACTTCCAGGATAAGCTTGTCGTAGTTGGTCATCTGGCCCACGCGAGCCTGCTCTACGCTGTAGGAAACCTTGCGTACGGGCGCGTAGCTCGCGTCAAGGCTCACCAGACCGATTTCCTCCGAAAGCCCTTCATGCATGTCGGCGGACACGTAGCCCTTGCCCATGCGGGCTTCCAGCTCGATTTGCAGGTCAAGCGCGTCGGTGGCGGTGAACAGATGCTGCTCTGGGTTGAGCACCTGCACATGCTGCGTGCAGACGATGTCGCCCGCAGTGACCGTGCCCGCTCCCTTGACGGAAAGGGAAAGCTGCTGCGGTTCTTCCGTATCCATGGCCAGACGGACCTGCTTCAGGTTCAGCACAATGTCCGTGACGTCTTCAAGCACGCCCGGGATGGTGGTAAACTCGTGCTGCACCCCGGAGAACTTCACAGAGACAAAAGCTGCCCCCTGAAGCGAGGACAACAGGATGCGGCGCAGCGCGTTGCCTATGGTAGTGCCGTATCCGCGCTCCAAGGGTTCGCATACGAACTTGCCGTACTGTTTGTCGGCGGCGTCGTTGGTGCGGGTCACCTGTTCCGGCTTTACCAGCTCGGACCAGTTGCGCGAATTGATCAAGCGTTCGCCTTGTTTGAAAATCATGCTGGTCCCCGCTATTTGGAATAAAGCTCGACGATCAGATCCTCGTTGATGGGGGTCTGAATATCTTCGCGCTGCGGCAGGGCCTTGACGATGCCGCGGAAAGCCGAGCCGTCGGCTTCAAGCCATCCGGGGCAGCCCCTGCGGGCGATGGCCTGGGGCGCTTCCGCAAGCACGGGCACCTTGCGTTTCTTTTCAGGCACTTCCACCACGTCGCCCACGCGCACCAGCAGCGAAGGAATGCTTACCTTGCGGCCGTTCAGCGTGAACAGGCCGTGCCGCACAAACTGGCGCGCCTGCTGCCGGGAATTGGCGAAACCCAGGCGGTACACGACGCTGTCGAGACGGCGCTCAAGGTTCACCAGCAGGTTGTGGCCGGTGACGCCCTTGGCCATGTCCGACTTTATGAAATAGTTCTGGAACTGCGCTTCCAGCACGCCGTAAATACGACGCACCTTTTGCTTTTCACGCAGTTGCAGGGCGTAATCGGAAACCTTTTTGCGCGCGCGCCCGTGCTGACCGGGGGCGTAGGGCCGGCGGTCAAAGGAGCATTTTTCGGAAAAGCAGCGGTCGCCCTTGAGCATCAGCTTGCTGCCTTCGCGCCTGCACAGGCGGCATTTGGATTCGTTATATTTGGCCAAGGGACTTCCTCCTGGTCTTGGAAGCTCAGTTTTACGGAACGCCCGCGCGGGGCCTTCATCGCCGGCAAGCCGCGCGGGGCGCGGCGCTGGGCGGAAAAATTACACGCGGCGCCGTTTGGGAGGACGGCAGCCGTTGTGCGGAATCGGGGTTACGTCGCGGATGAAGGCGACCTTGAAACCGGCGTTGTTAATGGCGCGCATGGCCGATTCCCGCCCCGAGCCGGGTCCGATGACATAAATGCCCACGGTGCGCATGCCGTTTTCCTGGGCCTTGCGCGCGGCCTGTTCCGCCGCGACCTGGGCGGCAAAGGGCGTGGACTTGCGCGAACCCTTGAAGCCCGCCTGTCCCGCGCTGGCCCAGCTGATGGCGTTGCCGCGCGTATCGGTGAAGGTGATGATGGTATTGTTGAACGAAGCCTGGATATGGGCAATGCCCACCGGTACGTTCTTTTTCTCTTTCTTCTTGACCACTCGCTTGGCTTTGGCCATGGCTCACTCTCGGATAGCTTGCGTTATGTACAGCACTGACGGAAGGCGACGCCCCCGCAACCTTACTTCTTTTTGGGCGCGGCCCCGCGGCGCGGTCCCTTACGGGTGCGCGCGTTGGTATGGGTGCGCTGGCCGCGGCACGGCAGCCCCTTTCTATGGCGCAGGCCGCGGTAGCAGCCGATGTCCATAAGGCGCTTGATGCTCGACCCCACCTCGCGGCGAAGGTCACCCTCCACCTTGTGGTGCTGTTCGATTTCTTTTCTGATTTCGTTGATCTCTTCGCTGGAGAGATCGTCGATGCCCCGGGCCCAGTTGACGCCCGTGCTGTCAAGAATCTTCAAAGCGGTCGCACGGCCTATACCGTAAATGTACGTAAGGGCGATGTCGGCGCGCTTGCCTCTGGGCAAATCTATTCCCGCGATTCTGGCCACGTGAAACTCCTGCCTGCCTAGCCCTGGCGCTGCTTGTGCCGGGGGTTATCGCAAATCACCCGCAAAATGCCGTGGCGACGAATGACCTTGCACTTGGGGCAAATTCTTTTGACTGAGGGCCTAACTTTCATGACAAACTCCACATTAGGTTCGCCCGCTTGTACGCATTACGCTTCGGGCAAGGCCGGAACGGGTATACATAGACCCGTACACGGTCTGTGTCAACTAAAAACTCCCGCCTGCGCGGTCCGTCCCGGCGCAAGGCTCAGGACATCGGGACCGTGGGCCGTTACGGCGACGCTGTGCTCAAAATGCGCGGAAAGCTTTCTGTCGCGCGTTACAGCGGTCCAGTTGTCGGCCAGAATGTCCACCTCGTGCGTACCAACGGCGAGCATGGGCTCAATGGCCAGAATCATGCCCGCTTTCAGCGGCAAAGGATTGGAAAAGGCCGGCACAAAGTTCGGGATTTCCGGCTTTTCGTGCAGGCTGCGGCCTATGCCGTGGCCCACAAAACGCCGGATGACCGAAAAGCCGTGCGCTTCCGCGTGCTTTTGCACCGCCGCCGACACGTCGTTCAGGGTGCCCCCGGGAAGGGCCGCGGCAATGCCCAGCATGAGGCATTCTTCCGTTACACGCAAAAGCTTGGCCGCTTCCGCCGAAATGGCGCCCACGCCCAACGTGCGCGCGGAGTCTCCAAAAAAACCTTCGTAAACCACACCCATGTCAAAGCTGACGATGTCCCCCTCGCTCAGAATGCGCTGGCTGGAGGGGAACCCGTGCACCACTTCCTCGTTTATCGAGCAGCACAACGCATACGGAAAGCCGTGATATCCCTGGAAAGCGGGCCGGACATCGTAGACGCGACACATATCCTGGGCAATTTCCTCAAACCGCATGGTGGGCGCGCCGGGCTTCACCTCGGCGCTCATGGCGTCGAGAATCAGGGCTCCAATGCGGTTCGCCTCGCGCATAAGGGCGATCTCATTCTCGTTTTTGAGAAAGACGCCGCGAAACTTCTTCACTATTGATACCGGCCTTTAAGCTTGGTTTTACCCATAAGGCCTTCATACTGCCGTGAAATCATGTACGAGTTCACCTGACTCATAAAGTCCATAGCCACGCCCACCACGATGAGCACGCTGGTGCCCCCGAAAAAGAAGGGAAGCTTAAAGGACGAGATGAGAATCTGGGGCAGCAGGCACACCAGGGTGATGTAAATGGCCCCCCACAGGGTAATGCGGGTAAGCACGCTGTCAATGTATTCCTTGGTCTTGTCGCCTGGGCGGATGCCGGGCACGAAGCCGCCCTGCTTCTTCAGGTTCTCAGCTATGTCCTTGGGGTCGAAAATGATAGCCGTATAGAAATAGCTGAAAAAGATGATCAACCCGACATACATCACGTTGTACAGGATGCCGTCGTGCGAGAACCAGCGCGAAGCTTCCTGCAGCCAGGGGTGCTTGGAGAACTGGGCGATGGTGGCCGGAAAGACCAGCAGGCTGCCCGCGAAAATCGGCGGGATGACCCCAGCCGTATTCAGGCGCAGGGGCAGGTGCGTGGTCTGGCCGCCGAACATCTTCCGTCCCTGCTGCCGCTTGGCGTAATGCACCGGAATGCGCCGCTGGGCGCGCTCCACAAACACCACGACCACCATGACCACCGCCATGATGGCGATGATGAAGGGCACCGTGATGTACGGGATGGTATCGCCCATAAAGGCATAGGTTTGGTATATGGCCTTGGGTATGCCCGCGACAATCCCCGAGAAGATGATCAGGGAAATGCCGTTGCCGATGCCCTTGGCGGTAATCTGCTCGCCCAGCCACATGATCAGCACGGTGCCCGCCGTCATGGTCATGATGGTGACGAACTCGAACATCATGCCCGGATGCGTCACCATCGAAGCGCCGCCGGGGCTTTGCATGCCCTCCAGCATCTTGGCAAGGCCGAAGCCCTGCACGATGGTGATGAGCACCGTGGCGTAACGGGTGTACTGGGTGATTTTCTTTCGGCCCTGCGCGCCCTCTTCCTTTGCCATGCGCTTCAGATCCGGGCTGAGCACCTGCAGAAGCTGCATGATGATCGAAGCCGAAATGTAGGGCATGACCCCAAGGGCGAAAATGGAAACGTTGCGCAGGCCGCCGCCGGAGAACATGTCAAACACGCCGAACAATGTGCCCTGGCCCGCCATGGCGAAAAAGTCGGCCATGGCTTTTGCGTCGACGCCCGGAATGGGCACGTGAATGCCCACCCGGTACGCCAGAAGGATCATGAAGGTCCAGCCAAGTTTGCGCCACAGTTCGGGAACATGGGCCAGATTCTTTACGCCTTGCATTGACACGGTATGCTACCCTTCCAACGCTTTGGCTTCTCCGCCCGCGTTTTGAATTTTTTCACGGGCCGAAGCGCTGAACTTGTGCGCCTCAACCGTCAGGGCGGAAGACAGTTCGCCGTCGCCCAGAATTTTCACCGGCGCGCCGTTCCTGGCCAGACCGCGCCCGTAGATTTCCTCAAGGCTGACATTGCTTTGGCCCGCAAAGGCCTCGGCAAGGCGTTTCAGGCTCACCACGCAGTAGGTCACCTTGAAGGGATAGTTTTTAAAGCCGCGCTTGGGCAGGCGGCGCTGCAGGGGCATCTGGCCGCCTTCGAAACCGGCGGGAACGCCGCCGCCGGAGCGGGCGTTCTGACCCTTGTTGCCTTTGCCCGCCGTGCAGCCAAGGCCCGAACCGGAGCCGCGACCCACGCGCTTGCGCGTTTTACGCTCTTCAGGGAAGGGATACAGGTTGTGAAGTCGCATTATTGCACCACCTCGACCATATGCTTGACCTTATTGATCATGCCACGCACGGCGGCATTGTCCTCAAACGATTTTTCCATGCGGATCCTGGTCAGCCCGAGAGCGGCCAGAACCTTGCGCTGGTGCGGATTGCAGCCGATTTTGCTGCGAAGCAGTCTAACCTTGATCATGGGGATCACCCTTTTTCCATCTTGAGTTGATGGGGCTCCGCCCCACTCCCCGCCAAGGGCTCCGCCCTTGGAACCCGGCAGGGGGCACGGCCCCCTGCACCCGCTGCTTCCGAAAACGGCTTTGCGGTTTTCGGAATTGGGGTCAAGGGGACTCAGTCCCCTTGTGGGGGTGAGGGGGCAAAGCCCCCTCAAAAACATAGCCACCCCTACTTGCGGGGCGTTACCAGCTTTTTGCCGCGCACGTCGCTGACGCTTTCGGCGCTGCGCAGGGAGGCAAGGCCTTCAACGGTGGCGCGCAGCACGTTGTGGGGGTTGTTGGTGCCTATGGCTTTCGCCAGCACGTCGGACACGCCCACGGCTTCCATGACGGCGCGCACGGCGCCGCCGGCGATGATGCCGGTACCGCGCGAGGCGGGCTTGAGCATGACCCGACCGGCCCCGTAAGCGCCAAGCACTTCATAGGGCAGGGTGCCTTCCACAAGGGGCACCTGGATCATGGTCTTGCGGGCGCGCTCGGTGGCCTTGCGCAAAGCTTCGGGAACCTCCTGGGCTTTGCCCAGGCCGTATCCCACGGCGCCTTTGCCGTCGCCCACCACCACCAGGGCGGAGAAAGAGAAGCGGCGGCCGCCTTTGACAACCTTTGCCACGCGGTTGAGAGAAACTATTTTCTCAACCATTCCCAATTCATTCTGTTCCATGAACGTCCCTGCCGATGTTAGAATTCAAGGCCGGCTTCACGAGCGCCGTCGGCAACCGCCTTGATGCGTCCATGATAGATGTAGCCGTTGCGGTCGAACACAACGCGGGTAATGCTTTTTTCTTTGGCAAGCCGCGCTATTTCCTTGCCCACCAGTTCCGCGCCCGCCTTGTTGCAGCGCGCGGTTTCCCCGCCCTTGTTCAGGGCCAGGGTCGAGGCGCTGACAAGGGTGGCGCCTTTTTCGTCGTCCACAATCTGGACATACAGATGCAGGTTGGAGCGGAAGACCACCATGCGGGGGCGATCCCCGGTGCCGGATATCTTTTTGCGGATGCGCACCTTGCGGCGCAGTCTCGCTTCTTCTTTAGCGAAAGCCATAGCTCACCCCTACTTCTTGCCGCCGGATTTGCCGACTTTGCGGCGAACCTGCTCGTTTTCGTACCGGATGCCCTTGCCCTTGTAGGGTTCGGGTTTGCGCAGACGCCGGATGCGCGCCGCGATTTCCCCCACCTGCTCCTTGGAAGCGCCGGAAAGGGTCAGCTTCTGGCCTTCGGCCTTGGCTTCAATGCCCTTGGGCAGTTCCACGATCACAGGGTGCGAGAAGCCCAGCGCCAGCTCCACCACGTCGCCCTTGACGGCGACCTTGTAGCCCACGCCGATAACCTCAAGGGTCTTGGAAAAGCCCTTGGTCACGCCTTCCACGCAGTTGGCGAGAAGGGTGCGGCGCAGCCCGTGCTGGGCGGCGGCAAGGCGAGAATCGTCCTTGCGGGTGATGGTTATTTCCGAAGCTTCAATGGAATAGTCAAGGCATCCCGCGACCGGGGTGGTCAGCGAGCCTTTGGGGCCCTTCACGTTCAGAAGGCCGCCCTCAAGCTTGACCTCGACCCCTGTGGGCAGGGGAATGGCTTTTTTTCCGATTCTGGACATATCCGCACCCTACCAGATTTCGCAAAGAAGTTCGCCCCCGACCTTCCGCTCGTGCGCGGTCACGCCGTCAAGCACGCCGCTGGAGGTGGAAAGGATGCAGATGCCAAGGCCGTTCTGCACGCGGGGTATTTGGGAGGAGCCGACGTAGGCGCGCCGGCCGGGCTTGCTCACTCTCTTGAGTCCGGAGATGGCCGGCTTGCCCTTGTGATACTTGAGGGCAATGACGATGGCCTTGTCGTCGACGGTAACGTCTTCAACATATCCTTCCTGCTTGAGGATGGCGGCAACGGATTCCTTCATCTTCGAGCGCGGCACACTCACTTCCTTATGCAGGGCCAAGTGCGCGTTGCGGATACGCGTAAGCATATCGGCAATGGGATCGGTCAGCATGTATTTACTCCTTACTGGGTTACCAGCTCGACTTGCGAACGCCGGGCAACTCGCCGCGCAGCGACATGTTGCGGAAGCAGATGCGGCACAGGCCGAACTTGCGCATATAGGCGCGCGGCCGCCCGCAGATGGGGCAGCGGTTATACCCGCGCGCGCTGAATTTGGGCTTGCGCTTCGCCTTAACTTCAAGAGAGGTACGAGACAAGGCTGTTTCTCCTTACTTTCTGAAGGGCATGCCCAGCTGTTCCAGCAGGAGCTTCCCTTCCTTGTCCGAGGTGGCCGAAGTGACGATGGTGATATTCATCCCCTTGGGGTTTTCCACGCGGTCAGCCTCAAGTTCGGGGAAAATAGTGTGTTCCTTGATGCCCAGGGTAAAATTGCCGCGGCCGTCAAAACCGCGGTCGGGAATGCCGCGGAAGTCGCGCACCCGGGGCAGGGCGAAGTTCACCAGCTTGTCCAGAAAGTCCCACATGCGCATGCCGCGCAGGGTGACCCGGCAGCCGATGGGCATGCCTTCGCGCAGTTTGAACGCCGCAATGGACTTTTTGGCGCGCGTGATAACGGCCTTTTGGCCGGCAATGGCCGAAAGTTCGGTCACGGCCTCTTCCATCAGCTTGTTGTTCTGCGATGCCGCGCCAAGACCGATGTTCAGCGAGATCTTTTTCAGTCCCGGAATCTGCATGGACGACTTGTAGCCGAATTCCGTCTGCAGAGCGGGAGCGACCTTCTCGCGGTACTGTTTTTCAAGGCGTGTCATTTCTTTTTACCACCCTGAGCCAGAATTTCATTGCACTTTTTGCAGAACCGCACCTTTTTGGAAACGGTTTTGCCGTCCTTGCCGGTTTCGTCAATGTAGCGATAGCCGACGCGCGTGGGCTTGAGGCACACGGGGCAACGGACCACCACATTGGAAACGTGGATAGGCATTTCTTTTTCGATTCTGCCGCCGGGCTGCTGCAGTTGCGGGTTGGGACGCACATGGCGCATGGCCATGTTGACCTTTTCCACCAGCACCTTGTCTTTTTTGCGCAGGATTTTCAGCACCCGGCCGACCTTGCCTTTGTCTTTCCCGGCAAGGACCATTACCACATCGTCTTTATGAATGCGAAATTGTTTCATCGGGGCGCTCCTACAGTACCTCGGGGGCAAGGGAGACGATCTTCATAAAGTTCTTGGCGCGCAGCTCACGGGCAACAGGGCCGAAAATACGCGTGCCGACCGGCTCGCCCTGCTTGGTCAGAAGCACGGCGGCGTTGGTGTCGAATTTTATGTAGGAACCGTCGGGACGGCGAAGTTCTTTTGCGGTCCGCACGATGACGGCCTGCATGACGTCGCCCTTCTTCACTTTGCTGTGCGGTATGGCGTCTTTCACGGAAACCATGATGATGTCGCCCACGGAAGCGTACCGGCGGTGAGAACCGCCCAGCACCTTAATGCAGGCCACCAGCTTGGCGCCGGAGTTGTCCGCCACTTCCAGTGCAGATTCTACCTGTATCATTGCGGCAGCTCCTTAGACGGCCTTTTCCAAAATGGAAACCAGATGCCAGCGCTTGTTGCGGGACAGGGGACGGAACTCGATGATTTTCACCTTGTCGCCCATGCCGCATTCGTTGTTGGGATCGTGCGCCGTGAACTTTTTATGACGGCGGACGTACTTTTTAAGCAGGGGATGCTGGATGAGCGTCTCGACGCGAACGACAATGGTCTTGTCGTTCTTGTTGCTGACGACGGTGCCCACCAGGGATCTGCCCTTTCTCTGTTCAAGGTCTGCAGACATCTTATGCCCCCACTTCTTTCTGCTTAATCAGGGTGAGGATGCGCGCGATCCGCTTTTTCGCGGCGGGGATAAGCGCCACGCTTTCAAGCTGCGCTGTGGCGTGCTTGAAACGCAGATTGAACAACTCCGCGCGGGCTTCGGCCAGCTTCTTTTCCAGGTCGGCCACGCCAAGCGCATCCAGTTCGCGCGTCTTTTTGCCCGTCACTTTCTTCATGGCCAGAGCGGCGCGCAGGTTTACGGCTTTGCCTTCGCGCACGTGGGCTTTGCCCTTGCCGGGCGCTTCGGCGATTTTTTTCACCGCGACCTTGGCGCGGTGGCGCTCAAGGCGGCGGGGCTTGCGGACGGCTATGCTCATACCAGATCCTCCCGCGCAACGATGTGTGTTTTGATGGGCAGCTTGTGGGCCGCGCGGGTAAGGGCCTCTTTGGCAAGCTCGGCGGTGACGCCTTTCAGTTCATACAAAATGCGGCCGGCTTTGACCGGAGCGTACCAGCCGGCGGGAGCGCCCTTCCC
Organism: Desulfovibrio sp.; assembly: GCA_031549405.1. Classification (GTDB taxonomy): domain Bacteria; phylum Desulfobacterota; class Desulfovibrionia; order Desulfovibrionales; family Desulfovibrionaceae; genus Frigididesulfovibrio. Next base: position 79,834 of record JAVBPV010000007.1, read on the forward strand.
CTTGCCCATACGGACTTCCAGAGGCTTGGAAGTGTAGGAGTGGTCGGGAAACACGCGTATCCACACTTTGCCGCCGCGCTTGATGTGGCGCATCATGGCGATACGGGCGGCTTCAATCTGCTGGTTGGTCAGCTTGCCCGGCTCCATGGCTTTCAGGCCATAGTCGCCGTAAGCTATTTGAGCGCCGCGAAGCGCGGGGCCCTTGATGCGGCCCTTTTGCAGCTTGCGGAATTTTGTTCTTTTGGGACTAAGCATTTTGCGTCACCTCATGATCGAGGATTTCACCCTTGAAGATCCAGACCTTCACGCCGATGATGCCGTAGGTGGTACGGGCTTCGGCGTAACCGTAGTCGATGTCGGCCCGGAGCGTCTGCAGGGGCACGCGGCCGTCACGGTACCATTCGCTGCGGGCTATTTCCGCGCCCGCAAGGCGCCCGGCGCAGCCGATCTTGATGCCCTCGGCCCCGAATTTGCGGGCCATGGACACGGTGCGCTTCATGGCGCGGCGAAAAGCCACGCGGCGCTCAAGCTGCTGGGCGACGTTTTCGGCCACAAGCTGGGCTTCGACTTCAGGGCGGCGGATTTCGTTCACTTCGATGGCGAACTCACGTCCGAACTGCTTTTTCAGATCCCCGCGCAGCTTTTCAATCTCCACGCCTTTGCGCCCGATAACGATGCCGGGGCGGGCGGTGGAAAGGATCAGGCGCACCTTGTCGCCGGGCCGCTCTATTTCGATGCGGGCAAGGCCCGAGGCGAAAAGCAGCTTTTTGACGTGGTTGCGGATGATGTGATCTTCGTAGACAAAGGCCGGGTACTCTTTTTTGCTGTACCAGCGGGACTGCCAGTTCTTGTTGTACCCGAGCCGGAACCCGAAAGGATTGACTTTCTGACCCATGATTCGTTCCTAGTTCTCGGCAAGAATGACTGTAATATGACTGGTGCGCTTGATGATCTGCGTGGCGCGGCCTTGCGCGCGGGGCAGAAAGCGCTTCCAGCTGGGGCCTTCGTTAACTATGACCTGCTTGACCACAAGACTGTCGGGATCGATCCCGGCCTTCATGTGGTTTTTATTGTTCCCCGCGTTGGAAAGCGCGGAGAACATAACCTGCCGGATAAGGCCGGCGGCTTTTTGCGGCGTGAACTGCAGAATGTCCAGGGCTTCGCCCACGGGCTTGCCCACCACGTTGCTGGCGACCAGGGCCGCTTTGCGCGGAGAAACGCGCACCCCGCGCAGCGTTGCCTGCGGAGTGAACGAACGCTGCACCTTCAGCGCTTCGGCCGCCTCGTTCCGTCTTCTGGCGTTTTTTCCCATAACAGCACCCTACTTCTTGGCTTTGGTCTTTTTGTCGGCTGCATGGCCATGGAAGACGCGGGTAAGGGAAAACTCGCCCAGCTTGTGTCCCACCATGTTTTCAGTGACAAACACGGGAATGAATTTTTTCCCGTTGTGGACAGCGAACGTAAGCCCCACCATTTCAGGCAGGATGGTCGACCGGCGTGACCAGGTCTTGATGACGCGGCGGTCATTGTTCGTTGTGGCGGCTTCGACTTTGCGAAGCAGATGGCCATCAACAAAAGGGCCTTTTTTCAGCGATCTCGGCATTGGTCAACTCCTACCTACTTCCGCCGGGTTACAATCAGCTTTGAAGAAGCTTTTTTACGGTCACGGGTCTTGTAGCCCTTGGTGGGCACGCCCCACGGCGTCACGGGATGACGGCCGCCCGAGCTTCTGCCTTCGCCGCCGCCAAGGGGGTGATCCACCGGGTTCATGGCGACGCCGCGCACCTTGGGACGTCTGCCGAGCCAGCGGTTGCGGCCGGCTTTGCCCAAGGAGATGTTCTCGTGCTGGATATTGCCTACCTGGCCCACAGAGGCCATACCGGCGGCAAGCACCTTGCGCACTTCGCCCGAAGGCAGGCGCAGGGTTACGTATTTTCCTTCCTTGGCCACAACCTGGGCGTAGGTGCCCGCGCTGCGGCAGATCTGGCCGCCGCGGCCGGGGGTCAGCTCGATGTTGTGCACCAGGGTGCCCACCGGGATGCGCAGAAGGGGCAGGGCGTTGCCGGGCTTGATGTCGGCGCCTTCGCCAGCCAGCAGCACATCGCCCACGTTAACACCCACCGGCGCGATGATATAGCGTTTTTCGCCGTCGGCGTAACGGACCAGGGCGATACGGGCGGTGCGGTTGGGGTCATACTCGATGGTGGCCACGGTGGCGTTAACGCCCATCTTGTCACGTTTGAAATCGACTATGCGGTACAGGCGTTTGTGCCCGCCGCCGCGGCGGCGGCTGGTCACGCGGCCGTTATTGTTGCGCCCGGCCTTTTTGTGAAGGCCCACGGTCAGGGACTTTTCAGGCTTCGCGGCCGTAATTTCCTCAAATGCGGAAACCGTCTGGAACCGGCGGCCGGCCGAGGTGGGTTTCAGCTTGCGAATGGACATGGCTTACACTCCCTCGAAAAACTCGATTTTGCTGCCTTCGGCCAAGGTGACATAGGCTTTTTTATAGCCCGGCACCTTGCCCATAAGCCGCTTGCGACCACGGTTGAAGACTTTGGCCAGGGGCTTTCTCACCACCACGTTGACGGCTTCGACCTTAACCCCGAAGGCTTCTTCAACAGCCTTTTTAATCTGCACTTTATTGGCGTCCTTGCTCACGAAAAAGGCCACCTGGCCGGCTTCTTCCTTAACGAAAGTGCCTTTTTCGGAGATAAGAGGCTTTATAAGAATCTGCGTATAATCCATGACTGACCTCTTAGGCGGAAAGCCGCGCGGTTACGTGTTCCAGCGCGCCCTCAAGCAGCACCAGCTGCCCGTGGTTCAGGACGTCGTAGACGCTGAGCTGTTCGGGGGCGAGCACGGTCACGCCGGGGATGTTGCGCGCGGAGAGCATCAGGGCGTGCGCCTCGGCGGGAACGACCACCAGGGCCTTTTTCAGCCCCAGGTCCGCTTTGACCTTGGCGAAGTGCCTGGTTTTGGCCTCGGGCAGGGTGATGTCTTTGACCACCATCAACGCGTCATCGGCAAGGCGCGAAGAAAGCGCCATCTTCAGGGCAAGGCGCCATACCTTCTTGTTCACCTTGAAACTGTAATCGCGCGGCTGCGGGCCGAAAACCACGGCGCCGCCCGTCCATACGGGGGAGATGTTCGATCCGGAACGCGCCCGGCCGGTGCCCTTTTGCTTCCAGGGCTTCGCGCCGCCGCCCTTCATCATGGAACGGGTCAGCGTGGAGTGGGTGCCCGCGCGCCAGGACGCGCGCTGGGCGCGCACCACAAGATTGAGAATCTCGGCGCGGACCGGCACCTCGAAAATTTCAGGCGCAAGGGTGACGCTGCCGGCTTCTTTCTTTTCTTGGTCGAATATTGTTACCTGAGCCATGTGCTTACCCTCACTACTGCTTACGCACCATGACCAGGCCGTTCTTGGGGCCGGGAACGGCACCCTTGACCAGGATCACGTTATCTTCGGGACGAATGGCGACGATTTCCAGGTTCAGCGTGGTGACTTGCCTGCTGCCCAGATGCCCGGCCATCTTTTTGCCTTTCCAGACCTTGGCCGGCTCGGTGTTGTTGCCGATGGAGCCCGCGTTTCTGTGCACCTTTTCAGCCCCGTGCGAGGAGCAGGCGCCGCGGAAGTTCCAACGCTTCATAACGCCGGCCGTGCCCTTGCCGATGCTGTGGCCGGTAATCTTCACCTTTTCGCCGGCGGCGAACAGCGAGGCGGTCAATTCGTCGCCCACCGCGAAAGCGGCGGGTTCCTGCAAACGCACTTCGCACAAATCGCGGAAAAAGCCTTTGCCCGCCTTGTTGAAGTGCCCGGCAAGAGGTTTGGTCATGTGCTTTTCCTTGTCCACGCCATAAGCGATCTGCACGGCGTGGTAGCCGTCGCTCTCAATATTTTTCACCTGGACAACAGGGCAGGGGCCGGCCTGAATCACCGTGACCGCAACCGCGGAACCGTCGCTGGCGAAAATGCGGGTCATGCCAAGTTTGCGACCCATAATTCCCAATTTTTCAGCCATGACTTCCTCGCTACAGCTTGATTTCAACGTCCACGCCGGCGGGCAGGGAAAGCTTGCCAAGGGCGTCAACGGTTTGCTGGGTGGGCTCAAGTATGTCCACCAGCCGCTTGTGAATACGCATCTCGAACTGTTCGCGCGACTTTTTGTCCACGTGCACGCTGCGGTTCACCGTGTACTTGTGCACATTGGTGGGCAGCGGAATGGGACCGGCCACCCCCGCGCCCGTGTTGCGGGCGGTGTCCACGATTTCGGAAACAGCCTTGTCCAGGATGCGGTAATCGTAAGCTTTCAGCTTGATCCTGATACGATCACTACTAACTGTCGTCATCGCTCGTTACTCCGTATAGAAAGAAAAAAGCCGGCTCCAAACGACCATTAAAAATTCCACGCGATCGCCCACTTTGGCCGGCCTTTTGCGGAAACAGTTTCCGCATAGGGTGCTTTGCAGGCTTCACAGACGCGAGGCGTCTGCGTGGTGTACCTTCAGCCCTGGAGCAGCGGGGCTGAAACGGCAAGACATTGGTAAGGCAAAGATAAGCCTGCAAATGTCAAACCTGATTGGCGTAGTACAACCAGGCGCGATTAAGGCGGACTCCATCCGCCCTCCCCGTGCCGTCACGGGGATGTGCGCCTGAAAATTCAGGCGCGAAGGGAGTTCATACACCCGAGGCCCGGCATGGTCAAGCTTTTTAGGAGATTTTTTACAAGACAAAGATTCCGCATCCAAATTTTTACAACGCGCTTGCGTCTTTTTTCAAAGCCCGCCCACAAGGGCACAGGGCGTTCCAAACCGGGGCACCCCCGCGGCTCGCCGTAAAAAAGCCCCCCGGAGAACCGGGGGGCCGGAAAACCCGCCGCTTTCCCTATATTATAAGGAAGGCGACTGGAAGCTGTGTCTTACATTTTGGTGCCGGCAGCGGCGCCCTGCATTTTGATTTCGACCTTTTCGGTCAGGCCGGCATAGTATTCGCGCAGGATGTCGAGCACTTCGTCACGGCCGAAGTGATCCGGAATCGGGCTGCCGTCGGAGAGCATTTTGCGCAGCTTGGTGCCGGACAGGATGACGCGGTCGTCTTTGGTATGCGGGCAGGTACGCAGAGAGGCCATGCCGTCGCACTTTTTGCAGTAGAAGGTCCAGTCGATTTTCAGCGGCTGGGTCAGCAGGTCTTTGGTCGGGTTGCCCGTAACGGGGATGCGGTCAAAGATTTCCTGAGCTTCGAACATGCCGTAGAAATCGCCGACGCCCGCGTGGTCGCGGCCGACGATCAGACGGTTCATGCCGAAGTTCTGACGGAACACGGCGTGCAGCAGGGCTTCACGCGGGCCGGCATAACGCATGTCCAGGGGATAGCCGGCCTGGATGACGTGGTCTTTCACAAAGTACAGTTCCACCAGCTTGTCGATGGCGGGGACGCGCACTTCGGCGGGGATGTCGCCGGGTTTCAGGTTGCCGATAAGGGAGTGAATGACCAGGCCGTCGCACACTTCGATGGCGATCTTGCCCAGGAATTCGTGGGAGCGGTGCATGGGGTTACGCAGTTGCAGAGCGGCAACGGTGGCCCAGCCGCGCTTGTCGAGTTCGGCGCGCAGGTCGGCCGGGCGTTTGTACACGCCGGCGTAGTCTTTGGGGTAACGGCCTTCGGAAAGCACCTTGACCGGACCGGCCAGGTTGCATTCTTTCTGTTCCATCACCATTTTCACGCCGGGATGTTCGGCTTCGGCGATTTCCCAGAAACGGTCGCCCTTGGAGTCATCGCCGGCGCCGCGGAAGATATTTTCGCACTCCCATTTCTTTTCTTCTTTGGTGAGGGCGTATTTTTCCGTCACCTTCATGGTGGCGTACACTTCGCCCTTGAAGACCAGGGCGATTTCGTCGCCGACTTCGGCGGCGTTTTTGTCGGCGTCAAGAACCACGGGCACGGGCCAGAAAGTGCCGTCGGCAAGCGTGAACTTTTCGCAGACGCTCTTCCAGTCGGCCTTGGTCATAAAGCCATCCAGCGGAGAGAACCCACCGATGCCCATCATGATCAGGTCGCCACGGACGCGGGGGCTGATGTCGACCTTCTTGAGGCCGGCCGCTTTCTTCAGTTCAGCTTCACGAGCCGCACCTTCAAGAAGGGTGCACACAAGGCCTTTGCCGCCATGCGGGGGAACCAGTTTGGACATACCACTACTCCTCGGGTTTGTATAAAGGAACAGGCGGGACGCACAGCACAAATGCGCCCCACAAAATGCCGGAAGACTCTTCGCCGGGAGTTGAGCACCCGGCGTTCCCGATACTTTGTGAAAAAATCTACAAAAAGTCAAGCGCTCTTTTATGAGCCATTTCCCTAGAACCACCCGGCTTTTTACAACTTGACCTTGCCGCCTCCATGCCGTATGTTTTCATTGTGGTTTTTCCGGAAAAAAGCATCCGGGAAGCACTGCCAAAGAGTGCTCTCCAGAGGCGGGTCCCCTCGCTTCTGGTTTTTTGTTGACGGCGCATTTCTTAATCCGGAATTATTTTATTCTGCAAAATTCAAGGATTCGAAAAGTACAGGTGCGATCATGGAAAGCATTCCCATTTCTGTGGAAGGTTTCGAACGTGTCAAGCAGGAGCTTGAACGCCTGAAGGCGGAACGCCCCGCCATCATCCAGGCCATCAAGGAAGCGCGCGAGGAAGGAGATCTCAGCGAAAACGCGGGATACGACGCGGCCCGCGAACGCCAGGGCATGCTTGAGGCCAAAATCACCTATATCGAATCGCGCATGCCGGCCTTTAATGTGGTGAATCTTGCCTCGGTGGGCGGCGACAAGGTCATTTTCGGCGCTACCGTGCGCCTGGCCGACCTGGATACGGAAGAGGAACGCGAATACACCCTGGTGGGGCCGGACGAAACCGACTTTGCCAGGGACAAGGGCTGCATCTCCGTTTTTTCGCCTGTGGGCAGGGCCCTTCTCGGCAAGCAGGAGGGCGACGAGGTCACCGTCAACGCCCCCAGGGGGAAAATAAATTACGAGGTACTGGACGTCAGGTTCAAGGGGCCGTTTCTATAATTGAAATACTATTAAATAGGTTTTTTTATTTTTTATGATTTGCGGGCATTTTTTTCTTGCTTCCTCCCTTATCAGGAGCTATTCTCAGCACATCTATTCTACCGTAACAGGCTTGCCAGCGGCTTTTCCGCCGGTCTGGCCAGGAGGAATGCCATGACCAAAATGCTCGAAGTGTACAAGTGCGCCGTCTGCGGCAACATTGTGGAAGTTATGAGCGCCGGGGACGGCGACCTTGTCTGCTGCGGCGAGAACATGAAACTGATGCTGGAAGGCACCACCGACGCGGCCAAGGAAAAGCACGTTCCCGTGCTGGAAAAAACCGCCAACGGCTACAAGGTGAAGGTGGGCGCCGTGGCCCATCCCATGATCGACACCCACTGGATCCAGTGGATCGAACTGGTGGCCGACGGCGTTTCCTACACGCGCTTTCTCAAACCCGGCGACACCCCGGAAGCCGAATTCTGCGTCGAGGGCAAAAACGTTTTCGCGCGCGAATACTGCAACCTGCACGGCCACTGGAAGGCCGAAGCCTAACCCGTTATCCCGGTCCGGCGTCTTTTTTCTTATTGCCGCGCATTGCCGCCTGAAGATAAACGACCCCGCCGGGCCCCATGGAGCAAACTGATGAAGAAATACGTATGCAAACTGTGCGGCTATGTTTATGATCCGGCCGAAGGCGATGCCGACGGCGGCATCGCCCCCGGCACCAAGTTCGAAGACATTCCCGCCGACTGGGTATGTCCCGTGTGCGGGGCTTCCAAGGCCGACTTCGAACCGGAATAAGCCGCAAGGTTTTTTGCACAGCAAACCGGCTCCTCATACTCGTGGGGAGCCGATTTTGTTCCTTCGGCTTTTCCCCCCGCCGGTTCCCCGGCATTTTCATGCCGCAACATCCATCCGAGGTATCCATGCAGGCTCTTGAAATCAAAAAAGACATTTACTGGGTAGGCGCCGTCGACTTCGGCAGCCATGACTTCCATGGCTATACCATCTCGCCCAAGGGCACTACCTATAACGCCTATTTGATCAAGGACGAAAAAAACGTCCTTTTCGACACGGTGAAGGAGCCCTTCGCCGATACCATGCTTTGCCGTCTGGGCCACGTCATAGATCCCTGCGCCATAGACTACATTGTGGTCAACCACGTGGAGCTGGACCATGCGGGCGCCCTGCCCAGGCTTGTGGCCGCGTGCAGGCCCGAGGCCATTTTTTGTTCGCCCATGGGCCTGAAGTCCATGGAAGCCCACTTTGACATCAAGGACTGGCCGGTCAAGGTGGTCAAATCCGGCGACAGCGTCAGCATAGGCAAGCGCACTATCCGTTTTCTGGAAACGCGCATGCTGCACTGGCCCGACAGCATGTTTTCCTACATCCCCGAGGACAAGCTGCTGATCTGCAACGACGCCTTCGGCCAGAACATCGCCTCCACCGAACGGTTCGCCGACGAAATAGACCGCGCCGCGCTGCATCACGCCATGGTGGAATACTACCATAATATAGTCCTTCCGTATTCCCAGCAGGTGCTCAAGGTGCTGGATCAGGTCGCCGAACTCAAGCTGGACATCGACATGATCGCCCCCGACCACGGAATGATCTTCCGGGGCGGCAAAGACGTGGCCTATGCCCTGAACCTGTACCGCGAGTTCGCGGAGCAAAAAATTCAGAAACGGGCCCTTATCATCTACGACACCATGTGGCACAGCACCGAACGCATGGCCTACGCCATTGCCGAAGGCCTGACCGCCGCCGGCGTGCCCTCGCGTATCATGGCGCTGAAAAACCACCACCACAGCGTCGTCATGACGGAACTGGCCCGCTGCGGCCTTGTGGTCGTGGGCTCGCCCACGCACAACAACACCATCCTGCCGCTGGTGGCGGGCTTGCTGACCTACATGAAGGGACTGCGCCCGCAAAACCGGCTGGGCGGGGCTTTCGGCTCCTTCGGCTGGTCCGGCGAATGCGTAAAAATCATCGGAGACTGGCTGGAAAGCATGGGCATGGAACTGCCCGTGCCCGCCGTCAAGTCCAAATTCGTGCCCAAACACAACAGCTTCAAGGAATGCTTCGAAATGGGCAAAGCCCTGGGCGAAGCCCTGTGCGAAAGGTGCGAAAGTCAGGGTAACATACCGGCCAGAGCGGATTAACAGTAAAAATGTTCATCCGCTCCGTAAGGCTTTGCGAGCGAGTCCTTGCAACGGGTTTGCCTCTGGCGGGCTTTGTACGCCGCGGGCGGCAACTCTCAAAGTGAATATGTTCTAACGTCCGCGCCGTCCGGGGGGGCTCGCCCCCCGGATTTTTTGGACTCCGTCCTTTGCGCTTTCGCGTGCAATCCCGCCTTTCCGAGGGATCGTCCCCGGCCCCCTTACCTTACTTGCGCTATCATCGTGGACGCTTCGTTGCCCGGTTCGGCCAATGGCATCGGGGCAAAACGGGCCTTCCCCCTTGCTTTTGCCGCACAGCAAGGATAGAGCTTGCCGGAAGCAGACCATTCCTCAAGGAATTCCCCACATGTCCGCGCACTCCAGGGAAGCTCCGGCTCCCGTGCTTTCCGTCGTCAGCCCCGTGCATTGCGAAGCCCCCGGCCTGGCCGCCTTTCTGGACCGCCTGGAAGGGGTGTTGCGCCCTTTGCTCCTGCCTTATGAAATCGTCCTGGTGGACGACGGCTCCACCGACGACACCTGGGAGCGCATGCGCGAGGAATCGGCCCGCCGTCCCGAACTGCGCTGCCTGCGTCTTTCCCGCAACTTCGGCAAGGAAGCCGCCCTGGTGGCCGGGCTGGAAGCAGCCCGGGGCGACGCCGCCGTCATTCTTGACAGCGATCTGCAGCATCCGCCGGAGCTGATCCCCGGCATGGTCGCCATCTGGCGACGGGGCGAAGCGGACATCGTGGAGGCGGAAAAAACCGTCCGACAAAAAGAATCCTTTCTTTCCCGCCAGTTCGCCCGCCTGTATTACAGCCTTTTCGCCCGCGTGGTCCGTCTTGACCTGCGGGGGGCCAGCGACTTCAAGCTCCTGGACCGCAAGGTGCTGGAGGCCTGGAAAAACATGCCCGAGCGCCGGGTGTTCTTCAGGGGCATGAGCAGTTGGCTGGGCTTCCGGCGCGCGGCCGTGCCCTTTCCGCCCGCCGACAGGCAGAGCGGGATCTCCAAGTGGTCCTATGCGGCGCGATTCATGCTGGCCCTGGACTCCCTGAGCGCCTACACGGCCAAACCCCTGTTTCTCATCCTGCTTATGGGGGCGTTTTTCTGCGCCTTCGCCCTTTTGATGGGAAGCGAAGCCCTGTGGATGAAATTCCACGGCAAGGCCGTCACCGGCTTCACCACCGTCATCCTGCTTATCCTTATCACCGGCGCGGCCGTTCTTGGCTCCATCTGCCTGCTGTCCCTGTATGTGCGCCAGATCTTCCACGAGGTGAAGCAGCGCCCCCGCTACCTGGTCAGCGAATACCTGGGCTATGCCGAAAACGGCGCGGGACAGCCCGAAAACCGCGCCCCCCGGACAAAGGGCCGGCGCCCCCTCGCCCCCCTCTCCAGCGTGGAATGTTCCAAGCCCTGCCCTGGCGCGCCCCCCCCCCGCTTTTGGAACGGCCCGGCCGGAACCGGGGCGCGCCGCCCCTTTCCCCCCGCCCGGCGGAAAAAAAACCGGACGAGCCCGCGTCCCAGAGGCTTGAGCGCGATTCTCTTTTACGGCAAAAAGCGGGGCTGACCAGTGCGCTGCCTGCCCCTGGCCGACGACTGCGGCGTCTCTGCCGGCATCACCGGCGCCATTCTCCGCTGCCTGGACGCCGGCTCCCTGCTCGGAACCTCCCTGCTGGCCGGAGGGCCGGACGCGGAAAACGCCGCCGCCGCCCTGCGCGCGCGGCTGTACGGCGATGTTTCCGGCTTGGGCGCTAATATTCACGGCGCGGGGGAAAATGCTCACGGCGCGGGGGTGAAAAGCGGCCCCCGCCCGGCCGCGCCTTTCCCCGTCCCCGCCGGGGCCGGCCCCTTGGCCGCCTCCTTCAGTGTCGGGGTGCACCTGAACCTGCTGGAAGGGCCGGCCGTGGCCCCGGCCGCCGAAATCCCCCTGCTGGCCGACGAAAAAGGCCTGTTCCGGCATTCCCTGGCCTCCCTCCTGGCCCTGTGCCACGTTTCTTCCCGCCAAAAGAAGCGGGCCCTGCTGACCCAGGTGGAACGCGAGTTTTCCGCCCAGATTGAGCGGGCGCAAACCCTGCTGGCCCCGCAAACTCCGGCGGAAAGCCCCCCCTTCGCCGCCCCCGTCCCCCTGTACCTGGACGGGCACCTGCACGTGCATGCCATTCCCGCCTTTTTGCCCGTGCTGGAGTCATTGCTGAACCGCTATGCGCTGACGCGCGTACGCGTGCCCGCCGAACCGCGCTTTCTTCCGCCCTGCCCGCTTGTTCCGGCCGTGGCGGGAACCCTGCGGCGCGAACTGCTTTCCTTCTGGAGCGGACCGCTGCGCGCCCTGCTGCGCCGCAAAGGCGTCCCCTTCACGGATTTTTTTCTGGGCTCTTTCTGCAGCGGATCCATGACCCTGCCCCGGCTGCGGACCGGGCTGGAACGCGCGCGCTCTCTCGAGCGGGGGCGCAACCGTTCCGGCGGGCCGTCCGGCGAGGCTATGGTGGAAATCATGCTCCACCCCGGCGGGCCGGACGCCGCGCCCCCCGGAGGAACGCCCGTCCATTCTTCCGGAAAAGCGCCAAAACAACCCCCCGGCGGTTTGCCCGGCCGGAAGACCGGCCCCGCGCTTCCTTACACCGCCTTCTACGCCTCCCCGGCACGGCGGGCCGAAGCCGCCATGCTGCTGTCGCCGGAATTTCACGAACTCATGCGCGAGTTCGATCCCGGCTGGCGCGCACCTTTCACGACAACAGGGACCCGCCCATGACCCCTCTTTGGCCGCGCCTGCGTCAGCGCATATTTTCGCGGTATTTCGCCGTGCTGTTCTGCCTGTATCTTACCGGCATCTTTTCCATCATCCGGTCCAACCGCTCGTACCTCGACGATCTCGGCCGCTCCATGTACGGCTACGCCGACTGGTCCGCCGCCGCGCGGCCCCTGGCCGATCTGTTCTCCTGGTTCTTCTATTTCGGGCAAGTCACGGTGGACGCCTCCCCCCTTACGCAGATCATCGCCGTGGCCGTTCTGGCCGTTACGGCCATGCTGCTGCTGGAAGCCCTGCGCGTGCGCCCCTCCTGGGCCGCCGTGCTCTGTCTTGTGCCCGTGGGCCTCAGCCCCTACGGGCTGGAGAACCTTTCGTACAAGTTCGACGCGCCGCACATGGCGCTGGCCATGCTCTTTGCCGTGCTGCCCTGCTGTTTCGCGCACCGCGCGGGCCGCTGGCATCTTCCGGCCTCGGCCCTGAGTCTGTTCGCCTCTGCCTCGCTGTACCAGCCGGCCCTTGGCTGCTACCTGAGCATCACCGTCTACCAGTGCCTTGTGGACCTGGCCTCGCGCGCAAGCTTCGCCCGGGTGGCCCGCCGCGTCTGGCGTCTGGCCCTTCCGTTTCTGCTGGGGGTGGGCGTCTACGCCGCCCAGGCCCGCCTGTGGTTTTCGCACTCCCAGTATGAACTCTACGTGCTGCAGCACGCCATTCTGCCTCCCCTGTCCGGGCTGCCCGCCGAACTGGCCGCCAACATCGCCACCTATGCGCATCTGCTGGCCGGAGACTGGCTGCGCAACGGCCTGGGCCTGCTTATGGGCCTGTTGTTCCTGTTCTTCGTTCTGCGGCTTCTGGCCAGGCGCCTTACCGGGCCGCGCCCGGCGGGCTCGCCCCTGAGCTTCGGCCTGCGCATGCTCCTCATTCTTCTGTTGCTGCCCTGTTTTCTGCTCACTCCTTTCGGCATCCAGTTTCTGCTGATGGAACCCGTATGGACGCCGCGTACCTTTCAGGGATTCGGCGTCATGGTGTCGCTGATGCTGCTCAGCCTGCATGTGGCCTCGCGCGCGGGGTCGGCCGCCCATGCCGCGCGCGCGCCGAAAGGCACCGCCCCGGCGCATGGCGGGGACAAGGGGGAAAACGGCGCCGCCTTTCCCCCTTCCGGCGACGCCGCTTTCTTTTTTGCCCTGCCCGGACGGGCGGCCTTTGTCGTGCAGGCGCTTCTGGCCATGCAGCTTCTTGTGTTCGCCAACGTGTACGGCAACCTGCTGGACGCCCAGAACCGCTGGGAGCTTTCCCGCATGTCCCGGCTGGCTTCCGACATCAACCGCTATATAAAGGAAACCGGCAGCAGCAGAATCTTTTTTGTGGGGTCCGTGGGGCTTTCGCCCCTGGCGGTGAACCCGGCCCGCAAGTATCCGCTGCTGAAGCGCCTGGTCACCGTCCCCCTGACCCGCGACTGGCAATGGGGCTATGAGCAGTTGCAAACCTTCGGCGTGCATGTGAAGCGCCAGCCCCCGCCTCAAAACATCGACCCGGCCTCCCTGACGCTTTTTCTCGAAACCCCCAGCTACCGCATTGACAACGGCCCCGACGACATGGGCGTGGTCACTTTTTTGCCGCCCCCCGAGCCCAAAGCCAAAAAAAAGCAGCCCCAAAGGCCCAAGGGAACCCCATGAACAGGGCCGGTCACATCGCCGCCGCTTTGCAACGGGCGGGCGGAACGCAGTTCGTCAGGTTCTGCTGCGTGGGCGCGGCCAACTTTCTGGTGGACTTTTGCGCCTATCTGGCGCTTGCCGCGATTATGTCCATTTATCCGGCGCGGGCGCTCTCCTGGGCGCTGGCCTGCCTGTTCAGCTACGCGGTGAACCGCTCCTGGACATTCCGCGCCGGAACATCGGGCGTTTTGCCCGTGCTGCGCTTTTTCGCCGTCAATCTGTGCAGCCTGGGACTGGGGCTTCTGTTGCTGTACGCCTTCACAAGCCTGGGCTGCGGCAAGGCCCCGGCCTTTTTGCTGACCATTCCCTTTACCCTGGCCGCCAACTTTCTGGGCTACAAGCTGTGGGTGTTTGCCGGACGCTAGGAACGAAGTTTGGCGCGAAACGCCGCACTGAACGATCCGCCGCCCGGCGGATGCGGCTTGACAATATTGCGGCCCTGGTCTATGTAAGCCTGCTTCAGCATCCTTTTCAAGCAATCGTGAATTTTTATACCGGAGGAGCATCATGCCCACCATTAACCAGCTCATTCGCAAAGAGCGCAAGGCCATTCTCAAGCGCAAAAAGACTCCGGCGCTTCAGGCCTGCCCGCAGCGGCGCGGCGTGTGCACCCGTGTGTATACCACCACGCCCAAAAAACCCAACTCGGCCCTGCGTAAGGTCGCGCGCGTACGCCTGACCAACGGCCTTGAAGTGACCGCCTATATCCCCGGCGAAGGCCACAACCTGCAGGAACACTCCGTCGTGATGATTCGCGGCGGCCGCGTCAAAGACCTTCCCGGCGTGCGCTACCACATCGTGCGCGGCACCCTTGACACCGCGGGCGTCAACGACCGCCGCAAGAGCCGTTCCAAGTACGGCGCCAAGCGTCCCAAATAAGGAGTATTCGCATGCCTCGTAAAGGCCCCATTCCCAGAAGAGAAGTTCTGCCCGATCCGGTGTACAACAGCCGCCTGGCCGCCCGTTTCATCAACCGCCTGATGCACGACGGAAAAAAAGGCGTTGCTGAGAAAATTTTTTATGCCGCTCTTGCCGGTCTTGGCGAAAAGACCAACGAAGAGCCCCTGCGCGCCTTTGAAAAGGCCCTGGACAACGTCAAGCCGCATCTGGAAGTGAAGGCCCGCCGCGTGGGCGGCGCCACCTACCAGGTTCCCATGGAAGTGCGCCCCGACCGCCAGGTTTCCCTTTCCATCCGCTGGTTGATCAACTACGCCCGCGCGCGCGGCGAAAAAAGCATGACCGGCAAACTCACCGCGGAGTTTCTGGACGCGTTCAACAACCGCGGCGGCGCGGTCAAAAAGCGGGAGGACACCCACCGCATGGCCGAGGCGAACAAGGCGTTCGCCCACTACCGCTGGTAATACTTGGAGAATACCGTGTCCAGAAAGACCCCCCTTACCATGCAACGGAACTTCGGCATCATGGCCCACATTGATGCCGGAAAAACCACCACCACGGAACGCATCCTGTACTACACCGGTGTTTCGCACAAGCTTGGGGAAACCCACGAGGGCGAAGCCACCATGGACTGGATGGCCCAGGAACAGGAACGCGGCATCACCATCACCTCCGCCGCCACCACCTGCTTCTGGAAAGATCACCGCCTGAACATCATCGACACCCCCGGACACGTGGACTTCACCATGGAGGTGGAACGGTCCCTGCGCGTTCTTGACGGCGCCGTAGCCGTTTTTGACGCCGTGGCCGGCGTCGAGCCGCAGTCGGAAACCGTGTGGCGCCAGGCCAACCGCTACGGCGTGCCGCGCATCTGCTTTGTGAACAAGATGGACCGCACCGGCGCCAATTTTGACCGTTGTGTGGAGATGATCCACGACCGCCTTAAGGCCAAGCCCCTGCCCCTACAGATTCCCATCGGCAGCGAAGACAAGTTCGAAGGCGTGGTGGACCTCATCACCGGTAAGGCGATTGTCTTTGACAAGGCCAGCAAGGGCGCGGAATTCGTGATCACCGACGTGCCCGCCCACCTGAAGGACGATTACGACTCCCACCGCGCCGCCATGATCGACTCTGTGGCCGAGGAAGACGACGCTTTGCTCGAAAAATATCTGGGCGGCGGCGAACTCACCGAAGACGAGATCCACTCCTGCATCCGCAAAGCCACCATCGCCCAGAACGTCATGCCGGTGCTGTGCGGCTCGGCCTTCCGCAACATGGGCGTGCAGCCCCTGCTGGATGCCGTGGTGCGCTATCTGCCCTCGCCCCTGGACATCAAGCAGATGGAAGGCGCGAATCCGGACAAGGAAGGCGAAACCGTCATCTGCCACAGCAGCGACGAGGAGCCCCTGGCCGGCCTGGTCTTCAAGCTGTTTTCCGACCCCTACATCGGGCACCTGTCCTTTTTCCGCATTTACTCCGGCACCATCGAGTCCGGGCAGACCGTGTACAACGCCAACACCGGGAAAAAGGAACGCATCGGCCGCCTGCTCCAGATGCACGCCAACAAGCGTGAGGAAGTCAAATGGGCCGGCGCGGGCGACATCGTCGCCGTGGTGGGCCTGAAGCAGGTTTCCACCGGCGACACCATCTGCGACATGAACCGTCCGGTGGTCCTGGAATCCCTGGATATCCCCGAGCCGGTCATCGAAGTGGCCATCGAGCCCAAAACCAAGGCCGACCGCGACGCCCTTTCCGCCGCGCTGGGCAAGCTGGCCAAGGAAGACCCCTCTTTCCGCGTCAAAGGCGACGAGGAAACGGGCCAGACCCTTATCGCCGGCATGGGCGAACTGCACCTGGAAATCATCGTCGACCGCCTGACCCGCGAGTTCAACGTAAACGCCAACGTGGGCAAGCCCCAGGTGGCCTACCGCGAAACCATCTCCAAGCCCGCCAAGTCCGACATGAAGCACGTCAAGCAGTCGGGCGGGCGCGGCCAGTACGGCCACTGTGTCATCGAAATCGAACCCAACCCGGAAAAGGGCTACGAGTTCGTCAACAGCATCACCGGCGGCGTTATTCCCAAAGAATACATCGCCCCCGTGGACAAGGGCATCCAGGACGCGCTGAAAAGCGGCGTGCTCGCCGGGTTCCCCTGCGTGGACGTCAAAGTCAACCTGGTCTTCGGCTCGTACCATGACGTGGACTCCTCGGAGCAGGCGTTCTACGTGGCCGGTTCCATGGCCATCAAGGACGCCATGCAGAAAGCCTCGCCCATCCTGCTGGAACCCATCATGGATGTGGAAGTCGTCACCCCCGACGACTACGTGGGCGAAGTCATGGGCGACCTCAACAGCCGCCGCGGCCGCGTCCAGAGCATGGAAGCCCGCCCCGGCTCCCAGAGCGTGCGCGCGCAGGTGCCGCTTTCCGAAATGTTCGGATACGCCACCGACCTGCGTTCCAAAACCCAGGGCCGCGCCACCTTCACCATGCAGTTCCACCACTACGAACGCGTTCCCCAGCAGCTCGCCGAAGAGCTGATCAAGAAAAAGAGCTGAAGACATCCGGCATGATGCTCAAGCGGGAGGGCTTTGCCCTCCCGCTTGTTTTTAGAGCATAGGAACTTTGAGACGCTCGCTCCGGCGCTTAACGGCGAAACAAGTTTCGACTGCATCTGCGCGGCGGGCGAAACAGGGCGTTCCCCAACAGCCGGAAACCAAAACGGAGCCCGAATCGCTGCCGTATTGAAAACGGCGGATTCAAGCTCCGTTTTGGTTCCTGAGCTCTTTGTCCTCAAAGGCTGAGCCCGCGCCGGGAGCCTTGTTGCTGCACACCCGGCCAAGCCGCCGAAAGATCACGCATCCCCCAAATACAGGGTCAAGGGACGTAAGTCCCTTGCGGGGTTCCAAGGGGCGGAGCCCCTTGGCGAAAGGCCCGGAGGGGCGGAGCCCCTTGGCGAAAGGTCCGGAGGGGCGGAGCCCCTCCGGAATTCATTCATCACACTATTGGCTTAATCTACCTGCGTTCACCGGCCAGGGACCCCCTGGTGACGGAGTGGGCGGCGAGCTTTTCCGCCAGGCCGAGATCTTCCTTGGAAAGGATAAGCCTGGCGCGTTCCAACTCGCCGGTGGTGCGGGAGAAGGCCACGGACCCGGCGGGATAGTATCCCGGCAGTTGCTTCTTGCCCTGAATCTTGAACTCGATGACCATGTCGCCAAGGAACAGCGACTTGCCGGGGGTGATGACAAAGCCCGCGATCAGGGGCGTTTTGCCGTCAGCGGCAAGGCCCTTGCTGCGCAGGGAGGAGATGGTGGTTACCGTGCCGTCGTCGTGCCTGGACTCGGTGATATTGACCTGACCGAGCTTGGAGATCTTGGACTTGGTGGGGTCAAGGTCAAAAGCGCCGGGCCAGGTGCCCAGAGTGCCGTCGGAGTACATCACGTACACCAGGGCGTAATGGCCGGCGGGCAGGGTGACCATGTCGTATTCGCGGGCCTTTTGCTGAGTGCCGGATTCGAACTGCGAGGTTACCTTATAAAGTTCGCCGGTCTCCACATGGAGCCAGCGGGTTTCCGCGGGGGTTCCCCAGGGAGTGGATACGCGCATGACCACCAGTGACTTTTCGCCGTTGTTCACGGCTTTGGCATCAATATCGGACATGGAATTGACCATGGGCACGTGCACCTTGCCGCAGGCGGCGATGAACAACAGCCCCAGAGCGGCTACGAAAAGGGAGAGGCGTTTCATATACATGACAGACTCCCGTGAAAAAATGTGTTACCGTTTTTTCCACACCATGCGTCATAGAATTATACGTATATTAGTCTGTTATTTTCGCCGAGGCAAGGGGGGAACCCCAAAAAGCCGGAAAACAACATGGAGGAGGGCCGCGTTGCGGCGGGCGTGCCTTCGCAAACCCCCGCCCTGCGGGGAACAACCATGAAGTTACGGCAGCAAAGTGACCACAGTGGGCTGAATCGGCGTGCCGGGCCTGCCATCGGGGCTGTCGGGGCTATGCAGCAGGGCGGCCACTTCCGTATTGATATTTACGGTCATGGTGGACATGGCCACCACTTCCTGCGAACCGGTCATCACCATGCGGATGTTGAAGCGCACAGAACTGGGAGTGACGGTATATGTGCCGGTCAAGAGGGCGCTGCTGCCGACCACGTCCGTGCCCAACAGGTCGGTGCGCCGCGTCAGAAGCATTTCGCCCGTGCGGGGCTCGAACAGAATGTCGGCGCCTTTGCGGGCTTCGCGCACCTGGTATCCGGCCTGTACGAACCAGCGGGCAAGTTCTTCCTGCACCTGGCGGGCCAGGGGGTTGGACTTTTCCAGGTCGTTGATGTTCACCGGGGTAAGAACGACAAGGGACACGTTTCTGGCGGGAGAATCGGCCTGCCCCGTGTGCTCCACCACCTGGCGGTCAAGTTCGCGCCCCATGGCCGAGGCGATCTGCGGCACCGTGGCGGCAAAAGCGCTTTGCGCGGCGAAAAGAACAAGGGTCGTGATCAGGGAAAAGGAAAAAGTGCGCATGGCTCACCTCAACGCTGGGTTTTGATCATCAGATCCACAGCGCGCAGTTCGTGGGAAACAAGTGTACGGGTTTCCGCGTCGTCGCTGGAGGCAAGAGCCATAAGGTAATGCTCCTTGGCAAGCTCGTAGCGCCCCTGGGACACGTAGTCCCGCCCCAGCTTCAAGTTCCACAGGCAGTTGGTGTCGTAGGGAACCACGGCCACTTTTTCATCGGAAACGTACGACTTGACCGTGCCGCACCCGTAAGAAAGCGGCAACAAAACCGCAAGGGCGAAAAAAACGATACGCGCATTCATAAGAATGTCCTTATATTGCTTGCGGCTAATGAATATCCTCGCCCCTGTCAAAGGGGGTGCCGTTCTGCATCTGCAACGGGGCCGCCTTGTCCTTGTAATCGCGGATATGCATTACCCCTTCGTCCAGCTTTTTGCCCGAGCCGGCGAGCATGCGCCGGGTAAGGGGATTGGACTGCAACACCAGATTGGCCGTGCGCAGCACCCGCCCGTCGTGGGGGCGGATCAGGCGCGCGTTGACGAACACGGCCTGCTTGTCCCCATAATAGGTGCCCGCCACCACCACGGCGTCAGCGGGAACGCCCAGTTGTCCCAGCGCGCGGGAAAGGTAGAAGTCGCCTTCGCCCTCGCGCATGGAAATATGGCCGGGAATGCGGTATTCACGCACAGGGAAGCCGCGCTGGTTAAACTCGTAAAAAAGCTGTTCGGCAATAAAGCGGCCGAAGCTGGAAGTCTGGTTGAGGTCGTCCTGGTTGACGAAGGATACGGGCAGGGCCACCGCCCCCTGGTTGGAGCAGCCGGCGATGAGCTGTTCCGCCATTTCCCGTATTTTCAGCTTCAATTCGCGGGCGTCCACGTATCCGGCCTGCTGGCCCTCGCGCGGGGCTCCCGGCACCACGACCACGCCGCCCGCGCCGTCGGGCAGCACCAGGCCGCCCTCAATGCCCGTGGCCTTGAGGGAAGAAACCGTCTCGCCCTTGTAGGTGGCCCTGGGCCCCACTTCGCCCGGCAGGGCGGTGGCGGACTGGAACGAAGCGGCCTGCGCGGGGCTCTGCTGCATGCTTGCCGGCATTTCCGGACCCTGGGCCTCGCTTTTGAACGGGCCGAAGCACCCGCCAAGAACGGGCGAGCAGAAAAGCGGCAGCAGCATAAGCGCGCGCAGGCAGGCGGCGGCGCGGCGTTTTTTTGGCGTCATGGGAATCTCCTTCACGTCGGACACAGGCGGCTGTTCGCTTTCTTATCGGCCAAAACGGGCAAAGCTTGACTCCTTCGCCGTTGATGCCGGTTGCTGTTCAATCATATCAGGATGGCCCGCGGCTTGGCCCGTGGCTGCCCAGTCCGCCCCGCGACGGAAAACCGGGCAAAGAATGCCGCTGCCGCTAAATAAGCAAAAAACGTTCCAAGTATATACATTGAAAAGTAAAAAAAAAGCGGGAGCCTGAGCCCCCGCCGATATCGCGGAAATCTGAAAAAGCCGCCGTTACGCGGTCTGAACGGGAATCACGTGCACGCGGGTTTTGACGCGGTTTTTGCGCACGTACTTTTCAAACTTCACAACCCCGTCGCAGGTGGCGAAGATGGTGAAATCGCGGCCAAGGCCCACACCGTGGCCCGGATGCACCTTGGTGCCAAGCTGGCGCACGATGATGTTGCCGGCAAGAACGCTTTGCCCGCCGAAACGCTTGACGCCCCGGCGCTGCCCTTTACTGTCGCGGCCGTTGCGTGAACTGCCGCCCGCTTTTTTATGAGCCATGTCGATCGCTCCTTACCCAGGGGTCATGCCGGGCCGCCCGGTACGCCTTGCGGCGTCCGTTTTTTCCCGCCGCGGACGGCCGGAAAAACGTGCCCTTCCCGCCGGGTTTTACGCCTGGATGGACGTGATGGTGATGGTGGTGAAATTCTGGCGGTGGCCGCGCGTGCAACGCGAATCGTTACGGCGCCACTTCTTGAAAACCATAATTTTCTCGCCGCGTCCGTGTTCCTCAACCTTGGCGGTAACCTTGGCGCCTTCCACATAGGGAGCGCCGATGGCCACGCTGCCGCCGCCGAGCATAAGCACCTTGTCCAGGGAAACCTCGCTGCCGACTTCGGCGGCAAGGGAGGCAACACGCAGCTTGCTGCCCTGCTCAACGCGGAACTGCTTTCCGCCCGTTTCAATAATCGCGTACATGAAAAACCTCCGGAAAAAGAGAAGAGGCTTGTAGCCCCCGGGGCGATCAAAGTCAAGCTATAAATACGCCGCGGCCAACCGCGTCGACGACGGACAAGAAAAAAGACTTTTCACAAAAGGATGCATGGCGCGCGCCCCTTGTTAAAAAAGCCTTTCTCCGGCGGCCGGAAAAAACGGCCGGCTCTTCGGGGACGAATGGAAACCGCCTCCGGCGATTGCGGCCATCAACTGCGGCGCAGGCACGGCCCGCCCTGCCTTCAAACTACAAGGCATTCCGCCGCGCCGGCATAGCGCGTTTTCCGGTTCCGGATCAAACGAAAAGACGCGCTTGATCCGGAACGGACATTAGTGGTGCATATGCTCGCCGCGCTTGATGCGGTAGGCCGCCATGCAGATGATCCACGCGAAGTAGATGCCGATAAGGCCGACGCCCACAATGGCGTCGGGCGAACTGGACAGCTTTGAAACGAAGATGTTCCACATATCGGGTGCCTCCTCCCCATAAGCGGTTTGCGCCCGCAGCCGCCGACCGGCGGCGGACAAGTCCGCCCGCGGCAATCTCGCGGGCCTTGCTCCGCAGCGGTTGGCAAGGCCGGACATTTTGCCCGGCAAAGCATTTTCAAGGTGAAACGATTTGCGAGCAAACGCTCCGGCGCGGTTGATTTCAAGGCACAATCTGCCCGATTGCAGGCAAAAGTCAAGCGCTTCTTTTCCCTTTTCCCTCCTTCCGGTTGTTGACTTTTTGCCTTTCACCGTGATAAATAGCGCCGACCTTGTGACCAAAAGCACGAGGAGCGAAAGGGCCTTTACCGCCCGGCCGACCGCAAGCGGTTATGAACTCGGGGAACGGAATGGGCTTTCTCTCTGAAAGAATATTGAAGTATGTCGACAAAGGCGCGCTGAACTCCCTTTCCCAGGCGGGTTCCATAGGCCTGCATATGGTCAGCGGCACCGCTGTGGGCGGCCTTATCGGATACTTTCTGGACAAGTGGCTGGACACGCGCCCCTGGCTGACCCTGGTTTTTCTTGTGGTGGGCATTATCGCCGGCTTCAGGAACGTGTATCTGGACACCAAGCGGCTTATTCGCGCTCAGGAGCGTGAAGCGGCCGAAGAAGAGAGGCGGCGGGCGAATGACAGCAAGCATCCGCCGGAAAATTGAACGGTTCCTGTATGGCAGGGGCTTTTCCTCGCCTGTGGTGCGCGGACTTTTGTGCGCGCAGATTTGCCTGACGGCCCTGACCCTGTGCGCTGGGGCGGCGCTTTTGCCGCTTACCCCGTGGGTTCTCTGCTTCGGAGCCGGGGCGGCCGTCGCGCTGTATAACTTCTGGCACATCGCCAGATCGGCGCAAGCGAACATAGTGCGGGAATTCAGCATGGCGCTCGGCCTTAAGTCCTTTGCGGGCTTTTTTGCGCGCCTGACGCTGACGGCCTTTGTATTATTCGCGCTGATCGTCTGGCTCAGGGCGCCCGTGGCGCCGCTTGTGGCCGGACTTACGTCCACAGTCGCCATCATCGCGGTGTGGGGAATTTCCAGACTGGCCCGGAAACCCGTCAAGGAGGCTTAGCACATGTCCGCAGTCGATCAAATGCATCCGCTTCTCCTGTCCGCCCTTTTGGGCGTCGGCGAAGACTACAAGCACCTGTTCTACACGTGGCTTGCCATGATCATCCTGTTCGCCATCGGTTTTCTGCTGCGCGGCCGGATGAAGCTTATCCCCACCGGATTGCAGAACGTCATCGAAGTGATCATCGGCGGGCTGGAAGAATTCACCGTGGCCACCATCGGCGAAAAGGGCAGGAGCATCTTTCCCCTGCTGTGCGGCATCTTCCTGTTCATTCTTGTGCAGAACCTTCTGGGCCTTGTCCCCGGCTGCGACGCCCCCACGGCCAACATCAACACCAACGCCGCCATGGCGCTGTTCGTGTTCTGCTATTACAACTTTGTGGGCCTGCGCAGATGGGGGCCGGGATATATCAAGCACTTCATGGGTCCCATGCTGCCTCTCGCGCCGCTGATGCTGCCCATCGAACTGGTCAGCCACGCCGCCCGCCCGCTTTCCCTCACCCTTCGTCTTTTCGGCAACATCCGCGGTGAAGAAATCGTGCTCATGCTCTTCTTCTTCATGGCTCCGGTGGCCGCCACGCTGCCCACGTACTTCCTGTTCTTCATCGCCAAGGCGCTGCAGGCTTTCATCTTCTACATGCTGACCATGATTTACCTGCAGGGCGCCATGGAGCACGCCCACTAGGGCATACTCGCTCCGACACGCTCGCTCCGGACTTACGCTTACGACTCCTCTCCGTGCCGGAAGCCCCAGGCTTCCGGCACGGGACAAGGCAAGGCGGACAAGCTCCGCCCGCCGGGCGGGAAGCCTCCTGACCGGCGCACTGTTCCAAAGGCGGACAAGCTCCGCCCCGCCGGGCGGCCTGACGGCCACCGGCGGACAATCTCAGGGGAATGGTCACGTACTGACCACAACATACAACTCAAGGAGTGCCTCATGCGTAAACTGCTTACCTCCGCTCTGGGTCTGGCCGCTTTCTTCGCCATGGCCGGCGTCGCCTGCGCCGCCGCTGACGCCCCCGCCGCCGCTGTCCGCTTCATGGACTCCGGCGCTCTGGGTCTGTCCTACCTTGCCGCCGCCATCGGCATGGCCATTGCCGCCGCCGGTTGCGGCATCGGCCAGGGCCTTGGCCTGAAAGCCGCCTGCGAAGGCACCGCCCGTAACCCTGAAGCCGGCGGCAAACTGATGGTCACCCTGATCCTGGGCCTGGCCTTCATCGAATCCCTGGCCATTTACGCTCTGGTTGTGAACATGATCCTGCTCTTCGTGAACCCCCTTGCCGCTCCCCTGAAGTAAGAGCGCAAGCGAAACACGCTACACACGGGGGAGCCGCGCAAACGGCTCCCCCCTTTCGTCCCTGGAATACACCGTAATGCCTGTAAAAAGCGAACATATCCCCCGCGCCACCATCCAGCGCCTTTCCGTCTACCTTCAGGTGCTGGAAAACTTGCAGCGCAGCGGCACGGAAGTCATTTCCTCCGAGCCCCTGGCTAAGGCCTGCGACGTCAATGCGTCGCAAATCAGAAAAGACCTCACCTACTTCGGCGAATTCGGCGTGCGCGGCGTGGGGTACAACGTCCAGGAACTTATCCGGTCCATCACCGCCTCCCTGGGCATCGACCACACGTGGAACTGCGTTCTTATCGGCGTGGGCAACCTGGGCAAGGCCCTGCTCGGCCACCGCGAGTTCAGCGAACGCCGCTTCCACATCGTGGGCGCTTTTGACTGCGACCCTTTCAAGATAGGCGAGGAAATCTCCGGCCTGGAAGTTGTCTGCACCCGCCGCCTCAAAGAACGGGTCCGCGACCTGAACGTAAGCATCGGCATCATCACCACCCCGCCGGAACGCGCCCAGCGCGCCGCCAACCACCTGGTGGACGCCGGAATCAAAGGCATCCTCAACTACGCCCCGGCCCGTATTTTTGTTCCCGACGACGTTTTTGTCGAGTACGTGGACTTTTTCCACCACCTGTATTCCCTGGCTTTCAACATTTCGGACAGGCACGGCGCATAACGGCAGTGAAAACGCTTTCCCGCCACTGCCGCGCCTTTCTGCTTTCCCTGGGCTTTCTCACCCGCCTGGCCCCGGCCCGGACGGCGGACGCGGAAGAAATGTCCCGGACCTGTCTTTATTACCCTTTCTGCGGGGCGCTTCTCGGTCTCATCCTTGTTTTTCCGCCCTATCTGGGGCTGATTCGCCTGGGTCTCGGCACCCCCCTGGTCTGGGCCTTTCTGTATGTCCTTGCGGGCGTCTGGCTGACCCGCGCCCTGCACCATGACGGCCTTGCCGACGTTCTGGACGCCCTGGGCAGCGGCAAAAGCGGTCCCGCCTTCCAGACCGTACTCAAGGACAGCCGCCTGGGAGCCTTCGGCACTTTGGGGCTGGCCCTGGCCGTAGCCGGGCAGATCATCCTCGCCGCCGCCTGCCTGGAACAAGGCCGCCTCGCCCCGCTTTTCTGCGCCCCCCTGCTCGGCCGCTGCCTCCCCGTATTCCTGCCCCTTCTCGCCCCGGTACACCCCGCCTCTTTCCTCGGCTCCATCCTCGCCCGCGCCCGGCGCCTCCCCTGCCTGTGCCCCGCCCTTGCCGCCGCCCTTCTTGCCGCCCCGCTCTGCCTGGGCCTTCCGGCCGCCTTCGCCGCCCTTGCCCTTTGCCTCTCCGGCCTGCTCTTCCTGGCCCGCCTCGCCCGGCGAGAAGGCGGCTACAACGGCGACTACCTCGGCGCCCTCATCCTTTGCGGCGAGCTTGCCGCGCTTCTCGCCGCCGCCCTGGCTCCGGCATAGGGAAGGCACTACGTACGCTGCCCTGCACCCGTTCAAGGGGCTCCGCGCCCTTTGGAACGCCGCCGGAGGGCTCCGCCCTCCGGACCTCCCGCAAGGGACTTGCGTCCCTTGACCCTGTATTGGGCCTGAGCGGAGCGCACTGGCGACGTGCAGACTCCTGCCTCGGCGGCGCTCCCGTCGCGGGTTTCGCCTTTGACTTCAAAAAGCTCAGGAAGCGGAACGGAGCTTGAATCGGTGCCGTAAAAAACGGCGGATTCAAGCTCCGTTCCGCTTCCTGAGCTTTTTAGACTCAAGGGCAGCACTTCCTTCTCTTCACCGGGAGCAACGCCGGGGCGGGTCCTCCCAATCCTCCTCGACAGCCCATATCCCAATACAGGGTGCAGGGACGTAAGTCCCTGCCGGGAGAGCGCGAGAGGGCGGAGCCCTCTCGCATTAAAGAGGCTGTCTCAAATCCTGTGATGGCACCCCAACGCCCTGGCGTTGCGCAGGGCGGACTGGGTGATGAGGTAGGCGGTCTGGCAGCCGTGGAAGAGGTCGATGAGGGGTTTGGACAGGGGCGTGCTTTTGTAGAAGTTGTGCAGGTGGCGGGAGAGATCGCGCAGATCTTCGAAGGCGCGGACCAGGCGCGGTCCGGTGCGGGTGATGCCCACGTAGTTCCACATGGTGTGACGGATGGAGGCCCAGTCCTGGGCGATAAGGGCCGGGTCGTCGTTGTGTTCTTCACCCAACGGCTGCCAGTCCACGATGGCTTCGTGAAGGCGCGAAAGAGAACCGCCGAGCCCGTTGGCTAAACGGGAGGCGATGTCTTCTCCGGCGCTTTTGCCCCAAAGCAGGGCTTCCAGCAGCGAGGTGCTGGCCAGCCGGTTGGCCCCGTGCACGCCGGTGCAACTGCATTCGCCCACGCTGTACAGACCCTCCAGGCTGGTGCGGCCGCGCCCGTCCACCAGGATGCCGCCGCAGAAATAATGCGCGGCGGGCACCACCGGGATGGGCTGTTTGCGGATGTCGATGCCGCGCTCGAGGCAGCTTTGGAAGACTGTGGGGAACCGTTCTTCCAGGCTGTGCCCCACGGGACCGGCGTCCAGAAAGACGCAGGGCTCGCCGGAACGCAGCAACTCGTCCACAATGGCCCGTGCCACTATGTCGCGGGGAGCCAGTTCGGCCCTTTTGTCCACATCGAGCATAAAGCGCTTGCCGCGCGCGTTGATCAGCACGGCCCCTTCTCCGCGCAGGGCCTCGGTGATCAAAAAGCGCCGGGGCTCCAGGTGGAACAAGGTTGTGGGATGGAACTGCATATATTCCATGTTTTCCAGGCGCACAAAGGCGCGGCTGGCCATGGCTATGCCCGCGCCCGTGGCCGTGGCCGAATTGGTGGTGTGCAGGTAGACCTGCCCCGCCCCGCCCGTGGCCAGGACGACCACGTCGGCCAGCATGGTTTCCACGGCTTTCGTGGATTCGTTGTAGACGTAAGCCCCGCAGCAGCGGTTTTCAAGCTGGTAGCGGTAGGTCATTCCCGCCGTGTGGTGGTGCGAGGTCAAAAGGTCCACAGCGGTATAGCCGCGCAGCAGGGCTATGTTCGGGCTTTGCTCCACGGCGTGCAGCATGTAGTCCATGATGCTGCGCCCGGTATGATCGGCGCAGTGCAGGATGCGCTGGGTGGAGTGCCCGCCCTCGCGGGTAAGATCCCACTCGCCTTCCCTGCCGCCGGAATCTCCTTCGCTTTGCCGGTCAAAAGGAACGCCTATGCGCTTTACCAGGATGTCTTCCACGGCGCGCGGACCGTCCTCGGACAAAAAGCGCACGGCCTCGGGCGAATTGTGATGATGCCCGGCGGTCATGATGTCGTCGGCCAAAAGGCGCGGTTCGCCCGCTCCCTCGGCCCGGTAGATGATGCCGCCCTGGGCAAGCCAGGAATTGGCGTTGGAAGGGTCCGGCCCGGCCGCCAGCAGCGTGACCGGAATGCCCTTGTCCGCAAGAGCCAAAGCCGCCGTGCATCCGGCAAGCCCCGCGCCGATGATCAGCACCGGCGATGTGGAACGCGAAGAATCCATGACAAATCCTTACTATTGGGGCTTTGCCCCTAACTCCGCAAGGGGGCTGGGTCCCCCGCGCATGAAAGAGAGCCCTTTTGCAAAATCTTACGCGCAGACCTGAAGCATGCGCTCCAGGGCCGCCCTGGCGTTTTCGCGCAAATCTCCGGGCGCCTTGACCACAAAATCGTCGCGGCCTTCGGCTATGGCGTCCAGGGTCGCGGCCAGGCGCTCCTCGGTGGTCTGGGCCATGTGCGTGCATTCGCTCTCCACCAGGGGCAGAACGGTGAGGCGGCCGGCGTGGACAAGGGCCAGGCGTTCCACCAGATTCAACTCCGTGCCTATGACCACGGTGGAACCGTCGGGCGCTTCCTCCGCGTAACGGATGATAAAAGAGGTGGACCCGGCGGCGTCGGAGGCGGCCACCACCTCGGGCGTGCATTCGGGGTGCACCACGATGCGCGCTCCGGGGTGTTCGGCGCGCATGCGCTCGATCTGCCGGAGGCTGAAGCGGGTATGGATGGAGCAGAAGCCCGGCCACAGCAGCAGCCGGGCGCGTTCCGCCAGCGAAAGATCCAGGCGCGCGCCCTTGCCGCGCACGTCCAGCACGCAGCGCTCAAGCGCGGGAATGCCCATCAGATCGGCGGTGTTCTGCCCCAGATTTTTGTCGGGCAAAAACAGCACGGCGTCGCCCCGGGTCATGGCCCATTCCAGCATGGTGCGGGCGTTGGCCGAGGTGCAGACCGACCCGCCGTGCGCCCCCACCACGGCCTTTACTCCCAGGGTGGAGTTCACATAGGCCAGGGGAATGATTTTGCGCCCCCCTGATTCGAGGGCGGCAAGCACGGTTTCCACGGTTTCGGCGGCGGACATCAGGGCCATGCTGCACTCGGCCGACGGTTCGGGCAGGTGCACCTTCTGCCCCGGCCGGGCAAGCAGAGCGGCGGATTCCGCCATGAAGTACACCCCGCAGAACACGATGTGTTCGGAATCCACCCCGGCCACCCTGCGCGCCAGTTCCAGGGAATCGCCTCGCAGGTCCGTGTGCCGGATGACGGATTCCGCCTGGTAGTGGTGCCCGACAACGGTCAGGCGGCCGCCCAGTTCACGGCGGCGAAGTTCTATGTGATCGTGAAGGGCCGGGGAAGCCTGGACGTTTTCAGCGGGCGGGCAAGGCGGTTGGGCGGCAAAAGGCATGTACGGTTCCTGAGGCTTGAGGTGCTGTAAAACACATGCGGCGGCATGCGTTGCCAAAAGAGCGGGCGCCGCGCGCCGGGGCTTCAGCCGGAAAATATGCGCATGCTGAAGTCCGCCGCCGGGGCCGAATGGGTTATTCTGCCCACCGATATGTATGCCTTTTCTCTGCCCGCATAGCGCAGAGCCAGGGAGCGGATGGACTCCAGCGTTACGCCGCCGCTGATTTCCGCCTCCACATGGGCGGGAATCAGCGCCAGGGCTTCTGGCAGTTCGTCCGGGCCCATGTTGTCAAGCATGATGCGCTCGACGTTGCAGGCCGCGGCTTCCGCCACTTCAGCCAGGGTGCGGCATTCCACCTCCACAGGCGGGCAGGGGGAATACGCCGCGCGCAGGCGGGCCACGGCGTCGGTAATGCCCCCGGCCGCGTCAATGTGGTTATCCTTCAGCATGAGCAATTCCGCAAGGTTTTTACGGTGATTGCGCCCGCCGCCCACAAGGACGGCGTACTTTTCCGGATAGCGCAGGCCGGGCAGGGTCTTGCGGGTGTCCAGCAACTGGACGCCCGTTCCCTCCAGGGCATTGACATAGGCGCGCGTCTGGTTGGCGATGCCGGAAAGGTGGGTGATAAAATTCAGGATGACGCGCTCGGCGCGCAGGATGATCCGGGCGCTGCCGCGGATACGGGCCACTTCCGCGCCGCGCGGCAGAAGATCGCCCTCCTTTGCCGCGGTTTCCGCGTAATATTCCCCCGGCTCCAGGGCGGCGGCGCGTTCCAGCGCCAGCGGAAGCGCCGGCAGGCCCGCAAGAAGCGTTTCCTCTTTGGCGACGATGACGGCATGCAGCGTGTCACCGGCTGAAAAAACGGCGTTGGAGGTCAGATCGGGGCCATCCTCCAGTAAAGCCGCGTCAATGGCGCGCAACAGGTGCTTGCGGGCTTCTCCCTGAAAAAAATCATCAAAAGAGGGGGCGGTCATGGATTGTGTCTGCATCCTTGAAATGGTAGTGCTGTTCTCGCACAGCGGGGCGGGTTTCCGGTCCTTCCGGGCGGCGCGGACAAACCGGCCGCATGCCGGCCGCGCACGGCGCCGCGTTTCAAATCGCATCCCACGGCGCGCGCGGCACCGTTGCCAACTTAAAATTCACGCGGTTTTTCGTCAAGGCGGCGTGGTGTCCATCCTCTTCAAAAGCAAAGGGGCTTTCTTGTGGAAGACGAAAAGAAAACGCCGGTCACAGCCCCCGCGCCCCCGGGATCTCCGCCCGGCGAAGCCGGCGGCGAAACCTCCGTGAAATCCGCCTCAGGCGCGCCCGCCGGGGTCCGGCCTTCCGGCGCCGATCCCGAAACAGCGCCCGCCGAAGCGGGACTTTCCGCCGTTTCCGCTCCCGATGTTCCGAAAGAACCCGCCGTTTCCGCTCCCGATGCGCCGGAAGAACCCGCCGCTTCCGCTCCCGATGCGCCGGAAGAATCCGCCGCTTCCGACGACGCGCCGGAATCAGCCCGCCCGGCCAAAGCCTCGCCTGAAGAAGACTGTATGAAAGAGCTGCTCAGCGGGGAATTTTCCCACCCCGCCGACGTTGCCGAGCATCTGGAAAATCTCAGCCTGGACAAGCAGGTCTGCATCGTCAGCGCCCTGCCGGTGGAAGACGCCGCCGAAGCCCTGGCCGAACTGGACGAGCACGTCCGCGTCGAACTGCTGGAAAACCTCGACCCCGATACGGCGGCCAGCATCGTGGGCGAAATGTCGCCCGACGACGCCGCCGATATTCTGGACGAACTGGACGAGGACCACAGCGACGTCCTGCTGAGCAAGCTGGAAAGCCAGGACGCGGAAGAGATCCGCAACCTCATGGCCTTTGACCCGGCAACGGCGGGCGGGGTCATGAACACCGAAGTAATCATCCTTGAGTACACCCTTACGGCCGATCAGGCCATCCTGCAACTGCGCAGCGAGATAGAGGACAAGGAATTTCCCTACTACGCCTATATCGTGGACCGGGGGGACATCCTTCAGGGCGTGCTTTCCCTGCGCGACCTGCTGGTCTGCCCGCCGGGCATGACCCTGGGCGACGCCCTGCACGATCAGGATCTGATCACCGTCACCTTTGACCAAAGCC
This sequence comes from Desulfovibrio sp., assembly GCA_031549405.1. Classification (GTDB taxonomy): domain Bacteria; phylum Desulfobacterota; class Desulfovibrionia; order Desulfovibrionales; family Desulfovibrionaceae; genus Frigididesulfovibrio. Next base: position 110,788 of record JAVBPV010000007.1, read on the forward strand.
GCGAGGAAGTGGCCCGGCTGATCAGCCACTACAACCTCATGGCCCTGCCCGTTGTGGATTACGAAGGACGCCTGCTTGGCGTCATTTCCCACGACGACGTCATCGACATCATGCAGGATCTGGCCAGCGAGGACATGCTGGGCATGGTGGGCGCCGGTCAGGACGAAACCACCGACACGCCCTGGATGGATTCCGTGCGCATGCGCCTGCCCTGGCTGCTGGTGAACATGCTCAATTCCGCCCTTTCGGCCAGCGTGGTCTACCTGTTTGACGGCAGCATCGCGCAGATGGCCATTCTGGCGGTGTTCATGCCCATGGTGGCCAACCAGGCGGGCAATACCGGGCAGCAGGCCCTGGCGGTGATGATCCGCCAACTGGCCACAGAGCGTTTTGACCGCCGCAAGGCCTGGTGGGCGGTTCTGCGCGAAGGCAAAATAGGCATTGTCAACGGGTTGCTGCTGGGCGTGCTGGTATGGGCGGCCGTATACGTTTTTACCGGCCGGGCCGGGATTTCCACCGTTATGGTGGCCGCCCTGATCATGGACATGATTCTGGGGGCCTTTGCCGGGGCGTCCATTCCCCTGCTGCTCAAGGCCGTGGGCCGCGACCCGGCCCAGGCTTCCAGCATTTTCCTCACCGCCATCACCGACGGCGCCGGATTCTTTTTGTTTTTGGGCATGGCGTCGATATTTTTGCTGTAAACACCCCCCGGCCCCGCGGGGGGTGTCGCCACTCCAGGACGGCTATCGCCGCCCCTTCAGCCCCGCCGCCACCGTGCGGCCGAACTCGCCCAGGTCGCGGATGACCGTGATGCCCGCCTCTTCCATCGCGGCCACCTTGTGATCCCCGCGCCCCTTGGAACCGCTGATCACCGCCCCGGCATGCCCCATACGCTTGCCCGGAGGCGCCGAAAGCCCGGCTACAAACCCGAACACCGGCTTGGGGTAGGCGGTTTCACGAATATACGCCGCCGCCGCTTCTTCCGTGCTGCCGCCGATTTCCCCGATAAGGCACACGGCCTCGGTATCTCCGTCATGGCGGAAAAGCTCCAGAATATCCCTGAATTGCAGCCCGCTTACCGGATCGCCCCCCACGCCCACGCAGGTGCTTTGCCCCAGCCCCTGGGAGGAAAGCTGATGCACGGCCTCGTAGGTCAGCGTGCCGGATCGGCTGATCAGCCCAACCGGGCCGGGCTTGTGGATGTAACCGGGCATGATGCCCACCTTACAGCGCCCGCCGGGGCTGATGACGCCGGGGCAGTTGGGGCCGACGAACCGTGTGCCCTTGCTTGCCAGCAGCGCCCGGCAGCGCACCATGTCCTGCACCGGTATGTGTTCGGTGATGATCACCACCAGGGAAAGCCCGACCGCCGAAGCCTCGTACGCCGCGTCCGCCGCCCCGGAAGCCGGGACGAAAATCACGCTGACGTCGGCCCCGGTCTCCCGCACCGCCTCTTCCACGGTATTGAAGACAGGCACGTCCAACACCCGCTGGCCGCCCCGGCCCGGCGTCACCCCGGCCACCACCCTGGTGCCGTATTCCAACATGCGCTCGGCATGGAACGCGCCCTCGCGTCCGGTGAGGCCCTGCACCACAATACGGGAGTTCCCGTTCACCAGAATGCTCATAATGTTCCTCTCAGGAGATTCCGGAAGCTGCTGTTCAATAAACGCCGCCCGCTCCGGCCGCTTGCCGGAACCGGCGGACTTATCCCGCCGGCCCGCCGGTCTGTTCCACAATCAGGCGCACCGCTTCTTCCATGGACGAGGCGGTGGTGAAGTTCATCCCGCATTCGTCCAGCACACGGCGGCCTTCGGCCACGTTGGTGCCTTCCATGCGAATGACCACGGGCAGCGTAAGGTTAAGACTGCGGGCCGCCTGCACCACGCCCTCCGCCACCACGTCGCAGCGCAGGATGCCGCCGAAAATGTTCACAAATACCCCGCGCACCTTGGGATCGGCCAGCATGACTTCGAACCCCTTGCGCACCATGTCCACAGTGGCCCCGCCCCCGGCGTCCAGAAAGTTGGCGGGCCTGCCCCCGGCCCGGGTGATGGCGTCGATGGTCGCCATTGCCAGTCCCGCGCCGTTGACCATGGTGCCTATGTGCCCGTCAAGGCGCACGTAATTCACGCCCAGTTCGGCGGCCTTGCGTTCCAGGGGGTCCATTTCCTCCGGGTCGGCCAGGATGGCTATTTCCGGGTGGCGTTTCAGGGCGCTGTCGTCAAAAACGATCTTGGCGTCCAGGGCCATAAGGCCCCCGTCGCCGGTAACCGCCAGGGGATTGATTTCCAGCATGGTGGCGTCCTTGTCCGAGCAAAAACGCACCAGTTCCTGCACCAGTTGCGCGCCCTTGGCCACCAGGGCGGGCTCAAGGCCGCAGAAAAAGAACAGCTTGCGCCCCTGCCAGGGCCAGACGTGCCGCCCCACCAGGGGCACGGCGCAGATGTCCTTGCGGTCCACCTCCTCGATATCCATGCCCCCGCGCGGCGAGGCCAGCACCGTAAAGCAGCCCGCGTCCCGGTCCAGCGCCACGGCCAGATAAAGTTCCTGACGCACGTCCGCGCCCTTTTCCACCAGCACTTTTTGCACCAGTTTGCCCTCGGGGCCTGTCTGGCGCGTCACCAGGCGCATGCCCAGCATCTTGTGGGCGGCGGTTTCCACCTCGTTGCGGCTGCGGCACAGGCGCGCGCCGCCGCTTTGCCCCCGGTTGCCCGCGTGGACCTGGGCCTTGACCACCCAGAAGTTTCCGGACAGTTCGCCGGCTATCCGCCGGGCGTCGGCGGCGGTATAGGCCACGTCCCCTTTGGGAACCGGCACGCCGTACCGCTCCAGCAGGGCCTTTGCCTGGTATTCGTGGATGTTCATAAAGATACCTTACGGGGTTGTTTTTTTAATGAAAATCCTGCGCCCCTCCGACGCCGGGCTCCGCCTTTTATTCCCTGGAGCCCGGCGCAACCCGGGGATTTGGGGCCGCGGCCCCCAATAGCTGTCCGCGCAAGCGCCCAACCGCCGCCAAATGACGCCGCGTATCCCGCCTTTTTCGATTTAATCGGCAAACGGCGCCGCCATATCCGCGCCCAGCCGCAAGGCGGTCCGGTTGGCCTCGTGGAACCGCGCCTCGAAGCGCTTTTCCAGCAGCCGCTCCAGCGCCTCCAGGGACACCGCCCGCGTCAGAACGGCCAGGGCGCCCAGCACGCAGATGTTGAAAGCCACTTCCCGGCCCAGCGCCTCCACCACTTTGGCCCGCATGGGCAGCCCCACGCGGCGGGCGTCCACCCGCGCGCCGGGGGTCAGCAGATCGCTGTCGTACAGGCACAGCCCGCCGGGCCGGATCAGCGGCAGGTATTTGGCGGCGGCCTCATCCGTCAGCGCCACCAGAATGTTGGGCTGGCGCACCTTGGGATAAAAAATGGGCGAATCGGAAATGATGACGTCGGCGCGCGTGGCCCCGCCTCTGGCCTGGGGGCCGTACACCTGCGACTGCACCGCCTGCCTGTCCTGAAACAAGGCCGCCGCCTCCGCCAACAAAATGGACATGGTGATGACGCCCTGCCCGCCGGAACCGGAAAGGAGAAAACGGTACTTTTCCATGCTAGGCCTCCTTTCCTTGCGCCCTGGCGACGACTTTGGCGTATTCCGCGCAGTATTCCGGCGCTTCCTCCTGCCGGAAGATGCCGCGCGGCGTAAGAGAGGGATTTTCCGCCAGCTTCGAGGACCCCAGAGGGGCGGTGCCGTCGCGCATGGCTTCCAGCATCTTTACCGGCCCGCCCAGGCGGTTTTTGCGGCCGAAATAGGTGGGGCACTGCACCAGCACCTCCACCAGAGAAAAGCCCTTGTGCGCGATGGCCTTTTTGAGGATGGAGGCCATTTCGACCACATGAAAGGCCGTGGTGCGCGCAACAAAGGTGGCCCCGGCCCCCAGGGCCAGTTGCACGGTGTCAAAGCTGCGGTCAATGCTGCCGTAAGGCGCGGTGGTGGCGAAAATGTCCCGCCCGGACAGGGGCGAATACTGCCCGCCGGTCATGCCGTAAATGCGGTTGTTCAGCACGATGGCCACAAGATCGATGTTGCGGCGGCAGGCGTGGATAAAATGATTGCCGCCGATGGCCAGGGCGTCGCCGTCGCCCATGGGCACAAAGACCGTCAGGCCGGGATTGCCCATCTTGATGCCCGTGGCGCAGGCCAGAGCCCGGCCGTGCATGCTGTGCATGGTGTGAAAATCCACGTACCCCGCGATGCGCGCCGAGCACCCGATGCCCGAAACCATACACAGGGAACGGGGATCAAGAGCCAGTTCGTCCACCACTCGCAGCAGGTTGTTCAGCACCATGCCGTGGCCGCAGCCGGGACACCAGATATGCGGGAAAAAACGCTCGCGGATGAAGTCCTGCATAGCCATGCTACACCCCCTTTCCTTCAATGACCCGCATGATCACGCCGATATCCGTGGGCGTCACCAGGGCGCCGTCCACGCGGTTCACCAGAAAAACCCTGTCCGGGTTGGGCACGGCCTTTTTCACTTCTTCCGCCACCTGGCCCATGTTCATTTCCACCACAAAGATGTTTTTGGCGTGGGCGGTTTTTTCGCGGATAAGCCTGGCCGGAAAGGGCCACAACGATTGCAGCTCCAGGCACCCGATGCGATGCCCCTTGCCCCGGCGGGTTTCCACTATATGCCGGGCGCTCCGGGCGGCGGAGCCGTACGAAATGATGATCTGCTCGGCGTCTTCCAGATAATATTCCTTCCAGTGCGCCAGAAGGTGCGCCCGGTTTTCAATCTTGTCCACCAGATGGTGGATAAGCTTGTTCACCTGCTCCGGGTCCTCGGTGGGAAAGCCCCATATGTCGTGGTACAGGCCCGTGACGTTGAAGCGGTGCACCCCGCCGAAGTCCGAAATGGGCAGGCGGCCGTCCTCGCGCGGCAGGTAGGGGTGGTAGTTCACCCCGGCCTTGACCTCGGTGCGCAGGCGTTCCACCACGGGAACCTCGCCGGGCAGGGGCAGTTCCAGCTTTTCGCGCATGTGCCCGACCACCTCGTCAAACAGCAGAATGACCGGGGTGCGGTAGGTTTCCGCGATGTTGAAAGCTTCCACGGTGATATTGAAAACGTCCTGAATGGAAGAAGCGGTCAGCACCACCATGGAGTGCTCGCCGTGGGTGCCCCAGCGACTTTGGTTCACGTCGCCCTGTCCCACCTTGGTGGCCAGGCCCGTGGACGGCCCGGCCCGCTGCACGTTGACGATGACGCAGGGAATTTCGGCCATGGCGGCGTAGCCTATGGCCTCCTGCTTCAGCGAAAAGCCCGGGCCGCTGGTGGCGGTCATGGACTTGAGGCCGGTCAGGGAAGCACCGCACACCGCGCACATGGAGGCGATTTCGTCCTCCATCTGGATGAAGGCCCCGCCCACCTTGGGCAGCTCGCCGGAAAGCATCTCGGCAATCTCTGACGAAGGCGTGATGGGGTACCCGGCGAAAAAGCGCAGGCCCGCGTGCAGCGCGCCCAGCGCGCAGGCCTCGTTGCCCTGGACGAAACGGATGTCGCGCTCGCTCATGGTTTTTTCCCTCCCCGCATTTTTCCGGAGGCTCCGGAATCTTTCGGGCCGGAGGTTTTTTCGCTGTCAAAGGCTTTTGCCGCGCCGGAAATCTGTGCGGCCGCCTTGCCGGAAGGCTGTGCGGCCCCCGGTTCTGTTTCGGCGGCGGCCTTTTTGGGCCGCCTGCTCAAATCCACGGAAACGGCAAGGTCGGGGCAGTAGCGTTCGCACATGCCGCAGACGGTGCACAGCCCCGGAACGGGGGTGGATTTGCCTTCCTTAAGTTCCAGGGCTTTGGCGGGACAAAAGGCCACGCAGATGCCGCAGCCCTTGCACCACAATTTGTTGACGGTAACCGCGTCCATAAGGAAAACGCTCCTGTTTGGCGGATCAGAATTGCTGCAATCTTGGTCCAAGATTCCGCTTTTTAGCCTGAAGGAGCAAGCAAAAAGATCTCCATGCAACTGATTACACGCAAAAAAGATATCACAACCAGCTTTTTTTGCTGCTTTTCTTTAACACGCTCCGGGGCGGTTTCCGCCGTGCGGGCATGGCCCGCCGGTTTCCCCGGCGGGAAGGCGCCGCATACTGAAGTTATGAAATGGATACTGAAAACCCCGGAAAATAACGCGCAAACTTCCGGCAACCGGCGTTGCCGTGTGCGTCGCCGGTTCAGGCAACCGCGGCGTTCCGGGCTTCTGGTTGCCGGACAAAGGGGAAAAAATTTCAAGAGGGTGGCCGATCTGCTATCGAAATACCCCGACAATAGCCCATAGTCCCATCGAAATTATTTATTCGCCATAAAAAACCACATGATATACCATATTAAGACTATACGGAAAGTATCATGGGGTATTTTCCCGATAACGATTTTCTCCTCACGGCGCCTTTTCCGGCGTATGACACAAGGAGGCTTGAGAATGCGAATTGCCGTTGGTCTCGCAAGGGATGATGTGGAAAAGCGGCTTGAAGCGAACGGCATCGACCGTCGCCAATTCTTAAAATACTGCACGGCCGTGGCGGTCGCCATGGGTATGGGTCCCGCCTTTGCCCCCGAAGTGGCCAAAGCCCTTACGGGCGGTGCGGGCAAGCGCCCCTGCGTGGTATACCTGCACAACGCCGAATGTACGGGCTGCTCCGAAGCCCTGCTTCGCACCTCTGATCCGTATCTGGACGCTCTTCTTTTTGACGCCATCTCTTTGGAATACCAGGAAACCATAATGGCCGCCGCCGGCGAAGCCGCGGAAAAGGCCCTGCACGACGCCGTAAACAACCCCGACGGGTTCGTCTGCATCGTTGAAGGCGCCGTCCCCATGGCCGAAAACGGCATCTACGGCAAGGTGGGCAACCACACCATGCTGTCCATCAACAAGGACATCCTGCCCAAGGCCAAGGCCGTCATCGCTTACGGCACCTGCGCCTCTTACGGCGGCATCCAGGCGGCCAAACCCAACCCCACCGGAGCCAAGGGCATAAACGACGCCTATGGTTCCCTGGGCGTCAAAGCCGTGAACATCCCCGGCTGTCCTCCCAACCCCATCAACATCGTGGGCACCATCGTCTACTACCTGCAGAACAAGGGCGGCATTCCCGAACTGGACGACCAGGGCCGTCCGAAAATGTTCTACGGCCTGTCCGTGCACGAACAATGCGAACGCCTCCCGCATTTCGAAGCCGGCGAATTCGCCGACGCCTTCGACTCCGAGGAAGCCCGCAAGGGGTGGTGCCTGTACAACCTTGGCTGCAAGGGACCCAGCACGTACAACAACTGCCCCAAGGTCAAGTTCAACGGCGTCAACTGGCCCGTGGGTGCGGGACACCCCTGCATTGGTTGCAGCGAGCCCAATTTCTGGGATGCGATGTCTCCCTTCTATGAAAGCTAACTGTAACGAGTAAGAACCAATCAGGGAGGAAAGCCTCATGGCAGAGATAAAATCAGCGATTGACACGTCCTTTAACGGACCGATAGTGGTCGACCCGGTCACCCGCCTGGAAGGGCACCTTCGCATCGAAGTGGAAGTGACGGGCGGCAAGGTCACCAAGGCTTACAGCTGCGGCACCCTGTTCCGCGGCCTTGAAATCATCATGAAAGGCCGCGACCCCCAGGACGCCCAGCACATTACCCAGCGCGCCTGCGGCGTGTGCACCTACACCCATTCCCTGGCCTCCATCCGCGCCGTGGACAATGCGGTAAAAGTAAAGGTTCCGCCCCTGGCCAACATGATCCGCAACCTGGTCCTGGGTTCGCAGTTCATGCACGACCACGTGGTGCACTTTTACCACCTGCACGCCCTTGACTTTGTCAACGTGGCCAACTGTCTGAAAGCCGACCCGGCCGCCGCGGCCAAGACCGCCAGTTCCATCTCGCCCCGCAAGACCACAACGGAACAGATGAAGGCCGTGCAGGACCGCATCAAAAAGTACGTGGAAAGCGGCCAGCTGGGACACCTGACCAACGCCTATTTCCTGGGCGAAAAGCACCCCGCCTACCTGCTGTCCCCGGAACTGGACCTGATCGCCACGGCCCACTACCTTGACGCTCTGCACCTGCAGGTCAAGGCGGCCCGCGCCATGGCCGTTTTCGGCGGCAAAAACCCCCACCCGCAATTCATGGTCGTGGGCGGGGTCACCTGCTACAACGCCATCAAGCCCGAAAACATCAAGCAGTTCCTGGATCTGGAAAAAGAAACCATCGCCTTCATCAACGAAGTGTACATTCCCGACCTGCTGGCCGTGGCCGCCCAGTACAAGGACGTGGCCGGATACGGCGGGACCAAGAACTTCATCACCTTCGGCGAATTCTGCTCCGATCCGGACAAGCGCGAAACCGGCTTCTTCCAGCCCGGCGCCATCTACGACCGCGACCTGTCCAAGATCGCCCCGCTTGACCCTTCCAAAATCAGCGAGCACGTGCGCCACAGCTGGTACAAGGGCGCGGAAGCCCACCATCCCTACAAGGGCGTGACGGACCCCGCCTTCACCGACCTGCACGGCGACGACCGCTATTCCTGGTCCAAAGCGCCCCGCTACGGCGACGCCCCCATGGAAACCGGCCCCCTGGCCCAGGTGCTGGTGGCCTACGCCTCCGGCAACAAGCCCGTCAAAGCCGTTGTCGACAACGTGTTGAAGGCTTTGGGCGTCGGCCCCGAAGCGCTGTTCTCCACCCTTGGCCGCACAGCGGCGCGCGGTGTTGAAACCGCCGTCATCGCCGGCCAGATGGAAGGCTGGGTCAACGCCCTGCAGGAACAGATCGCCAAGGAAAAGAACCCCAAACTGGTGGAAAAGTGGGAAATGCCCAACGAAGCCGAAGGCGTCGGTTTCGTCACCGCCCCGCGCGGCGGCCTGAGCCACTGGATCCGCATCGAAAACAAGAAGATCGGCAACTTCCAGCTGGTCGTTCCCACCACCTGGAACATGAGCCCCCGCTGCGCCAAGGATCTTATGGGCCCCATGGAAGAAGCCCTGGTCGGCACCCCCATTGCCGACGCCAAGCGCCCGGTGGAAATCCTGCGTACCGTGCACTCGTATGACCCCTGCATCGCCTGCGCCGTGCACGTCATCGACCCGGAAAGCAACGAACGCCGCGTCTTCAAGGTCCTGTAATCCAGGCCCGATCTCGCACCGCAAGGGGAGGCTCCGGCCTCCCCTTTCATTAAGGAAACCAACCCCCGCCCATCCCAATTAAAAAGTTTTGGGAAAGGGGATTAGGCGCGGGGGGAAGGCCCCCCATCCTGAGCATAGCGAAGGTGGGCAACATCCTGAAAGGAAGACTTTTTTCAAAAGTCCTTTCCCCTTCCCCCCGCAAATCATAAACATACCCAGGAACCAGCATGGACAAACCCCGGATTCTTCTGCTCGGCGTAGGGAACAACTTGTACACGGACGAGGGCGTGGGCGTGCACGCGGCCTTGCACTTGCGCGAGAACTACGAATTTTCGGACAACGTCACGGTAATGGACGGCGGCACCATGGGAAAGCTGCTTATGCACGACATCATGCAGTGCGACTATCTTATAGTGATGGACGCGGTGCTGGGCGGGCACGAGCCGGGCAGCGTCTACCGGCTGGAGGACGAGGGCCTGCGCAAAAGCCTGGGCTTTGTGGATTCCCAGCACCAGGTGGACCTGGTGGACACCCTGATCAGCTGCGAGATTCTGGGCAACCGGCCCAAAGCCGTGGTCATCGGCATGGAGCCCGCGGACTGGAAGAATTTGGGCCTGGAACTGACGGACACCTGCCGGGACAAATTCGACAAGTTCATCGGACATGCGCTGGAAGAACTGGAGCGGGCGGGCGGTTCGGCGCGCAAACGCGCCTGATCAAAGCGCCGGCCTCCATCCCCCCCCGGTCAGGAAGATCTTTCCCCGCCCCGATCCCCTTCTATTTTTTTATCAAGTAATATCAATAAATTATAGAATAAAATCTTTGCAGTGTCCTTTTTGGCACGGGCTTTGAATTATCCCGTGCCAAGGAGAACGACCATGCAATTTTTGCCTTCTTCCGCCGCCGATTACAACAGCCTTGTCTCCACGGCCGGGCAGATACTGTCCGCCACCGTGTCGCAGCACGGCGGCCCCTCCTTCGAGACGGTCTTCTCCTCCTTTATAGAAGAAGGCCGCTCCGACTACAGCGGCCGCCCCGCCGGGTTCGCCGCCCTTGAGGAAGCCTCGGGCACCATCGACTCGGAAAAGGCCTCCCTGCTCAAGGACGCCCTGAAGAAGCGCAACGTTCAGGACGCCAGCCTGCAAGCCCTGGAAGACCTTATGGCCTCCGGCGCTCCCGTGACCGTGGGCAAGGTTTTCGGTGTGCTGTCCGGCGCCTCGCGCGTTTCCGGAGCCTTGGAAGGCAAGGACCGCGACAGCTTCCAGATGCTGATGTCCAAGCTGGGCTTCAGCAAGGAAGAATCCGACGAGCTTGTCGATTTGACGGACGCGGGCAAGATCTCCGCCGCCTGGCGGCGCATCGCCAAGAAGCTTGAAGGGCTTGGGGGCGAAGGCGTCGACGTGCATTCCGACGAATTTTCCGCCCTGCTGAAGGGGCTGGACATTTCCGGCCCCGCCAGGGCGCGGATGGAAAAGGCCTTTGGCGCGGGCGGCCTGACCCTGACCAGGGAACAGCTCAACGCCCTTTTGGCCGAAGCCGGCCGCGAACTGGCAGCCAAGGACCTGGCCGCGGGCGCGGCGCGCGCCCAGATGCGCGACGCCATGAACGAGGCCATGCAGGCCGCCAAGATAAAGGAAAAGGCCGACGCCGTGGCCGACAAGCGCGGCGCGCGCCACCTGGACCAGTCTGAAGCGGTCATGCAGGACACCGTGTTCAAAAAGGCCGCCAAGGGCGGCAACCTGGCCGACCGGGAAAAGGAACGCGAATTCGACGACGCCAACGACGGCAGAAGCCGGGCCGAACGCATCCTGTCCAAGGTGGCCGACAAGGCCGAGACCAGATCGGAAACAAAGGCGCAAAAGGCCGACGCGGGCGACGCCTTAAGCCGGATGATGCACCGCATCGACACGGCGGGCGCGCAAAGCGCCCCGGATTCCACGGCGCCGGGGCAGAATTTGCGGCAGACGGCCCAGGCCTTTCGCCAGGAAATTTTTTCCCAGGTGGAAAAGGGCATCCTGCAAAACGCCCAGAACGGCAGCCGCCAGATCACCCTGCAACTGGACCCCAAGGATCTGGGCCAGTTGACCCTGGTGCTCAGCGTGCGCGAAGGCGAGGTCAAGGCCCTTATCCGCGCGGAAAACGCGGAAAGCGCCACCGCCCTGCGCGAACAGATGGCCGAACTTAAGGCCAACCTGGAATCCCAGGGCATGAAGGTCAGCGCACTGGAAGTGGAAACCCAGGTGCGCCAGGACCTTAACGGCCAGTGGGACGGCGCGGGGGAACACAACCTGATGCGCGACGCCAATGAGCGCGCCCGCATGCTCCGCCTGAACGGCCTGCGCAAAGAAGCGGGCGAATCCAACGGCCCCGCCTCCGCACACATTTCCGCTCCCCGGCAGGAAACCGGGCTGCACATAGTCGCTTAAGGAAAACGCCATGGCTACCACCACTCCCATACTCGGCCAATACGAAAAGAGCCTTGCCGCCGCCACCAACGGAACTTCCAACCGCGTGGCCACGGACAAGGACACCTTCCTCAAGCTTCTTGTGGCGCAGCTTACCCACCAGGACCCCCTTAACCCGGTGGAAGACAAGGAATTTATCGCCCAGCTCGCCCAGTTCACCTCTGTGGAAGAACTGCAGAACATCAACAAGGGCGTCGAAGGGCTTAACGAAGCCTACGCCCAGCAGCAGGTGATGAACGCGGCCAGCTTCCTGGGCATGAAGGTTTCGGCCAAGGGCGACATGGTGGCCGTTTCCGGCATCGGCACCGACAAGGCCATGAGCAGCGAAATCTACGCCGTGTACCCCACCGACGTGGCCAGCGCCACCTTCAACGTGTACACCACCAACGCGGACGGCTCCATCGGCAGGCTGGTCTACAGCGAACCCATGGGCCCCACCAACGCCGGCACCCAGAAGTACCAGTGGCCGGGCAGGGATTCCAACGGCAGGGTCATGCCCGACGGCAAGTACATCGTGAATATCACCGCCCTGGACCCCGACGGCAACAACGTGCTGGTAAGCACCAACTCCATCGGCCAGGTGGTGGGGGTGGAAACCGCCGCCGACGGCAACCACATGCTGTACCTGGAAGACGGCCGCAAGGTGCTCTTCAAGAACGTGGAACTCATCACCTACGTGGCGCAGAACAACGCGGCCGACGGCAAGACAGACGGCAAGACAGACGACAAGACCGGCGGCGACACCACCGGCGGCGATACAACCGGCGAAAACACCACCCCGTAACAGACTGTTGCGGATCGTCATCAGGACAAGCGCGCGGCATATTCCGCGTCAGGCATATACGAAACACCAACCATTCTTCCCGGCGGGGAAGGAACTCTCGGAGGGAAACCATGAGTCTTACAGCAAGCATGTGGACGGCCGTGTCAGGGCTGATGGTCCACGGCGAAAAGATGAACGTCGTGGGCAACAACATCTCGAACGTCAATACCGTGGGCTTCAAGGCCCAGCGTATGGACTTTCAGGATTTCGTGTACCAGTACGTGGGCACGGCCAGCGGCATGGGCCAGGTGGGGCGCGGCACCAACATCGGCATCGTCATGAACGACTTTTCCCAGGCCGCCTTTGAAACCACCACCGACGCCACGGACATCGGCATTTCCGGCACCGGCTTTTTTTGCGTAAAGCCCAAGAGCAACAACACCAACTATTACACCCGGGCCGGCAACTTCCGCTTTGACAAGGACGGCTACCTGGTGGACCCGCACGGCTACGTGCTGCAGGGCTGGGAAATCGACCCCAACTCCTCTGTGGGCAAGGGCACGGGCGCTGGCACAAGCTCCATTCTGGGCACCGGCACTCCGGTGGACATCAAGCTGGATACCTTCACCTGCCCGCCCCGCCACACCACCAACGTCAAGATGCAGGTCAACCTGTCCTCCATTGTGGCGGGCAACGACCTGAGCAGCACGGACACCAGCGTGGACCCCAACTGCTTCTTCGCGCTGCTGAACACCTGGGACGCCACCCAGACCCCGCCCCTGGGCAAGACCAAGTACGCCTACCAAAGCACCATGGAAGTGTACGACGAGGCCGGCAAGCTGCACAAGCTGAGCGTGTACTTCGACCGGGTCACCAACTCCACCGAACAGCAGATCACCGACAACAGCACCAGTGAAAGCTACTGGGAATACACCATCACCATGGACCCGGCCGACGATTTCCGCGACTTTTCCTCCTCCGTGGGCGACGTTTCCACCAACCCGGACGTGCCCGACAAGCTCAAGGGCCTGCTGGCCGCCGGCACCTTTACCTTTGACTCCGCCGGGCAGATGAAGGACATGACCTGCTTTGTACCCCAGACCAACGGCGCCGCCATCGACACCGCCACCCCCGGCACCTCCGACCCCAGCCGCTGGTGGACGGGCACATACACCGCCGGGACCGGCTGGAGCAACGTCAAGGCCGACCTCAGCCAGTGGGTGGCCGCGCCTATATCCTCCAGCGGCTTCCCGATGATCACGCCCAACTTTTCCGGCTCGGCGGGCCTTTCCAACAGCTACTATCCCGGCGGCGGCACCGGCGGCCCGGCCGACTACACCCAGCCCAACGTCAACGCCGACGGACGCATGATCGCCATGAACTTCGGCATGTACAGCGGCACCGACGAATGGAACTTCGACTACGCCGGCACCGGCCCAGGCGGCTTGGTGCGCGCCAGCCAGGTGTCGAACGACAAGACCAACATCGCCGGCCTGCGCACCGTGGCCAAGGTGGAACCTTCGGGCATCACCAACGTGGCCGAGGAATTCTACGAGCGCTTCCCCGCCCAGGACGGCTACACCTTCGGCGAGCTGCGCTACGTGCAGGTCAGCGAGGACGGCGTGCTTTCCGGCGCGTACTCCAACGGCGTAACCCTGGAACTGTACCAGATTACCCTGTACGACTTCCCCAGCAAGCAGAACCTGCGGCGCGAAGGCGGCAACCTGTTCACCGAAACGCGCGACTCGGGCCAGCCCGCCAGCGGCGCGGCGGGGTCAGGGGTCTTCGGCACCACCCAGGGCAACTCCCTTGAGCAGTCCAACGTGGATCTTTCCCGCGAGTTCGTGAACATGATCACCACCCAGCGCGGGTTCCAGGCCAACTCCAAGGCCATCACCACCGTGGACACCATGCTGGAAACCGTCATCGGCATGAAGAGATAAAAAACGGGCGCGCCGCCGCGCGCGGCGCGCCCAAACGTTCCATACACGGGGCTTTTGCCCCCGGTTCACGCCTGGTTGTCAGGCCCCCCCGGCACGATTTTCCCTCCCGTGCCGGGGTTGTTTTTTAGGGGAAAATGTAATGACAGCCGTTCATAAAACTTTTTATAATGGCACATAAATATAAGGAGACCGCGATATGAAACGGCGCACATTCTGTTCTTCTGTGGCCCTTGGCGGGCTGGCCCTCGGGGCTTCTTCCCTGCTTGGCCCGTTGCCCCTGCTGGCCGCCCCCGGACCGGATCTGGTGGCGGTGCAGGGCGCGGACGTGGAAGCGGCTCTGGACAGGGGCCTGGCCGAACTGGGCGGCATGCCCCGCTTTGTCTCCCCCGGCCAGACCGTGCTGCTCAAACCCAACATGGGCTGGGCCGTCACGCCCGAAGGCGGGGCCAACACCAACCCTCTGCTCATGCGGCGGCTGGTCAAACTCTGCCTTGACGCCGGGGCCAGAAAGGTCACCTGCTTTGACAATACCTGCGACCACTGGCAGGACGCCTACCGCGAATCGGGCATCGAACGCGCCGTCAGGGACGCCGGAGGCATGGTGGCCCCGGGCCACGCCGAAGGGTATTTCCAGTCCGTAAGCGTCAGCGGCGGAACAATCCTGAAGACGGCCAAAATCCACGAACTGTACCTGGAAGCGGACGTGATCATCAACGTGCCCGTGCTTAAGCATCACGGCGGGACCGGACTTTCCTGCGCCCTTAAAAATATGATGGGCGTGGTCTGGGACCGCAAATTCTGGCACCGGAACGGCCTGGACCAGTGCATTGCCGATTTCGGCCTGTGCGGCAAGCGCCCCGTCCTGAACGTGGTGGACGCCCAGCGCGTCATGCTTACCGGCGGGCCGCGCGGCAAGTCCGATTCGCAGTTCAAGCGCCTGGACATGCTTATTCTAAGCCCGGACATGGTGGCCGCCGACGTGGCCTCGGCCCTGGCCTTCGGCTCCAGGCCGGAAAGCTTCGCCTACATAGGCATGGCCGCCGCCCACGGCCTGGGCAAAAACAGCCTGGACGGACTTGACGTGCGCCGGGTGCGGGCGTAGCGGGCAGCGCCCGGGTGCCGTGATACTTCGTCAGGCGTCGTTGTTGCGCGGGGAGCAGGCCCAAAGAGGACAACCCTCCCTCGCAACAACCTGCCTTCCTCGTCCGACGACAAACCCGGACGCCGCCACAATTGCCCAATAGCCAGGTGAAGCCGTCGATGACCGCGCCGCGCGACAATACTCCGGGAAAATTCCCCGCCGCCCTGGCCGCTTTGCGCCGCCGCGCGGCAGCCCTGGTTCTGCTGCTGTTCCTGCTTGCCGTGCTGACCGGGGCGGGGGAGCTTCTTTTGCCTGTCCTTGGCCCCACCCAGCCCGGCATGCTCCTTACGGCTCTGGCCGCCGGGGGTGGATTCTTTTTTCTTGGCGCGCTGCTGGCGCATCTGGCGGCCGCCCTGCTGCTGGGCCGGGTGTTCTGTTCCTGGCTGTGCCCCCTGGGCATTTTGCAGGATGCGGCGGCGCGGTTCGCACCGGGGCGGCGCAAAACCCTGCGCCACGCCAAAGACGGGCTTTGGCGGCTTGCCGCGCCCCTTTTGCTGGCGGGCTGCCTGGCAGGCGGCTCTACCTGGCTGTTCGGCCTGGCGGAACCATACAGCCTGTTTGCCCGGTCCGCGCAAAGCGTGGGCCAGCCCCTTTACGCCCTTGCCCATAACGCCCTGGCCCTGGCCGGCGGCGGCGCCTTTGCCCTGCCCCTGGTCCCCTGGCATCTTGATTTCGCCGGTCTGGCCCTGGCCGTGCCCCTGCTTACAGCCGTGCTGATCTTTGCCCGCGGCCGGGGCTGGTGCAACAGCGTCTGCCCGGTGGGGGCATTGCTGGGACTTGCGGGCAAGGCCGCCCTGCTCCGCCCGCGCTTCACAACACGCTGCAAGGCCTGCGGCCTGTGCGAGCGCCGCTGCAAAGCCCGCTGCCTGGACACGGGCGCGGCAACCGTCGACGCCTCGCGCTGCGTGGCCTGCTACAACTGTCTGGAAGCCTGCCCGCGCGGCGGCCTTGCCCTGCTGCCGCAAGCGCCCGCCTTTGTGCCCGCCCGTTCCCTCGTGCTGCGCGGCGGGCTGGCCGCCCTTTTCCTGCTAAGCCTGGCCCCGGCCGCCTCAACCGTGCGCGGGGCCCTTGCCCCCGGAAAAAACGACGCCGCATCCGGCGATCCTGTCCCGCATTCCGGCGGCCTCAGCGACACATCCCCGCACCATTCCATGCCCGTGCTGCCACCCGGCGCGGCTTCCCTGGCCCGCCTGGAAAGCCTGTGCACGGGCTGCCACAGTTGCGTCAGCGCCTGCCCGCCGGGGGTTTTGACCGTAAGCGGCCCTTTTGTCTGGGAACAGTCGGAGCTTGCCCGCATGGCCCTGCCCGCCATGGATTTTTTCCGCGCGTTCTGCCAGGTGGGCTGCACCCGCTGCACGGAGGTCTGCCCCAGCAAAGCCCTGCGGACGGTATCCCCGGAGGCGAAAAAGCGCCTGCAACTGGGCCGGGCCGTGTTCGTGGAGCCTTTGTGCATCATCATCACCAAAAAGACGCGCTGCGGGGCCTGCGCGGAACACTGCCCCACGGGCGCGCTGGTCATGACGCCCCAGCCGGCCCTGGGGGGAGTGGCGCTGCCGCGCATCGACCAAAGCTTGTGCATAGGATGCGGGGCCTGCCAGTTTGCCTGCCCGGTACGGCCGGCGCAGGCAGTGGAGGTGGTGGCGCTGGCGCGGCACGGAATTGCTGCTCCGCCCAAGCCCAAACAAAAGGATATAGAGGCGGGGGAAGCGTTTCCGTTTTAAATGACGCCCACCCTCACTTCCTGTGAGGGACGGGCTATCGCGGGCGGAACCGCGCCGGGGTTGGAAGGGGGCCGCCGCGTAGCGGCCCCCTTCCCCTCGCCGGAGGCGTTCAACAAAAATAGAAAGCACCCGGCCGATAGGCCGGAAAAGAAAGCCCCGGTCCGCAGGACCGAACCTATCCTTAATGGGCGTCCGCCCAGCTCCTCCCCACCCCCCAATCCACCAGCAGGGGGACGGAAAGCGGTTCCGCGCCGGGATTTACCCCGCCCATAAGCAGGGCCACCCGTTCCCCGGCGGCGCGGGCGTTTGCTTCCGGCGCTTCCAGCAGCAGTTCGTCGTGGATTTGCAGCAGCAGGCGGGCCTCCAGTTCCCGCAGGACGGGATCGTTCTCCACGGCCAGCATGGCCAGCTTGATGATGTCGGCGGCGCTGCCCTGGATGCGCGTGTTGATGGCCTGCCGCCGCGCCTGCGACCGCAGCTGGTTGTTGCTCGAAAGAATGTCCGGCGTGAACCGTCTGCGCCCGGCCATGGTGCAGACGAAACCGTTGGCGCGGGCTTCTTCCTCCACCGAGTCGTAAAACTCCTTCAGCCGGGAAAGCCGGGCGAAATACCGCTCGATAAAGGCCTTGGCCTCCTTCATGCCTATCCCCAGTTCCTGGGCCAGTTTCTGCGCGCCCATGCCGTACACCAGGCCGAAGTTGATGGTCTTGGCGTTGCGGCGCTGTTCCGCGCTGACCTTTTCAATGGGCACGTCAAAAAGAAGCCCGGCCGTGCGGGCGTGGATGTCCTCGTTGTTGCGGAACGCCTCCAACAGGGCCGGATCGCCGGAAAGATGGGCCAGCACGCGCAGTTCAATCTGCGAATAGTCGGCGGCCACCAGCAGGCGTTCCGGCGCGGCGATGAAGCAGCCGCGCATGCGCCCGCCCAGGGGCCCGCGCACAGGGATGTTCTGCAGGTTGGGATTGCTGGAAGAAAGCCTGCCCGTGGCCGTGGCCGTCTGGTTAAAGGTGGTGTGGACGCGCCCCTGGCCGTCCGCAAGGCGGGGCAGCGGCTCCAGATAGGTGGAGCGCAGTTTTTCCAGCTTGCGGTATTCCAGCAGGGTTTCGATAATGGGGTGCTTGCCTTCAAGCTTTTCCAGAGACTCCTGCGAGGTGGACATGGCCCCGCCCTTGGTCTTGCCCGCCTTGGGCAGTCCCAGCACGGAAAACAGCACGTCGGAAAGCTGCTGGGACGAGCGTATGTTGAAGACCCGCCCGGCCTGCTCGTGGATCCTCGCCGTAAGGCGTTCCAGATCCGTCTGCACCTCGTTCAAAAAAGCGGCGAAAGCGCCGGTGTCCACGGTGACGCCGCGCTCTTCCATGCCGTACAGCACCGGCACCAGGGGCAGTTCCAAATCCGTGAACACGCGGGCCAGATCCGCCCCGGCAAGCTGATCGCGCATGAAGGCGCACAAGGCCAGGGCCAAAAGGCCGGGATTGCCTTCCGGCGAAAGGCCTTCCCCGGCAAGCTCGCCCCAGCGGCCCGCCAGGTGCTCCCAGGCATACCCGCGCTCTTCGGGGCTGATCAGGTAGGCGGCCAGGGACAGGTCGAACCAGCGGGAAGCGGGAAGGACGCGCAGTTCCGGCCGTGCCCGGCACAAGGTCTTAAGGTCCGCCGTCACCAGGGACAGGGACGGATTTTCCCCGCAGACGCGGACGAGAAACGCGGACAATTCCGCCGCCGGGCCGGTGAAAAGCCGCTCCCAGCCGTTTTCCGGATCTTCCGACGGCACGGCGGCTTCCGTCACGGAAACCGGCGCGGCCCCCTCCCCCGAAGAAAACGAAGTTCCCCGCCCGGAGGCCAGCAACAGGCCTTCGGCCGATGCGGGCGGGCCGGGCAGAGCAAGCACGGCAAAAGCGCCGCCCGCCAGCGGGGGCAGTTCCCCGATCGTTCCGCACCGGACAAAGCGTTCCTCCGCCGGAACCGGGGCCGCGCTGAACAGGCTGCCCTGGGCCATGGCCGGAGCGCTCTTGCCGCCGGAGCGGGAAGCGCCCTCCGCAGCGGCGACAAAAGCCGCGCCGGAACGGGAAGCGCCTTCCGCAGCGGCGGAAAAAGATGCGCCGGAACGGGAAGCGCTCTCCGACGCGGCGGTGAATGCCTCGCCGGGTAAAGGCTCCGCTAAGACCCCCGCCGGGGATGCGGCGGATTTTCCAGCGGCGCGGGGCAGGAAAAGGCCCGCCCGTTCCATGGATTCCACCTCGCGGGCCAGGGAACGCAGTTCGTATTCCCCCATAAAGCGCAGCACCGGCGCAAGGGCCACAGGCCGCACGGCCAGTTGCTCCAGGGAAATGCCAGAGCAGACAGCGCGGGAAAGGGTGGTCAGTTCGCGGTACAGCAGAGCGTTTTCACGCTGGCCTTCCAGCTTGGAGCGGATCTTGGGCGGCACGGCGGGCAGCCTGTCGAACAGATCTTCCAGAGTGGGAAATTCGCGGATCAGTTCCAGAGCGGTCTTCGGCCCGATTTGAGGAACACCGGGAATGTTGTCGCTGGCGTCGCCCACCAGGGCCTGGTAGTCGGGCCAGGAGGAGGGATTCATTCCCGTTTCGGCGCGAAAGTCGGCCAGGGTCGTCACCTTTTCCTCTTTGGCGGCCGGATCCCACAGCACGACGTTTTCGTGCAGGCACTGCTTCAAATCCTTGTCGGCCCCCACCAGCACGACGGACCGCCCGTTCCGGAAACGCGCCGCCAAAGAGGCTATGCAGTCGTCTGCCTCGCAGCCTTCCGACACAATGACCGGAACGCCCAGGGAGTCCAGCAGCGCGCGCAGGGGGGCCAGTTGCAGCGCCAGGGGTTCCGGCGTGGGGGGGCGCTGGGCCTTGTAGGCGGGAAAGCGCTCGTGCCGGAAGTTTTTACCCTTGCCGTCCATGATGAAGGCGAAATGCGCGGGGCGTTCCTCGCGCAGCAGCCGCAGGATAAGACGGGCTACAATGTACAGGGCGTTGGTGGGAAACCCGTCGGATCGGGCCATGTTGCGGAAGGCGTAAAACCCGCGAAAGACAAAGGCGGAACCGTCCATGAGATACAGAGGTTCCGCCGCCGGGGAAAGACGGGCGCGTAAAGACATGATGCTCCTGAAACCTTTAGATTTTAAGCCGCTCCACTCTTTGTTGACGGCAAAAATGCGTTGACGGCCATCTTGTAGCGCTCATTTCACAAATCGTCCATTGCCGGTTTATGAGGATCGCTTCGCCGGGAAACGTGATTTCCGGATCGCTCACGCGCCTGGCGGCGCGCCGGCGAAGCCGCCCCAAGCGGTCCGGAGCCGGGGTCATCTGCCGTTGTCGGCCTTAAGCTGGGCAATGGCGTCCAGCATGGTCAACAGGGCGTTTTTGCTGAAGGGTTTGGACAAAAATTCCGTGCAGCCCGAAAGTATGCACTGCTGCTTGAACTCGGGCAGCACATGGGCCGTCTGCGCCACAATGGGCGTGGGGGGCAGCCCGGCGTCGTCCTCCAGGGCGCGGATGATGCGCGTCGCCTGGTAGCCGTCCATAAGGGGCATTTCCATATCCATGAAAATAACGTCAAACTTTTTGTGCTGGAAGGATTCCACCCCCTCCTGGCCGTCGCGCGCCTCGGTGATGCGGTGCCTGGTGCCGCGCAGGAACAGGGAAAACAGCATCCTGTTGTTCATGTTGTCGTCCACCAGCAGGATATCAAGGCCGCGTTCCCCGGTGCTTTCCTTTTCCGTCACATCCGGGTCCACGTCCATGACCGGCAGGGACAGCCCTTCTTCCAGTCCCACCGGCAAATCTTCCAGAACGCTTCCAGCGCTTCCTTCATCCCCGGCGTCCCCGGCAAAAAAACCTTCCTCCCCCGCCTCGCAGGCAGGCGTGCCGAAAATATCCGCCTTGCCCGGAGCCGCGGCCTGGGCGGCGGCGAGATCTTCCGCCTCAAGGGCGAAATGCTCAAGCTGCACCGTAAACCGCATGGAGCGCCGCTTTTCCGCCAGTATGTCGTCCAGCAGTTCCCCGCGCATTTTACGCACCAGAAAGCTGATGACGGAGCGTTCCTCGGCTATGTTCAGGGACATGCCGTCCATGATCCGGGGCGTCCCGCCGGAATCGGCCCGCCGCCCGTCCTTTCCGTCCCCGACAATGCCGCCGGGCAGCCCGGGATCGTTCTCAAGCCCGATGGCGGCGCAGTAGGTCAGGGCGGGATCGTTCGCGGCCACGTCTTCCGTCTGTTCCCCGCCGGAGGACGCGCCGGTATCGCCGGCGGCCCACGAAGCGGAAAAAATCAGGCGCGAAGAGCCGGGCACGCGGGGGGCGTTGGGGTCGCGGGATACGCTGAAATAGGCCCTGCCCCCGTACACGGGGGCCGTCACCGCCAGCAGCGCGCGCAACATGGCGTGGCGCAGCAAACTGGAAGACCCGCTTACGCGGGTGATAAGCCCTTCCTCCATTTCGCGGAACAGGTCCACCGATTTCGACTGCATGGCGGGCAGGGCTTGCAGGCACAATGAATCCATGAGCCGGTCCAGATCTATGGGAACGGCCACCAGAGGCGCGCCTTCGGCTTCCGCCACGGCGATCTTGTAGATATCGTCGAAAACCGCGTTCAGGGAATACGTGCCCTTTCTGCGTTCTTCGGCCTTGCCCATGCGGGAGAAAAGCTCCTTCGCGCGGACCGGCCCGTCGCCGGTGGCGCTCCGGCCCCGCTCCGCCCCGCCGGAAGAAGGCGAAATGTGCGCCACGTCCTCTTCCGGCAGGGTGCAGTGATGGCCGGGGATAAGGTATTCTTGGGACTGCCTGCTGATGGAGGCAAGAAGCAGCGCCAGGGACGCGCTTTGCCTGACGGCCCGGTCGCGCTGCTGCCGCGCCAGGGCGGCCTGCTCTTCCGCGGTCCTGTCAAGCAAAAAGCCGTCCACTACTTCGGGCAATCCGCCGTTGGCGGGCAGGGGGCGCAGGGATACTATGGAAAAATTGCGCCGTTTGCCCCCGCGCTGAAAAAGAACCACGTCACGGCGTCGTCCGGGCTGGTCCTTGAGCGCCGCCAGCATGGCCTGCCCCGCGTCGGCGTAGGGGCACAGATCCGCGAAAGAAGGCCGTTCCGCAAGCAGCGCCAGGGGGGAATCGTACCCCAGCATGACGGCAAAGGACTGGTTGACGCTGATGAACCTGCCCTCTGAGTCCGCCTGGAAGACGCCGTGGGGGGTATTGTCCAGCAACCGACGGTATTCGGCCCTCAGGCGCGCCAACTCCCGCCCCTCTTCTACGCAGGCCTCTTCCTGTGGCAATGCGCCCGCATTTAGTGTAGCTTCGCCTGACATCACGTTCCCCATACGGCAGTTTCCTTGCTTCTAAATCTTGTAACGTAAACTTATAGCAGAAGCAATAATTCAGCCCCGCCGCCAGCGGCGTATTTTACCGCATGACCGCGACGGATTTTACTTTCGCGGGCGGGATAAACCGGTTGAACATGGTTCTCCGGGAGGTATCACATGGCACGTTTCAAGCAGGAAAAAACCCGGCTTACTTCCATACTGCAACAGGACGACTGGCAAGAGGCCATAAATCACGAGCTTGTCCGGCCCGGACAGGCGCCCGTCCTGGTCAACCCCCTGCTGGCCTTTCTCAACCGGCCGGAACTGCGGCACAAGGCGGCCTGGAGTTTGGGCAGAGCCGTGGCCCTTATCGCCGCCGAAAGTATGGAACAGGCGCGCGTGATTATGCGCCGCATGATGTGGAGCATGAACGAAGAATCGGGCAACCTGGGCTGGGGCATCCCCGAAGCCATGGGCTGCATCCTGGCCGAAAGCCCGGAACTTGCCCGCGAGTATGGACGGATACTTCTTTCTTACGGGCACGACACGGGCATTGAGGACAACTTTGTCGACCACGCCCCCCTGCGCCGGGGCGTGCGCTGGGCCATAGGGCGGTTTGCCGCCGCCCGGCCGGAGGCGGCCCTGCGCGCCTTGCCCCAGATGGTAGCCGCCCTTGACGACCCGGATCCGGAAGCGGCCGGCCTGGCGGCCTGGGCCCTGGGGCAACTGGCCGCCAGGCCGGCGGAGCCCGCGTCGCCGGGCCCGGCATCACCCGAAGCCGTCCGGCCGGGCCTTGCCGATCAGGAAAACGCCCCCCTTCTGCGGCAAGCCCTGGAGCGCCTGCGCGCCCTTGAGGAACTGCCGGAACGCCCCGTCCAGATCTTTGACGGAAGCCGCCTTGTCGACACCACCGTAAAAGCCCTTGCAGCGGCGGCCCGGCGGCTTCTTTTGCCGCAAACAGTCGTTTAGAGCATTTTAACTTTGAGACGCTGGCTCCGGCGCGTATCGGCGAAACAAGTTTCGCCTACGCCTGCGCGGCGGGCGGGGGGTGCCGCCGACGGGGCACCGAAACAGTTAGAACGGGTCAGTGGGCTTCAATGCGACAGCCACGGCGCTCCGGCGCCCCGGTCTGAGCGTGGACAACCTCGGCGGATGGGTCATGGTCATCGCGCGCCGACGGCTCCTCGACCG
>JAVBPV010000028.1:0-19674 GCA_031549405.1 Desulfovibrio sp.
TAGCCCAAAGAGTCAACCACTTTTTTCGCAAATTTTTTTTTATTTTTCCCACGGGAAAAATCTTCAGCTTTTACAGCGTGCTGCGCAAACACAAAAACGGAGTTCCACCCTTTGGGCGGAACTCCGTTTGCGGGCCGGCGCCCGGCTCTTGCTGTTTTTGGGGGTTACTTCTTGGGGAAGTACAGCACAAAGGAGATGACGCTGGCCATCAGGCCCAGGGCGCTGCAGGCAAGCAGGGAGCGGTCGCGCATCAGCGTGGCGCACCAAGCGACAGCGGCAGCAGCAGCAGCGAAAAACACCGCCCACAGTTGCAGGGAAAGCCCGGCTATGCTCAAAAAGCCCCCGCCGCCGATGCTGAGCAGCCATAGTCCGATGAACAGGTACCCCACCCCTGCGTTAAGGTGCGCGGCTTCCATTTCTTCCCAAAAGGCCCTGGTGCGCGGCGTGTAGCGCAGGGCGAAAATGATCGCGCCCCCCAGAATGTACCAGATCGGATCCGTGGGCAGAAGAAAGAAAGGCGCGGCCACGCCTGAAAGGGCGGCCCAGGATTTTTGGCAGATCAGGGCAAGGCCCGGCGTGGTCAGTCCCACGGCCCAGATCAGGCGCGAGGGCAGAGCCGCGCCCACGGCCAGATACGCAAGGGCGAAAAACAGCGGCGTAAGGGTCAGGATGTTTGCGGGCAGCATGGCCAGCTTGGCCTTGAAGATAAAAACCAGCATGGAGCAGAACAGCGTCAGCCCGTGCAGGGCGAAAAAAAAGCTGGCCTTGGCCGCGTAAGGGAACTTGTTCCTGGCCGTACACCACAACCCCGCGACAAGAAACGCCAGGGGAAGCAAAAGAAGCATGACTGGCACCACGTAGGTGAGAAGAATCCCGGCTCCTCCTGAAGTCTCCATAATAAGCCTCCTTAGAATTGTGGCGGGGTAACTGCCCGGAATGTCAGAGAACGCGCTGTTGAAGAACGGACGGTGCGGTCTTCGGCCGCCGCCCTTCGGCGCACGTTTGCCGACACTATCCTGTTACAGCTCAAAATGCAATTTCCCGGTGGCGGGTAGTGCGGCGTGATACTGCGTCAGGCATCGTTTTGCTCGGGAGGCAGGGCCGAAAAGCCCAGCCCGCCCTCGCAAAAACTCGCCTTCCTTGTCTGACGCCGCACTACCCGCCACCGGAAGGCTCACGCCGAGGCAATACTTTTAAAATGAAATAGAAAAAACGGCGCCCGCGTTGCCGCAATCGCCGTACCATGGCTTCAATACTAGAGCAAATTACCATTGAAAATGGTAATTTGCTCTGGCGGCGGGAACCGCCGCCCGCCGTGCAGGCGTAGGCGAAACTTGTTTCGCCGTTAAGCGCCGGAGCGAGCGTCTCAAAGTTAATATGCTCTAAGGATCAGCGTATGGAGCAGGCCACTCCCTGTCGTTCCGCCTGTTGCCGCAGGGATTCCATTTCCGTACCGGCCAGCGCCCGCCCCTCCCGCCCGAAGAACCCGGGGGCCAGGACCCGCTCCAGCCGCACCGTCTGCAGAAACACCGGCGCGTCATCGCCCCGCGCCGCTTCCAGAATTTCCTGAAAGCTTTCCGGCGTCACAAAGGGCGCGGCGCAGGGAACGCGGAACTCGTGCCCGATCCCGCTTTCACGCAGCAGGGACATGCTTCGCTTTACCCCGTCTCCCGCGCCGCCGGGCGCTATCTCCCGGGGATAGCGGCCCGGCGCGGCCTTTACGTCCATGGCCACATAATCCAGCAGCCCCTGCCGCAGCAAAAGCCCCAGAACATCCGGCCTGCTGCCGTTGGTGTCCAGCTTGACCGCGTAGCCAAGACCTTTCAGGGCGGAGCAGAATTGCCTCAGATCCTCTTGCAGCATTGGTTCCCCGCCCGTGATCACAACGCCTTCCAAAAGCTTTCGCCGCCGCGCCAGAAAATCCAGCACGGCGGTCTGCTCCAAAAGCTCTCCCATATGTGGGACAAGAGCGGCGTTGTGGCAGTAAGGGCATAGAAAATTGCAGCCCCGCGTGAACACAATGGCGCCGACCCTGCCGGGAAAGTCCAGCAGCGTGGTCTTTTGCAATGCACCGATGCGCACTCGTCCCTCCCGGCTATGGGCATGGTCCGTCAGGCCACTTTTTCGCGGGCGGCGGCGCTTTGCGTCTCTTGCGGCGCAACGGCGCGATCCGCGCCGGGGTTTTGGGGCAGCGCATACGTCGTCCTGGCGGCGTATTCCGCCTGCTTGCCGTCGTTCCAGCGGCCCACGGGGCGCAGGTAACCCACCACGCGGGAGTATACTTCCGCGGGCTTGCCGCATTCCGGGCAAAGGGGCCGCTCACCTTTGAGGTAGCCGTGATCGGCGCAGATGCTGAAGGTCGGCGTCAGGGTAAAGTACGGCAGGCTGTAATTGGCGGTGATGGCGCGCACCAGATTGCGCACGGCGCGGGTGTCCGTGACCTCCTCGCCAAGAAAGCCGTGCAGCACGGTGCCGCCGGTGTAGCTGCCCTGCAGTTTGTCCTGCAGGTCCAACACGTCGAAGATGTCCGTGGAATAATCCACGGGCAGGTGGGTGGAGTTGGTGTAGTACGGGGCCTGATCTCCGGCCCTGCCGTTGGCGAAAATCATGTCCGGAAACTTTTTGCGGTCAAGCAGGGCCAGACGGTACGAGGTTCCTTCGGCCGGGGTGGCTTCAAGGTTGAAAAAATCGCCCGTTTCTTCCTGAAAGCGTTCCATGCGAACGCGCATGCGCGCCAGCACGCGCAGGGCGAAGTCCTGTCCCTCGGGCGTGGCGATGCCCTTGCCCGTCAGGTTCAGACAGGCTTCGTTCATGCCTACGATGCCGATGGTAGAAAAATGGTTGGTCCAGTAGGCCCCTGTGCGGGCCTTCACATCGCGCAGATAAAAGGTGGTGTAGGGGTACAGGCCGCCGGCGGTGAAGCGCTCCAACTCCTTGCGCTTGATGGCGAGGCTTTCTTTGGCAAGCTCCATCAGGCGCTCCAGCCGGGCGAAAAAGTCCCGCTCGTCCCCGGCCAGATAGCCGAGCCGGGGCAGGTTCAGGGTGACGACGCCGATGGAGCCGGTCAGCGGGTTGGCCCCGAACAGCCCGCCGCCGCGCTTGCGCAGTTCGCGGTTGTCCAGGCGCAGGCGGCAGCACATGGAGCGGGCGTCTTCCGGCGACATGTCCGAATTCACAAAGTTGGAAAAATAGGGGATGCCGTAGCGCCCGGTCATTTTCCAGACCGCTTCGAAGCGCTCGCTTTCCCAGTCGAACCCCTTGATGATGTTGTAGGTGGGGATGGGGAAGGTAAAGACCCGGCCCTTGTTGTCGCCTTCCATCATCACCTCGGCAAAGGCCCGGTTCAACAGATCCATTTCCGCCTGAAAGTCCCCGTACACGGCGTCCTGGTCCCTGCCGCCGACGACCACGGGAACGTTTTTCAGCGCGGCGGGCACGTCCATGTCCAGGGTGATATTGGTGAACGGCGTCTGAAAACCCACCCGGGTCGGGATGTTGATGTTAAAGACAAACTCCTGCAAGGCCTGCTTCACGTCTTTGAACCCCAGGCCGTCATGGCGGATATACGGGGCCAGCAGGGTGTCGAAGCTGGAAACCGCCTGCGCTCCGGCCGCTTCCCCCTGCAGGGTGTAGAAAAAGTTGACAAGTTGCCCCAGGGCGGAGCGAAAATGCTTCGGCGGGGCGCTTTCCACGTTGCCCGCCACCCCTTTGAAACCCTGCCGGAGCAAATCCGCCAGATCCCACCCCACGCAATAGACGGACAACAGGTTAAGATCGTGCAGGTGAAAATCCCCGTCCGCGTGCGCGTCGCGGATGGCCGGGGTGTAAATGCGGTTCAGCCAGTACTCGGACGTGATGTCGGATGAGACGTAATTATTCAGCCCCTGCAGCGAAAAACCCATGTTGCTGTTTTCCCGCACCCGCCAGTCCATTTTGTTCAGGTAGCCTTCCATAAGGTCCACGTTGGCCCTGGTCTTGATGCGGCGAAGCTGCGCGCGCTGCTCCCGGTACAGGATGTAAGCCTTGGCCGTGGCCCTGAAGGAAGAATCCAGCAGCACCTGCTCGACCACATCCTGGATGCTTTCCACGTCCGGAACTTCCGGCAGGTGCAAAGCTCTGGCCAGGGAAAGCACCTGCATGGTCAGCCTTCTGGCCTCGCGTTCCTCGAATTCCCCGGTGGCTTTGCCCGCTTTAAGCAGGGCCGCGGTAATTTTTGCGGCGTCGAAATCGGCGGCGCGCCCGTCGCGTTTTTGAACGGCGGTGAAATACATGAAAAAACTCCTGTAATATCAGGGGGCATGGAAGGAAAGGGAATAAAAAATACCTCCACCCGCAATGCGGGCGGAGGAAACGAATTTATCCCCTTATTTGGAACCGTACGGCAAAAGCCCCGTTGCCCACGGCCCGTCCTGGCCGGAGCGCTTCCCGCGCAAAGCGGAAGGATCGCCCCGGAGACGATGCGGATAAAGCAGGTCTTCCGGCTGTCCAGCCTTTTTCCGGCCTTCCCGGGAAATTCCCAGTGGCGCGCGGAGAACTGATTCCCCGGGAAAAAAGTATGCCTGGTATACGGCGGCGGGTCCGCTCTCGCTTTGCACGAGATTCCCTATCAAGCCCCGTGGGCGCTTTATACTTCGGAAGGATTCTCAAAAAAAGAAACTCTTGTCAAATTCTAAACAATTTTATGGGTCCGGACAGCAAAACCATCAGGCCATGCCGGGCTCCGAAAAAAACGTTCCGGCCCGCCGCCCGGACAAAAAAGGCGCGCTTTTGCGGGGCCTGACCGGCAATCGCCCGGGGACGCGGCATTGAATGCGCGAGCGGCCGCTCCTTGCGGGTTGCGGACAGCCTTGTCTTGCTATATCAGTAGTTGTGGACATGTCCGGCGCGCGGAAGGCTTGCACCCCTTTCCGGCCGCATGCCGCGAGAGGGGAAGGACATGGCGTATTTCCGAACGCTGCCGAAAATGCAGAAAATGCTGAGCCAGATGTCGCGCGATGACCGCTGGCTTATTCTTATTAACGCCGACCCGGACGCCATGGCTTCCGCCATGGCGTTAAAGCGCATCCTGAGCCACCGCGCGCACGACGCGGTCATCGCCAAGGTCAACGAGATCACCCGTCCCGACAACCTGGCCATGGCCCGCTACACCCGCCTGCGCATGGAACCGTACACCCCGGCGATGCTGTCCGGGTTTGACCGGTACGCCCTGGTGGATTCCCAGCCGCACCACCACCCGGCCTTCAAGAACATCGCCTTTTCCATCATCATCGACCACCACCCCCTGCCGGAAACCCCGGCTGAAGCCGCCTACCGGGAAATACGCCCGGAATACGGGGCCACCAGCACCCTGATGACCGAACACCTGTACAATCTGGGCATCAGGCCCGGCAAACTGCTGGCCACGGCCTTGCAGTTCGGCATCAAGACGGACACCGCCAGCTTCGAGCGCCATTTTTACGATGTGGACCTGCGCGCCTACCAGTACCTTGCCCGCTTCGCCGATCACGTGCTGCTTTCGCGCATCACCCGCAGCGAATTCCACCGCCGCTGGCTGGAGTTGTTCGCCAGGGCCTGCACCAATATGTACGCCTTGAACTCGGGCCAGTACATCTTTGTGGGCGATGTGGACAATCCCGACATACTGGTGATTATCGCCGACTTTTTCATGCGGGTGTACGAAATCCGCTGGGTGGCCGTAAGCGGGCTGTACCAGGGCACGGCCGTCATCGTTTTCCGGGGCGACGGGCTTTCGCGCGATGTGGGAAAGTACGCCAGCCAGCTTTTCGGGGACATAGGCTCGGCCGGAGGGCACCGCGTCATGGCCCGGGCGGAATTTCCCGTGGAGGCCACAGGGGGTAAAGATCCGGAACTGTTTATCTGGCAGCGCCTGATGACCCCGCTGAAGCCCCGCAAACATGCCAAAGAACCCGCCGCCGGAAGCGATCCCGCCGGCCCCCTTCTGGAAGCCGAGGACGAGCCCGTCGATTAGGCGTGGAATGCCCACGCGCCGTTCACCCGCCGCAGCGCCGCGCAAGGCCCGGGCCTCCGGCCATTTTCCGCCCGGCCGTATTTTCGTGGCCGCCGCCTCCCGCCCTTTGGATACTCCTTTTGCCGGGAGGACCTTTGCGCCGCTTTCCTTCCGGAGCCCCGTCCCGCGATAGCCATTTACGCCCGCCCCTCTTTGGAGTAAGGTGAGATAAGGCCAAGCGCGGCTTTGGCGAATCGCGAAAGCCGGAAAGCGCGGGGCGTTATGTTCGGGAGGATACATGCAACGAGTTCTGGAAAAAATGGCGGCCCAGTTGAATTCGTACGACGAGGCCTCGCTGATGCACCTGTGGCAGCACTATGCCATGCGGGTCAATTCCTTCGAACCCACCAAAAGATGGGAGGAAGCCGCCCTTGCCCTGTGCATGATACAGGCCGTGCGCTGGAAAAACCAGCTGTTCAACTACCATCTGGCCGTGACGGCGTCCCCCGCCGAAAAACCCGACCTGCCGTCCTTTTCCGACATTTTCACCCAAAAATCCGCCAAAACCCCCGGCGGCAAAGACACGGACAAAGAACGGCCCAAAGCCACGGTGCTGCCCTTTCGCGGAAAAGGGGAGCCATAAACGCCTTACTCCCGTTTTTCGCGTACGCGGGCCGTCCGCCCGTTCCGCTTGCACGCCCTTGCTGCGGAGCAAGAACGGTCTGACAGCGATTTTTTCGACAAGGGTTCATGCTAAAGGAGACTTACATGTCTAACGTGGTGATCGTAGGCGCCCAGTGGGGCGACGAAGGCAAGGGCAAGGTCGTGGATTTGCTGGCCCCGGAAATTTCCGCCGTGGTGCGCTTTCAGGGCGGCAACAACGCCGGTCATACCGTCATCGTGGGCGGGAAAAAATACATTCTGCATCTTATTCCTTCAGGCATCCTGCACAAGGGCAAGACCTGCCTGATCGGCAACGGCGTGGTGGTGGACCCCGCCGTGCTGTGCAAAGAGATGGACGCGTTGGCCGCCCAGGGCGTGGACGTGGGACCGGGCCGCCTGAAGCTTTCTTTCAAGGCGCACCTGATCATGCCCTACCACCGCGCCCTGGATCAGGCGCGCGAAGCCGGACTTGCCGAAGGCAAAATAGGCACCACCGGCCGGGGCATCGGCCCCTGCTACGAAGACCGCGCCGGACGCGCGGGCGTGCGCGCCTGCGACCTTATGGACCTGCCCCTGATCCGGGAAAAGGTCGCCCGCGCCCTTAAGGAAAAAAACGCCCTGCTCGCCCTGTACGGACAGCCGCCTCTTGACGCGGAGGCCGTGCTGGCGGAAATAGAGCCCCTGGCGGCGCGCCTTGTGCCGCACCTGGCCGATGTCAGTTCCGAACTGGCCGCCTGCGAAAAGGCCGGCGGTTCCATCATGTTCGAAGGCGCCCAGGGCGTTCACCTGGACGTGGATCACGGCACCTACCCCTTTGTCACCTCCTCCAACACCGTGGCGGGCAACGCCGCCGCAGGGGCGGGCATCGCGCCTTCGCGTCTTGACCGGGTTGTCGGCATCGTCAAGGCCTATACCACGCGCGTGGGTTCCGGCCCCTTTCCCACCGAGCTTGCCGACGCCACCGGCGACTACCTGCAGGAAAAAGGCGCGGAATTCGGGGCCACCACCGGGCGCAGACGCCGCTGCGGCTGGCAGGACGCGGTGGTGCTGCGCGAGTCCGTGCGCCTGTGCGGCATAACGGACATCGCCCTGACCAAACTGGACGTGCTTTCGGGCCTCAAAGAAATATGCGTCTGCACCGCCTACATGTACGAGGGGCAAAAGCTCGACTATCCCCCGCAGGTGGAAAACGGCATGGCCCGCGTCACCCCGGTGTACGAGACCCTGCCCGGCTGGAGCGGCTCCATTGAAAACGCCGCCCGCTGGGAAGACCTGCCCGAAGCCGCGCGGCGGTATATCGGCCGCCTGGAGGAACTGGCCGGAGTGCCCGTTTCCATCGTTTCCGTGGGGCCGGATCGGGAACAGACCATTATCAGATAGCGTCCGGGGTCACTTCCTGTGACCCGCTCGCCCGAAACAATAACCCCTCACTCGCGCACATGGCAAAACCCTCTCCCAAGAAGGCCAAAGCCTCCCTTACGGCCGGAGCCGGCCCCGACGACGCCCCGGAGGCATCCGGCCCCGCCCGCGCGCCCGGCGCGGACGATCTGCCCGACGCCGCCGCCGTTGCCGCCCTGATGGCCCCGGTGGAGGCCTTTGCCCTTGCCCCGGCGCATGCACGGGTTCGCGGCTTTTTGCAGCGCCTGGCCAAGCGCCCCCCCCAGGTTTTGCTGCTGGAGGGCGGCACGCCCGAACTGCGCCTTGCCGCCGCCCATTACTGGTCCCTGCTGCTGAACTGCCCCGCCGCGCAACCCGCAGGAAAAACCGCGCGGGCCGCCCCGGAATCCGCCGCCCCGGCCCCTGCCGCGCCGCCCTCCCTTCCCCTGCTTCCGTTCGCGCCCGCCATTCCGGAAGCCTCCGCGCCGGCCCCTGCCGCGCCGGAAGCCGCCACCCCGCCCTCCGCCGATCCGGCCCGCTCCGCCCCGGAAAGCCCCCTTCCGGGGGAAACCCGTACCCCGGCCGAATCCGGCGGCGTCTCCAACAGCCTCTCCCCCTGCTTTTCCTGCCCGGAATGCATCCGCATGGTCACGCATCTGCACCGGGACTGCTTTTTTCTGGACGGCTCCGCCGGCAGCATCAAAATAGACGATGTGCGCGCTCTGCGCGGCGTTTTGGGCGAACCCCCGCGCGAGGCCGCCCGCCGCGTGGTCGTCTTCCGCGAAGCCCAGTCCCTGATGGAGGCCGCGGCCAACGCCCTGCTCAAATCCTTTGAGGAGCCGCGCCCGGCTACCTCCTTTGTGATGCTGGCCCCCCAGCGCGAGCGGCTGCTCCCCACCCTGGTGTCGCGCAGCCTGGTGCTGACCCTGCCCTGGCCCGGCGGCCACGCGCCGCAAGAGGACGAGAACCTTGCCCCCTGGGTGGCGGCCCTTTGCCTGTTTGCGGAAAGCGGGCGGGGCTGGTTCGAGCGTTCCGGATCAAAAGGCTCTGTGGACGCTCCCCTGGCCCACGCCCTGATAAACGCCTGCCGCCGCGCCCTGGCCGCGCGCTTCACCGACCTGTGCGGCGGGAACGCTCCGGCCGAGGGCCTGGAAAGCCTTTTCGCCCGCCTGCCTCTGGAGCGCCTGCGCATGCTCGACGAAGTCCTGGCCGAATGCCAGGACAGCCTCATTTATACGGTAAACCCCACCCTGGTCCTGGAATGGCTGGCCACCCGGCTGTACCTTTTGGTTCCCCGCAAGCGCTGACCCTTCCGGCCCGGCGGCCGGGGCTTTTCCCGCTCCGGCCGAAAGCCTTTTCCCGCCCCCCCCGGCAACAAGGCCCGCCAAAAAAGCGAGCGGCTTCCGTCCTTAAGGTGGAAGCCGCTCCCCCGGTTCCCTGTTCGGGACCGGGGCGTTTCAGGACGCTTCAGACAAAAGCGCCCTATGCCCCCTCGATGCACTTGCGCAGGGAAGACACGCCCGAGGAGTGCACCATGTGCAGGGGAATCCTGCGGGTCTTGGCGTGTTTTACCGCTTCCTGCCGGGCGGCGTGCGACACCTTGCCCGTGAACAGAATCATCATGTCCACGTCTCCCAGCTGGCTTTTGATGCTGCGCTCCTGGCCGGTGAACACCTTGAGGTCCACGCCCAGTCCTCTGGCCGTCTCGATATATTCGTTGCGAAGGCGGTCCATGCCGCCCACCAATGCCGCGCACATACTCTCCCTCCTTGGCCTGTGTTGATCCTCATGCCGGCCCGCCTAGGGGCGGAGCCGGCGATTTTTCCTGAAATGCCGCCTTCCCGGCGGCTCTTGAGTATACCTTAATTGAAAAAGAAATTCATTGTCAATCAAAAAATATATAAAAGCACGCAAAAAAAACGGTCCTGTCATCCGGGGCATTGCCCCGGCTGACAGGACCGTTACTGATCCCAAATGCGGCCCACGGGCGTATCAGGAGGCTCGCCGCCAGATACGCCCGCCCGCGATCAAAAACTTATCCCTGCTCTTCGCCGTCCTCCACCCGGTACCCGCACTTCTTTTCCGGGCAACCGATCACGGTTTTGCCGCGCACGGTCTTTTGCGCCAGCACGGGCGAGCCGCACTTGGGGCAGGTTCCCTTGACCGGCATGTCCCACATGGCAAAGTCGCACTTGGGGTACTGATCGCAGGAGTAAAAAATCTTGCCGCGCTTGGAGCTTTTTTCCACCAGCATGCCCGGCAGCCCCGCGGCGGCGCACTTGGGACAGGGAACGCCCGTGGGAAAAGGCTCGGCGTGCGTGCAGTTGGGAAAGGCCGTACAGGCGATGAACCGGCTGCCGGTACGGGCCTTTTTCACCGCGAGATCCGCGCCGCAGTCGGGGCACTTGCCCACTATCTGCAGGGCCGGGGTTTCGCGCTCGGCCAGGCGCACGTTGCCTTCCTCATCCCTGGTGAAGTTGCTGGTAAAGCGGCAGGCCGGGTACCCGGAGCAGGCCAGGAACGGCCCCGCCTTGCCGAAGCGGATCATGGTGGGTTTGCCGCATTCCGGGCAGTCCAGGCCGGAGGGCAGTCCGCCCTTGACGGAATTCATGGCCTTGGCGGCTTTTTCCAGGGTGGGGTTGAAATCGGCGGCGAAGCGGCCCAGCAGGTCCACCCAGTCCTCGCCCCCTTCGGCCACCTTGTCCAGGGCTTCTTCCATCTGGGCGGTAAAGCCCACGTCCATCAGTTCCTTGAAGTATTCCGTCAGCAGATCGCAGACAATCCCGCCAAGGTCCGTGGCGGTAAAGTGCTTGTCCTCCAGCCGGGCGTATTCCCGGTCGATAAGGGTGGCGATAATGCTGGCGTACGTGGAAGGACGCCCTATGCCCTTTTCTTCCAGTTCGCGCACCAGCGAGGCTTCGGAATAGAGCGGCGGGGGCTGGGTGAACTTCTGTTCCTTTTCCAGCTTTTCCAGGGTGAGCTTCTGCCCCGGCTCCAGGGCGGGCAGTTCCACCACCTCGTCGTTCTTCTGGGGCGACAGGACGTAAAAACCGGGAAAGAGCAGCCTCTCGCCCTTGGAGCGGAACTGCACCCCGTCGCACGAAGCCGTCACCACCGTGTCCTGCACCCTGGCCCCGGCCATCTGCGAGGCCACAAAGCGCGTCCAGATCAGCCGGTACAGCTGGTACTGCTCCGGGGCCACCAGGGGTTTTATCCGTTCCGGCGCGATGGTCACGTCCACGGGCCGCACGGCTTCGTGGGCGTCCTGGGCCCCGCCCTTGGATTTGAAGTGCCGGGCCTTGGCCGGGTAATATTCCTTGCCCCAGGTTTCCACGATGTATTCGCGGGCGGCGTCGCGGGCCTCGTCCGAAATGCGCACGGAGTCGGTACGCATATAGGTGATCAGGGCCGTGGTGCCCGCTTCGCCCAGATCCACGCCTTCGTACAGGCGCTGGGCCACGTTCATGGTGCGCTTGGCCGTGTAGCCCAGGCGCTGGTTGGCCACCTGCTGCAGGGTCGAGGTGATGAAGGGCGGCGTGGGCGTCCTTTCGCGCTCCTTCACCTCCACGGCGTCCACGGTGAAAGGCTTGCCCAGAACGCGCGCTTCCACGGCCAGGGCGGCCTGCTCGTTGCAGAGGTCCGGCTTTTTGCCGTCCACCTTGTGCAGGTCGGCGCGGAACACCGGGGGCGCCCCGGCCGCCAGAAAGGCGCGCATCAGCCAGTATTCCTCGGGCACGAAGGCGCGGCGCTCCTTGTCGCGATCCACCACCAGACGCAGGGCCACCGACTGCACCCGCCCGGCGGAAATGCCGCGCTTGACCTTTTTCCAGAGCAGGGGAGAAATTTTATAGCCCACCAGCCGGTCCAGCACGCGGCGGGCCTGCTGGGCGTCGAACAGGTCGGCGTTGAGCGGGCGGGGGTTGGCCAGGGCCTCGCGTACGGCCTTGGCCGTGATTTCGTTGAACTGGATGCGCCGGACGTTCTTGTTTTCGTCTTCGATCAGGGCGGCCACATGCCAGGCGATGGCCTCACCCTCGCGGTCGGGGTCGGGGGCCAGATAGACGTTGTCGGCCTTGGCGGCGGCCTCGCGCAGGGCGGCCACGACCTTTTCCTTGCCTTCTATAACCTGGTACTGGGGCGCAAAGCCGTTTTCCTCGTCCACGCCAATGGTCTTGGAAGGCAGGTCGCGCACGTGTCCCACGCTGGCCTGCACCGTATACTTGTTGCCAAGAAACTTGCGGATGGTCTTCACCTTGGCCGGTGATTCGACGATAATCAGATCTTTGCCCATGCTTTTCCTTCTGTCGCGATACTCCCGTATTTCAAGGAGCCGCCGGAAATTTTTCGCGCCCCAAGTAAATACGTCATTACCGTTTGGCGTCAAGTGCGGATGACGCCGCGCGACCAGGCTACCGCCAGCCGCATATTGCCCACATTCGCGCCCAAAAACAGCAGGACGAGACACAGGGATGTGAAATCGGACCCCATGGTAAAGAAGATATACACCATCACGCAAGCACTGATGAGGTTCAGCAGAAAGGCGATGCGCGCGGCCCACCCCCCGAACGCCCCGACGAACATGGACAGCAGGGGAGCCGCGGCCAGGATGATATCCCGCGCCGCCCCCGCCTCCCAGCCAAAGCCCGAAAAAAGCAGGCAGAAGAATCCCAGCGCCAGGGCGGCCAGGACGTTCAGCAGGATCGTCAGGCCGCCCAGCAACGCCGCCGGGAGCGCCGCGAGATCGGAAGAAGGAGGAGAGGGAAAGCCCGGCGTTTCCGTTACAGAAGCAAAAGGAGCAATCTCGCCGGGGGCGGGGGATGGATCGATGCGATCACGCATGGCTGCCTCAGTAAAGGTTGTCTCGCCCGCCTCTCACGCATGCGCAAGGGGCCGTCGCAGACCGTTCGATGGCGGCGGGACGGCAGAGCGTGCTTGCTTGACTAAAAATATAATTATATAGTTAATTAGTCAAGACACTCTTTCTGTATTATTCACCCCGGCCGGCCCCTTCTTCTTTATCCTTCCAAAATTTTGACGCCCGCTAACCGCTCGATCCCACAGGATTTTTCATCAACATACGGATATATATTGTTTTTTATATTATGGCACGGCTGTTGCCGTATACGGACAAGCCCCGCTGCCGAAAAGGGGCCGGAATGGCGCACAGGCCCGTGCCGCGCAACGTGAATCGTTGTGCCGCAACGGATATTAGGAGTATTCCATGGTTAACGGAAAACCGACGCTTACCTTTGGCGACGGGCAGCTGCCTTCCCCTTCGCGGGTGCAGAAGGCCGGGGGGCGTTCCGCTTCGCGCGGGGCCCAGGCCGCGAATACGCCGGGAAGTTTCGCCTCATACCTGCCCACGGCTGAAAACGCCGCCGGGCAAAACTCCCCGTCGGCCCAGGCCAGGGCGGCGGCGAACCAGGGCGATGCCGGCAGAAAAAGCGGCCTGTTCTCTTCGCTGAACGCCAAGGTTCCTTCCCTGCCCGCGCAGGACGCCCGGCCCGCGGAAAACACGGGGTCCATGCCCCGGCCTTTGCCGGACGCCGGATCCTCGCGCGTTTTAAGCACGGCCGTGCGCAAGCAAGCCCAGCCCCTGGGCGCGCAAAGCTTTTCCGCCGCCCGGGAAGACGCCCAGCGCCGGGCGGAAGCCATGCCCGGCATGGCCCGCAGAATTCCCGCCGCCTCCCGCGAGCGCATCTCCGGCCGTCCCATCACCGGCCGCAACGACATAGGCATGGAAGACACGCGCAAAAGCGGCCTGTCCCCTCTGGGGCGGGGCAGGCTCGCCGGCTCGCGCGGTTCCGCCGGAACGGACGCCCCTGCCGGGCGCGCCGCCCCCGGCTCCATCAACTATTCCCTGAACTCCCCCGCCTTTACCACCGGATATTCCGGCGGCATGGATCTTTCCAGCGCCCGCACCACGGCCACCCTTGCCAAGGTTCTGGAAAACGGCGACCGGCCCATCAGAACCCTGAATTCCCTGACCTCCGGCACGGCTTTCGGCAACGCCGCGGCCTTTCCCGGCATGGGCGACGCGGCCCGCGCGGGCCTGCGCACGGCCGGGGAGCGGCAGCGCGGCGCCGCCGCCCCTTTGGAGTCGCCCCTGTTTTCGGGCGAATCCACCAAAAGCCTGGTCAAAACCTTCCGCCAGCTTGGCGGCGGCAACGGGGAACAGCCCATAGGCGCGCTGGCGGCCAAGTTCGAGTCCGGTGCCGAGGGCATCTCGGCCATCGGCTACGACCGCCACGGCGGCACCAGCTACGGCAAATACCAGATTTCCTCCCGCGCCGGCACCATGAAGAACTTCATCACCTACCTGGAGGACAAGGCTCCGGACCTGGCCAGGCGACTTGCCTCT
The DNA here is from genome assembly GCA_031549405.1 of Desulfovibrio sp. Lineage (GTDB taxonomy): Bacteria > Desulfobacterota > Desulfovibrionia > Desulfovibrionales > Desulfovibrionaceae > Frigididesulfovibrio. The sequence continues at coordinate 14,370 of JAVBPV010000028.1, forward strand.
TCCGGCCCGGCCAACACCGGCGGCAGGCGCGGAGCCATGCCCGACGAATGGAAAAAAATCGCCGAGGAGCAGCCGGACCGTTTCGAGGATCTGCAGGGCGACTTCATCCGCAGCAGCCACTTTGAGCCCGCCATGCAGGCCATTGAGGAATCCACCGGCGTCGCCTTCAACAACATGCCCCCGGCCCTGCAGGAGGTGCTGTTCAGCACCGCCGTGCAGCACGGCCCGTCGGGCGCGGCGCGCATCGTCAGCAAGGCCGTGAACGAAGTGGGCGCGGGCAAACTCAGGACGCCCGGCGGCGCGCCCGAATCCTTCAAGCGCGCGGGACGGGCTCTGATCAAGGAAATCTATTCCCTGCGGGCCGGGCAGTTCATGTCCTCCACCTCCCACGTGCAGTCGTCGGTGCGCAACCGCCTGAGCCGTGAGATGCAGGAAGCCCTCAACATGCTGGCGTAGCGGGGCCGCCTTCAAAACGGATGAGCGCCGGCCCCGGCTTACGCCAAAAATTTTTCCGCGCGGGGGCGTTCCGCCGAAAGGCTTTTCGCGGGGCACCCCCGCGCGAAAAGCTTTTTCTTTTCCCGGCGGACGTTTTTCGGCGGCTTGCCGCCCCTTACGGCGGACGCGCATATTGACCTTTCCATAGCCCCTACAGTATTCTCTGGTAAGGTATGTCCCGGAAATTACGTTGAGAGGAACTTCATGAAACATCTCGTCGCCGTCCTTGCCTTTGCCGCCCTTGTGCTTGCCGGTTCGCTTTCCGGTTGCGTTTCCATCCCCGGCGCGGGGCCGGGCGACAGTTCCGTCTCCGCCCAGTACGACGACGCAGGCATCAAGACCGGCATCGCCTCCGCCCTGCTGAAGCAAGACGCCGTCAAGGCCAATAACGTCAACGTGCACTGCTTTGGCGGGCACGTTTTCCTGATTGGCGAGGCCGATCCCGCTTTCCGCGCCTTTGCCCTTGATACAGCAAGCAAAACCTCCGGCGTCGTCCACGTCACCACCCACTGGTTCCCCGGCGGAACCTCCTCTTTGGTAAGCGACACGGCCATTGAAACCGAAATCGACACCAAGCTGCTGTTCACCAAGGAACTGCCCTCCACGCGGATCACCGTGGACGTGTGGGGCGGGCATGTGGTGTTTACCGGCGTTCTCGACACCCAGCAGAACATCAACCGCGCCATCGCGGCCGCCAAAAGCGTCAAAAACGTCAAAAGCGTCACCAGTTATCTGGTGCTGCCGTAAAATTTTGCGGGCAGGCCCGCCTGAAAAAGACCGCCGCGCGATGCGGGCGGTCTTTTTTTTCGGCCCTTCGCATCCCCCGCCGCGCCCCTCCCCCGCGTCTTGTATCAAAACCCGCCGCGGGCTATACTCCCCCCATCATAAATCCGGTATCCTCCAAAGGCCCCCACCATGCGCATCCTGGTCGTCGACGACAACAGCAACAGCCTGCAAAGCCTCTGCCTGGTGCTCAAAGACCTGGGCCACGAGCCGCGCGGCATGGAAGACCCCAAAGAAGCCCTGGCCGCCGCCCGGCGCGAATTCTTCCCCCTGATCATCACCGACATCCGCATGCCCGGCATGGACGGCCTGGAACTGCTATCCGCCATCAAGGAAGATCCGGCGGCCCGCGCCAGCGACGTGGTTCTTATTACCGGCCACGGCGACATGACCACGGCGGTGGAAGCCCTGCGCAAGGGCGCTTACGACTACCTGAACAAACCCATCAACGCCCGCGAACTTTCCGCCGTGGTGGACAGAAGCGCCGAGCACCAGGCCCTGATTATGGAAAACGCCGCCCTGCGCACGGACATCAAGGCGGAAGTCTCGCGCGTGGCCGCGGATTTGCAACGCGACCTGGAGGACATGCGCCACCGCCTGCGCGAGGTGGAAGGCGTGGGCCTTGTCATCGCGGAATCGCCCGCCATGCTCCGCCTGCTGGGCGAAGCCCTCATTCTGCATTCCGATCCCACGGTGCCCGTGCTGATCGAAGGGGAAACCGGCACCGGCAAGGAAATATTCGCCCGCTTCATCCACCACGGTGAAGGCGCCAACACCACGCCTTTCATGGCCATCAACTGCGCCGCCATCCCGCACGAACTGTTCGAAAGCGAGCTGTTCGGGCACGAGCCGGGAGCCTTTACAGGCAGCCGGGCCGAGGGCGCTCCGGGCAAACTGGAGCAGGCGGGCAAGGGCACCCTGTTTTTGGACGAGGTGGCGGAAATGCCCCTTACCCTGCAGCCCAAACTGCTGCGCGTGCTGGAAGAACGCAGCTTCTACCGCGTGGGCGGAGTGAAAAAACGCGAGTTCGCCGCCCGCATTATCTGCGCGGGCAACCGCAATATGACGGACATGGTGGAAAAAGGCCTGTTCCGGCGCGATCTGTTTCACCGCCTGCGGGTGGGGCACCTGCTTATCCCCCCCTTGCGCGAACGGCCCGAAGACATCCGCCCCCTGGCCGAACACTTTTTGCGGCGCGAGGCCGCGCGCAAGAAAAAGCGCTTTACCGGCCTTTCTCCCGCCGCCCTCGAATCCCTGCGCCAATATCCCTGGCCGGGCAACGTGCGGGAAATGGAAAACACCCTGGAACGCGCCGTGCTCATGCACGACGGCGAACTGCTGCTGCCGGAGCACATCCAGTTTCTGCTTTCGGGAGGAGTCAACGGCTATTTCGTGGAGCGCCGCGCATCGGGCCGGGGCCAGCAGGGCATGGCCGCCCCCGCCCCCCTGGACCTGAAAAACCCGGGCAGTATCGCCCTGCCCGAAGAGCCGCTGAAACTGGACGATCTTGTGGACGCCGTGGTCATCGCCGCCCTGAAGCGCTTTGACGGCAACAAAAGCAAGACGGCGGACTACCTGGGCATTTCACGCTTCGCCCTGCACAGAAGGTTGCAGCAGAAAGAAGAAAAATAAAGCCATCAGCCTATTTTTATATTAGCGCCCATTCCATAAAATCGTCTATTGAACGGTTTTATGGAATGGGCACTCAATATTGCTCTGACATCGCTTGACAAAATAAGATTTTCAAATACAACTTTTCCGCATTGTTATGTGATTATCTCTATAAGGCGCCACGCTGCAACCCAGGGGATACCATGTCCATCAAAACGCGGATTGTCATTGCTTTTCTGCTGACCATTTTCATTTCCACCGCCGGCGCTGTGGCGGTTATCATCTGGCAGATGCGCGCGGACGCCCGCAACGAGTTCGCGGACTCCTCACGGGGGCAGCTCCAGCGCGTCAGCGAGTTGCTGGAGAATACCTTCCGGCAAAACGAGGAAACCGCCGCCTACGTCGCCTCCCTGCCGGAAGTTGCCGCCGCATTCGGCCGTCTGCCCGTCTATGTCGACACCAAGGAAGAAACAACCAACAGGCGCGACCAGCTCAGCCCCGAAGGCCAGGCCCTGGACATCCAGTTCGAGCGCCTCAAACGCGCGCATCCGTCCTTTGCGGCCGTCAGCGTGGGCATGGAAGACGGCGCCTATATGGAATACCCCTCCGGCCCCAGAAAGCCCGGCTACGATCCCAGGCAGCGGGGCTGGTACAAGCAGGGCATGGCTTCTTCCGGAACGGCGGTGACGCCGGCCTTTCAAAGCTCCAGTTCGGGCGAAGTCATTTACTCCGTGCTGGGCAAGGTGAGCGACCGGGGCAAAACGCTGGGCGTCCTTACCCTGGACATCTCTCTGAACACCCTGATCAACCAGGTTTCCGCCATCAAAATAGGCCGCACGGGCTACCTTATGGTGCTGCAAAACGACGGCACCATCCTGGCCGACCCCAAACATCCCAAGCTGGGCTTTAAAAACATCAGCGAAGGCGGCATTCCCTCGCTGCGGGACATCACCGCCGCCAAGGACGGCGTCAGGGAAGTCTCCATCGACGGAGGCGACCGCTTCGTGTCCGTGCTGGAAGGCTACAAGGGCTGGAAGCTGCTGGCCGTCATTGACGCGGCGGAAGTGTACGGAACCACCACCGGCGTCATCCTTAAAATCCTGCTGATCTCCTGCGGCATCGCCCTGCTGCTGGTGCTGGCCTCGCTGAAGTTCGCCGGCGCAATCAGCAGGCCCATAAGGGTCATGGTCGACGTGGCCCGGCAAATCGCCGCCGGCAATATGTCCGCCCTGCCCGACTCCGCTTCCTTTACCGGAGAGTTCCGCGAACTGGACCTCAGCCTGCGCGACATGGTGGGCAAGCTGATGGACGCCCTGAACCATGCGGAAAGCAAAAGCCGGGAAGCGGAACAACAAACCGCCAACGCCCAAAAAGCCCTTGAGCAGGCGGAAGCCTCCCGCACGGCGGCGGAGCGCAATCAGCAGGAAATGCTCGCCGCCGCGGCCCATCTGGAAGCCGTGGTGGAGGTTGTCTCCTCCGCTTCCCGTGAGCTTGCCGACCAGATCCGCGAGGCGGAAAACGGCGCTGTGGAACAGGCCGGGCGAGTGGCCGGAGCGGCCGCCGCCATGGAAGAAATGAACGCCACCGTGCATGAAGTCACCAGAAGCGCGGAAATGGCCTCCGACGTTTCCGCCGCCACCCGGCAAAGGGCCGAGGCCGGTTCCGGCGTTGTGGCCCAGGCCGTTGGCGCCATCACGACGGTGCAGCGCGAATCGCTGAAGCTGAAAACCGATATGGAAACGCTTGGCGGGCACGCCCAGTCCATCAACCAGATCATGGGCGTCATTTCCGACATCGCGGACCAGACCAACCTGCTGGCCCTGAACGCCGCCATCGAAGCCGCCCGCGCGGGCGAGGCCGGACGCGGCTTTGCCGTGGTCGCCGACGAAGTGCGCAAACTGGCGGAAAAGACCATGTCCTCCACCACCGATGTGGCCAACGCCATCAGGGCCATCCAGCAAAGCGCCGGGGCCAGCACGGCCCAGGTGGACCTTGCCGTGGCCACCATTGAAAAGGCCACGGGCTTTGCCAACCAGTCGGGCGAAGCCCTCAAGGAAATCGTGGGCATGGTGGACGGAACCGCCGGGCAGGTGCATTCCATCGCGGCGGCCAGCAGGCAGCAGGCGGCCGCCAGCGACCAAATAACCCAATCCTTCAGCCTGATGAATTCCATAGCCGGATCCACGGCCCAAAGCATGCAAAGCGCGGCCAAAACCGTGCTTGCCCTGGCCCGCCAGGCCGAGGAACTGACGGCCCTGATCGCCAAGATGAAGAAGCAATAGAAGTTTCAGGAAATACCAGACAAGCGGGGGGACCGTAAGGCCACCCTGCTTGTCTGTGGCTGTTGACAAAGTCCCCTTTGGCAACAGCCCGCCGCGAAGGCGCAGGCGGCATTCACTGCCGCCGTTAAGCGCCG
>JAVBPV010000025.1:0-131182 GCA_031549405.1 Desulfovibrio sp.
TTCGGCGGACATTTCCAAGAAAACTTTCGCGCGGTCCGAGGACGTCACGCCACGAAAAAGCTACGCGCAGCCGGCCCGCACACCCGAAACGAAGGACGCCTCTTCTCGCCTGGGACACCCGCTCTACCCTTTCCGCCGTAAGCTTCTTTATGCTGGCAATGCTCCGCAATCTCGGGTAATAGGCAAAAAGTCGGTACAGCAAAGCAGCAACCAGTCCCGTTCACACAGGTACAGGCGGTTTTCGCATGGCAGAGACACTCCCCGCGGCTGCGGCAGATACATCGCACACGGCCCGGCCCGGCATGGCGGCCCTTACCATTACCGCTCTCGGCGTGGTATTCGGCGATATAGGCACAAGCCCTCTCTACGCCCTCAAAGAGTGCTTTCACGGCCCCCACGCCATCCCCGTGACACCCCTCAACGTCATGGGCGTTCTTTCCCTCATTTTCTGGAGCCTTATGGTGGTCATCACCATAAAGTACGTCTGTTTCGTCACCAAAGCGGACAACCAGGGGGAAGGCGGCACCTTTGCTCTGCTGGCCATTTTGCACAACGCCATAGACAAGGCTCCGCGGAGCAGGTTTTTTCAGGCCCTGCCCTTCCTGGCCCTGGGCAGCGCGGCTCTGCTGTACAGTGACGGCATCATCACCCCGGCCATATCCGTGCTCTCGGCCGTGGAAGGGCTGAACGTGGTCACCCCGGCGGCAGAAGGACTGGTTGTGCCCATCACCTGCGCCATTCTGATTGTGCTTTTTCTGCTGCAAAAACACGGGACAGCGCGCATAGGCCGTGTGTTCGGGCCGATCATGCTGCTCTGGTTCGCCACCCTGGCGGGCATCGGGATCCTCAACATTGCCGCCCATCCCTCGATACTCACCGCCATAAGCCCGCACCATGCCATAGAATACTTCAGGGCCAACCACCTGCACGGCATGATCGTGCTCGGCACCGTCGTGCTGTGCATCACCGGGGGAGAAGCCCTGTATGCCGACCTCGGCCACTTCAGCCGCGCGCCCATCAAAAACGGCTGGCTCTTTCTGGCCTGCCCCGCCCTGCTCCTGAACTACATGGGCCAAGGCGCGCTTATCCTGAACAATCCCGAAACCGCCCACAACCCGTTTTACCAGGCGGTTCCCAAGCTTCTGCTGTACCCCATGCTGGTACTCGCCACCCTGGCCACGGTCATCGCCTCCCAGGCTCTGATCACCGGCGTCTATTCGCTGACCCAGCAGGCCGTGCATCTCGGCTTTCTGCCGCGCATGCGTGTCGTGCATACCTCTTCCGCCGCCAAGGGGCAGGTGTACCTGCCCACTGTCAACAGCCTGCTCATGGTGGCCTGCCTGTCTCTGGTGCTTATCTTCCAGAACGCCAACGGACTCGCGGCCGCCTACGGTCTGGCCGTGACCGGCGCCATGGGCATGACCTCCGTGCTCTATTTCGCCGTTACCCGCTACGTCTGGAACTGGTCTTTACTCAGGGCCGTGCCGCTGCTGGTTCTGTTTCTCTCGTTCGACCTGCCCTTTCTCGGAGCCAACCTGATCAAGGTCATGGACGGCGGCTGGCTGCCCTTGCTGGCCTCTATCGTGCTTATCACCGTGATGACCACCTGGAAAAAGGGACGGGCATTTCTTGCCGAAAGTTTCGAGCGCATGAGCATGCCGCTCAGCGCCTTTCTGACTTCCCTGCGGGAAGTGAAGGTCACCCGGAGCCCCGGTATCGGCGTGTACATGACCATGAACCAGCACCTCACTCCCATGCCGCTGGCCCGTTCCATAGCCCTTATCCATACCGTGCCGGAAACCATCGTGCTGCTCACCATCAAAACCACCAATGCGCCCCATGTGCCCTCCGACAGACGCATTGCCCTGAACGAGCGCGACAGCGATATGGGCGTGTACCGCATGACCGCCTCCTACGGCTATATGGAACAACCGAGCATGACCGATATCTCCGAACACTCGAAAGACTCCCCCATGTACCTGCCGTTATACGACTGCACCTTCTATCTCGGCCGGGAAACCATCCTGCCCGCGGCGGAAAAGCCGGTCATGCGCCCGTGGCGCAGGGCTCTTTTTGTCTTTTTGAGCAACAACGCCTGGAACGCCTCTACATTCTTCAACATCCCCACCTCGCGCGTGGTGGAAATAGGCACGCACCTGTCCGTATAGGCGGCGGCCTTGCCGCATGTGCCTTCAGCCATGCTGTATCCGCGCTTGCAAAATGTCTCCTGCTGCCTCCCCAACCGGGACGAATGCAGTTTTTCTCTATGCAAGTAACCGATTACATACCTTTTCCCCTTGCCTTCCCTTATCGTGTTATATATGCTCTGGAGAGCATAACTGCCTCGCGCGGCTGTGCCCAACCGTATACGGCAAGGAGGTTTCATGAAACGCAGAGCATTTCTGAAAATGTCGTGCTGCCTCGGCACGGGTCTGCTTCTCGGCGGACTGGGCCTGGATCTTGGCCCGATCCAAGCGTTTGCATCGGATGTGAAAAAAATCGACGCCCTGAAAACGGCGGTGCAGAGCACCACCATCTGTTGTTACTGTTCCGTGGGCTGCGGCCTTATTTGCAGCACGGACAAGGCGAGCGGCAAAATATTCAATATTGAAGGCGACCCTGAACACCCTATTAACGAAGGCTCCCTGTGCGCCAAGGGCGCGGGCCTCTTCCAGGTGTCCGCGGCCAACGAGCACCGCCTGACCAAGGTGCTGTACCGCAAGCCCGGTGGAGACAAGTGGGAAGAAAAGGACTGGGACTTCGCCATCAACCGCATTGCCGAGTTGATCAAGAAGGAGCGCGACAAGAACTTTATCGCCAAGAACGCCAAAGGCGAAACCGTCAACCGCTGGGAAAGCATGTCCCTCATGGGCAGTTCCAACGTCCTCAGTGAAGAGTGCTGGAGCACCGCGCAGTTCGCACGGGGACTCGGCCTCACCTACATCGACCACCAGGCCCGGGTCTGACACGGCCCCACTGTACCGGCTCTGGCAGAGTCGTTCGGACGCGGTTGCATGACGAATCACTGGATTGACATTCAGCACAGTGATGTAATTCTCATTCAGGGCAGCAATGCTGCCGAAAACCACCCCATCTCCTTCAAGTGGGTGATGAAGGCCATGCAGAAGGGCGGCAAGCTCATCCACGTGGATCCCCGCTTCACCCGCACTTCCGCCAAGGCGGACCTGTACGTGCCCCTACGCTCGGGTACGGACGTCGCCTTTCTCGGCGGCATGATCAAGTACATTATCGAGAACAAGAAGTACTTCGAGGACTACGTTCTCAACTACACCAACGCCACCTTCATCGTGGGCGAAAAGTACGGGTTCAAGGACGGCCTCTTTACCGGCTATGACCCCGCCACGCGCAAATACGACAAGAGCACGTGGATGCTGGAAAAGGACGAGAACGGCCTGCCCAAGCGGGACGAGACCCTCAAGAACCCGCGCTGCGTGCTCAATGTGATGTATGATCACTACAGCCGCTATACGCTGGACAAGGTTTCGGCCATCACCGGCACCAGCAAGGAAGATCTGCTGGCCGTTTACGAGCTGTACGCCTCCACCGGGGTCAAGGATCGCGCCGGCACCGTCATGTACGCCCTGGGCCAGACCCAGAGCACCATCGGCGTGCAGAAAATCCGCACCATCTGCCTGGTGCAGCTTCTGCTCGGCAACATCGGCATCTGCGGCGGCGGGGTGAACGCCCTGCGCGGCGAGCCCAACGTGCAGGGTTCCACCGACCACGCCATCCTCTACCACTACCTGCCGGGCTACCTGCCCGTGCCCAGGGCCAGCCGCAAGACCTTTGACGAGTACGTCAAGGCGGCTACGCCCACCACCAAGGATCCCCGATCCGTCAACTGGTGGAGCAACACGCCCAAGTATGTGGCCAGCCTGCTCAAGTCCTGGTTCGGCGATGCGGCCAAGCCCGAAAACGGCTACGCCTACGAATGGCTGCCCAAGGTGGACGACACGCAGAACTGCGACGTGCTGCACATGATCGACGCCATGTACGCCGGCAAGATCAACGGGTACTTCTGTATCGGACAGAACCCCTGCGGCAGCCTGCCCAACTCCAATAAAGTGCGCGCCGCCATGACCAAGCTGGACTGGATGGTGCACGTCAACATCTTCGACAACGAGTCCGCTTCGTTCTGGAAAGGCCCCGGCCTTGATCCCAAGAAGGTGAAGACCGAATGCTTCCTGCTGCCGGCCTCCGCCAACATTGAGAAGAACGGCAGCCAGGCCAACTCCGGCCGCTGGATGCAGTGGATGTACAAGGCTGTCGACGGTCCCGGCGTATGCCTTTCCACCGGCGCCATGGTCACCAGGATCATGCAGAAGCTGCAGGCCATGTACAAGAAGGACGGCGGGGCTCTGCCAGAGGCCATCCTGAACATGCGCTTCGACTACCTGGACAACAAGGGCGAGTTCGACGCCGAAAAGGTGGCCCGCCGCATCAACGGCGAGTTTGAGCGCGACGTCACCATTAACGGCAAGGACTACAAGAAAGGCCAGACGGTTCCCGGCTTTGCCTTGCTGCAGGCCGACGGCAGCACCAGCAGCGGCAACTGGCTGTGCAGCGGCAGCTTCAGCCTGGACGGGCAGAACCTCATGGCCCGGCGCGGCAAGGAAGACCCCACGGGGCTCGGCCTCTACCCCAACTGGACCTTCGCCTGGCCGGTCAACCGGCGCATCGTGTACAACCGGGCGTCCGTTGACCAGCAGGGCAACCCCTACAACCCCAACCGCGCCGTTCTGGCCTGGAAGGACGGCAAATGGGTGGGCGACGTGCCTGACGGTCCCTGGCCGCCCATGGCCATGGAAGGCGGCAAGCTGCCCTTCATCATGAAACCCGACGGCGTCAGCTCCCTCTTCGGCCCCGGCCTCGGCGACGGTCCGTTCCCCGAGCACTACGAGCCGCTGGAAAGCCCGCTCAAGCAGAACCTCATCTCTGCGCAGCAGAACAGCCCGATCATCACCATCTTTAAGAGCGACAAGGACCAGACGGCCAGTGCCGACGCCCGCTTCCCCCTGGTGATGACCACGTACTCGGCCACGGAACACTGGTGCACCGGCGCCATCACGCGCTGGCAGTCCTGGCTTACGGAAGCCATGCCCCAGGCCTACGTGGAACTGAGCGAAGAGCTGGCTAAGGAAAAAGGCATTGCCAACGGCGACGCCATCACTGTGCAGTCGGCCCGGGGCAAGGTCGATGCCGTGGCCATGGTCACCACCCGCTTCCGGCCCTTTGTCATTGACGGCAAAACCGTGCACCAGCTGGGCATGACCTACAACTACGGCTGGCTCTTCCCCAAGGACTGCGGCGATACCGCCAACCTGCTCACTCCCTTTGTGGGCGACGGCAACGCGGGCACGCCCGAGTACAAAGCCTTCATGGTCAACATTGCCAAGAAGGCGTAGGAGGTGAACCATGTCTGACGGAAAATCCATCCTTGTGGACACCTCGCGTTGCACAGGCTGTCGCGGATGTCAGGTCGCCTGTAAGCAGTGGAACAGACTGCCGGGCACAAAAACGAAACAGACGGGCACCTACCAGAACCCGCCCGACTTCTCCTATGAAACCTATAAAGTGGTACGGTTCTCCGAAGGAAAACAGGAAGGCACCAACAAGCCCTACTGGCATTTCTTCTCCGACATGTGCCGCCATTGCGTGAACCCGCCCTGCATCGCGGCGGCGGCAGGGGATGAAATCATACACGATGACGATACCGGCGCCGTGGTCTACACGGACGGCACGTCAAAGAGCGATTTCGACACCGCCCTGACCGTCTGCCCGTACAAGGTGCCGCGGCAGGATCCCAAAACCAAGATCATGCGCAAGTGTACCATGTGCATCGATCGCATCAAAAACGGCATGAAGCCCGCCTGCGTGCTCTCGTGCCCCACGGCCATCGATTTCGGCGAACGCGGCGAAATTCTGGCCGAGGCCAAACGCCGTGTGGAAGAGCTGAAAAAGCGGTATCCCAAGGCCAAGGCTATTGATGCCGATGACGTGCGTGTGATATTCATCGTGACGGACGATCCCAAGACCTATCACGAGTTTGCGGAAGCCTGATGACCCGCTCCCGGAGCGGGTCCGCCGGGCGGCTTCGCTCCGGGTTGCTTGCCGGCCCGGAAACCACTTTCGTACGAGATCCAAAGGGCGTCTCCCGCGCGGGAAACGCCCTTTTTGGGAAGTCAGGTGCGCGCGCCTGCGGCTTCCGCACCCACGTATGCCCAAGCACCCTCAGCCCAAAGGTTCTCCCGTGAATACACCCAAGGCCGTCATCTCCCTGCTGACCAAGGGGCACCCTCACAGCGCCACCGTACTGAAAGCCTTCGCCCCCCTTCTTGACGCCCAGAACACCCTGGCGGCGGAACTGCCCGCGCTGGAGCTGCCGCCCCTGGACCGCGCCTCCTTTGCTCAGGGCAAAGCCTGGATGTCTTCTCTGGATGCCGACCCGGCTCTTTACTGCGATGAACCTTTTTTGCAGGCTGCCCCCAAAGCTATCGCCGCGGCTGCGGCCAAAGGCATGCCCGAGATCAAGGCCGACATCCGCGCTATAGGAACATTGCTCGGCAGAAACCCCGCCCTGTGCCGCGAGCTGGCCGCCTTCCGCCTTGGCGGACGCATGGACAAGATGAAGGCTTGGGCTAAAAAGCAGGGTCACAGCGAAAACACGGCAGCCCTCTTTGCCCTGCACCTGGCGGGAGCGGCGGCAAGACGGGTGATGCTGGCCGCGGCAAAGACCAGGCTGCCCACCTGGGAACGCGGCTACTGCCCCATCTGCGGCAACCGCCCCCACGCCACCTCCCTGCAAACCAAGGAGGGACACCGCTTTTTGCAATGCTCCCTGTGCCGGCACGAGTGGCGCTTCTCGCGCACCACCTGCCCGGTCTGTGAACAGGATGCCCTCAAGGATCTGCCCGTATTTTTCACCGAAGATCACCCGGAAGAACGGGCCGAAGCCTGTAACGTATGCAAGCATTACCTGCTCGGGGTGGACATGCGCGCCTCTTCCGGCGACGTTCCCCTGGAGCTTTCCCTGCTCTGCATGATGCCCCTGGATATTCTTATGCAGGAAAAAGGCTACACCCCCGCCGTGGCAGCAGAATAAGCGAGCGCGGTCTGGTAAAAACTTATTTGTCGAAGCCGCCTGAATCAGATGTGGGCTCTGCCCACACCCGGCAGGGGACCAAAGCAAGGCTGCGAAGGTCACCCGACCAATAACGCTCCCGCGATGTGAAAAATTTGTCTCAGTGCGATGCGGGCCGCACCCTGCACCCACGTATTTGGGGAAAAATGAATAGGCGTTTGTGAGTAATGCAACATGCCAATAAGAAGCGTCCCCGGCAAAACCGGGGACGCTTCTTATTGGTGTGTTCTTCAGTGCGCAGACATTCGCCTGCGCGCTGAGAATCGGCGAGGTACACTCAAAGCCCGCTATCAGGCCAGAGGCGGAATGCGCAGCACCTGTCCGGGATAGATCTTGTCGGGCGAGGTCAGCATAGGCCTGTTGGCTTCAAAGATAAGGGGATTCTTATCGCCCTTTCCCTTGCCGTAATGCGCTTCCGCGATTTTCCACAAATTGTCGCCGGATTTTACCGTATACAGCGTCGGTTCGGCAGCGGCGGCGGCAGCCACCTTCAGGCCGTCCGCCTGCACCGCGGCGACACCGGCTACGTTGCCGAGCGCGAGCAGGGCTTTTTCAAAAGCGGTTTGGTCCTTGACTTCTCCCGCCAGCACAACCTTGTCGCCCTGCAGGGAGACCTGCACATCTTCCGTACCCAGTTTGTACGAATCGAGTTCTCTTTTCAGGGCATCCGCATCAAGCGCGGCGCTGTCACCGGTGAATTTTTTACCAATCTCTTTGATAAAGCTAAACAACCCCATAGCAACACCCTCCTGTGCCGTTAAAAAAGTTTTTTGCTTGTCCGCCAAGAGACCGCCTGGACAGGCGGCGCGGCATTTTCCGGAAAACGCCGGGCGCTACGCGACGCAGTCACCGCAGCATGCCATACAAAATAACGCTACGTACGACATATCTCGTTATCTGATCTGTGTTTATACTCGTATTTTTCAAAAAAGAAAAGCGGCCGCACCGGAAGGATTCCCGGCGCGTTCATGACCCGGCAGACACAGCGGTTTTGCGTACGAAACACCACTGCAGAAAACGGGCGATGCTGGAATGTGAAATATCAATATTCATGTTTACAATTGCATTTGCGGAAATGACATAGTAAGAATGCACGCATGTTTTTCATACAGTGTCTTTTGCTGTGTCATCTACCATTACTGTGTTTTTCACAAAAACGATACAGGAGTAAAGATGTTAAACGATACCTGGGAATTTTACGAAGACAAGAAAGGTGAATGGCGCTGGAGAAGAAAAGCCACAAACGGCAATATTGTCGGCGCTGCTACAGAAGGGTACAAAGCGAAATCCGATGCGGTAAAAAATGCGGAACACTACGGGTATAACGGCAAATTCAACAACGCCGGAACCTGGGAGTTCTATGAAGATAAAAAAGGCGAATGGCGCTGGAGGCATACCGCAGCGAACAGAAACATCATCGGCGCTTCATCCGAAGGCTACAAGGGCAAGCAGGACTGCATCACAAACGCGGAGCGTCACGGCTACAAGGCCTGACGGGGCACTGCGGGCTCCACCCCGCCCCTCCCGCAACAGACGGGACGGCTCGAGTCCGCCCGGTTGCCCTCAGTTTAAAAGATACAACGGCCCTGAAGGGAACCCGTTGCAACGGGTTCCCTTTTTCTATTGCAAAGGCCCCCCCAACATGTGAGATAGGCTGGAAAAAACGGAAAAACGCACTCTTCGCCCGGGCAGCCCCTGCGGCGGAAGATTCCCCCGCGTTTACGCGGGCTCATTCCCCTGCACTTTCTGCCGTTCCCCGATCCTGGCCCGCGCCCGCGCAGGAAAGATTCGGCCCTTCCAGGTTACGCAGGAAAAAATGCGTGCGCAGTCTCTCTTTGAGCCGGTAGAGCTGAGCCGGTCGTTTGGCCTCGTGCCGGAACTCTCCGGTTTCCTCCAGAATGCCGGAATTGACCATGCGCCGGCGAAAGGACTTGTGCTCCAGCCTGCATCCCAGAATGCCCTCGTAGATCCGCTGCAGTTCGCCCAGCGTGAACACGTCCGGCATCAGGTGTACGGGCAACGAGGTGTACAGCACCTTGTCGCGCAGACGCCGCAGGCATCCGGCCAGCAGTTCCGCGTGGTCAAAGGCCAGCCGTTCCACTATTCCCAAGCCTTCTACCCTGGACCATCTGATCCTGCCGGAGTCTTCGCCCGGCCGGTGCTGCGGGGCGTCCGGCGAAACCAGGGCGAAATATACCGTGGTTATCGACCAGCCCCTGGGGTCGCGGGTTCTGTTGCCGATGGTCCCAAACTGCTCCAGATACGGCGCGCTGACCCCGGTCTTTTCCAGCAGCTTGCGCCGGGCCGTGGCTTCCAGATCCTCGTCCGCGGCGATATCGACGAACCCGCCCGCCAGAGCCCAGCAGTCCTTGAACGGGTGGTTTTCGCGCCTGACGAGCAGGACATGCAGGGCCGCGTCCCGTATGGTAAAAATGCACATGTCCACCGTGCAGTTCGGCCGGTCAAAGGCTCTGGGGTCATACTCGCGCAAAAAATCAGCTTCGGTCTGTGTGCAGTCCATGGCTCCCCGCCGGTCAAAAGTATGCAGGCAATCCGCCGCCGCTCCCGCAAAAAAACGCCAAGCGCCGCGCAGCCCCTGTCTAGGTAACGTCGTCACGAGATTATTTTTTGTTCTCAGGCAAGGAAGATGAGCTTTTTATGAAAGGAGTATACTCTGACGGTACTCGACTGGAATACAAGGTTCATCTGACGCAGCCTGGAGCAAAAAGCGCTCGTGACGACGCTGCCTAAAGGACCAGCCTTCCGCGCTTGTCGGCTATACCAATAACTGCTTTTTGCCCGGAATTGAACTCCAGAAAATCGTCCTCCATGCCGTCGCTGAAAATGACACCGTTGGAAGGCATCAGCGAGGTGACGGACAAGGGCGATGCGGCGTCCACCCGGCCGAAAGCCAGGCTGGTCCCGGTCGTGCGGCTCGGAAACGGCTCACGCACGCTGTAATAGAGGTACTCGGCGGACCAGTCGAACCCGGGCGCTGCCGCCTTTTGGCCTCCGGCACGCCGCCCGTTTTCCCGCGCATCGGAGGAACAGGCTCCCCGCGTGGTATCCGCTGAAGCCAGGCCCAGCTCGCAACTGAGCCGGGCGATGCCTGCCGCCCCGGAGAGCACGCTGCTCAGCCAGCCGGTCGAGCCCAGTCCGGTCGAAACAATGATGCCGCTGGAGCTTTGCGTTTCCGTCTCTTCCCCGGTTTCCAGAATATACCGCGCCGAGGTATGGCTTTTAGGGCCTATGAACAGATCGTTCACGGCATACAGCCGCGCCCCGCCGGGAAGTTCCGCCTGGGCCAGCGTGATTTCCTTGAACGGGCGTTTGTTGCGGAACACGTCCTTTACCACGAGCCGGGCTTCCTTCGGGGTAAAGGGCAACAGCTTCCCGTCCCAGCGCCCGGGATCCGGGTTGACCGCCACAACCGGCTGCTCCTGCAAATACTTCAACGTATTCGCCACCAGTCCGTCCTGCCCGGCGACCACCACAGTATCTTCCGGCCCGAACAAAAAATTGGGCACGTAGAACCGTTCGATCACCTGCACCCGGCCCAGTTCCGCCAGGTCGCGCTCCAGCAGGCGGAGGGCCGCCTTGTGGGCGGCATCCTCCCGCTGGTAGTCACTGAAGTCGGCCCCCAGGCTTTCCACGTAGAAGCGCACCTGCTCCAGGGTATTATACCTAGCGACCAGCTCTTCCAGGCGGGTTTTTCTGGTAATGAGCACAATCTTGTTTTCAGTGAGCCTGGGCATCTTCCTGCTCCAAAAGCCGACTTAACAGGTCGGGCGAGATGTTGAGCTGTCCGATTTTTTCCGCCTGCCCGGCCAGTTCCTTGAACGAGAGGGCGATAAGCTGGGCCGGTTCCATGCCCCTGGCGGCCAGGGCCTCAATGAGGCGCGGCTCGGCATCGCGCAGGGGGCGGAGCATGGCTTCCAGCCCGTAGGCCCTGGCCTCGGCAGCCTTCTTCTCGTTTTCCACCTTAAGGGCCACAAGGTTTTCATTCTTCTTTTCCAGCACAATCTGACCGGCTATCTCCGCCTCGCGTATCGCCTGGGCCCTTTCCTGCTCCGCCATTCTGGCTTCCATGCGGCGTTCCATGATCTCGCGCTTCTTGGTTTCGACGGCGGCTTCGGTGTGCAGCTCGTTTTCCTTGATCAGGCGCTCCTGCTCAATGGCGGCGTTGCGGCGCTGGTAGACGGCTTCGTCCGCCCTGCCCAGCAGGGTCTCGCGCGTTTCCGCTTCCAGAGCGCGCGCCGTTTCCTTGTTCGGCATGACCGCCAGAATGGAAACGTTGATCACCTCGAGTCCAAGCTCCTTGAGCTGGGCGGAACCGGCAAGCTCGCCCTTGATGGCCGAAGCGATGGATTCGGCTTCGGACATGGCCTCGCGCAGGTTCAGGCCGGCCAGTTCGCGGCGCGTGGCCACCTGCACCAGATTGACGAGCTTTTGCCTGAGTTTGGCCGGGTCTTCCGAAAGGTACCGCCCGCGCTTGTTCACGCTGAAGTTGAGCATGGAAACCAGGCTGTGCACCTGCACCACCTTGAAAGTAAGCTGGCCCTGCACAGTGACCTGCTGGAAGTCCCTGGTAAGCTCCTGAAAGATAAAGTCGACATCGTCACTGCCCAGAGGCACCGACACCAGCGAGCTGGAGGGGCCGAGATAAAAGAACGACAGCCCGGCGCCCTCCCGCACCGCCTTTCCTCCCTTGTACTGAATGATGTACGTTGACGGCTCCGTCTTGATGTAGTTTATGCCGAACATGCCAGCCTCCGTTGGGTTAATAATTGTCTCTGTGCCATTAAAAATATAAATGGCACAGAGACAATTATCTGTCAAGAGGGGATCGCCATTTTCCGCGATCCCGCTCCCGTGCGGCGTTCCCAATGCGCGGGTGCCGTCATGTCTGGCTTCTGCCTGCCTCTTCTGTTGTGCTTCCCGGACGCTCCCCCTTCCCCTGCACGGCGCAAGCGCTTCACTTGGCAAGGCGGCCCGCTTCGGGTACAAGTCCCTTGGCACACATCCCTGTCATCCGGAGGAATTCTTCATGTCTCCCACTGCTCTTCTCTTTCCCGGCCAGGGCTCCCAGGAGCCGGGCATGGGCCGCGACCTCGCGGAGTCCGACAGCGACATCATGCAGCTTTGGAAAAAGGCCGAACGCATCAGCAACCTGCCCCTGCGCGCCATCTGCTGGGAAGACGGCGACGGAGAACTCTCCGACACCCGTAACCTGCAGCCCGCCCTCACCGTGGTCAACCTGGCCCTGTGGCAGAAACTTTCCTCCCGCCTCACTCCCATGGCCGCCGCCGGGCACAGCCTGGGGGAATACAGCGCCCTGTGCGCCGCCGGGGTTCTTTCCCTTGATACCGTGCTGGAACTCGTCGCGTTGCGCGCCCGCCTGATGAGCGACGCCGACCCTGGCGGCAAGGGAGCCATGGCCGCCGTGCTCAAACTTTCCCTGCCCCAGGTCAAGGAATGCGTCGCCCAAAGCGCCGCCGCCACCGGAGAACCCCTGGTCGTGGCCAACTACAATACCCCCGGCCAGCTCGTTATCAGCGGAACCCTCGCCGCCATCAGCCACGCCCAGGAAGGAATCAAGGCAGCCAAAGGCCGCGCCGTGCCCCTGCCGGTTTCCGGCGCCTTCCACAGCCCCCTGATGCAGGAAGCTGCCGCCGAACTGGCAAAAGTTATCGAAGGCAAAGGCAAGGCGGCCTGGAGCAAGGCCCGCTTTCCGGTCTACAGCAACGCCGAACCCAAGCCGGAAACCGACCCCGACATCCTCCGGCAGCGCCTCCTGCGCCAGATGACCTCGTCCGTTTACTGGATAGACATCATCACCGCCCAGTGGGACGCGGGCGCGCGTACCTTTGTGGAGTGCGGCCCCAAAGGCGTGCTCGGCAAAATGGTCGGCCCCATCCTGCAGGAGCATGCCCCGGCGGCCGCCCTGCACAGCGCGGAAGCCCCGGCCTGGAACACGATAAACGTGGGCAACCGGCAGCAGTTGCGGGAGTTTGCCTAGCTCCGTTTCGCCGCAATGGCTTTCCCGTCCCGTGGCAACCTCCCCGAAGGTTGCGCACGGGACGGCCTTTTCCAAACCGTAACTTTGTAACCTGTCTTTCCGGAGTACTGCATGGCTCTCAGCATCGGTATCGTGGGCCTGCCCAACGTGGGCAAATCCACCCTTTTCAACGCCCTCACCAAGGCCCAGAACGCCGAAGCGGCCAACTACCCCTTCTGCACCATCGAGCCCAACAAGGCCACCGTGCCCGTGCCCGACAAGCGCCTGTACGCCCTCGCCGCCCTGGTCAAGCCGCAAAAAATCATCCACGCCACCGTGGACTTCATCGATATCGCCGGGCTGGTGCGCGGGGCCAGCAAGGGCGAAGGGTTGGGCAACCAGTTTCTTGCCAACATCCGCGAGTGCGCCGCAATCCTCCAGGTCGTCCGCTGCTTCGACGACGAGAACATCACCCACGTGGATGGCGACATCAATCCCCTGCGCGACATAGAAACCATTGAGACCGAGCTTCTCCTCGCCGACATGCAGAGCGTGGAAAAACGTCTGGAAAAAGCCCGCAAAGCCGCCAAGGGCGACAAGGCCATGCAAACCCTGGCCGGGGAACTCGAAGCCCTCCTCAACCACATGAACCAGGGCAACCCCGCCGGAACTTTCTCCGGTGCGGACAGTGACGCCTACAAGCAAGCCGTGCGTGAACTCGGCCTGCTTACCGCCAAAAAGGCCATCTATTGCGCCAACGTTGACGAAGCCAGCCTCGGCAATGCCGACGCCAACCCCTTTGTGCGCGACCTCAAGGCCTTCGCCGCCAAGCGCGGGTCCGACGTCGTCCTGGTCTGCGCCAAAATAGAAGAAGAACTCCAGGGGCTCTCCGACGAGGAACAGGCCGAAATCCTCTCCTCGTACGGCATCACCGAAAGCAGTCTGGTGCAGGTCATCCGCACCGGCTACCATACCCTGAACCTCGCCAGCTACTTCACCGCCGGGGAAAAAGAAGTGCGCGCCTGGACCATCCCCGTGGGCAGCAAAGCTCCTCAGGCAGCCGGCGTCATCCATTCCGACTTCGAACGCGGCTTCATCCGCGCCGAAGTCATCGCCTACGACGACTATATCCGCCTCGGCTCCGAAGCCGCCGCCCGCTCCGCCGGAGTGTTGCGCGTGGAAGGCAAGGAGTATATCGTCAAGGACGGCGATGTCATGCACTTCCTGTTCAACGTGTAGAGGGCAAGAAAAAGGCATGCCTCCGGCGGCCAAAGGGACTGATTCCCTTTGGAATCCCCATCAGGTCTTTGTGATTGGTTGGCGGGCTGAGAGGCGTTTCCACCCGATTTGGCTCCCGGTGTTGTGCTGTGGCACGCGTTTGGACAGGCTCGGGACGGAATGCCGCAACACCAGCTTCGTCCCTGACCGTGGAGGAATGACTACACCGCGGATATGAGAGCATGGTGGGTGCTGTCGCCCGGAAGAATCCTGCCCTTACATATCCGTAATAAGAAGCGCCCTTCAACCTGAACCCCCTTTCGTCCTATGTTTGACTCCCGACATTACGCCCGCCTCGGCCTGGAGAGCGCCCACCAAAAGGTGCTGGCCGGGGAACGCCTCAGCCCCGAAGAAGGCGAAGCCCTGTTCGCCTGCCCCGATATCCTGGCCGTGGGCGCCCTCGCCCACCACGCGCGCACCCGCCTGCACGGCGACAAGGCCTACTACGTGCGCAACCGCCATATCAACTACAGCAACGTCTGCGTGACCCGTTGCCGCTTCTGCGCCTTCCGGCGGGAAGAAGCCGAAGACGGCGCCTTCACCCTGCAGAAAGACGCCATTGTGGCCCGCGCCCTGGATGACGGCGGCCAGCCCTTTGCGGAAATCCACGTCGTGGGCGGCTGCCACCCCACCCTGCGCCTGGACTGGTTCGAAGACATTTTTCGCACCCTCAAGCAGTTGCGCCCCAAGGCCGTGCTCAAGGCCTTCACCGTAGTGGAAATCGACCACTTCGCCCGTATGGAAGGCTGTAGCACCACAGAGGTGCTGGAGCGCCTGAAAGCCTCCGGGCTGCAAATGCTTACCGGGGGCGGCGCGGAAATCTTCAACCCCCAGGTGCGCCGCCGCATCTGCCCGGAAAAAATTCCCGGCGTCGACTACCTGCGCATCGCTGGAGAAGCCCACGCCCTCGGCCTTGCCTCCAACTGTTCCATGCTTTTCGGCCATGTGGAAAGCATCCGCGACCGGGTGGACCATCTCTGCGCCCTGCGCGAACAGCAGGACAAAAGCGGCGGCTTCACCTGCTTCATCCCTCTCGCCTTTCAGCCCAGGCACAACGCCCTGGCCGGGGAACTGGACGCCGCCCCTGCCGTGGATTCCGGCCTCGACCGCCTGCGCACCATCGCCGTGGCCCGTCTGCTGCTGGACAACATCCCGCACATCAAAGCGTACTGGATCATGCTCGGGGTCAAGCTCGCCCAGATGGCCCTGACCTTCGGCGCGGACGACCTGGACGGCACCATCGAGGAAGAACACATCGGTCATATGGCCGGTGCGGAATCCAGCCAGTCCCTCTCCCGCACGGAGCTTGAGGCCATGATCGCCGGCTGCGGCTTTACCCCCGTGGATCGCGACGCCCTCTTCAACTCCGTGGGAGGCCGGGCATGAGCAACCGCCATCCATCCTCTGCGCCAGATCTCTCTTCAAACGCGGCCGCTTCCTCCGTCGCTTCCCTCTCCCGCGATATCCTTACGCCGGAAAGCCCCGCCGTACGGGCCATTACGGAGCGCCTGCTGGATGCATATTCCCGTATCACTCCGGTACCTGCTCCTTCGGTGTCCGGCCGTTCCGCCGCTCCCCCTGCTCAGCCTTCCTGCTCTATTCCCGCAGAGGCCCGCCTGTCTTCGGACGAAGCGCACACCCTGTACCACGAGGCCGGTCTCTTCACCCTCGGCGCACTGGCCCATGCCTTCCGCCAAGCCCTGCACCCCGGCGCCCTGGTGACCTATGTGGCGGACCGCAACATCAATTACTCCAATATCTGCGTCTGCGCCTGCCGCTTCTGCGCCTTTTTCCGCCCGCCCGGCCATGCCGAAGGCTACGTGCTCGGCTTTGACGAGCTCGATCGCAAAATCCGCGAGACCATAGACCTGGGCGGCACCCAGCTCCTCATGCAGGGCGGGCATCACCCGGATCTGCCTCTCTCCTTCTACGAGGACATGATCGCCTGGATCCGCGACCACCACCCCTCCATCCACATCCATGCCTTCTCCCCGCCGGAAATCTTCTTTTTCGCGCACAAGGAAGGCCTGCCCGTGGAAACCGTCATCGCCCGCCTCAAGGATGCGGGGCTGCACTCCATCCCCGGCGGCGGCGCGGAAATCCTGGTCAACAGCGTGCGCAAGCAGGTTTCGCCCAACAAGTGCTCCGCCGACGAATGGCTCATGGTCATGGAAAAAGCCCATAACCTCGGCCTGAGAACCACCGCCACCATGATGTTCGGCCACGAGGAGGGAGACGACGACCGCCTTGCCCACCTCTTTGCCGTGCGCGGCACGCAGGACAAAACCGGCGGGTTCACCGCCTTTATCCCCTGGACCTTCCAGCCCGCCCACACCAATATCCCGAGGCTCCCGGAAACCTCGCCGGCATACCTGCGCATGCTGGCCCTCTCCCGCCTGGTCCTCGACAACGTGCCCAACATTCAGGCCTCGTGGGTAACCATGGGGCCGCAGGTGGCCCAACTGGCCCTTTTTTACGGGGCCAACGACTTCGGCTCCCTGATGATCGAAGAAAACGTGGTGGCCGCCGCCGGGGTCTCTTTCCGGCTCTCCCGCAAGGAAATCCACCACATCATCGAAAAGGCCGGGTTCACCCCCCGCCAGCGCTACATGGACTATTCGCTGGTGCAGTGAAAGGGCGGGGGAAGGAGAGGATTCCCTTTTGGAAAAGGGGCCGTCCATCATGAGCGTAGCGAAGGTGGACATATGTGTGAAGCTCCTTCCCCCACGCCCTCATCCTCTTTTCCCCCAAACTTTTTAATTTGGGGGAGTGTTGTTTGGGCCGCGCGTCTGCCGTTCATGGAAAAGTTTTTCTCCGGGAGCGCAACGGCAGCCCGCTGAAAACCTCAGGAGCGCTTATGACCACCGCCAAACCCCGAATGGGGCGCATTTCGTACCTCAACGTCCTGCCCATCTACCACGCCCTGGAATCCGGCATCATTCCCCACGAGTATGAACTGGTCTACGGCCCCCCGGCTGTCCTGAACAACCTCATGGCCGAGGGCGGCATGCTGGCCGCGTCCACTTCCTGCGTGGAATACGCCCGACGGCCGGATCGCTATTTCCTGCTGCCCGATCTGGCCATCGGCTGCAAAGGGCCGGTGCAGAGCGTGCTCCTTGTCTCGCAAAAGCCCGTGGAGGAACTCAGTAACAGCGCCCTCCTGGTCAGCGCGGAAACCCACACCTCCGCCACCCTGCTGCGCATGCTCCTTGACGACTGCTATAAACTCAAGGGCATTTCCTACTTCACCGGTTCCGCCACCGAAATGGTCGCCACCGGCAACCCGCCCGTTGCCTTCCTGGCCATCGGCGACGAGGCCCTGCGCCTGCGCCGTCACCCGGCCTACCCCCACGTCCTCGATCTCGGTGAAGCCTGGCAGCAATGGACCGGCCTGCCCTTTATCTTCGGTGTATGGGTGGCGGACCGCTGCGCCCTGGCCGCCACCCCCGACGCGGCCAACCCCGGCAAACTCCTTTCCGATTCCCGCGACTGGGGTCTCGCCCACATGGACACCATCCTCGACATCGCCGTAGCCAACTACCCCAACATGACCCGCGCCGAACACGCCGACTACTTCGCCGGGCTCTATTACACCCTGGGCGACCTGGAACAAAAAGCCCTGCTCCTCTTCTGGCAAAAGCTCGCCGCCCGAAACGAAATCCCGGCCCGCCCGGATTTGCGCTTTTTGAACGCGTAGGGGGGAAGAGAATGCCTCCGGCGGGCAGGACGCTGTCCTGCACCTGCCAGGGGGCAACTGCCCCCTGGACCCCTTTCAGGTCTCTATGAGGCGATGGGGAGGATTGGCTTGTCCTGCCCAGACGCTGCTCTCGATGGCGAGCAGGATGTTCTGCCACAAAGATCAAAAAACTCAGGAATCCGAGCGGAGCTCACTCTCGAGCAAATAAGAAAAAGACTGCGGGCGGCATCTTCAAACAAGGTGCCGCCCGCAGTCTTTTTACGCTGTGAAAACCGGAAGCAGATGCGCTGAGGGAAACCTGCCTCACCGCATATCCACTTCCGGCCTTTCCCGTTTTCGATCGCAGATCCGTTCCGGCTCCTGAGCTTTTTGCCCTCTATGGCGCAAGCTCCTTCTCTCTACCGAGAGCAAGGCCCGAGCACAACAAGCCAATCCGCCAGTCGGCCCCAACAACCCTAATGGGGTTGCAAGGGGGTCACCCCCTTGCCGGGTGCAGGGCAGAGCCCTGCCCGCCGGAGGCATTCTATTACACTCTTTCCACCAGCATGCTGATGCCCTGGCCGCCGCCTATGCAGAGGGTGGCGAGGCCGCGCTTGCCGCCGCGGTTTTTGAGGATATGCAGCAGGGTGACCAGGACGCGCGCGCCGCTGGCGCCGATGGGGTGCCCAAGGGCGATGGCGCCGCCGTTGACGTTAAGTTTTTTCGGGTCAAAGCCGAGTTCGTTGCCCACGGCCAGGCATTGGGCGGCAAAGGCTTCATTGGCCTCGATGAAGTCGAGATCCTGGACGTTCCACCCGGCTTTCTTGAGGGCTTTTTGGGAGGAGAAGATGGGACCGATGCCCATGTACGCGGGGTCAACCCCGGCCGAGGCGTAGGCAACGATGCGGGCCAGGGGGGTAATGCCCTTCTTGGCGGCGAGTTCCGCGCTCATGACCACCATGGCGGCGGCGCCGTCGTTGATGCCCGAAGCGTTGCCGGCGGTGACGGTACCGTCTTTCTTGAAGGCGGGGCGCAGCTTCGCCATGGATTCCATGCTGGCGTCGCGGCGGGGATACTCGTCGGTGTCTATGATGATGTCGCCCTTGCGGCCTTTGACGGTGAAGGGGAAGATTTCATCTTTGAATGCGCCGGCGTCGATGGCGGCGATGGCTTTTTGCTGGGAGGACAGGGCGAAGGCGTCCTGCATTTCGCGCGTGATGCCGTATTTTTCGGCCACATTTTCAGCGGTGATGCCCATGTGGTAGTTGTTGAAGGCATCGATCAGACCGTCGTTGACCATGCTGTCCACCAGCGTGGCGTTACCCATGCGCAGGCCCTGGCGGGCTTTGTCGAGCACGTAGGCGGCGTTGGTCATGCTTTCCATACCGCCGGCGATGACGCATTCGGCATCGCCGCTCTGGATGGCCTGGGCCGCCAGGCAGACGGACTTCAAGCCCGACCCGCACACCTTGTTGATGGCGAAACTCGGCGTTTCCTTGGGCAGCCCCGCATGCATGGCGGCCTGGCGGGCCGTGTTCTGCCCGAGGCCGGACTGCAGTACGTTGCCCATGATGACTTCTTCGGGTACTTCAGGGCCTATTTTTGCCCGGGCGCATACTTCTTTGATAGCTGCAGCGCCCAGATCAACAACAGTGCAGGGAGAGAATGCACCGTTAAAACTGCCAATGGCGGTACGCGTGGCAGCGGCGATGACTACTTCTTTCATGGCGCGAGGAACCTCCGGTTACGTGTTTGTTGCAATAGAGCATTTCACACTTGAAATGCTCGCAAGGATTTGTCGGCAAATCCTTGCCGCCAAATAGGCGTAGGCGGGCTTTGCCCGCCGTTAAGCGACTATTTGAAGCGTAAACTACTCTAGTAGATTAGTTTACTGCGCCCCCCGGCCTCCGTCAACAGTCCGGATCTTCCCCTGATATCTCATTTACGAGACAGCAGCATCCGCTTCCGGCAACGCCGGAAAAAGAACAACCCAACCCGCATAACGCTTTTGCCCCTTTGTCTCCATTACGGGACAATTTCCCGTTTTAGAGAACAATATGCAACCGGATGAGTTTTTTATACAAGGTGGAGCGCCCTATTCCTAAACATTTTGCCGCCTGGGCGACATTGTTGCCGCATTGCGCCAGAGCCCGCAGCAAAAGTTGTTTTTCAAACGCATCCATGGCTTCGGCATATGAAGAAATCATGTCGGAGGCAGCCGCCGCCGGCAACGCCTGTCCGTCCACAAGGTCCGGCGTGCTGTTCTGCATCCGAAGGCTGGTCTCCCTCATCGTCCCCCTCCTGATTTTTGAGTGCTATGCAAATCCCGAACCGCCAATGCGATTACGCGCGGGCGATGCCGCGATAACATGGGGGCGCTTCCGGACAAAGAGAGAAGTATGGAAAACAGACAAAGGCCGCCGCAAGGGGACGGCCTTTGTCTCTGTGGAATGCGGCTGTGGCATGCCGCCTAGGCAGCGTCGTCATGAGATGATTTTTTGTTCTCCGGCAACGAAGATGGGCCTTTTATGAAGGGGGGATACTCTGACGGTACTCGACCGAAATAAACGGCGAAATCTGACGCAGCCGAGGGCAAAAAAGCGCGCGTGACGACACTGCCCAAGATTAGACGATACCGACGCCCGACTGGAGGTACACGTCAAAGGCTTGGTTTTCGTACGAAACCGTGTAGTGCGCGAACGTTGCGGCATCAATGCCGGCAATGGTCACGTTCGTTTGCTGGGCCGCGCCGAGCAGTCCGTCGGACTGCACGTTGTCCAGACCGGCATCGCCCTTGATAATCAGGTCCAGACCGGCATTGTCGGTCCGCAGAGCCTTTACCGCGTCGAGCAGGGCGTCAAGGTCGATGCCGGCGTCGACGCTCTGGTCGGTGAAATCCATGAGCAGGGCTTCAAAGTTCTTGACCGTGGTTTGGGAAAGGAAGGCGTTCAGTAGCCCGGTATCGGCGTAGTTATGCTCCAGCGCAAGGATGTCTCCGAGGTGGGAGACGCCGCCGTTGTATGCGGCATGGGACACGGCGCTGTTGGAGCCGCCGTCCAGCAGCAGATGCGCGCCGCCCTGCGTAAAGGCGACGTTGCCCGCCGCGCCGTTGTGATCAAGATGGATGATGTCGTCACCCGTCCCGCCGAGCACGGAACTGGCCTTCGAACCGCCCGCAAGCACGCCGGTGGTATGCAGCCAGATTTCGTCATCCCCGCTGCCGCCGTCGATCAGAGCGTTATTCAAAACCTGCGGGACAGAGTTTTTTCCGGCGGCTCCCATCGCGTCGAGTCTGATGATATCATCGCCCTCGCCGCTGAAAATGCTGCTGTTAAGCGCGGTGCATGAGCGGCCCGAAGCACTCAGGGCGTTACTCATGATATTGATGGCGTCGTCCCCCGCTCCCGTGTTCATCACGCTGTCCGCAAAGGCTGTCGCCATGCCTTTACCATAGGTGACCGCCACCAGTTGAACATAGTCGTAGCCGCTCCCGCTCAGCAGTTTTCCGTCTTCAACGGCTATTGCCGAGGCGTCGCCGTTTACGGTGTCGGCACGCGCAACGATATAGTTGTTGCCGTCGCCGGCATCCACAACGCTTCCCGCTATGGCCACCGATTTCTTGTCGCTGTTGGCGACCACACTCGCAATTGTCAGGAAGTCATCGCCGTTTCCTCCCGTCAGAATACTGCCCGCCAGGGCGCTCGCCGCGCCGCCGTTAGAAGCCTGAGTTCTGATGTCGACCATGTTGGTGCCGTCACCAACATGCAGGATGCTTCCCGCAACCGCGCTGGCCGCGCCTTTGCCGTGGGCGGTGGCCGCAATGTTCAGCACATCGTCCCCGGCGCCCGTATATATCCGGCTGCCGCTCACGGCGCTGGCCGCGCCCAGATCGCGGGAGTTGGCGATATCTCTGCCGGACTGGACGAGGATATCGATCTGGTTGTCGCCGTCGCCAAGATTCACAAGCCCCGCGGCCATGCCGTTCGCCGCGCCGCTGCCGTGGGCCCAGGCCTTCATGGTGAGAGTATCGTCGCCGCTGCCGGCATGCACGGCGCCGCCGCCCATGACGCTTGCCACGCCGTTGGTGGTATTTGCGGAGAGGATGAGCGAGTTGTCGCCGCCGCCCATTTCCACAACGCTTGCCGACAGAGCACTGGCCGCGCCGCTGCCCGTGGTTTTGGCGGCAATGCTGATGGCATCGTTGCCCGCGCCCGCGCTCAGGGCGGAGGCGGCCACAGCGGTCGCCGCGCCGTTGCCCGCAACGGTATTGACGTCTATGGCGTTGTCGCCGTCCCCGACATTCACGGAACTTGCGGACAGGCCGCTTGCCACGCCCGCCTTGCCGGCGGCCGCGCTTATCCGGACGATATCATTTCCGGAACCGGCGCTCACTTTGCTTGCCGACATGGCGCTTACCGCGCCGTAGCTGGTTTCGGCGGATATGTTCACTTCGTTGTTGCCCGTCCCGGTATCTATCAGCCCGGCGCTTATGCCGGTGGCGACCCCGGCGGCTCCGGCTTTGGCGGTAACGGTGATTTTGTCGTTACCGGCCCCGGCGAACACGCTGCCCGCGGCTATGCCGCTGGCGGCGCCCAGAGTGGATGTGGCGGTAATTTCAAAAACATCGGCAGCGCTGGTGCCGTAAACCGATTTACCAGCAAGGGCGCTTGCCGCGAGCAATTTGCTGGAGGTAATACGGATCGGTGAGGCCATACGTACTCCTTTGGGGAAATATCCCGGATGTGGTGAGTGAGAAAACGAAAGCGGAAACTGCAAAAATGAGAAAGGGAATTTAGGGATAACTGCTGAAGCGTTAGGAATATACATATATCGAATATGTTACATATGCAAGAACGGCAGAAACATCCGCAATCCAGGAGATGGCTGACGCATTGCCGTGTGGGAGAAGGCCTCACTGCATAGCATCACAAATATATCGCGGTGTGCCGTGTTGCCGTAAAAAATTTTCGCGGCATGCTGCATCCGCTTTTCCGCCCTCTGCGGCACGCATGGTCACCCTTGTCTCACGGCATACCGCGCTGCTTCGCACAGCGCCACCAAACGCGGGCTGCAATCACTGGCCGCACCCTTGGAAACAGAGCCCGCTTAGGTTATGGTACGCAAAGAAAACGTACTCCAACACATCCCAAGGAGGCCCCATGCTGGCATCAGGCACCCCCTTCCCCTCGTTCTCCCTGCCCGATCAGAACGGGCAGAACCACAGCCTTGCCCAGTATGCGGGTAAATGGCTGGTGGTGTACTTTTACCCCAAGGACAACACCAGCGGCTGCACCTGCGAGGCCCAGGACTTCGCCGCAAGCGCCCAGGCGTTTGCCGGCAAACAGGCCGCCATTATTGGGGTCAGCCCCGATTCCGTGTCCAGCCACACCAAGTTCGCGCAAAAGCTCACCCTGCCTTTTCCGCTGCTGAGCGATCCGGAACACAGCCTGCTGGAGGCCTGCGGGGTGTGGCAGAAAAAGAAAATGGCCGGGCGCGAATACATGGGCGTGGTACGCACCACCGCCTTGGTCGACCCCAAGGGCATCGTGCGGGCGGTCTGGCCCAAGGTCAAAGTAGACGGGCACGTGGAAGCGGTAATCAAGAAGCTGGCTGAGCTGCAATAGCGGCGCAGCCGCAGAAAGTTGCAGCCTGCTCCCCGAGCACAGTTGGAAGGATACCACCAGGCGGTTGCCGCGTATCCCCCGGCTGCGAAGATGCGCGCCGACAGCCGCGCCTGCGGGTTCACGCGGGGGCGCTCCGGAATATCAGGGGGAGGGCGTTGCCCGGCTTCTGCCCTCAATCTGCGCGGCCATCAGCGCATGAAGGGCAAGGCACTGCGCGTACCCCAAAGCCACTGCGCCGCCGGAGAGTGGGCACAGAGCCAGCAGCCCGCCTATGCTCAAGGTACCTTCCAGAATGCGGCCGACACCTTGCTGCACGACAAGGAGCAGGACGACAACGCCCGTTCCCGCCGCAAAAAGCCGCAGCAGCATCCACTGCGTCCGCCCCACCTGTAAAAAGCGTTCTCCTGCGTGGCGTAATATCAGAACGGCAGACACTACCCACACCGCAGCCATGCCGATAGCCGGGAAGAGCGTCAGACTCGCGTACGCCGACGGCGCTTGCTGCATAATAATGTCCAGCAGCAACGTGTGCATCACCATGGGGATCCAGAGGAACTCCAGCCAACCGAACACCCAGGCGAGCGCACGCGACTCCGGCCGCTCGGAAACGCCTCGCAGGCCTCCCTTTTCGCGTATGTCCCGCAGCAATCCGCGCAGGCTGCGCATCAGGATAAAGCAAAATACCAGCAGCAGAACAAGCTGCAGTCCGATCCCTTCGGCAAACATATCCAGCGTGTCCCCTGCTCTGTTGGGTATCATGCGATCATACGTATGCTGGAGCCCAAAAGCCGCAACATGCAGCAAGGCCACCGGAATTGTGAGACGGCACACGATGGAGAACCATGATACAGCCCAGAAACTTTCCGTCGTTATCAGATCCTGCCTTGCATGTACTTGCATATCGCACTTCCTATAATAATTGCCTTTTACTATTGCCGCCCGATATAATCGCCAAGGAATGGCCTTGAAAGGTTTTAGGCTTGACCTTTTGCGTGGCAACTCTTATTGATAATAAAAGTCAAAAAGAAAAGGAGCTTTTTTATGGATACATGCACATCTGCCTGCTGCTCGGCCCGCATCGGCCACAAAGTACAGGACATGACCTTTTCCACCTACAACCCCTGCGAAGGTGGGTTTGAAGAGCTTTCCTTCAGCAAACTGCTGGCCGCCAAAAAATGGATAGTGC
Organism: Desulfovibrio sp.; assembly: GCA_031549405.1. Taxonomy (GTDB): domain Bacteria; phylum Desulfobacterota; class Desulfovibrionia; order Desulfovibrionales; family Desulfovibrionaceae; genus Frigididesulfovibrio. Next base: position 24,925 of record JAVBPV010000025.1, read on the forward strand.
TGGTCTTTTACCCTGCGGACTTTACCTTTGTCTGCCCCACAGAGCTTGCGGACCTTGCGGAGCAGCATGAAACCTTGCAGGAACTCGGCGCGGAGGTCATCTCCGTGTCCACCGACACCAAGTTCGCGCATCTGGCCTGGCGCTCCTCGGAGCGCCTGCTGGAAAACGTGCGCTTCCAGATGGCCGCCGACCCCACGGGCTGCCTGTCCCGCTACTTCGGCGTATATGACGAAGCCGAAGGCACAGCGTACCGCGGCACCTTCATCATCAACCCCGACGGCGTGCTGGTGGGCTCCGAGATCAACTTCTACAACGTGGGGCGCAACGCGATGGAACTGGTGCGCAAGATGCAGGCCAACGTCTACCTGCGCGAGCACCCTGCCGAAGCCTGCCCCGCCCGTTGGGAAAAGGGCCAGCAGACGCTGACCCCCTCTGAAAAAATTGTAGGCGACGTTTACGGTGCCCTGTACGACAAAAAATAATACCCTGTAAAGCCCGCTTCGCCCTCGCAGCCCGCCGTTCATGGGTGCGAGGGCGTTTTACGTGCGCTGTGCCGCGGGCTTGAAAAAATTCTCAGGCTGCGCTTTTTCGCTTCTGTCTTGACAGGCTGACTGTTCTGCTGCTTTTTCTTCTTACTGGTGGCGCGGGTTTTTCTCCTGAGGGGAAAGGTGCGCCTGAAAGCCGTCCGGCTCGCCGGGTGTGCTGCACGGGCACTACACCATGCTGCTGCAGGACGCCCACGGGCAGATCCTGCCCTCGCATTCCGTATCGGCCGGGCTCGACTACCCCGGCGTGGGGCCGGAGCACGCCCATCTGCATGCTTTCGGGCGGGTGGAATACGGCGTCGTGAACGACTCCCGCGCTCTCGCCGCCAAGACCGAAGAAGCCGGCGTTGCCGGCTGCATCGTGCCGGACCTGCCTCTGGAGGAAGACGCCCCCCTGCGGGACGCCCTGGAAGCACGGGGCATGGCCCTCCTCCCCCTGGGGCGAATCAACTTTGAATTTTCCCACCGATGTCGGACAAAAAAGGGGGTTTCCAAAGGGAGTCACTCCCTTTGGCCGCCGGAGGCAATATACCTCTTGGGCAACCTCAAAATAGATTTGCTCTATATCCTGTGGTGGCAGCCCAGATCCTTGGTATTGCGCAGGGCGGACTGGGTGATCAGGTATGCGGTCTGGCAGCCGTGGAACAGGTCGATGAGCGGCTTGGACAGAGGCGTGCTTTTGTAAAAGCTGTGCAGGTGGCGGGACAGATCGCGCAGTTCCTCAAAGGCCCTGGCCAGACGCGAAGTTGTGCGGGTGATGCCCACGTAGTTCCACATGATGTTGCGTATGGAAGCCCAGTCCTGGGCGATCAGGGCCGGGTCGTCGTTGTGCTCCTCGCCCAGGGGCTCCCAGTCGCGGATGCTCTCGTGCAGACGGGCCGACGAGGGATCGGTCTTGCCGATCAGGCGCGCCGCGATATCGTCCCCGGCGGACCTGCCCCACAGCAGGGCTTCCAGCAGTGACGTGCTTGCCAGACGGTTGGCCCCGTGCACGCCGGTGCAACTGCATTCTCCCACGCTGTACAGGCGTTCCAGGCTGGTGCGCCCGTACCTGTCCGTAAGGATGCCCCCGCAAAAATAGTGGGCGGCGGGCACCACCGGGATGGGCTGTTTGCGGATGTCGACGCCCCGCTCCAGGCAGCTTTCCAGCACGGTGGGAAAGCGCTCCTCAAGACTATGCTTAACCGTGCTCGCGTCCAGAAACACGCAGGGCTCGCCCGAGGTCAGCAGTTCATCCACGATGGCCCTTGCCACCACGTCACGCGGGGCAAGTTCCGCCCTGGGGTCGACATCCAGCATGAACCGCTTGCCGCGGGCATTGACCAGTATCGCCCCTTCGCCGCGCAGGGCCTCGGTGATGAGAAAGCGGCGCGGTTCCAGGTGGAACAGGGTGGTGGGATGAAACTGCATGAATTCCATGTTCTCCAGCCGCACAAAGGCGCGGCTGGCCATGGCGATGCCCGCCCCCGTGGCGGTGGAGGAGTTGGTGGTGTGCAGGTACACCTGCCCCGCCCCGCCGGTGGCCAGCACAGTCATGTCGGCCAGCATGGTTTCCACCTCGCCCGTGGCCTCGTTGAAGACGTAGGCTCCGCAGCAGCGGTTCTCAAGCTGGTAGCGGTAGGTCATGCCCCTGGTGTGGTGGTGCGAGGTCAAAAGGTCAACGGCGGTATACCCGCGCAGAAAGGTGACGTTCGGGCTTTGCTCCACGGCATGCAGCATGTAGTCCATAATGCTGCGCCCGGTGTGATCGGCGCAGTGCAGGATGCGCTGGCTGGAGTGCCCGCCCTCGCGCGTCAGATCCCATTCCCCGGACATCAGGCACACCCCGTCGTCGCTCTGCCGGTCAAAGGGCACGCCGATGCGGCTCACCAGCACGTCCTCCACGGCTCCCGGGCCTTTTTCAGACAGAAATTGCACCGCCTCCGGGTTGTTATGGTGATGCCCGGCGATCATGATATCCTTGGCCAGCGCCTCCGCTTCCACATCGCCGGAAATGTCGGCGGAACGGTAGATGATGCCCCCCTGGGCCAGCCAGGAGTTGGCGTTGGCGGCATCCTGCGAAGAGGCCAGCAGAGTGACGGAAATACCCCGGTCGGCCAGACGGAGGGCAGTGGTGCATCCGGCAAGGCCGGCTCCGATGACAAGCACAGGACAGGTGCGGCGCGATTCAGCCATAGGTAACCTCTGACGACGGTTACAGGGTACAGGAGCGTCGAAAAATCCGGGAAATGCAACGCGGCAGCGGGCCGGCAGACTTATGCGCACACCCGCAGCATGCGCTCAAGGGCAGCTTTGGCATCCGCCTTCAGGGCCTCCGGCACCGTGACCACGAAGCGGGAATCTCCGGCGGCGATGGCTTCCAGAGTCTGCCCAAGAAGTTCCTCGGTGGTCTGGGCCATATGCGTGCACTCGCTTTCCACCAGGGGCAGCACCCGCACCCGTCCTTCATGCTGCCGCGCCAGGCGTTCCACCAGGTTGAGCTCCGTGCCTATGACCACGGTAGACCCGGCGGGCGCATCCGCCACGTAGCGGATGATGAACGAGGTGGAACCGGCGGCATCCGATGCGGCCACCACTTCCGGGGTACATTCGGGGTGCACCACGACTTTGGCGCCGGGGAATTCGCCCCGCAGGCGCTCGATCTGGCGTACCGTAAAGCGGGTGTGGATGGAGCAGAACCCCGGCCAGAGCAGCAGGCGGACATTTTCCGCCTGGGACGCCTCCACGCGGGCGCCCTTGCTCCGCGCGTCCAGCACCCGGCGTTCCAGTGCGGGGATGCCCAAGATGTCGGCGGTGTTCAGCCCAAGATTCTTGTCCGGCAGGAACAGAACCGCGTCCCCCTGCCCGAGCGCCCACTCCATCATGATCCTCGCATTGGCCGAGGTGCACACGGAACCGCCCCGCGCCCCCACCAGAGCCTTCACGCCCAAAGTGGAATTCACGTAGGCCAGCGGAATGATTCTGCGTCCGCCCGCCTCCAGGGCATCAAGCGCCGTCGCCACCGCTTCCTCCGAGGACATGAGCGCCATGCTGCATTCGGCCGAGGGTTCCGGCAAATGCACCTTCTGCCCAGGACGGGCCAGCAGCGCGGCGGATTCTCCCATAAAATACACCCCGCAGAACACGATGTGCTCCGACTCGATCTGCGCCACCTTGCGGGCCAGTTCCAGGGAGTCCCCCCTGAGATCGACGTGCCGGATGACCGATTCCGCCTGGTAGTGGTGTCCCACGATGCTGACCCGGGAACCGAAGGTTTTGCGGTACTGTTCGATGGAATCTGACAGAGCTGTGGAAGTCATAAGGTTCGTCCTGGTAAAGACTGAAGTGTGAGGGCACCGGGAACGGCGATTGTATCGATACGAGAAGTGAGGCGCAATGTGGATTTTGGCAATACAGGCGCTGTGCGGAGATTTCCGGCGGGTGCGCGTCAGCGCGACTCGATACGCATGCTGAAGTCCGCCGCAGGGGCCGAATGCGTCAGACGCCCCACGGAAATGAAGTCCGGACTGCGCTCGGGGCACACTGTGGCAAGGCTGCGGATACTCTCAAGCGTGACGCCGCCGCTGATCTCCACCTCAATGTCCGGGGGCACCAGCACCAGGGCCTTGCGCAGCAAATCCGGCCCCATGTTGTCCAGCATGATGCGCTCGACCTTGCAGGAGACCGCTTCGGCTACCTCCTCAAGGGTGCGGCATTCCACCTCGATGGGCGGAACGGGCGCGTACGCGGCGCGCAGGCAGGCCACGGCCCCGGCAATACCCCCCGCCGCGTCGATGTGGTTGTCCTTGAGCATGAGCAGTTCCTCAAGGTTCTTGCGGTGGTTGCACCCGCCGCCGACCAGCACGGCGTATTTTTCCGGGTAGCGCAGGCCGGGCAGGGTCTTGCGGGTGTCCAGCAGGCGCACGCCGGTTCCCTCCAGAGCGGCCGCATAGGAACGCACGAGGTTGGCGATGCCCGAGAGATGGGTCAGAAAATTCAGCAGCACCCGCTCGGCCCGCAACAGCACGCGGGCGCTGCCCGAAATACGCGCCACCACCGTGCCGGGAGCGACGAGGCTGCCTTCTTCCACCGGCAGTTCCAGGGAATACGCGCCCGGCTCCCGCCGGACCGTTTCTTCAAGTACCAGCGGAAATATGGGAAGCCCCGCCGCCAAGGTTTGTTCCTTGGCCACAACCACGGCAAAAAGCGAATCGTCTCCGGCAAAAACCGCATTGCTGGTCAGATCGGTGCCGTCTTCCTCAAGCGCGGCCCGGATAGCGCGCAGTAGATGCTCCCGCGCAGCGCCGCTGAAAAAAAATGCAAAAGATGCGTCCTGCATGGATTGTGTCTGTACCCTTGAAGTGATAGTGCATTCTTCTCGTTCGGGGCCTGTCTCCAGACTATGGGGCGGGTGCTTTTTCGTCAAGCCGGCATTTTGAGGCCGCGACGCCTGTGGCCCCGCGGGCAAAGCGCGCCCCGCCCCGGGCGGCAGCCTGAAAGGACGTGCATGCCCGCCGCCGGAACAATCTCATACACAAGGGAGAACGCCGTGGAAAAAAAAGATCTCGACGCGCCGGCCCCGCTCCCTGGCAATGCTTCCTTTTCCTCCCAGGAACACCCTTCTCCCGCGCCCGAAGCTCCGGAAACGCCCGTCTCCGGAACGCCGGGATCAGACCCGCAGCCCGACCAGAAAGCAGGCCAGAAACCCTCTCCGGACTGTCCTGAAGATCTGCTGAGCGGAGAACTCGTCCACCCCGCCGACATTGCCGAGCACCTGGAAAACCTCAGCCTGGACAAACAGGTCTGTCTGGTCAAGGCCATGCCCCTGGAAGAGGCCGCCGAGACCCTTGCGGAACTGGACGAGCATACCCGGGTGGAGCTGCTGGAAAACCTCGACCCGGACGTGGCCGCCAGCATCGTTGGCGAAATGTCGCCCGACGACGCCGCCGACGTTCTGGACGAACTGGACGAGGACCACAGCGACGTTCTTTTAAGCAAGCTGGAGAGCCACGACGCGGAAGAAATCCGCAACCTCATGGCCTTTGACCCGGAAACCGCGGGCGGGGTCATGAACACCGAAATAATCATTCTGGAATACGGGCTCACGGCTGACCAGGCCATCATGCAGGTACGCAGCGAGATCAAGGACAAGGAAACTCCCTACTACGCCTACATAGTGGACAAGGGGGACATTCTTCTGGGGGTGCTTACCCTGCGCGACCTGCTCGTCTGCCCGCCCGGCATGACCCTGGGCGAGGCCCTGAAGGATCAGGATCTGATCACGGTCACCTTTGACCGGGGCCGCGAGGAAGTGGCCCGGCTGATCAGCCACTACAACCTGATGGCCCTGCCCGTGGTGGATTACGAAGGCCGACTGATGGGCGTCATCTCCCACGACGACGTTATCGATATCATCCAGGATCTGGCCAGCGAAGACCTGCTCGGCATGGTGGGCGCGGGTCAGGACGAAACCTCGGATACGCCCTGGCTGGAATCCGTGCGCATGCGCCTGCCCTGGCTGCTGATAAACATGCTGAATTCCGCCCTTTCCGCCAGCGTGGTCTATCTGTTTGACGGCACCATCGCCCAAATGGCCATTCTGGCGGTGTTCATGCCCATGGTGGCCAACCAGGCCGGCAATACCGGCCAGCAGGCCTTGGCCGTGATGATCCGCCAACTGGCCACGGAAAAGTTCGAGCGCCGTAAAGCCTGGTGGGCGGTGTTGCGCGAGGGCAAAATCGGCATCGTGAACGGGCTGATCCTGGGGGTTCTGGTCTGGCTTGCGGTCTTCTTTTTCACCGGGATGAGCCCCCTTTCCACCGTCATGGTGTCCGCCCTCATTCTGGATATGATCCTGGGGGCTTTCGCCGGAGCTTCCATTCCCCTCCTGCTCAAGGGCCTGGGACGTGACCCGGCCCAGGCCTCCAGCATCTTTCTTACCGCCATTACCGACGGCGCGGGCTTTTTTCTGTTCCTGGGACTCGCGTCGCTGTTCCTGCTGTAATACAAAAAATCTGTTTTCCCCAGCCGCCGAAGTACGATTCCCGCCGGATTCGCGCCTCGGCGGCTGCCTTCATAAACGGGGCCTGATGGCAACGGAAAAGCAAAGCTCTTCTGCCGCAGCGTTTTCATTATAGGAAAATGACTAGTGGACCCAGGGACCGGTATCGGGTACAAAAGATCTCTTGCCGTAACCCACGGCTATTTCTCTTTGTTTTCCCCTGCATGCCGAAGCGGAGGTTCTATGCGCACGCTGTTGCTTGCTCTTTTTCTGTTCTGCCTCGCTGCTCCTTATGCCGCTTGCGCCGCCGATACCCCTCCGGTCCTCGACGAGACGGAGGAGAGCACCACGTACCTGATGGATGTGCGAAGCATTCCGGAGGAAAACGTCTCCAGCCCCAAACCCGTTCCCGGCTGCCTGTTCCTGGTGTACAGGACGGAAGAAGTCCTGCACAAGAACAACCTTCTGTACGACCGTTTCATCACCACCGCCGTCATGCAGCTTATTCCAGTGGTCCCGGGCGCTGCTCCCGCCGTTGTGCCGCACGGAGTATGGGTATCGCCGGTTCCCAAGCCCCGCGAAACGTCCGCAAACCCGGCGGACGGCAACGGCTCGCCATACAACAACTCCCTTGAGGAGGCCTTGCGGACGCTTGAGGCCGAACAATCGGATCCCTCCGAACAACCCATGCCGGAGCCCACCGAATACACCATCTACATCCGGCGGGAAGGCGGCGACGGCTACCTTGGGGGCGCGCACGCGATGCACTCCGACCGGAGTCCTCTCTGGCTCGAACGGGGCACAACCTCCGGCGACACCCCGGAAGCATGCGTATGGGAGAACTGGAAGGAACGGGGAATGCCCTGAGGGCCGTATTGCTTTTTCCAGCGTCATTGCTATGCTGGCCGCGTCTTTCTTTACTGCAACATCCTGCCGATAGAAACGGAGTTCCCCGTGCGCGCTCTGCTGCTCCTCCTCGCCGCTGTTTTGCTTTGTTCCTGCGCTTCTCCCCCGCCCCCCGTCGTTGACGAGCGCCCCATCATTGAAGAGACGGACAGCAGCATCACCTACCTGACAGGCGTCTGGGGCATCCATCCCGACGAGGTAATCGAGCCGGGCGCCGGCGCAGGCAGCTTTGTTTTGCGCTACAGCTCGGAAACATTCATAGACGTGGACGCCCTCCCGCCCGGCGAACGCGTCCTCTACGACAGAATTGTGGACAACGTTCTCGTGCAGTTCGTACCGCTGAAGGATACGGACCGGCCCAACAAATCCGTCGCCCCCAGGGCGCGCGGCAAAGCAATACAGGGTCCGCCCGCTCCCCAAAAGCGCGGGTACGCCATCCATACACGCCTGGAAGGGCATTACGCCTACCATGAAGGCGAGCATATCCTGCACGCGGAACCGGCATATACCTGGACCGCGCGCGGCACTACCGCCGACGATATCCCCGAAGCCGCCGTATGGCGCATCTGGAACGATCAGGGCAGACCGCAGAACGCCCGGCGGGTACAGCCCCCTCTTGTTCCTGTCGGCGTCGAGCAATCTCAGCCAATGCCGTAGACGTACCGGAAAACTCCCCATGCGCCCGCTGCTGCTTGCCTTTTTCCTGCTTTGCATCCGCATACTCGCAGGGGGTGCAGCCGATGCGGCATCCGCCCCGGAGCACACAGATGGCGAGCGTCCTGCCATCAGAAAGACGGAAAACACCCTCCTTTACTGACGTACCTGCACGGCAGGCCGGGCAGAAGATCTATTTCGCCTTTTCTCCCCGGCTGAGGCGGAAAGTCACGTCCCCGTCCGGACAGACAATATCCACAAAGGCCCCTTCGCGCTCAAAGGCGGTCTTTTCCGCAAAGCGCATGGCCAGGGCGTAGGGATAGACGGCGGCAAAGGCGCGCGCGCACATACCTTCCGGGGTATGGATATGCAGAGTGGCGGCCGCGCCGAGACGGGTATGCGCCCTGCCCTTGCACATTTTTTTGCCGCCTTCTATGGCGACGGCTTCAATGATGACGGGACAGTCCTGCATAGACACCTCTCAGGGGTTTTGACGCGGCGTGCTGGAGAAAGAGAGCAATCCGCTCCGGCGGGGGCGTTTCGCCCTCTACTCCCCTTTCTGCTGGCGGATGCGCTTTCGTTCCTCGCGGAACACAAAGCGTATGATGGCCTCGCGGTCTTCTTCCTGCACGCAGGCAAACGAGATGTTCCAGGCCGCGTTGGGCGCTCCTGTCACAGCCTTGCCTTTGCGCGCGGAGTCCACCCGGGCGAGGACCGAGCAGATTTGCAGCGGCAGTTCGTCAAGCATGAGCACAAGCTCCATGTGGTCGCCGGGGGCGAGGGGTTCCCGGCATTCCAGAACCAGGGCGTTGCCGCTGATTTCCACAATGCGCCCCTCGTGCGGGAAGTCGGCCAGCAGGCTGTCGCGCTGCATAAAGGCCATAATGGCGTCCAGCTTCCTGTCCATTTCCACCAGAAAGCGCAGAGCCATGTCCGGCAGGCGGGAGCGGGAGAGCATCTCTTCCTTCAGGGAGGCATCGGAAGCACTGAGCATCCCTTTGCAGTACTGCGGAGAATTCTCATCCTCCACCATGCGGTACAGCCCCTTGATCAGGGTAGGCACCGACACAAAGCCGGAATCGGTCATGGGTACCTCGCTCACGCCCGCAGGCTGTTACTTGCGCACCGTATAGCGGCCCTGCGCCACCCACTTGTACGTGGTCAGGGCGTCCAGGCCCATAGGGCCTCTGGCGTGCAGTTTCTGGGTGCTGATGGCCACCTCGGCTCCCAGGCCGAACTCGCCGCCGTCGGTAAAACGGGTACTGGCATTCACGTATACGGCGGCGGCGTCCACGGCCTGAATAAAGTATTCCGCCTCGGTCATGCTTTCCGTCAGAATGGCCTCCGAGTGGCCGCTGCCGTGCTCGCGGATATGCCGGACGGCATCTTCCACGGAATCCACCACCTCGACGTTCAGATCCAGCGAGAGCCATTCCCGGTCATATTCTTCCGCCTGAACAGGCACAACCACGTCCGGATGCCCGGCAAGGTAACCCAGGGCCGCCTCCCCGGCGTGCAGGGTCACGCCCAGAGGCGTCAAATGGGCCGCCAGCCGGGGCAAAAATTCCGCAGCAATATTCCGGTGCACCAGAACGGTTTCTACGGAATTGCACACGCTTGGCCGCTGCACCTTGGCGTTTTCGATCAACGGCAGGGCGGCGGCCAGATCGGCGCTCTGGTCCACCACAATATGGCAGACCCCGATGCCGCCCGTAATAACGGGAATGCGCGAATTTTCGCGGCACAGGCGATGCAGCCCCGCGCCGCCCCGGGGAATGAGCATGTCCACATAGCGGTCCAGTTGCAGCAGGGCCGTCACCAGGCTCCGGTCCGGATCGGTGATGGCCTGTACCGCCTGCCGGGGCAGATCATGCCGTTCGAGGGCAAGCTGGATAAGGCTGACCAGCACCGCGTTGGTGCGCACGGTTTCCTTGCCGCCGCGCAGGATGACGGCGTTGCCCGTCTTCAGGCACAAAGAAGCGACATCTATGGTGACGTTGGGCCGCGCTTCGTAAATGGCGGCCACCACACCCAGGGGAACCCGCCTGCGCACCAGGAAAAGCCCGTTATCCAGACTGCGTCCATCCAGCACCTCTCCTACCGGGTCGGGCAGCGCGCTGACCGCCCGCACATCCCGCGCGATGCCGGAAACGCGACCGGCATCCAGGAACAGCCGGTCCAGCAGCCCCTCCGTCAATCCCGCCTCTCTGCCGGCCGCCACATCCTCGGCGTTGGCCTGCAGAATGGCATCCATGTTGGCTTCCAGTGTGTCGGCCAGAAAAAGCAGCAGAGCGGCTTTCTGCTTGCCGCTCAAAGCCGCCAGGGCAAAAGAGGCCTCCTTGGCATCTTTGCCCATCCGCTCAAGGCTGCCGGTAGCAATAGTCATGGCGTACTCCCTGGGTTATGGGGAGAAGTGGGGGAAGGGGAAAGAACCCTTTTGGAAAAGGGTTCTTTCCCCTTCCCCCGCAGACTCTCCTCTTCCTTCCCCCGCAAGGATATCTCCGTGAGCTACAACGAGCGGGTATTTTTCCGGATTCTTGACCTGGCCTGCATTCTGACTGCCCTGGCGCTCAGTTCCTGGCTGATGCTGCCGCCGTTTCTGGAGATTTTCTCCGACTACACGGGGGCTTCCACCTTTACGGTGGTGATTTTCTTTTTGTCCTTTTACATGCTCGACTGCTACTCGGTGGGCAAGGAGGATTTCCGCGACAGCGCGGTGCGGGTCATTGTGGCTGTGGTCATCGGCATCGTGGCGGCGGGCTTTACCTTTTATTCCTTCGAAAACTGGCGCTTTCCGCGCATGATGTTCGTGCTGCAAATGGTGGTCAACCTGGCCTTGTCGCTGGGCTGGCGCTTTTTGTATTTCCGCTACCGGTCGCGTTTTCCCGATACTGAGGAACGGGTCATCCTTATAGGGGCGGCCCGGGCCGACCGGGCGCGCCGCGTGCTGGCCGAACACAGCCCCCGGTCGCTGATTGTCGGCTACGTCGGCGAAGAGGGCGCCGACCCGGCCGAGGCCGGCCCCTGGCTGGGAACCGCCGACAGGATATTTGCCGCCATCGACAAGCGTCAGGTCACCAAGGTGCTGGTGCTGGACAACTTCTACCTGGAGCCGGACCTTACCAGGGCGCTGTTCGAGGCCAAGCTCAAAGGGCTGAAGGTGGACGACATGCGCGGCCTGTACGAGCGCCTGGCCGCGCGCGTGCCCGTGGACCTTATCGAGGACGACTGGCTGCTGCTGGAAGACGGCTTCAACCTTAACGTGACCGGTTCTTTGCGGCGGCTCAAGCGCGCCTTTGACATCTGCTTCGCCGCCACCCTTCTGGCGCTGACCTCGCCCATTCTGCTGCTGACGGCCCTGGCCGTGCGCATCGAGTCGCCCGGCCCCGTCATCTACAGGCAGAAACGCGTTGGCCTGCACGGCGAGGAATTTACCGTGTACAAAATCCGGTCCATGCGCCAGGACGCGGAAAAGAACGGAGCGGTCTGGGCCAGCAAAAACGACCCGCGCGTGACGCGTGTGGGCAAGTTTATCCGCAAGACCCGCATCGACGAACTGCCCCAGCTTTTCAATGTGCTGCGCGGCGACATGAGCGTCATTGGCCCCCGGCCCGAGCGCATGGACTTCGTCAAGGAACTGGCCAGGCAAATCCCTTATTACGACGTGCGCCACACCGTAAAACCCGGCGTCACCGGCTGGGCCCAGGTCTGCTACCCTTACGGCGCGTCCCTGGAGGACTCCCGCCTGAAGCTGGAGTACGACCTTTACTACATCAAGCACATGTCCGCCCTGCTCGACGCCAAAATCATCCTTAAAACCATCGGCGTCGTGCTCTTTCCCAAGGGCGCCCGTTAACAGGGGCGTCCGCCCCCGGCAAAGGCGTTTGAAACAGCGGTCGCGGCGGGCCGGCTCCTTAAAAAACAAACTACACCGGGAGATATTTCCCATGCCCATATTCACGGCAAACGCGGACCTGTGCCGCAAGGACGGCATTTGCGCCTCGGTTTGCGTGGCCCATGCCATCAAAGGCCCCAAGGGCGAACTGCCCCGCATGCGCCCCGGCGCGGAAGCTTCCTGCATAGCCTGCGGCCACTGCATGGCCTTTTGCCCGCACGGCGCGGCCAAGGTGGACGTTCTGGAAGGCCGGGCGGTCCCCATCGAACGTTCCCTGCTGCCTTCCGCCGAAGCGGCGGACCTGCTGCTTATAAGCCGCCGCTCCGCCCGCCGCTTTAAAAAGACCCCGGTGGATCAGGAGCGCATCGGTCAGTTGCTGGAAACCGCCCGGTACGCGCCCACGGCCAAAAACCGCCGACCCGTGCGCTGGGTGGCGGTGCATGCGGCAAAAAGCATGGCCGAGCTGGGCGACTGTATCGCGCAATACCTGGAAGGCCCGGGAGGAGAACACATGGTCGAGGCCCGCCGTCTGGCCAGGGCCTGGCGTTCCGGCCTGGACCCTTTGTTCCGGGGCGCGCCGCACCTGATTCTTGCCGTTACGCCCAAGGAATGGAAATGGGGGGCCGTTGACGCGGCCATCGCTCTGACCTATCTGGAACTGGCGGCCCACGCCCACGGACTGGGGGCCTGCTGGGCCGGATACGTCACCTGGGCGGCGCAAAATCACGCCCCCGTGCGGCGTTTGCTCGGCGTCGAAGAGAACGAGCAGGTCAGCGGCGGGCAGGTGCTGGGCGTTCCTTCCCTGCGTCCGCGCGCCGTGCCGCCGCGCCTCCGCGCGCCGGTTTCCTGGCTGTAGGGGGGAGCTTCCCGGTTTGCCGTGATACTGCGTCAGGCTTCGTTTCTGTTTGGGGGGCGGGCCCGAAGAGGCCAGCCCCCCAAACAAAAACTTGCCTTCCTTGTCTGACGGCAAACCGGAACGCTCCCCCGGCGTTCGTGCAGCGCGCATGGCGAAAGGCTGTTTGTTCTGCAACCCTCACCGGTGCGGGGCAATTTGTGCCGCAATATCTTCCGGAGCAACATCCGTTATCAGGGGGCAGGCCCTGAAGCGTCCGTTCAACCCTGTTTCAAAGAGATCGCCGTGCCTTCCCCCACGCTTACCGGGATCTTCCATATCGTCACCCTGGGCTGCAAAGTAAACCAGTATGAAAGCCGCGCCCTGGCCGAGGCATGGCTTGCCTTTGGCCTTGTGGAAGCGCAGCAGCCAGCCGGGGCCGGAATCGTCGTGGTCAATTCCTGCGCGGTGACGGCCAACGCCGTGGCCGACGTGCGCGCGGCCGTGCGCCGCCTGCACCGCGAAGCCCCCGGCGCGGGCATCGTGCTGACCGGCTGCGCGGCGGAGGCTGTGGACCCGGGGGCCAAAACCCACGGCGGCACGGGCGCGGAACTGGCGAAACTGCCCGGCGTCATCGCCCTGGTGGGGCAAAAGCGCAAGGCCCTGCTGCTGAAGCGGGAAACGCTGGCGGAACTGCTGCGGCTGGCTGATTGCGCAACCGGTGTGCCGCCCCGGACCCCGCCGGGGGCGATGATCGCCCCCGGACCCCCGCGATTTTCAAAAGGCGCGGCGGGCGGCCCGGCTTCCGATGCCTGCGACGCGCCACAGGCGGGCGGCGAGCGATCCGTTTTGTCCGCGGCGGAAAAGGCGTTTCCGCTTTCCGCCTCTGTGTCCCTCCAATCGAAAAGTTTGGGGGAGGAGGGGATGGAGGTCCGGGGGAAGGGGAGGGACCCCTTTTTCAAAAGGGGTCCCTCCCCTTCCCCCGCGCTCTCTCCCCTCCCCTCCTTCCCGCCGTTTTCGCTTTCCGGCTATGACCGGTCGCGGGCGGTGCTGAAGGTGCAGGACGGCTGTTCGCACGGCTGCGCATACTGCATTGTGCCGCTGACGCGGGGCCGGGCGGTGTCGCGCCCGGCGGCGGAGGCGCTGGCGGAGGCACGGCGGCTGCTGGCCGGGGGCTTCCGGGAAATCGGACTCAGCGGGGTAAATTTGCGCCAGTACGGGCGGGATTTGACGCCGCCGCTGGACTTTTGGGATCTGCTGGCCTTTCTGGACCGGGAGCTTGCGCCGGAATGGGCGGGGCGGACACGGCTGCGTTTGAGTTCGCTGGAGCCGGGGCAGCTTGGGAACAAGGCGCTGGACGTGCTGGCGGGCTGCCGCATGGTGGCTCCGCACCTGCACCTTTCGCTGCAAAGCGGCAGCCCTTCGGTGCTGCGGCGCATGGGCCGTGGGCATTACGCGCCCGGGGACGCGCCGGAATTTCTGCGCCGCCTGCGCGAGCTGTGGCCCCTGTACGGGCTGGGGGCGGACCTGCTGACGGGCTTTCCCGGCGAAAACGCGGCGGAGGCGGAAGAAACCCTGGCCCTGTGCCGCGAACTGCCGTTGACGTATGCCCATGTGTTTCCGTATTCGCGGCGGCCGGGCACGGCGGCGGCGGCCATGGCGGATCAGGTGCCCGAGGCGGACAAAAAAAACCGCGCCGCCGCCCTGCGCGCTCTGGCCCAGGAAAAAAAAGGGACCTTTCTGCGGCGGATGCTGGAACTGGAGCGGGTGCACGTGGTTTTTGAGGACAGGGCGGAAGAGCCCGCCGCGCGAAACGGAGGGCGGGGGAAAACGCCGGAGGGGACGGCGGATGCGGACGATGCCGCCCGGCGGAAAAGCGCGGACTTTGGAAAAAACGCCGTAGCCCCAGGCGGCGGATCCCGCATCCGGCGCGGGGTGAACGAATTTTACGTTGACTGCGTGCTTGAAGGCGGGGAAACGGGCGGGATTGCCGACGGCATCGCGGCGAACTGGATTTCCGGCGTTGACGGGGCGGACGGAGCTTCCGGCGGTTCCGCGAAAGGCGGAATTTGCGGCGACAATGGAGCGGACGGAATCTCCGGCGGCGCTGCGGCGGAAACCTTTTCTTCCGGAGCGCAGGGGGAGCCTTCTCCCGCCGCGAAAGCGCCCGGCCCGCGCGCCCTTGTCCCGGCGCGGCCGCTGCGCGTCAGCCGGGGAGTTCTGGTGGTGGGGATATGAAAAAATCCTCCATGCCCGATGTGTATTCCCTGCTGCGCGAGGCGGAGAAAGAGCCGGAAAAAAAACGCCGGGACCGCAAGCGCAAGGGGCGGGTATTCCCGCCCCCGGCGGAGTCCTCCCGCCTGTACGTGCGCATCGCGCCAGGCCTGGTGCACATGTTCCGGTTTTTGCTGGAAGCGCAGGACAACCTGGGCATAATGACCGTGGTGGACCGCTGGGGCGCGGTGCTGCTGGTGCGTTTTTCCCCGCATCAGGAACGGGAGTTGCGCGCCTTTCTGGACGGCATGCGGGGCAGCGTGCCCTTTACCGTGTTGAGCGGCACCGGCCCATAACTCTTTTGTCCCCGGACCTTGCCGGAAAGGCTTTTTGCGAAGCGGCCGCTTCGCAAAAAGCCTTTTTCCTTGCCAAAGCACAATGGTTTCCGCCGCCAGAGCAAAGAAAAATTTTTAATGACAGGCTGCTCTATTCCTTTGCGCCTTGCAGTTGCATAAGCTGCTGATTCAACTGCTGCAGCCTGCCGGCAAACTCGGCCACTTCCACCTGGGCGGCGGCAAGTTCGGCCTGGGCGGCCACGCCCTCGGCGCTCATGCCCATATCAAAGGCGGAAGGCGCCGCCGCGGACCCGGACCCGGACACCGTCTGCCGCGCGGCGGCGGCTTCGGTTCCTTCCTCCCCGGTCAAAGAGCTTGCCCCCCCTGACGCGGCGGCCCCGGACGCAACCTGCTGCGCCTTGGCGGCGGCTTCGGCCATGCGGCCCTGGGCCTCGCCGAGCATTTGCCGCACCTCGGCTATTTGCGCCCGAATCTGCTCCACAGCGGCGGCGGTTTCCGACTGGCCGGAGGCGCCGGATGCGCCCCTGGCCGCCGCGCCGCCCGAGGCGTCCGTACCGGCAAGACCGCCCGACAGGCTGTGCCCGGCCCCTTTTTCCTCCGCCGCCGGATCGGCGGAATCTTCTTCATCGCCCGGAATATCGCCGAAGGCCAGACCGAAGGAGTCGCGCACATCAATGATGGCCCCGCGCAGGCCGGGGCCTTTGGCCTTGGGCGCGGCGGTTCTTTCGTCCGGGGCTTCGGCTTCTTCCCCGGACTTCAGCCTTTCCAGCTCTTCCCTGCGCGCCCGCGCGGCTTCCTCTCCGGCGGCCTTCAGCTGTTTTTCCAGCGCCTGGGATTGCAGGTAATTTTTGCGTGTGAAACTCTCCCGGTCGCCGGTTTTATCCCCGGCAATGGCCCGGTAGCGGGACAGGGCGGTTTCGGAAAGGTTCATGGTGTCGGTAGAGGCCACCACGGCCGCGCGGCTGTGATCGATGTCGCGTTCCTCTCTGCCCAGGCCCATGTCGATTCCTGAAGCCTGAGTGAGCGCGGTCTCATTTTTGCGGTACTCTTCCTGCGCGGCCTGGGCGAATTTTTCGCCTATGGTCAGGTGGGTGGTGTCGCTGATGCGCATGGGCGTTCTCCCTGTTTATGGTCTCTCATTTCGCCTATCGGCGCGCCAGGGGAAAACTTTAGGGCATTTTACAAGGGATTCCCGCTTTGCTGAAGCGCCCCGACGTTGAAAAGGCCGGAGAAACGGCAGATATGCGCCTGCCGTTCCTTGCGGCGGAAAGCTCGCGGCCGGGCGGCGCGCCGGTTTCCGCCAACGCACGGTGGACAGCGGTACGCGCCTGAGGCCGAGTTTGAAGGCGTGCCCGACGGGTTGCCTTTATATAGAATTTACTATATAAAAAAATATATTTGAATTGATTCCTTTGCCTGCCGTTAAGAACAGCCTTTACAACTCTTGCCGCGCATGGAGATATTTTATCCAGACTAAAGTTTAATACTAATGAGTATTGCTATTTTTTTAAAATGGACTATAACAGTTTGGAATGAATACTTCACAATTATTACGGAGGCTTTACATGTTTATAAAATTCCCTACCTCGGTACTGACTGCCGGCATTGCCATACTGTTGTGCGTCCTGCCGCCCGGCGCGGCATCCGCCCTTGACATCACCTATCCGGGCTATCCCTTGGCCACCAACCCCCTTAACACGCCTAATTCCCTTTTCCCCGACGGCAGCCTGTCCAATAACACTGTCAGCGTCACCGGCGGTTCCATCAGCGGTGACGTTGACGGAGGCATCGCCGACAGCAACGCCGCCGTAACCGGCAATACCGTCACTGTCACCGGAACGCCCTCCATCGCCCAGATCTACGGCGGGCGGAGCAGTAACGGACCGGTAAGCGACAATCGCGTCATTTTCGACAGCGGTCTTGTCACCAACGCAATCATCGGCGGGCGGTCCGCCACCGGGACCGCCACGGGCAACAGCATCACCATCAATGACGGTTCCATAGCCAACGTTGTCCGGGGAGGCCAGAGCGACGGCGGCGGGCAGGTGGCTTTCAACACCGTGACCGTAAACGGGGGGAGCATCGGCAGCGTGGGCAATGTCCTTTACGGGGGATACGCCAACACCGGCGCGGCGTTGAACAACACCGTGGTCATCACCGGGGGAACGATAGGGGGGTTCGCTTTTGGCGGCTCCAGCGCCGCGGAAGCTTCGGGCAACACCGTGCGGGCATTGGGCGGCACCATCACCGGGGATATCACCGGTGGAAGCGCGGGGGGAACCGGTCATGCAACGGGCAACCTGATCCAACTGGACAACGTGACCGCTGGCCGCCAGGTCATCGCGGGCGATGCCACCGGCAGCGGCGACGCCAACGACAACGTCGTGGAGATGACCAGCGGCCAGCTTACCTCCGGCTCCAGCCTGTTTGCCGGTGTGGCCCGCAACGGCGGCAACGTTATGAATAACCACGCGATCATCCGGGGGGGCAGCGTTACCACCTCCGTTTACGCCGGCATGAGCAGCAGAAGCCTGGCCATCGGCAACGTGGCGGAACTTATGGGGGGCACTGTGGGCGCCAATTTTTACGGCGGCGCCACCTCGTCGGGAACCGGCAGCGGCAGCGCCGTCCGCAACAAGGCCTTTATTTACGACGGCGGCGTCGGAATCGACGTTTATGGGGGAGTTGTCCGGCACACCAATTCCGACAGGCCGGTCAATGAAAACGAAGTGCACATGTCCGGCGGCTCCGTCGGCGGCAGCGCTTACGGAGGCCAGCACCGGGGAACCGGGGAAAGCGCGGGGAATATAATCGAAATCTCCGGCGGCACGGTGAACGGCGGCGCTTACGGCGGCCACAGCGCCAGCGGCGCGGCCCTGGACAACAGCGCGGAAATTAGCGGCGGAACGGTTTCCGGCGTTATTGCGGGCGGGTTCTCCCAGGGCGGCGAAGCTTCCGGCAACAGCGTGGACTTTGGCGGAAACGCGTCGGCCGGCGGTCTTATCGGCGGCCGGGGCGAAGGCTCCGCCCTGGACAACACCCTGCGCGTCACCGGCGGCACGGTCACCGGCGACGCCCTGGCGGGCCTGAGCAATGCCGGTCCGGCCCAGGGCAACAGCGCGGAAATCGGCGGAGGCTCCGTTGGCGGGCAACTTATCGGCGGCCGGGGCGCTTCGGCCTCCGGCAACAGCGTGGCCGCCGGTGGCGGTTCGGTTACCGGCACCGTTATCGGCGGGGACGCCGTAAACGGCGAAGCTTCCGGCAACAGCGTGGACTTTGGCGGAAGCGCGTCGGCCGGCGGCCTTATCGGCGGCCGGGGCGAAAGCTCCGCCCTGGACAACACCCTGCGCATCACCGGCGGCACGGTCTCAGGCAGCGCCATTGCCGGGTCGGGAGCGGGGAGTTCCAGCGTTTCCGGCAACACCGCCGCCATGTCCGGGGGATTGGTGGGGGGCGACCTTGTAGGGGGTTCCGCTCCGCGCGAAGGCGCAAACATCAATGCGCCCGCAACCATCACCGACAACGCCGTAACGCTTACCGGCGGCACGGTCACGGGTGCCGTGGTCGGCGGCGACCGGCTTTTTGATGGCGACACCGTCATTTCAGGCAACAGGGTGGATATTTCCGCCGGGCGGGTAGCGGGCGGCGTTTACGGCGGGCGCTACGCCGGAAGCGGCCCCTATTTGGCCGACGTAAGCGGCAACCTTCTGGACATAAGCGGCGGCGTCATCACGGGCGGCGTTTACGGCGGTTTCGCCCAGTCAGGGCAGGCCATGAATAATGCCGTCACTCTTTCCGGCGCGCCGGATCTGGCGGGCGCGACCCTTTTTGGCGGCATGAGCGGATCCGGCGGCGACGCTTTCAGCGGCAACACGTTGAATGTGACGCGCTTCAGGGGCGCCGTGACCGGCATACACAATTTTGAAAATTATAACTTCCTGTTGCCCAACATGGGCAACGGCGAAGTTCTGATTTCCGTGCTCGGCCCCACGCCCACCAACGTGGACAACACCACCATACGCCTGCTTGGCATGGACGAAGGTCCGCCGCTGCTGCAGCCCGGCGACAAAATCATCCTTATCAGCAAGGGCCTGGGAACCCCGGCAGTGACCCACGCGACGCAGGTGCCCAAGGGCCTGGCGCTGCTGTATGATTTTGACGTATACACCGACGGCGGCGCCCTGGTGGCCAGCCTGCGCAAGCAGGACACCAATCCGGACGCGGGCGTCCTGCCGCTTGGACCGGCGGCCTCCCTGGCCCTGCTCGGCCAGTCCGCCGACATCATAGCCGATCTGTCGGAACGCAGCCTGCTGGAGGCGGAGGAAAAAAAGGGCAAGCCCTCGGTATACGCCGTCACCACAGGGGGCTCGTACCGCTATGATGCGGACGCGTCGCTGGATGTGCACGGGGCTTCGGCTTTGGCCGGCATTAACTGGTATCCGCCCCTGGAAAAGGCCAAAGCGGTTCTGGGCGTCTTTTTTGAAACCGGAACCGGCGACTACAACGCAAGACACGGCAAGGGGCTTTCCGGCGACACCAGAGGCGACGGCGACCTGGACTATTACGGGGTCGGCGTTCTGGGCGGCATAGGCCTTTCCACGGGCCCGTACGCCGAGGCTTCCCTGCGCGCCGGCAGGGCGTACACCAGCTTTATGTCGGACTACCTGCGCGATTCCCTGGGCCGGGACGTTGAGTATGATCTTTCCCAGACCTATTACGGCGCCCATGCCGGCCTTGGCTGGCTGCAAAAGCTGAACGAGCGCGCCCAGGTCAACGCCTACGGCAAATATATGTGGGTCCGGCAGGAGGGAAAAGACGTCACCATCGAGGGCGAAAAGGCCCGGTTCAAAGACGGCGATTCCCACCGCGCAAGAGGCGGAGCGCGCGTTTCCTACGAGGTGACCCCGGGACTTGCGCCCTATGTGGGGGCTGCCTACGAGTACGAGTTTGACGGCAAAACCAGGGCTGACATAGGGGATATCCAGATTTCCGCGTCCTCTTTGCGGGGCGGAAGCGGCATCGGGGAACTGGGCCTGGCCTTCAGCACGCCCGATGGCCTGGCCATGGACCTGAGCGTCAGGGGATATGAAGGCACGCGCGAGGGCGTGGAGGGACGCCTTATGATAGGCATTACCTTTTAGCCCGGGCCGTCACTTGCAAACGGGGCGGAACGGCTTGCACAGCCGCTCCGCCCCGTGTCATCTTGTCGCAATCTTACCGTATCTTACCAGCCGTAACCCTTGACGACGTTTTCCATACGCTCGCGGGAGATCTGCAGGCGCTTTTTCAGGCTGTCGCGGTAGGTGGCCATATCGACCTTCTGGCGGGCCACGCCGGTCTTCATGGCGGTTTCGGCCACAGCGCCGGCCACGTATTCGATCAGGCGCAGGTCCAGGGGTTTCGGGATGACGTAGTCCAGGCCGTACTTGAACTCTTTGGCCCCATAAGCTGCCAGCACGTAATCGGGCACGGGTTCCTTGGCCAGAGAGGCGATGGCTTTGGCGGCGGCCAGCTTCATTTCCTCGTTGATTTCCGTGGCGCGCACGTCAAGGGCGCCGCGGAAGATGAAGGGGAAGCCCGACACGTTGTTGATCTGGTTGGGGAAGTCGGAGCGGCCGGTGCCCATGATGCAGTCGGGGCGCGCTTCCTTGGCGTCGGGGTAGTTGATTTCCGGCACCGGGTTGGCGCAGGCGAACAGCACAGGGTTTTTGCCCATGCCCGCGACCATGTCCTTGGTCAGCAGACCGGCGGTGGAAAGACCCAGGAACATGTCCGCGCCCTTCAGGGCGTCGCCGATGCTGGCAAAGGCTTTTTTCTGCGCGAATTCCAGCTTTTCCTTGTTCAGACCCGTACGGCCGGTATGGATGTGGCCCTTGGAGTCGAACATGGCGATGTTTTCTTTCTGCACGCCCATCAGCACGTAAAAACGCGAGCAGGCGATGGCCGCCGCGCCCGCGCCGCTGACCACCAGCTTGATGTCTTCGATCTTTTTGCCGGAAATTTCCAGGGCATTGATCAGGCCGGCGCCGGAAATGATGGCCGTGCCGTGCTGGTCGTCGTGGAACACCGGGATGTTCATTTCTTTTTTCAGACGGTCTTCAATGTAGAAGCACTCGGGGGCCTTGATGTCCTCAAGGTTGATCCCGCCGAAGGTGGGCTCCAGGGCCTTGACGATCTCGCAGATCTGGTCCGGGTCTTTGGCCGCCAGGTTGATGTCGTAGCAGTCAACGTCGGCGAAGACTTTGAAGAGCACGCCCTTGCCTTCCATGACCGGCTTGCCGGCTTCCGGACCGATGTTGCCAAGGCCCAGAACGGCCGTGCCGTTGGAAACCACGGCCACCAGGTTGCCCCGGCCCGTGTATTTGTACGAAAGCTCCGGATCGCCGTGGATGGCCTTGCAGGCCTCGGCAACGCCGGGGCTGTATGCCAGGGAAAGATCCTTCTGGTTGCGGCAAGGCTTTACCGGCACCACTTCAACTTTGCCGGGGCGAACGTTGGAATGGTAATCAAGAGCTTCCTGGGGGGTGAATAGTGCCATGAAATACTCCTTGGTTGTAAGCCCGTGCGGGCTTGTTGGGGATTGAGGGGGCGCTGCCCCCTCAAACTCCCCCGCAAGGGGCATGATGCCCCTTGACCCCCATTGCCCGGTTCTTCGCGCTTTGCGCGAAGAACCGGGAATTGAGGGGTGCAGGGGGGTGACCCCCCTGCCGGGGTTTGGGGCGGAGCCCCAATCCGAATCACGAAACTGCAGCTTATTCCAGCCCCACCGCTTTGAGGTCGGGCTTGACGTAGAGGTCGCCGCCCACGGAATCGTTGATGACCAGCAGGGGAAACTCTTTGACGGTAAGCTCGCGGATGGCTTCGGGACCCAGCTCGTCAAAGGCCACCACCCTGGCGGCGGTAATGCGCATGGAAAGCAGGGCTCCGGCACCGCCGGTGGCGCCGAAGTAAACGCCGCCGTGGTCCTTGAGAGCCTGTTTCACCGCATCGTTGCGTTTGCCCTTGCCGATGCTGGCCTTGGCCCCAAGAGAGTGCAGCCGCGGGGCGTAAGAGTCCATGCGGTAGCTGGTGGTGGGGCCGGCGGACCCGATGGGCCGTCCTTCGGGGGCCGGAGAGGGGCCCACGTAGTAGATGACCGAACCCTTCAGGTCAAAGGGCAGAGGTTCGCCCTTGTCCAGAAGGTCCGTCAGGCGTTTGTGGGCGGCGTCGCGCGCCGTGTAGATGGTGCCGGACAAAAAGACCACGTCCCCGGCGCGAAGCTTGCGGGCGTCCTCGTCGGAGATGGGGGCGTTCATGTGGTATTCAGCCATTACAGTTCCACCTCCTCGTGCCGCGCGGAATGGCACTGCACGTTCACGGCCAGCGGCAGGCTGGCGATGTGGCAGGGGGAGACGGCGATTTTCACGTCCAGGGTGGTCGTCTTGCCGCCAAGCCCCATGGGACCGATGCCCAGCTTGTTGATCTCGGCCAGCAGTTCCTTTTCCTTGGCGTCCAGGCCCGGATCGGGGTTGGTGTCGCCGAGTTTGCGCATCAGGGCCTTTTTGGCCAGGATGGGCGCATAGTCAAAGGTGCCGCCGATGCCGATACCGATGATGGTGGGCGGGCAGGGGTTGGGGCCGGCTTCGGCCACGCGCTGAAGAACAAACTTTTTGATGCCTTCCCAGCCCTGGGCCGGGGCCAGCATGGTCACGCGGCTCGTGTTCTCGCTGCCGCCGCCCTTGGCCATGAAGGAGATGTGCAGTTTGTCGCCGGGCACAATGTCAAAATGGACAATGGCCGGGGTGTTGTCCTTGGTGTTGGCGCGGGTGAAGGGATCGCAGGCGGATTTGCGCAGCTTGCCTTCGTCGTAGCCTTTGCGCACGCCGGCGTTGATGGCCTCGCGCAGGTTCATGCCCTCAATGCGCAAATCCTGGCCAAGCTCCACAAAAAATATGGCAAGGCCGGTGTCCTGGCAAAGGGGCAGCCCTGATTCGGCGGCCAGTTCGTAGTTTTCCTTAAGCTGCCGAAATACTTCCTTGGCGGCCGGGGAAGTTTCCCTGGCCGCGCTTTCGGCGAAACACTTCTGCACGTCCTGCGGCAGGTACCGGTTGGCGTGCACGCACATTTTCGCGACCGCCTCGATGATCACATCGGAATGCAGGGTACGCATGCTCAGCCTCTCTTGAAAATCTGTTTAAGGGCCACAAGGCCCATCTTGCGCCGCAAGAAGCCCAGTTGGTTCTGCAGGGGCAGGTTTTTCGGGCAGACGTCCTCGCAGGCCAAAAGGCCCATACAGCCGAACACGCCGTGATCCGAACCGACGATGTCGTAGTATTCCTGTTCGCTGCGTTCGTCGCGCGGGTCGATCATGAAGCGGGCCACCCTGTTCAGGGCCGCCGCGCCCATAAAGTCGGGACGCAGGCGCGCCGTGCCGCAGGCCGCGATGCAGCAGCCGCATTCCAGGCAGCGTTCCAGCTCGTAGATTTCCTCCGCAACGGAGTTGTCCATGCGGGCTTCTTCTTTGGTGGGGTCGAATTCCTGTTTGGTATGAATCCAGGATTCCGTTTTCTGGTACATTTCACGGAACCAGACCCCGGTGTCCACGGAGAGGTCGCCGACCATCTTGAACACCGGCAGGGGATGCAGGGTGATCTTGTCGGGCATGGTCTTGATCTGCGTCTGGCAGGCCAGGCCGGGGCGGCCGTTGATGACCATGGCGCAGGAACCGCAGATGCCGGCCCGGCAGCAGAAGTCGAAAATAAGGCTGGGGTCCTGTTCTTCGCGCAGTCGGTTCAGGGCGATGAACAGGGTCATGTTGGTGGTTTCTTCCAGGAAGAAACTTTGCATGTGGGGCACGGAGGCCGAATCCTGAGGATTGTACCGGAATATTTCAAAGGTTATCTTTCTTCCCATTGTCGCGGCTCCTGCGGCTAGGCGTTCTTCTTGATTGTTCTGGCGGCCACCATTTCCGGATCGGCAGGAATGATCTTGCCGCCGCCGTAGCCGCGCTCGCCCGGGGGCAGTTCAAACACGGGGCTGGCGTCCTCGTATTTGAGTTCCGGCAGGTCCTGGCCTTCTTTCCAGTAGGCAAGAGTGCGGTTGAGCCAGTTTTTGTCGTCGCGGGCCGTGTAATCCTCGCGGTTGTGGCTGCCGCGCGATTCTTTACGTTCAAGGGCGGCCTTGGCGATCATCAGGCCCAGCTTGACCTGCCCTTCGATGCGCAGGGCGGCGGAAAGCTCGGGGCATACACCCTTGCCGTTGGACACAAGGCCCACCTTGCGCGAACGTTCCAGCACCTTTTGCAGGGTGTCGACGCACTTGGAAAGGCCTTCTTCGTTACGGAACACGAAGCAGCCGTCCATCAGGGCCTGCTGCAGTTCCCCGCGCACGGAGTAGACGCTTTCGCGCCCGTTCGTGCAGTTGATCAGGCGGCCCAGGCGTTCTTCCTGCTTTTTCACGGCTTCGCGCACGGCGCCGGTTTTCAGGTTCACTTCGTAGCCTTCAAGGAAATCGGCCACCCTGGCGCCCACGATGCCGCCGGCCACCACGGTTTCAGCCAGGGAGTTGCCGCCCAGGCGGTTGAAGCCGTGCATGTCCCAGCAGGCCGCTTCGCCCACCGAGAACAGACCCTTAAGGCCATAAGCCGCGCCGTCCTTGTTGGTACGCACGCCGGACATGGTGTAGTGCTGGGTGGGACGCACGGGAATGAGCTGCGTGCGCGGGTCCACGCCCAGGAAGTATTTGCAGATTTCGTCCACTTCGCGCAGCTTGGTGGAGATATGCTTGTCGCCCAGGTGCCGGATGTCCAGCCACAGGTGTTCGCCGTAGGCCGAAGGCACGCCCTTGCCGGCGCGCATGTGTTCGGTCATGCGGCGCGAAACCACGTCGCGCGAGGCCAGTTCGGCCTTTTCCGGCTCGTAGATCTGCATGAAGCGTTCTTCGTTCACGTCCAGCAGGGTGCCGCCGTCGCCGCGGCAGCCTTCGGTCACCAGGATGTCCGTGGGGACGATGCCCGTGGGGTGGAACTGGATGGCTTCGGGGTTGCCGATGGGCACGACGCCTGTGTCCATGGCGATGATGTGGCCGCCGCCGTCGCAGATGACCGCGTTGGTGGTGGCTTTGTAAATGCGGCCAAAGCCGCCGGTGGCGATAACCGTGGCTTTCGCCTGGAAGATTTCCAGCGCGCCGGTGCGCATACAGCGCACAATGGCGCCGGTGCAGGTTTCGCCGTCATGGATCAGGGCGATGGCTTCGCGCCGGTCAAGCACGTTGATGCCAAGCTGCGCGCAACGGTTGTCCATGGTGCACATGACCGCGTGGCCCGTGCCGTCCGAGGTGTAGCAGGTGCGCCACTTGGCCGTGCCGCCGAAGGCGCGGGCGGTGATCAGGCCTTCTTTTTCCTTTTTCTCTTCCTTCTCGAACTTTTCCCCGCCCTTGAAGTAGAAGCCCTTGCCGGGCACCACGCGGTTCCAGGGCACGCCCCAGCTGGCCAGGCGGCGCATTTCGATGGGAGCGGCGTCAGCGAACAGCCGCGCCACTTCCTGGTCGGCGCCCCAGTCCGAGCCTTTGACCGTGTCGGCAAAATGCACGTCGGTGTTGTCGCCTTCGCCCATGGCGCAGTTGCCAAGAGCGGCCTGCATGCCGCCCTGGGCGGCGGAAGAGTGCGACCGGCGCGCCGGCACGATGGAAAGACAGGTGACGGAAAAGCCCCTGGCGGCCGACTCGACGGCCACGCGCTCGCCGGAAAGACCCGCGCCTATGACAAGAAGATCGGAATAGTAGGTTTGCATGGTTCTCTCCTTACAGCGCCGCAGGCAGGGCTGTGGCCATGGTGGCGAGGACTATCAGCGTAAGCACGCCTATGGCTACGAAGGCGGCGAACATGTACAACTCGATCTTCTTGTACTTGGGCCGGTTGCCTGTGGTGATGAAGCCCCACTTCACGCCGATGCGGTAAGCGCCGATGCTGACGTGCAGCTCGATGAGCGGCAGCAGGATGAAGTAGAACCACAGCCAGCCGCCGGACTGCACCCGCGCGGCGGAACGCGCGGCCGTGATGGGCAGATTGTTCAGCACCACCCACATGTGAATGGCGCCCATGATCAGGATGATCATGGCCGTGACGATCTGCACTATCCACAGCCAGGTGTCACGGTGGCGAAGCATTTTGGCGTGAGCCCAGGCGATTTCCTGCCCGTCCGCGGTAAAGGGAATTTTACGCGCGGCAAGGACAAAATGCGCTATGAAGGCAAAAAAGATAATCGGACCGCCCACTTGAGCCATATATGTGGCTTCAAAGAACCAGGCGATGCCGTCCATAATTTTAGGACTGATGACAACGGAAGACACCAGAATCATGTGACACCACATGAACAGCACCAGCGCAGCGCCCGAAAGCATCTGCAGCCAGTCGAGACAGGCGTCGCGTCTCGGCCGCACAAAAGGCACGGTTGCGTTAACAGCCATACACTCCTCCTTACCGCGTTAAAGTGACCGGCGAACGACTCGCTATTTGCTGGGCCGGCGCGTCTCCGCAAAAATGGCGGCGCCGAAACCCCGTGTCCACAAAACGGGAATGGCGGCGGGGTTCGGCCCGGACGCGCGTCCAGAGCCGACCGGCCGGATAAAAACGATAGCAAACAAGAAAAGCAAAAAATAGCTAAAAATGCGGATTTGCCGGATGTAAACCATTACATAAAAACGGCAAATGAAACCGCCCGGCAAAGTGCCGCTTTCATATATGTAACGGCCGTACATCCGCGCGGCGCGCGCGCGGATGTACGGCCGTCACATATGTGAAAACCATCTTCGCTCTACATTGTAACCGGCGCGCACCAGCCGAAGTACGCGCCCTGGTGCTCCTCGGCCAGTTCGGCCAGAAAAAGGGTAACCTCGTCGATACTGTCCGGGCTGTCGGCGCGGCGCAAAAGGACGCGGAAGACCGGTTCCGGATCTTCTTCCGCGCTTTCCGGAAACTCCGGGGCAAAGCCAGCGGCCCGAGCCGCGGCGCAGAAGGCGGCGCGGCCTTCTTCCGTGGCGAAACCGGCATGGTGTTCAATGCCGCGCTCTTTGGACAAATCGTCCCCCTGGTCCCGCAGGCGGGCGCACAGACGGCGGTTCTGGATGAACAGCAGATCCGGCTCCGAGGGATACAGAAAATCCAGGTACACGCCCCAGTCGGGATCCTCGTGGGCGCCCGTCTCCCACGGATAGGAGGGCAAAGGCCCCAGGGCCGCGTCCACCCGCCGTTCCCACCCGTCCGTCGACGCCAGGTAGAAAAAAAACTCGCAGCGGCCCGCGCTGATGCAGCGGCCCACGTATACCGCGGAGCATTCCCCGGCAGGGTCCACGTCCCCTTCCGCGCCCGGGCGGATCCCCCGGCCCGCGCCGATTCCTTCCACAAGGGAATCTTCCAGCGCGGCCAGGGCTCCGTATTCCTTGCGGCGGACAAAACCGTTCTCGTCCGGATCTTTCAGGTCCACGGCCACATAACCCATGCAGGAAAGGCCGGGAAGAGGCGCCTGCTCCACCATTCCCAGATCCACCAGGATGGACGCGGGGCTGCCTTCCACCTCGCAAAAATACGCGTCCCAGTTATCGGACATATTCCTCCCGCCTTACCCTTTTTCAGCGTCGCGCCGTTCCAGATACGCCGTCCGCAGTTGCCCGCAGGCGGCCTTGATGTCCTGTCCCTTGCTTTTGCGCAGGACCGCCGTGATCTTTTTGTCCCACAGCACCTTTTCAAAGGCCAGCACCGCCGCTGGGTCCGGAGCGCGATAAGGCGACCCCGCCGCGGGGTTGTACACGATCAGGTTCAGTTTGCCCTTGACGTGCGCCATCAGCCTGGCCAGTTCCCGCGCATGGGCCGGGGCGTCATTGACCCCGCCCAGCAGCAGGTACTCGAAGGTCAGGCGCTCCCGCGTCTTCAGCGGGTACGAGCGCAGAAAACGCAACAGATCCTCCAGGGGCCAGCGGGCCGCCTTGGGCATGATCTTCGCGCGCAATTCCTGGTTGGGGGCGTGCAGGGAAACCGCCAGATAGGCCAGGCCGCTTTCGCCCAGTTCCGCAAGGCCCTTTTCAAGGCCGCAGGTGGAAACCGTGATGCGCCGGGCCGAAAGTTCCAGACCCCAGCGGCTGTTCAAAACTTCCAGGGAGCGCAACACCTCGCGCAGGTTCAGCAGCGGTTCGCCCATGCCCATGAACACCAGGTTGCGCAGGCGCTGATCCTCCGGCTCGTCCGGCATCACCCGCGCCAGATGTTCGCGCGCCACCAGCACCTGCCCCAGTATTTCGCCCATGCTCATGTTGCGGACAAAGCCCATGGCCCCCGTGCTGCAAAAAGTGCAGCCCATGGCGCAGCCCACCTGGCAGGAAAGGCACTGGGTCATGCGTTCCCTGCCGTCTTTCGATTCCGAAGGGATCAGCACCGTTTCCACCAGCGCGCCGTCGCCAAGGCGCAGCAAAAACTTGGTGGTGCCGTCGCCGCCGGTTTGCACGTCCGCCACTTCGGGCAGGACGATGGCCGCGCTTTCCGCGAGTTTTTTGCGCAGGGCCAGGGAAATGTCGCTCATTTCCTCAAAGGACCGGGCGTCCCTGCGCCAGATCCACTTCCAGATCTGCCGGGCGCGAAAAGGAGATTCGCCCGTCCCGGCAAGCCAGTCGGTGAATTCGTCAAGGGAGAGGTTAAGGATGTCTGTGGTCATTTTTTTGAGAATACTTTTCCGGGTCCGCCGGGCTGTTCCGATTCCGGCCTTGCGGGCCGGGCGCTTTGCCGGTCTTGCGGCCCTTCATTCGAACCGTGCCGCGATCCTTAATTTCTTTACCGCTTTTTGTTCCCGGCACAACACAACAAATGGCGCTTTTCTCCGCCGCTCCTTTATATAAGGATTGTCGCGCGCGGGGAAAGTATTTTGCCTTTACTTATCACCCGCGGCGCGGCCCCCAATGCGCGTCCGCGCGGAAGTTCCGGCGAAAATAAAAATTTTGCGGCGCGGCCGAGACAAAAGGGCATTCTTCAAGGGGACGGCCTTAAGGCCTTCTCCGAAGAAAAACGCCCTTTCAATACACGCCGCGCGCCCGCAACTACTTCGGCACGGACGCGCGCCGGTCCTCCACCCGCTTGGCCTTGCCCTCGGCGCGCGGCAGCGAGTTGGGCTGCACCAGATCCACCTTGGGCGTCACCAGGATTTCGTCACGCAGGCGATGCGCTATCCGGCGCTGCAACCCGGTCAGCACCCGCATGTCCTCCACGAAATGCTCGCTGCGGATCTCCACCTGCACCCGGATCTGATCCATACTGTCCACGTGCTCCAGAATAATCAGGTAATTTTCCCCCACCTCGGGGAAGCTCATCAGGATCTGCTCCACCTGCATGGGATAGATGTTGCAGCCCTTGACGATGAACATGTCGTCCACCCGCCCGAGAATGCGGTCGATGCGCCGGTGCCTGCGCCCGCAGGGGCAGTCGCCCGTGATAAACCGCGTCAGATCCCGTGTGCGGTAGCGCAAAACGGGCATGCCCCGCCGCGTCAGCGTGGTCATGACCAGTTCGCCCACCTCGCCGTCCGGCACGGCCAGACCGGTGGCCGGGTCTACTATCTCGGCCACGTAGGCGTCCTCCCACACGTGCATGCCGCTTTGCGCCATGCACTCGAAGGCCACGCCCGGCCCGTTCATCTCGGACAGCCCGTAAGAGTTGTAGGCCTTAAGGCCCAAAAGATACTCGATGCGCTGGCGCACTTCTTCGGTATGCGGCTCGGCCCCCACCAGGGCGATGCGCGGAGGAAGCGAACGCGGGTCCACCCCGTCGTCCAGAAGGGCGTTGCCCAGATACAGGGCGTAGGAAGGAATGATGTGCAGGGCCGTCACCTTCATGTCGCGGATAAGCTTGAGCTGGCGGCGGGTGTTGCCCGTGCCCGCCGGTATGGTCAGGCAGCCCAGGCGCTCGGCCCCGTAGTGGATGCCCAGCCCGCCGGTGAACAGCCCGTACCCGGCGATGTTCTGGAACACGTCCCCCTTGCGCACGCCCACCATGTGCATGCAGCGGGCCATGAGGTCGGCCCAGGTATCCACGTCGTCCTGGGTGTGGCAGACCACCACCGGAGCGCCCGTGGTGCCCGACGAGGCGTGCAGGCGCACCAGTTCGCCCTGCGGCACGGCGACCAGCCCCATGGGATAGGCGGCGCGCAAATCGTCCTTGGTGGTAAAGGGAATCTTCGCCATGTCCTGCGGGCCGGAAATGTTCCCGGCACTGACGCCCGCTTCTCCCAAAGCCTTTTTGTAATGCGGCGACAGGGCGGCCTGGGCAAGAGTGTTCTTTAAACGCACCGTCTGGGCGCGGCCGATGGCGTCACGGCTCCAGGTTTCGGCAACGGCGAAATATTCCATAGTACGTCACCCGGCTTTTGCTGTGGCTTGACATGGTTAGTTGCATCGTGCAATTCGCCGAAGCGTTTCACGCTTGAAACGCCCGCGAAAATTTACCGTTAAATCCCTGCCTGATTGCTCTGAAAAATGCGTGCCGGCGCGGCAGGCTATCCCCACCTGGACCAGCCGTACAAAAGCCCCCAGCACACGCTCATCATGCGATCGCCGCAGGGGCTGGCCATGATGCCCCGCCCGTTGAGCAGCTCCGCGCGCCGCCCGGTGACGAACAGGGGGCGGAATCCTTCGGCGTCGGCCGGCAAGGGATCGGCAAAGGCAGCGTATCCGCCTTCGGCGCGCATTTTTTCCGGGGCCAGCCAGCCCAGGCGAAAGGAATCCAGATCCGCCAGCAGGCCGGGCACGCCGTCCCTGTGGACGGCCGGACGCTCGAACACGCCGAAAAGCCTGTCGCGGTAAACAAGGCCCGCGCGCACCTTGTGCGCGCCCATGTGCAGCAGGACCGCGCCTTCACGCCCGCAACGCCCGGATACGGCGGGCAGCGAATACAACCCCAGCAGAAAGGCGCTGAACCTGTCCATCACGGGAAATTTCGTGATACCCCGGATTGCCTGAAGCCGCAAGAACCGCCCGGGCGGGGAGCAATGCGGCAAAAAACGCAGTTCAAGACCCGCGCCCCGCGTTTCCGCCAATTGCCGGGCGGCCGGAAAGCCGGGGAACGCGTCCCCGCTTTCGTCCGGCGGGGCGTCATCGTGGACGGCGGCCACCAGGATGGTTTCGGGCCGGGGCAGCCCGGCCAGGGAAGCGAACGCCGGCCAGACATCCGGGTCGAAATCCCGCAGGGCTATGGGCGTGAAACCGGGGGGGCAGACCCGGCTGACGCAAAGGCCCGCGTGCCCGGACAAGGAAGGGGGCAGCGCGGGGGAACCGGCCGTGTCGGGGTGCATACCCACATCCAGCCCGGCTTCAAGGTGGCCGGCCAAAGCCCCCGCAACCCGGCCGCGCGGCGGGCCGCCGTGCAGATAGACGCCGCGCCTTTCGGCGGTGCTTTGCCGGATGCGCGCCGCCGCCGTCCGCTCGGGCGAGGGCATCAGAAAACGGCATTGGTCTTCCGCCCCGATGCCGGGCATGTAAAAAATCGCGCGCTGCGCCTCGGAACCCACATCAATGGCAAGAACGGGCGACTGAATATCGCCGACATCCGGAATCAGCAAAGGCGCCTCCTGAAAAATCCCCAAAATGTATGCGGCCCGCCGCCGGGCGGACGGCGCGACACGCGCCGTCCGGCGAAGATACACCCTTACGTCCTCCGCGGCAACAGCCGCACGGTGTGATACGTGTAAAACTGTTGCCAATGATCCGCATATGGAGCTATGAAGAATCCCTGAACCTGTGTTATCAAAAATCCGAATCCTCGAAAAAACTCCCATGCCCCAACCGGGGAGGAGCCTCCATGCGTATGCTGAAAATACTGTCCCTGGCCCTTGTCTGTCTTTGCGTCACGTTGGGAGCGGCCCACGCCGCCCCGCCGCCTGACGAAAAAGTCGTGGCCACCATGAAAGAAGTGACCGCCGCTTACGAAGCCAAGGATTACGCCAAGGCTAAAAAGCTTCTGAAGCCCCTGGTGGACAAAAACGACCCCTACGCCACCTTCGCCATGGGTCTTATGGCCGCGCGCGGCGAAGGGGAGGAAAAGAACCTGAAAAGCGCCGAATCGTGGTGGATCAAGTCCGCCGCCGGCGGCAACCCACAGGCCCAGTTCAACCTGGGGTACCTTTATTTCAAAGGCGCGGTGGGCGATCAGGATCTGAAAAAGGCCCGCGAACTTTGGACAGCGGCGGCGGCCCAAAAGCATCCGGACGCCCTGTACGGGCTTGGCGTGCTGCAAAAGAACGGCGGCGGCGGCGAAAAGGATCTGCCCGGCGCCATCAAAAACTTCCGCACCGCCGCCGACATGGGGCATCCTTTGGCCCAGTTTGAAATGGGGCAGGCCTACATGGACGGCAAGGGCGTTCCCCAAAATCTGAAAACCGCCAAGGAGTGGTTCGGCAAAGCGGCGGCCATGGGCATGCCCGAAGCCAAAGCCGCCCTGGAAGCGCTGAACTCCGGCGGTGCCAAGCCCCCCGCCGCCGCCGCCAAAAAGCCGAAAAAATAACCCGATTTTGAATAAAGCGCGCTTTGAACCGGTGCGCAACAGGAGGTCCCCCGCATGATGAGCCGCATTTTCGCCGCCGCCCTGGCCCTGATGCTTGCCGTATCCGCAATTCCCGCCCTGGCGGACGAGATTGACAAGGACGTCCCCATTGAAACCGCCACCGCCCTGACCCCCCTGGGCGTCAAGGCCACCGTGGCCACGGTCCGGGCGGAAACGCCCGGAACCAAGGAAACCGTCCTTGTATTCACCACCTTTGACAAACCCTATGTCGGCGAGCTGCAAGTGCGCGGATTCCGCTCCGACGGGGTGGAAGTCGCCCGCAGCGCCCTGAAGCAGGTCAACTACAGGGCCAACGAGGGCGGCAACATCGCCTTTGAATTCGACAAGCACACCACCTTCAAGGAAGTGAAGCGCTTTACGCTTACGGGCCAGCTCAGGGCTCCGTCCAAGAAAGAAGAAAGCCTGGGCGACAAGATCTCCAATACGGCCAAAGAAATCTTCCAGTAACCCGCAAACGGCCGCCCGCGCCCCGCGCGGGCGGCCGGGCGTCCGGCTCTCCCCATGCCCCTTCCCCGTTTCGGCATCACCGCCAAATTGTTCTGCGCCCTTGTCGCCGTGTGCGCCGTCATGGCCCTTGGCATGAGCGTGGCCACGCGCATAAGCTTTCAGGCGGGCTTTCTCGACTACCTGGGCGAACTGGAGCAGGAACGCCTCACCGCCCTGGCCTCCGAACTGGCCGACGGCTACGCCGAACACGGCAACAGTTGGGCCTACCTGGGCGACAGCCCCAGGGACTGGCGCCGTCTGGTGGGGCGTTTTCTCCGGCGCGACCCGGAACCCAGGGGGCGGGAAGACGAAAAGGCCGCCGCCGACCGGGCCCGCAGAGGGTGGGAAACCGCGCACCTGCGTTCCAGTCTGGGGCTTGTGGCCGCCGACGGCGAAACCCTGGTGGCCGGGGTGCGCCCCGGTCCGGGCGCCCTGCGCATGCCCGTTTCCCTGGACAACGGCGGCACTGTGGGCTGGCTGACCCGCATGCCCCTGTCCGGCATCACCGAGGCCATCGATCTGCGCTTTCAGGAGCAGCAGCGCAAATCCGCGCTGATTATCGCGGGGCTTTCCCTGCTGCTGGCGGCGGCCGTTTCCGTATGCGCCGCCCGGCTGTTCCTGGCTCCCCTGCGCCGCCTGGCCGAGGTAACCGGCCGCCTGACCGAGGGAGACCTTGAAGCCCGGGTGGATCTGCAAACCGGAGACGAACTGCATACCCTGGCCGACCAACTCAACCAGCTTGCCGGAGCCCTGCAGCGCAACGAACAAACCCGCCGCGCCTTCATGGCGGAAATTTCCCACGATCTGCGCACCCCCCTGTCCATCCTGCGGGGAGAAATAGAGGCGCTGCAGGACGGCGTGCGCCCCCTTACCCGCGAATCGCTGGCCTCGCTCCACGCCGAGGTGGACATACTTTCCCGCCTGGTGGACGACATCCACACCCTGTCCCTGGCCGACGTGGGCGCGCTTTCCTGCACCCTGGCCCCGCTGGACCTGACCGCCTGCCTGCGTTCCGTGCTTGACTCGTGCAAGGACCGCATTGCCGCGCGTTCCCTCACTCTTGAAGCGCATCTGGCCGAAACCCCGCCGGTACGGGCCGACGCCGGGCGCATCACCCAGGTGCTGCTGAATCTTTTGGAAAACAGCCTGCGCTACACCGACCCCGGCGGCGTCATCCAGGTACGCTGCCGCGTTTCAGGAAACGAGGCCGTCATCGACATCCTGGATTCCCCCCCGGCCGTGCCGGAAGAGGAACTACCCCGGGTATTCGAGCGCTTCCACACCGGCGACGCCGCCCGCAACCGCACCAGCAGCGGCTCGGGCCTTGGCCTTGCCATCTGCAAGACCCTGACGGAAGCGCACGGCGGAAACATCCGCGCCCTGCCCTCGCCTCTGGGAGGGCTGTGGATGCGCCTTGCCCTGCCCCTTGGCGCGGCATAGAGCATTTCACGCTTGAACCGCCCACGGGAATTTGAAGCGCCGACCGCTTTACAACAGGAGCCCTCCATGACCTTTCCCCCCGAAGATCCGGGCCGCTCCCCGCAAGACGCCGCAACGCCGAGGATATTGATCGTGGAGGACGAGCCCAAGCTGGCCGGCCTTCTGGCGGACTACCTAGCGGCGGAGCACTATTCCGTGGAGGTGCTGCGCGACGGGGCCGGGGCGGTGGAGGCCCTGCGCACCCTGAAGCCCGACCTGGTGCTGCTTGACCTGATGCTGCCCGGCAAAAACGGGCTGGACATCTGCCGGGAGGCGCGCGCCTTCAGCGCGGTCCCCATCATCATGATCACGGCCAGGGTGGAGGAGGTGGACCGCCTTCTGGGGCTGGAGTTGGGCGCGGACGACTATATTTGCAAACCCTTCAGCCCGCGCGAGGTGGTGGCGCGCGTCAAGGCCGTGCTGCGCCGGGCGGGTTCAGGGGATCGCCGGGAAGAAGCGGGCGCGCGGCCCGCAAGCGGCCGGGCGGCGGCCCCGCTTCTGGCCATTGACGCGGACGCCTTCCAGGCCGCCTACCTGGGCCGCGTCCTTGACCTTACCCCCGCGGAATTCCGTCTGCTCCGGCATTTCGCCGCCAACTCCGGCAAGGTGTTTTCGCGCGAGCAGCTTCTGGCAAGCCTGTACGACGACAGCCGCATCGTTACCGACCGCACTGTGGACACCCATGTCAAAAACCTGCGCCGCAAGCTGCAGCAGGCCGCCCTGGCGGAAGAGGAACGCGGCGGAAGTCCCGTGGGCGATGAGGTAAAAGACCCCATACGTTCCGTATACGGGGTGGGGTACAAGTTCCAGATTCCGTAAGTATGCGGCGGCGCGGCCGCCGGAACGCCCCCCCGGTGCCGCGCGCATTTTTCCGACGCGGACAGCGGCTCTCCGACGCCGCCCGCCTTTTTCCGGCGCGGAGCGCGGATCTCCGGCCCTGTCCCCCTTGACGCCGCCCGGCTCTTTCCGGCATGGGATTCCGTTGACACCCCGGCCAGGCATTGTAACTTCAAGGCGCCCGCTCCGGCGGCTCGCCATGTTCACCGTTTCCTCACAGTGCCCGCAAATTTCCCCCGCAATTATGGCGCATGGTATTCTCACGCGGCCGAAAGCGGACCGCGGGCGCAAACAAAAAACATAAAGGACACACGCCATGCAAAAGCTTGCCGCATCCATCGCTCTTTCCACCCTTCTTCTCGCCGCCGGCGCCCTTGCCGCCCCCCAGGCCAACGCCTCCGACGCCGCCGCCCAGGCGAACGCCTCCAACGCCGGACGCGCCAAAGGGGAAAGAAAAAACTTTGAAGCGTGCGACACCAACAAGGACGGCTTCCTTACCAAGGACGAATTCACCGCCTGCTTCCCCAGGGGCGCGAAAAAGTTCGACGAGATTGACGCCAACAAGGACGGCAAAATCTCCAAAGACGACCTGAAGACCTACCGGGAATCCAAAAAAGAAGAACGTGCCGCCAAATTCGACAACTGCGACCAGGACAAGGACGGAGCGCTGAACCAGACGGAATTCGCCTCCTGCTATCCCAGGCTGGCCAAGAGGTTCGACCGGTTTGACGCCGACAAAAACGGCAAAGTGACCAAGGAAGAAATGAAGACCCGTTTCTCCTCCCAGTTCGCCAAGCGCGCGGCCGGCAAAGAATAGAAGCCTTTCATAATTCATTGCATGAGGCGGGGGTCTTGAACCCCCGCCTCAGATTGATGGCAAACCCCGCCGGGCCGGGGTTTGCAAAGGCACGCCCGCTCCGGCGCTTAACGGCGGCAATGAATGCCGCCTGCGCCTTTGCGGCGGGGGGTTGGCAAAGGGGGCAGTGTCACCCGCCACACGCGGGGGGTGGGTCGCCACTCGGCCCTGGTGCCCCCCCCCCCGCCGCGCCCGGGCGAATCCCGTTTGCGGACAGGGAGAGACGGGATGGCGGGGTATTTATGGCGGTTTGACGCCGCTCTGGACAACTCCTGTAAAAAGCCTATAGAGTGGGGATACTGGTTTTTCCAAAGCAAAAGGGCGGAAGAGCCGCTTCCGCCGGGGAGGCGGTTTCGCGCTTCGCGCGCGGAACCGCTCCAATGGAGGCCCCCATGAGAAAAGGATTGCTTGTGGCCCTGTGCGGCGGCGCGCTGATGTTCGCCTACGGCGCGTACAGCGAGGGCAGCCGGATACAGGCCTTGGTGATGCTGGCCGTGGTGTTTGTCGTTATGGGGCTTTCCGTTTGGTATTTCCGGAACGACAAGGATGACGACGACAGGTAGCTTGCGCTTTTCCGGTTACGCCGTTTCAGGGACGCGCGCAGAGCCGTTCCAGGCGTCCTGTTTATATTTTTTATAGTTATTACGGTAGATTATTTGTAGCAACAAAAAAAATTGTAAAAATTTTTTTCCCCCTCCTCTTCTCAAGCGAAAAAGGCGACTTATACTTAGGGGCGTTCGGCAATGCGGGACGTTTCCGCTTTTGCGGGCATGTTCCTGTAAATATGAAAATATAATTAATGTGGAGGTTTATGCATCATGAAGCTGAAGCCCCTGAACGACAGAGTTCTGGTCAAGCGCCTGGAAAGTGAAGAAAAAACCGCCGGCGGGCTCTTTATCCCGGATACCGCCAAGGAAAAGCCCTCCAAGGGTGAAGTCGTGGCCGTGGGCCCCGGCAAGACCGCTGACGACGGCAAGCACATCGCCATGCAGGTGAAGGTTGGCGACGCGGTGCTCTTCAACAAGTACGCCGGCACCGAAATCAAGCTGGACGGGGTTGAGCACCTGGTCATGCGCGAGGACGACATCCTCGCCGTTATCGGCTGATTGCCTGAACTGACATTAAGACTATAGACATACTTACGGAGACAACCCAATGGCTGCCAAAGAAATCCTTTTCGATACCAAAGCCCGCGAACGTCTTTCCATCGGCGTCGACACCCTTGCCAACGCCGTCAAGGTCACCCTTGGCCCCAAGGGCCGCAACGTGGTGATTGAAAAATCCTACGGTTCCCCCGTCATCACCAAGGACGGCGTCACCGTCGCCAAGGAAATAGAACTGGAAGACAGGTTCGAAAACATGGGCGCCCAGATGGTCAAGGAAGTCGCTTCCAAAACCAGCGACATCGCCGGCGACGGCACCACCACCGCCACCATCCTGGCCCAGGCCATCTACAAGGAAGGCGTGAAGTTCGTGGCCGCCGGCCGCAACCCCATGTCCATCAAGCGCGGCATCGACAAGGCCGTGGCCCAGCTGGTGACCGGCCTTGGTTCCCTGGCCAAGCCCACGCGCGATCAAAAGGAAATAGCCCAGGTGGGCACCATTTCCGCCAACTCCGACACCACCATCGGCAACATCATCGCCGAAGCCATGAGCAAGGTGGGCAAGGAAGGCGTCATCACCGTCGAGGAAGCCAAAGGCCTGGAAACCACCCTGGAAGTGGTGGAAGGCATGCAGTTCGATCGCGGGTATCTTTCTCCCTATTTCGTCACCAATCCCGAAAAGATGGTCTGCGAAATGGATGAGCCCCTCATCCTGATCAACGAAAAGAAAATTTCCAACATGAAGGAAATCCTTCCCGTGCTGGAACAGATCGTCAAGATGAACCGCCCGCTGGTCATCGTGGCCGAAGACGTGGACGGCGAAGCGCTGGCCACCCTGGTGCTGAACAAGCTGCGCGGCTCTTTGCAGGTTGTGGCCGTCAAAGCCCCCGGCTTCGGCGACCGCCGCAAGGCCATGCTGCAGGATATCGCCGTGCTTACCGGCGGCACCGTGGTTTCCGAAGACCTGGGCACCAAGCTGGAAAACCTTTCCGTGGCCGACCTTGGCACCGCCAAGCGCGTGGTCATAGACAAGGACAACACCACGGTTGTGGACGGCGCCGGCAAGTCTGACGACATCAAGGCCCGCGTGAAGCAGATCCGCGCCCAGATCGAAGAAACCACCTCCGACTACGACCGCGAAAAACTGCAGGAACGCCTGGCCAAGATCGTGGGCGGCGTTGCCGTTATCCACGTGGGCGCGGCTACCGAAACGGAAATGAAGGAAAAGAAGGACCGCGTGGAAGACGCCCTGAACGCCACCCGCGCGGCTGTTGAAGAAGGCATCGTCCCCGGCGGCGGCACCGCTTACCTGCGCGTCGCCAAGACCCTGGACGACGTGAAGCCCGCCGACGACGACGAAGCCGCCGGCGTTTCCCTGGTGCGCCGCGCCATCGAGGAACCCCTGCGCCAGATTGCCTGCAACGCGGGCTTTGAAGGCTCCATCGTGGTGGAAAAGGTGCGCGAAGGCAAGGACGGCTTCGGCTTTGACGCCGCCACCGGCGAATACGGCGACCTGATCAAGGCCGGCGTTATCGACCCCAAAAAGGTGACCCGCATTGCCCTGCAGAACGCCGCTTCCGTCGCTTCCCTGCTTCTGACCACCGAAGCGGCCATCGCTGAAAAGCCCGAAGCCAAGAAGGAAGCCCCCATGCCCGGCGGCATGGGCGGTATGGGCGGCATGGGCGGCATGTACTAAGCCCGCCCCGGCTTCCCGGATAAAGAATGCTGAAAAGGCCGTTCCGCTGCAAGCGGAACGGCCTTTTCTCCATTTGTCCGTCAGACAAGACGCGGGCGGCATTTATTGCCGCCGTCATGCCGCGAATACCGCTACCTGCCCCCGGCGGCCAGCCATTTGTCGATGGCGGCGTAAAGGGCTTCGGGATCGATAGGTTTGGTGACGTGGTCGTTCATGCCGGCGGCGAGGCTCAGTTCGCGGTCCCCGGACATGGCGTGCGCGGTCATGGCGAGAATGGGAATACCGTCAAAGCGGGGATTCTTGCGGATTTCCGCGGCGGCGGCAAGCCCGTCCATGTCGGGCATCTGGATGTCCATCAGCACGAGATCGTAGGCGTTTTTGCGTATCAGATCCAGGGCCTCAATGCCCGTGCCGGCCACGTCGACGGCATAGCCTTTGACCGCCAGCAGTTCCAGGGCGATCATCTGGTTGATGGCGTTGTCTTCCGCCAGCAAAAGCCGTATGCCGGCACCGCTGCGGGGGAGGGCGGACTCCTCTTGCTTTTGCTCCTCAGGTCGGGGGATTTCGCGCGCGTGGGCGCGGATCTGCTCGGGCGCTTCAGCGGCGATGCCGAACGTGGCGGTAAAGAAAAAAGCGGTGCCCGCTCCGGGTTCGCTTTCGCACCATATTTCGCCGTGCATCAGGTTCACAAGCCTGCGGCAGATGGCCAGGCCCAGGCCCGTGCCGCCGTATTTGCGCGTGGTGGAGGCGTCGGCCTGGGTAAAGGGCTGGAAAAGCCCGTCCACCTGCTCCCGGGTCATGCCGATGCCCGTGTCCCTGACCGCGAAAAGCAGGGTGGCGGAATCCGCGCTTTTTTCCTTTTCCGCCACGGAAAGCCGTATGCCCCCCCTGGAGGTGAACTTGATGGCGTTGTTGGTCAGGTTCAGCAAAATCTGCTGCAGGCGCACCGGATCGCCCGTAAGGGCCGGGGGCAGGTCGGGCGGCAGCTCCATGGAAAGCTCAAGCCCCTTGCCCGCCGCGTGCCCGCTGGCCAGACCGGAAATGCCCTGGAACACGTTTTCCAGGGAAAAGGGTATCTGCTCCATTTCCAGCTTGCCGGCCTCTATCTTGGAAAAGTCCAGAATGTCGTTGATGATGCGCAGCAGCAGAGTGGCGGACTGCTCGGTTTTTGACAGGTAATCGCGCTGTTTTACCGTGAGATCCGTCTGGAAAAGCAGATGGGTCATGCCCAGAATGGCGTTCATGGGGGTGCGGATTTCGTGGCTCATGTTGGCCAGGAACTCGCTTTTGGCCAGGGTGCTTTGTTCCGCCAGGTCGCGGGCCCGCCGCAGTTCTTCCTCGGTTTTGCGGATTTCCGCGAGAAATGCCTTGAGCTCACGCAGGTCGCGGGTATATCCGGCCACGATGAACTTGTCGCCGCGCTTCACGCGCACCAGGGTGATCTCGGCGGGTATGGGTTCGCCGTTCAGCTTCTGGTGCATCCACTCAAAGCGGTCATAGCCGGTTTCAAAGGCGGTGCGGATGTGCCCCAGGGCGCATTCGGCCGAGGTTCTGCCATTGGGCTGGTATTCGGGCGAAAGCTCGGAGAAGCGGTCCAGATATTCCTGCTTGCTTCCCAGCTCGAACAGGCGGGCGGCTTCCTCGTTGCAGTCGACGTTGTTGTAGTTTTCGTCCCAGAAGTTGCAGCACAAAGGCGTGGCGTCAAGCATGATGCGGGTGCGTTCGTCGGCCTCGCGCGTTTCGGCCAGCATGGCCTTAAGTTCGCGTAAATCCCGGGTGTACCCGGCCACAATGAACTTGTCGCCGCGCTTCACGCGCACCAGGGTGATCTCGGCGGGCACGGGCTCGCCGTTCAGCTTCTGGTGCATCCACTCAAAGCGATCATAGCCGGTTGCAAAGGCGGTGCGGATATGCTCCAGAGCGCATTCGGCCGAGGTTTTGCCATTGGGCTGGTATTCGGGCGAAAGCTCGGGGAAGCGGTCCAGATACTCCTGCTTGCTTCCCAGGTCGAACAGGCGGGCGGCCTCCTCGTTGCAGTCGATATTGTTGTAGTTTTCGTCCCAGAAGTTGCAGCACAGGGGTGTGGCGTCAAGCATGATGCGGGTGCGCTCGTCGGCCTCGCGTATTTCGGCCAGCATGGCTTTGAACTCGCGCAAATCGCGGGTGTACCCCACCACGATGAACCTGTCCCCGCGCGGGACGCGCACCAGGGTGATTTCGGCGGGTATGGGGTCGCCGTTCAGCTTCCGGTGCATCCACTCAAAGCGCTGGTAGCCCGTTTCAAAGGCCAGACGCACCTTTTCAAGTCCGTATTCGGCGGAAAGCCTGCCGCCCGGCTGGAACTCGGGAGAAAGATCAGAGAAGCGGTCCAGGTATTCCTGCTTGCTTCCCAGTTCGAACAGGCGGGCTGCTTCCTCGTTGCAGTCGATGTTGTTGTAGTTTTCGTCCCAGAAGTTGCAGCACATGGGCATGGCATCAAGCATGATGCGGTTGCGCTCGTTGGCCTCGTGGATGTCGGCGGCGGAAGGCGTGCACTCGTTGGGGATGCTTGTGGTGGTCATTGCGGATTCCCAAAAATGGAAAAGTAAAAATAAAGCGTATTCCGTTGTTCTTGCCGGAGTAAACGAAGCAATCAACCTGAAGCCGCGTTTATAGTTGCCAATATTATACCAAATGGGTACTTGTATCAACTAGATTTCATATAAAGAGGTGATGGCGTGTCTCTATCTGCAGCTGCCATGATGATAATCGCCGCGGGTTTTGTGCTCTTCGCCCTGGGCGCCAGCCTGCTGTTCTGGTACGAAAAACGTAACGAAACGGCGCCTCCGTTCGGCCTTGTTCCCGGCGTGCAAGCCGCGCCCGGGGCGGTCCGCCCTTCCGGAGACGTCCGGCCCGGTCCGGCCGCGTGTCTGCGGCTGTTTCTGCATTCCCTGGCGGGATACTTCATCGGGGTTTTTCTGCACCCCGTG
Organism: Desulfovibrio sp.; assembly: GCA_031549405.1. Classification (GTDB taxonomy): domain Bacteria; phylum Desulfobacterota; class Desulfovibrionia; order Desulfovibrionales; family Desulfovibrionaceae; genus Frigididesulfovibrio. The sequence goes on from JAVBPV010000025.1 coordinate 67,308, forward strand.
GGGTGGGCGCATTCGTGGAAGGTCCGCCCGTGCGGGACAAAGGGTGGAAAACCGCCCCTGATCCTGATCCACGGCATCAACGACAATTCCAGCGTCTGGCTGCGCGCCGCCCCCCTTTTCAAAAAACGGGGCTATGCCGTCTCGACCTACTCGTATTTCAGCCTGTTCGTCCCGTTGGAAAAAGTCCTGAGCGGGCTGGAGGAGCATGTGCGCCGGGTGGAGGCCGCCTGCCCCGGGCGGAAGCCGGTATTTGTCTGCCACAGCCTGGGGGGTGTCCTGGTGCGGCGCTGGCTGCTGGACGAAGCCAACCGCCGCCGCGCGGGCGGAGTGGCGACCCTGGCCACGCCGCACCGGGGCAGCAAGCTGGCCGCCCTTGCGCCGGGAACGCTGGCGCGCTGCATCAGGCCTGCATCGCAACTTATCGCCACCCTGGCGGAACCTTCCCCGCGTGAGCCCTTTCCCTGCGTCTCCCTGGTGACTCCCACCGACGAGGCGGTGCTGCCCGCGGCCAATCTGCTGCCCCCGGAAGGGTGGCGGCTGGTGGTGACGGAAAATACAAGCCACTTCTGCATGCTGTGGAGGGGCGGCGTGCTGCGCGCGCTGCTTGACGAGGTGGAAAATATAAGCGGCAACGCTTCCTGACGCCCCGGAGAGACGCATTGCCGCCGTTACGCTCCGGAACCGGGCGCGCTTTTGCGCCCCGGCTTCGGGGCAACGGGCCGGGATTCGCGCGCGGCGCATTTGCCGCGCGCATTTTGCGCATCGGGCCTTGCGGCTCGCCAGGCGGGACTTTTCGGTCCGGCTCAATTTCGACCTGTCTATTCTTGATTTACGCAATAAAATTTTGCAACACATATATTATAACTCTACCGTATTTGTATGATTTTTTTCATCCTGCCAAATTGGCGCGAACGGCTCCTTGGCCAGGCGCTTACAAAGGTAGCGCGCGGGGGCCGCATGTCTTTCTGCGCCCTTGACTTCCCGGTGCGCTTGGATCATGTATAGCGATTCGCATAGCCGCGCTTGCGGGGGACCGCTCCCCGTGCGCCGAAGCGTCCTTGCCGCCGTCCGTTCTTTCAGCCCGGAGCCCCCATGAGCGACTATAAAAAGACACTGAACCTGCCCGAAACCGCCTTTCCCATGAAGGCCAACCTGTCCCAGCGCGAGCCCGAGATCCTGCGCCGCTGGGAGGAAACCGGCGCGTACGGCCACATGACGGCCTCGGGCGGGGAAAAGGGCGTTTTCGTCCTGCACGACGGTCCCCCCTACGCCAACGGGCACATCCATCTGGGCACGGCGCTGAACAAGATCCTCAAGGACATCATCATCAAGTCGCGCAACATGCAGGGCTACCGGGCGGAGTACGTGCCCGGCTGGGACTGCCACGGCCTGCCCATTGAGCACAAGGTGGAACAGACCCTGAAGGAAAAAGGCAAGAACCCGCCCGCGGGCGTGGTGCGCCGCCTGTGCCGCGAATACGCGGCCTCGTGGATTGACGTGCAGCGCAAGGAATTCAAACGCCTGGGCGTGCTGGGCGTATGGGAAGACCCCTACCAGTCCATGAAGCCCGCCTACGAGGCGGCCACCGCCCGCGAACTGGGCAACTTCATGGCCGCCGGCTCCGTTATGCGCAGCAAAAAGCCCATCCATTGGTGCTGTTCCTGCCACACCGCCCTGGCCGAGGCCGAGGTGGAATATCACGACCACACCTCGCCCTCCATTTACGTGCGTTTTCCGGTGACGGACCCGCGTCTTCCCTCCTATCTGCCCAAGGCCAAGCCGGGGCATACCTGGCTGGTGATCTGGACCACCACCCCCTGGACCATTCCGGACAACATGGCCGTGTGCCTGCACCCGGATTTCGACTACGTGCTGGTTTCCGTGGAAGGCGAGTGCTACATCCTGGCCGAAGGGCTTCTGGACAACTGCCGCAAAATCTTCGGCTGGGTGAACGACACGGTGCTGGCCATCGTCAAGGGCCAGGATCTCAAGGGCCTTGCGGCCAAACATCCGATCTACGACCGCCCTTCGCCCGTGGTGCTGGGGGGCCACGTCACCCTTGAGGCGGGCACGGGCTGCGTGCATACCGCCCCCGGCCACGGCCGCGAGGACTACGACGTGGCCCTGGAATACGGCCTGGACGTGCTTTCGCCCATGGACGACGCGGGGCGTTTTCTGGACAGCGTGGAATTTTTCGCGGGTAAAACCGTCACCGAGGCCAACCCCCTGGTCATCGACAAGCTGATGGAAGCGGGCAACCTGCTGACCAAGGCCAGAATCAGCCACTCTTATCCCCATTGCTGGCGCTGCAAGCAGCCGGTAATTTTCCGGGCCACCACCCAGTGGTTCATCTCTATGGAAAAGAACAACCTGCGCAGCCGGGCGCTGGACGCCATCCGCAAGGATGTGCGCTGGATTCCCGCCTGGGGCGCGGAGCGCATCCACTCCATGATCGAAAACCGGCCCGACTGGTGCATCTCGCGCCAGCGCAGCTGGGGCGTGCCCATCGTGGCCCTTTTGTGCGAAGGCTGCGGCGAGGCCTGGCACAATCCGGCCTGGAACAGGGAAATGGCGGAGCGCTTCGCCGCCCATCCCACAGGCTGCGACTACTGGTTTGAGACGCCGGTGGAAGAAATCGCGCCCAAGGATCTGGCCTGTCCCTCCTGCGGTTCCCGCCGCTGGCGCAAGGAAATGGACATCCTGGACGTGTGGTTCGATTCCGGCACCAGTTTCGCCGCCGTGCTGGAGCAGCGCCCCGAATGCCGCTTTCCCGCCGATCTGTACCTGGAAGGCTCGGACCAGCACCGGGGCTGGTTTCACAGCTCGCTTCTGGCGGCCATGGGCACGCGGGGCGTGCCGCCCTACAGGGCGGTGCTTACCCACGGCTACGTGGTGGACGGCGAGGGCAAAAAAATGTCCAAGTCCGTGGGCAACGTGGTGGCCCCCGAAGAAGTCATCAACAAGCACGGGGCGGAAATCCTGCGCATGTGGGTGGCGTCCGTCGACTACCGCGAGGACGTGCGCATTTCCGAAGAAATCCTGAACCGTCAGGTGGACGCTTACCGGCGCATCCGCAACACCTGCCGCTACCTGCTGGGCAACCTGGGCGGTTTTACCCCTGCCGAGGCCGTGCCCGACGCCGACCTCGACCCCCTGGACCGCTACGCCCTGGACGTGGTCACCCGCGCCCATAACGAGGTGCAGGCCGCTTACGCGGAGTACGAGTTCCACAAGGTCTTCCACACCCTGCACAACCTGTGCGTCACCGATCTTTCGGCCTTTTACCTGGATGTGCTCAAGGACCGCCTGTACGCCTCCGCCCCGGAGAGCCGCGAACGCCGCTCGGCCCGGACCGCCCTGTGGCGCATCCTGCTCATCCTGGTGACGGACATGGCCCCGGTGCTGTCCTTTACGGCCGAGGAAGTCTTCGGCCACATGGACGCCGCCCTCAGGCCCGACGCTCCCACGGTGTTCGCCCTGTCGGCCGGCAACGCTCCCGGCCTGCTTTTGCCGGAAGAAGAGCGGGCCCGCTGGGAAACCGTGCTGGCCGTCCGGGCCGAGATTACCCGCGCCGCCGAGCCCCTGCGCAAAGCCGGGGAAATCGGCCACGGACTCGATACCGCCGTTACCCTGTACGCCTCGCCGGATCTGGCCGCGCGGCTGGAAGGAGCGGGCTCGGACCTGCGCGCGGTGTTCATCGTGTCGCAGCTTTCCGTGGAGCCTTTGGCCAAAGCCCCGGGCGGGGCCGTTCTGGCCCAGGAAGTGGAAGGCCTGCGCCTTGCCGTGGCAAAAGCCGCCGGGACCAAGTGCGCGCGTTGCTGGATTTACAGCACCGGGCTGGGCACGGACCCCGCCCACCCCGAAGCCTGCCCCCGCTGCACCGGCGTGCTGCAAGGGCTGTAAGGGAACGTTCATGCGCTATGTTTTGATCTGCGTGGTAATGGCCGTTGTGATCGTCCTTGACCAGGTTACCAAATGGCTGGCGGATTCCGCCATCGACCCGCACCAGTATGTGCCCGTCACCGGCTTTTTCAACTTGGTGAACGTGCGCAACCGGGGGGCGGCCTTCGGATTTTTGAACGATCCTTCCATCACCTGGCAGATCTGGTTTTTTTGCGCGGCCGCCGCCCTTGCGGTCATCGTTATTTTTTGGGTGGCCAGGGGCGCGCGCGAAAAAGACAGGCCTCTTTTCGCCGCCCTGGGCTGCATCGCGGGCGGGGCCGTGGGCAACGTCATTGACCGCGCGCGCCTGGGCGCGGTGGTGGATTTTCTGGACTTTCATTACGCGGGCTGGCACTGGCCGGCCTTCAACGTGGCCGATATAGCCATCTGCGTCGGCGCGGCCCTGACCGCCCTTGTGGTGCTGCGCATGCCCCCGCCGGGCAAGGCGGAAAAAAACTCCGGGGAAAAACGCCCATGAATCCCATTCTGTTTTATTTGCTGCTGGCCCTGCCCGCCATTCCCAACCTGTGGGGCATCCACCACGCCTTCCGCCACACCTTCGCCACCCCGCAGGAACGCCTGCTGTGGATTTGCGCCTGCGTGTTCCTGCCCCTGCTGGGCGGGCTGGCCTACTTCTTTATGGGCCGCCGCCGGGTAACCGGCAGGTGGGGGTAGGGCGGCATTGGCTGAAAGCCGGGCAAAGTCCCCGTTACCGGCAGCGTCCCTTGCATTTGCGGCGAATCTATAGCATCCAGTAACGACGATGCGGCGGAGGGCGGGTTTTGCCTCCGCGCACATATTCAGGAGAACCCCATGAATCAGCAAGCTCTTTTGGCGGCGGCCTCCCTGCTTGTTCTGTCGCTGGCCGGCTGCGTCGGGGGCGGGCGCGGCGGCAGCAGCCTGTCGGAACGCGTGGACCGCCATGATCAGCAGATACAGTCCCTTATGGGGCAGGTGGGCCAGGTGGAACAGGTGTTGCCCGGCCAGGCGGAAATGTGGTCGCAGATGCAGACCATGCGCCAGGACGTGAATTCCCTGCAAGGCAAGACCGAGGACATGCAGCGGCAGCTTTCCGGCGATTCGGGCGGAGAAATGGCCCAACTGCGCGACCGGGTGGCCCGTCTGGAGGCCGTGGTGCGCCAGATGGCCTCGCAGCTTGCCATCAACGTGGATTCTTTGGGCGTGACGGAAAGCGCCCCCGGCGGCGCTTCGCTGCCGGGCGCGCCTTCGGGCGGCGCCGTGGTTTCCCCCGGCGTCCCCCCCGCGGGAACCTCCGCGCCGGGCGGCGCGACCCCCACCGTGGACACGGCCACGGCCCTGTACAATGCGGGCATCAAATCCTTTGACGAGCGCAAGTACAAGGATGCGATCGTCTCCTTCAAGGATTTCGCCGGCGCTTATCCCAAGCACAAACTGGCCGCCAACGCGCATTTCTGGGAAGGGGAATCCTACTTCCAGTTGAAGGACTACCCCCGCGCCGCCCTGGCCTATCAGGAAGTTATCGCAAACTTTCCCGGTAATCCAAAAATGCAGTCGGCCATGCTCAAGCAGGGCATCGCCCTGTACAACGTCGGCAAAAAGGACGCGGCGCGCGAACGCCTGAACGATCTGGTCAAACGTTACCCCAACAGTCCGGAGGCCACCAGGGCCAAGGATTTTCTGGATAAAAACAAGTAACGTTGCTGGATGTATCTCCCGCAAAGTTATACGGGATTTTTCATGAATACCGCCCTTCCCAAGCAGTACCGCAAGATCATCCAGTTGACCTTTCCGCCGGAAAATTCCGGCCAGCCGGTCATGTGTCACCTGGTGCGCCGCTACGACGTTACCTATAACATAGTGGCCGCGCAGACCACTCCGGGCAAGGAAGGCTACCTGACCCTGGAAATGTGGGGAGAGGAAACCAACTGTAAAAACGCCCTGGAATACCTGCGCGAGCAGGGCATCAGGGCGGTGCCCGCCAGGCAGCACGTCTCGCGCGACGATGTTTCCTGCATGCATTGCGGGGTGTGCACGGCCCTGTGCCCGGTCAACGCTCTGGCCGTGGACCGGCTGACCCGCCTGGTGGTTTTTCACGAGGAAAACTGCACCGCCTGCGGCATGTGCACGCGCGTGTGTCCGGTGGGGGCCATGCGCGAGGACCACGGGCAGTCCTTTTCGGCTCCGGGCGGGTGAGGTCATGGGCAAAACCCTGGTGATAAAACTCGGCACCAGCGTGCTGACGCAGGGTACCAGACGCCTTAACCGCGCCCACATGGTGGAGCTGGTGCGCCGCTGCGCCCGCGCTCAGGCCGACGGGCACCGGGTGGTTCTGGTGTCGTCCGGGGCCATCGCCGCCGGGCGCGAGCATCTGGGCTATCCCGATCTTCCCCCGTCGGTGGCTTCCAAGCAGCTTCTCGCCGCCGTGGGGCAAAGCCGTCTTATCCAGATATGGGAACAGCTTTTTTCCATCTACGGCCTGCACATAGGCCAGATGCTGCTCACCCGCGCCGACCTGGAGGACAGGGAGCGCTTTCTTAACGCCCGCGACATGCTGCGCGCCCTGCTGGACAACGGCATCATTCCGGTCATCAACGAAAACGACGCCGTGGCCACGGCGGAAATCAAGGTGGGCGACAACGACAACCTGTCCGCCCTTGCCGCCATGCTGGCCGACGCCGACATCCTGTTGCTGCTTACGGACCAGAAGGGCCTGTACACCGCCGATCCCCGCACCGACCCGGAAGCCGCGCTGATTCCCCAGGTGGCGCACATCGACTGTTCCGTGCGCGAACTTGCCGGGGGCAGCGTCTCGGGCCTTGGCACCGGCGGCATGAGCACCAAGATCGAGGCGGCGGAGGCCGCCACCCGCGCGGGCATTCCCGTGGTCATTGCCGCCGGGGCCGAGCCGGACAGCATCACCCGCGTCCTGGCCGGAAAAAGCGCGGGCACGCTGTTTCTGCCCTGCGAAAGCCGGATAGAGCGCCGCAAACGCTGGATTTACGGCGCGCCCGTGGCGGGGGACATCCACGTGGATGCGGGCGCGGCCAGGGCGTTGTCGTCCGGCAAAGGCTCGCTGCTGCCCAAAGGCGTCACCGGCGTTTCCGGCCTGTTTTCGCGCGGGCAGGTGGTGCGCGTCACCGGTCCGGACGGGACCGATCTTGCCCACGGCGTGGCCCGCTACGGCAGCGAAGCCCTGGAACGCATCGCCGGAAAACATTCGGGCGAAATCGCCGCCGTTCTGGGCTACGAATACGGACCCGTGGCCGTGCACCGCGACGATTTGATCATGAAGCACGAGTTCTGAGGCATCATCCATTCCCATGAGGCCATTATGAAAACAGATTTGCGGCAAATGGGGCGGCAGGCCCGCGAGGCCTCCCGCGAACTGGCGGCGCTTTCGGGCGCGGCAAGGAACGCGCTGCTGGGCGCTTTGGCGGATTTTCTGGAGCGCGGCGCCGGGGATATTCTGGCGGCCAACGCAAAAGACATGGCGGCGGCGCGGGCTTTTGGCATGGCGGAGGGGCTGCTGGATCGCTTGGCGCTGGATGAAAAGCGTCTGGCGGGCATGGCCTCGGACGTGCGGGCGGTGGCTTTTCTGCCGGACCCGGTGGGAGAGGTGCTGGACGGCAGGGAACTGGACAGCGGCCTTTCGCTGATCCGCCGCCGGGTGCCGCTGGGCGTGGTGGCGGCCGTATACGAGGCCCGTCCCAACGTCACCGTGGACGTGGCCGCCCTGTGCCTGAAGACCGGCAACGCCGTCATCCTGCGCGGGGGCAAGGAAACCGTGCGCACCAACGCCGCGCTTGTGCGGGGCATCCAAAAAGCCCTGGAAAGCCGGGGCCTGCCGGCCGCCTCCGTGCAGGCGGTCACCGACCCGGACCGGGCGCTGGTCATGGAACTGCTGACCCTGGACGAGTATGTGGACATGCTTATTCCGCGCGGCGGGGCCGGGCTGCACCGCCTGTGCCGCGAGCATTCGCGCATTCCGGTCATCACCGGCGGCATAGGCGTCTGCCATATTATGGTGGATGAAAGCGCCGATCCTGAAGCTTCCCTGAACGTGGTGGAAAACGCCAAGGTGCAGCGGCCCAGCGTGTGCAACGCTGTGGAGACGCTGCTGGTGCACCGCGCGGCGGCGGCGGAATTTCTGCCCCGGCTGATGCGCCGCCTGTGTCCCCTGGGCGTGACGCTGCACGCGGGCCCGGCGGCCCTGCCGCTGCTGCGGGCCCTGGCCGGCGAAGGTCCCGCCGGGGTGGAACCCGTGCAAGAGGGGGAATACGACCGGGAATGGCTTTCCCTGGATTTGAACGTCGAGGTCGTGGACTCGCTGGACGAGGCTTTGGCGCATATCCGCGTCCACGGCAGCGGGCATTCCGAGAGCATCCTTACGGAGAATATGGCCAACGCGGATCGCTTCACGCGCGAGGTGGACGCCGCCGCCGTGTACGTCAACGCCAGCACCCGTTTTACCGACGGCGGGCAGTTCGGCCTGGGGGCGGAGGTGGCCATCAGCACCCAGAAGCTGCACGCCAGGGGGCCGCTGGGGCTTGACGCCCTGACCACATACAAATGGATAGGGCGGGGCGGGTATACCGTAAGAAAGTAACCCGGCGGCAAACGGTTCCGGAGTCCGGGTGCCATACCAACGAGGTTTTTTATGGCCGAAGGCCGCTTCGCATCCGTTCCCACCCTGTTCAAAGGCCTTTTCCGCATGGTGGAGGACGGGGATGCGCCCCGGTACTGCCAGGGCTTTGCGGGGGTTTCGGATCTGTCCCTGAAAGAAGAAATGCTGTCCCAGTCCCGCCTGCCCGACGCGGCCCTGCGCTTTCTTGTGGAAATGGACAGAAAACTGGACGCCGTCATGGGCTTTTTGCAGCGCGAAAGCCTGGCGTCCGACTTTCCCCACGAGGGGCGCGTCGTGGAAATCAGCGGGGACGGCGTGATCTTCGAGTGCCGGGAACCCCTGGCCCCAGGCGATCATATGGAACTGCTGCTTATGCTGGAGGAGTTTCCCCCGCGCGTCTGTTCGGTCATAGCCAGGGTGGAGGAGAAGGGCGAGGGCAAAGCCGTGACCGGCTCTCCCAACTCGCCGTGGAAGCTTTCTTTCGCCCGCGTGCAGGAAGAAGACCGCGAGGCCGTCATCCGCTTTGTGTTCCGCGAGGAGCGCAAGCTGATACGGCTGCAGAAGGGAGAGTAAAAGTCAGTCCATAATTCCTTGTGAAATGACTTCTAACGCCGGGCGGCAGTCCGGCGTGCGGCCAAACGGCTATTTGAAGCGTTACTTGCTCTCAAAAAGGGAGGCGGCCATGCGGGATGATGCGGTGCGTATCGAGGCGGTGGAGATCGCCGGCGGCAAAAGAATGTGCAAAGGCCGGGCGCAGACCTGCCTGGGCCAGGGCTGGACTCTGCGCGTGCACACCCCTGAAGGGCTTTGCGCCCGCGCCTTCGCGGCCCTGTACCCTCATGCCCTGGCCATGCGCTTTGCGGAAAAGACGCTGTTCGAGCGCAACGGGCCCTACATTGACATACGCTGTCCCGACGGCGAGGTGACCTTCCGCCTGAGCCGCATCAAAACGGAGTAGCCGTAAAAAGCTGTCCGCCATGAACATACTTTTGCTGGACGTGTTCCCGGAACTGGCGGAGCATTGGCGGCGCCGGGGGCACCGGGTGGAATCCGTGCGGCTTCCGGGCGGGCTGGTGAATCTTCCGGCCCTGTGCTCCCGGCGCGGCTTTGCGCCGGACCTGGCGATCCAGCAGGAATCCCTGGGCAGGCGCACATTTCTCACGGGGCTGGCCCAATGCGGCTGCCCCACCGTCTTTTGGGCCATAGACTCCCATCTTAATCTGCACTGGCACCGCTGGTACGGCCTGCTTTTCGACGCCGTGGCCACCCCGCACCCCGGCCTGTTCGCCGCCCTGCCCGCGGCCGGAAGGCCGGGGCGCGTGGCACGCTGCGCCATGTTCGCCAGGCCCCGCCCCTGGCGGCCCCATGCCGCGCGCCGGCACGATCTGAGCTTTTGCGGGGTGCTGGACGATCTGCGGCCTTTGCGCCGCAACCTGGCGGAATTGCTGGCCCCTTTGGGGCTGCGGACGGTCAGCGGCATCAGCCTCGACGCCATGCTGGAGCTGTATGCGGACACGCGCATGGTGCCCAACGAAAGCATCGCCAACGAGGTGAACTTCCGTCTTATGGAAGCCGCCGCCTGCGGCTGCCTGAGCCTGAACCCGGATGTGGGGGAGGACCAGGAGGTTCTGTATGCGCCCGGCAGGGAGATGCTTGTCTACCACGACGGGCTGGAACTTCTGGAACAGATATCCTGGGCGCGGGCCGACGCCCCGGCCGCCGAGCGCATGGGCCGGGCCGCGCTGGCCCGGTCGTTGCGCGAGCATTTGCCGGAACACCGGGCGGACGTGCTGGATTCCGCCGCCGCCAGCATGGGAAGGCTTACCGGTGCCGAGGCGGAAACGGCCCTGTGGCTGGCCGTGGCCCGGCAGGCGCGCGACGGACTGTGGCCCCTGGACGCCGGCGAGCTGGCCCGGCAGGGCCTGGATTTGCTGCGCCGGCAGGCGGCGGGGCAAGGCGGCGCGCGCGGAAGATTGCTGCGCGCCCATACGCTTGCCGGAGCGATCTGCCTGCTGGGCGAATGCGCGCCCCTTGTGCCCCGCGCTCTGGATTTGTGCCGCGCGCTTTTGGCCGCCGCCTGGAAAGAGCGCGGCGGCGGGGGTGCCGGCTTTAACACACGTGGCGCGGCCCTTGAAATTGGCGCGGCCTCTGGGAGCGGCGCGGCCCCTGGAATTGGCGCGTTCCCCGGGGCCGGCGCGCCTGGCGCGGAAGGGGGCCACGGCGGCTTTGCCGCAATGCGCGGTGAGGCATCCGGCGGCGCGCCCGGCGGCGCGGATGGCGCGGAATGTTTCGTTTCGCTGGCGGAAGAATCCGTGGTTGGGGCCGCGGCTTTCGCCCTGGCCCTGCGCGAAGGGGACGTGCCCCTGGCCCGCGCGTTTGCGGCGCTAAGGGGGGAAGCGGCGGGGGATGCGCAGGCCATGTGCCGCTTCTGGGCCGGTGAACTGGAGCGCGCGGGTCTGCTCTTTTCCACGGGTGCCCGGTTCAACCCGGCGCGAGGCGATTTGCCAGGGTGCGCCTTTGAGATGCTGCTGACGGCCAGGTGCAGGGGGGACCTGGACGCGGCAACGCAACGGCGGTGCGAAGGGCTGCTGGCGGGCGCTCCGGCCTGGCTTTCCTTTTACCTGGGGCTTCTGGCTGACGGCTGCCTGCGCAATCCCGCCGACTGGCGCGGGCAGGCTGTGTACGGTCTGGCCTCGTTGCGCGGGCTGCGCGTGCGCGAGGGACTGGAAGAATTGCGCGAGGCCAGGGAAAAAGCTTTGGCCGCCGGACGGGGCAGGCTTTTTGAAGGGCTGCTCGCTTCCCATGACCCGGCGGGCCGGGTGTCGCGCGTTTTGGGGGATGTATCCTTTTTGCGTATAAAGCAATAAATATTCTGTTGCCACGGGTTTCCATATCAATAATCAGGCTTCTTTCAGAACTGATACACGACGGATGGAGTGAAAGCAAAAAATTGCTTTCTTTTTTTTTTGCGTCAGGATAGATAACGGGACTCTGCTTGTCCTGTATTTCCTATTTTCGTTGAAAAGTAAGCATACTTTGCGCCGCTGTGCTTTTTTCTGCCGGTGCGGGAGGATTCTGTGCGTATAAAAGTTCGATTACTGCTGCTGCTCATTCCGGCAATCATTCTCGCTTTGGGCCTGCTTTGCTATTTTGGAGTGCAAAGCGCGCGGACGCAGGCGCAGCGCCTGGCGTTCAGCGAGGCGGAGTCCATTGCCCTTGAGCAGTCTTCGCTTACCCTTGGCAAGTTGCAACAGGCGGAGTCGGCGGTCATGGCTTTTGCCGCTGTGGCTTTGCAGATGAAGGAAGAAGGCGACCCCAGCCGCCAGGCGCTTTCCGGAATCGCCAAGGGCGTTCTTGCGTCTTCGCCGGATTTTTTCGGGGCGTGGCTGCTGTGGGAACCCAACGCCTTTGACGGGCGAGACGCCGAGTTTGTGGGCAACGCGGAACTGGGCAACGCCGAAGGCAGGGCCAACGCCTACTGGCTGCGCGAGCAGGGCGGGTTCACGTATGACGGTTCCGACGATTACGATCACGAGCATTACTACACCCTGCCCAAGCAAAAGCGGCGCCTGACGGTCATTCCCCCTTACCGGGACATGGACACCAAGGAAAAGGTGCTGATGACCTCTCTGGCCATGCCGCTTGTCAAGGGCGGCGCTGTTCTTGGGGTGGCGGGCATTGATATTGAACTGGAGTTTTTGCACGGGATCATCAAGGGCATTACGCCTCACCAGACAGGCTACGCCATGCTGCTTTCCGATCGGGGGGCGATTATCGCCGACCCCAGGGAGCTTAAAGAGGCGGACAAGGGCAAGGAAGTTCTCGCGGACGGCGAGGTGGTGCGGAACATCGCGGAAGGAAAGGTCTTTTCCCGTACGGAAATCTCCATCATGAACGGCGAAAAGGTGTTCGGTTTTTATATTCCGGTGCGGATGCGCTCCTTTGAAAAGCCGTGGTACTTCATGGTGGCCTTGCCGGTGGACAAGATAATGGCGGAATCGCGGCGCATTCTGGCCTTGCAACTGGGGGTAAGCTGCGGTGCCCTGGTTGTGCTGGTTCTGCTGGTGTTCTACACGGCGGGGGGTGTGGCCGCTCCCTTGCAACGCATCGCCGCCTACGCGCAGGAAGTGGCCAGGGGCAACTACAAAGCGGAACTGGACCCCCGGGGCTTTGCCAGGGAGTTGCAGGATCTTCGCCGCTCCCTCGGGGTGATGCTTGAGTCGCTTTTGGGCAGCATGCGCGAATCCGAGCAGCGCAACGAGGAAGCCGCCCGCGAAGCGCAGCGCGCCCGCGAGGCCATGGCCGAGGCGGAAAAAGCCCGCCAGGCCAGTGAAGAGAACCACAAGGCCATGCTCTCGGTGGCCGGCCGGGTGGAGGCGGTTTCGCGCAAACTGCAGCAGACTTCCGCCCTGATGACCGAAAAGCTGAACGACGCCGGCAAGGAAACCAGGTCGCAGAACGCGCTTATGGAACAGACCGTGGAAGCCATCGCGCGCATGTCCGAATCCACCCGGCAGGTATCGGACAACGCGGGCGACGCGGCGGAATTTGCCGAGCGCACCCGCGAACGCGCCACCGAAGGCGCGCGCGTCGTCAACGGGACCATAGAGGCCTTTGAGAGCATCCGCCGCGAGGCCGAGGCCCTGGGCGGCCAGATCAATGACCTGGGCCAGCGGACAGAGGGCATCGGCGGCATCCTGGACATGATCAACGACATCGCGGACCAGACCAACCTGCTGGCCCTCAATGCCGCCATCGAGGCGGCGCGCGCGGGCGAGGCCGGACGCGGCTTTGCCGTTGTGGCCGACGAGGTGCGCAAGCTGGCCGAAAAAACCATGCAGGCCACCAAGCAGGTGGGCGAAGCCGTGGGCGGCATCCGCAGCAGCATGAAGGTCAGCGCCGAGGGCGTCGCCCGCACGGCGGAAACGGTGAACAAAACCGTGGAACTGGGGCATGACGCCCAGGCTTCGCTTTCCGATATCGTGCAGCTTGTGGCGGGCATGACCGATCAAATCCGGGGCATTGCCGGACTGTGCCGTGACCAGTCGGATATCAGCGGGCGGGTGACCGACGTGGTGGAACGCCTGCGCGAACTGAGCCTTTCGGTCACCAACGCCATGGGCGAAGGATCGGCCATCGCCCGCGACCTTGAGCCCGAGGCCAAAGAGCTGGGCCTGCTGGTGGAGCGGCTGACGAAAGAGTAGCGCGCCAACGGCGGAGCAGCCCGGCGGGAACCGCCCGGCGGCGGATTTGCCGCCCTGGCCGATGAGTTAAAAAGTCTTGACCTTGCGCCGCTTGCGGAATATTATTTTTGATTAAGCGGACAACGCTGGAGTGGTCTGTCGTTTTGCCGGTCCGCCCGGCTCCCCGCGCCGCGGGTTTGCAAGCCCATGCTTTTATTGAGGCGAATCTTGATGAAATCCCCATTCCGGGCCTGTCTTCCCGGTGACAATATCGCAAGGAAAGGTGCTTTCACAGCCAAGGGTTGTGAAAGCACCTTTTCCGTTAAGGGGGATCTTTTATGAAAGTTATTGATATTATTAATATTATAGAGAAAACCGCTCCACTTTCGGCGGCGGCCCCCTGGGATGCCTCCGGGGTGCAGGTGGCCTCTGTCAGGGATGAAGCGTCCCTTCTGGCGGTGCTGCTTGATCCCACCCTTGCCAATGTGGAGCGCGCCCTTGCCGAAGGGGCCGACTTTATCCTGGCCCACCATCCTCTTTCCCTGCAGCCGCGTTTTCCCAACAAAGCGGACGACTATCTGGCCGTACTGTCGCTGCTTTGCGGCAACAAAACCTGGCTGTACAGCGCCCACACCTCGCTTGACGCCAACCCGAGCGGCCCCGCCCACTGGCTGGCCCATGCCCTTGAACTGACGGGCGTTTCCATTCTCGAGCCCTGCCCCGGCGGCCCTGAGGCGGAATTCGGCTTCGGTTTCGCGGGCGCTTTGCCCGCGCCGCTGGATTACGCGGAATTTTGCCGGCGCCTTGGCCGGGCCATCGGCAAAAACGAGTGGCAGGTCTGCGGGGCGCGCCCGGAAACCGTCGTCCGGGTGGCCTGCTGCCCCGGTTCGGGCTCTTCGCTGCTGCAACAGGCCCTGGGCGCGGGCGCCGACGTGTTCATCACCGGCGACGTCAAGTACCATTCCGCCCTGGACGCTCAAGGCGCGGGTCTGCGCGTGCTGGACGTGGGGCATTTTTGTATCGAGGAGGAAATGATGCTGCGTTTCGCCTCCCGGTTGCAGGACGAACTGGATATCCCGGTGCACTTCTTTCCCGGCCGCGACCCTCTGGAGGCGGAACGGCTGTAAGAGCAAACCCGGCTTTTTCACTCCGGCTCATATCTCAGGAGGATACCTTGAGTCTTTATCTGGAGCAAATAGAGCAGCTTATCTCGCTGCAAAAAGTGGATGACGAAATTCACGCCATCCGGCAGGAACTGGAGTCGGCCCCGCAGGAGCTTGAAAGCCTGCGCGCCCGCTTCGCCGAACTCAGCACGCAGCGCGACCGGCAGGCGGACAAGATGGCCCATCTGCACGAGCAGGAAAAACGTCTGGGAGTGGAAATAGAAGACGATTCCATGCGCATCAGGAAAAGCAAAAGCAAGCTGATGACGGCGGGCAACAGCAAGGAATACCACGCCATGGTGCGCGAGATGGATTCCCTTGAGCGCGTCAACCGCAACCGTGAGGAAGAAAAAACCGCCCTTACGGAGGAAATGGCCCGGCAAAAAAACCTGCAGGCGGAGATCGAGGAAAAATTCGCCGGCTTGCAGCAGGAACTGGAAACCTGCGAAGCCGGCTTGCAAACCCGCATGGAAGCCGCCCAGGCCACTCTGGACAAGCTGACCGTCAAGCGCGGGGAAACGGGCCGGGAAGTGCCCATGCCGGTGTTCGCGCGTTACGAGTTCATCCGCGAACGCCTGGAACATCCCGTCATCGTTCCCGTGACCGGCGGCGTCTGCACGGGCTGCCATATCGCCATTCCCCCGCAAAATTTCATCGAACTGCAAAAAGGCGCGCAGATTCTTTCCTGTCCCAACTGCCAGCGTCTGATGTTCTGGAGCGAGCATTTTACCCCGGCGGAAGCGGCGGGCGAATAGAACCGGAGCATTTCAAGCGCGAAATGCCTGCGCCTTTGCAAACCCCGGCCTTGCGGGGTTTGTCATCAATCTGTGGCGGCGGGCGGGCGCACTTTTTCGGCGCGGCAATGGACGTTTGACAAACGCCTTTGTCCGCCCGATAAAAATCCGTGGGCAAACAGCGTCTGTAGGCGTTTTTTGCGCACGGCAAACGAAAGCGGACCGGGCCGTCGCCGCGCGCGCGGGGAAATTTTCCCAAAGCGCGGGGAGGAAAGTCCGGGCTCCGCAGGGCATGACGCTGGGTAACGCCCAGAGGGGGCGACCCCTGGAAAGTGCCACAGAAAACAGACCGCCCCGGTCCGCCGGGGTAAGGGTGAAACGGTGGGGCAAGAGCCCACCAGCTGTCGCGGCGACGCGGCAGGCTAGGTAAACCCCGTCCGGAGCAAGACCAAATAGGGAAGTGTTTGAGGCCGGCCCGGCCGAAACTTCCGGGTAGGTTGCTTGAGGCCGCGGGTAACCGCGGTCCTAGAGGAATGACGGCTGCCCCGCAAGGGATACAGAACCCGGCTTACAGGTCCGCTTTCGTTGATTTTACAGATGGAGCCCGGCCCCGCGGGATGTGGGCCGGGCTCCATCTGTACTGGCGGGGCGGCAAAACTTCTGCTATCAGGGGCCGATGAACATCTGGGCCATACTTCTCGCGGCGGGGCGCGGCTCGCGCCTTGCGGAACACGGCGCCGCCACCCCCAAACAGCTTTTGCCGCTGGGCGGCAAACCCCTGCTTTGGCGCAGCGCCATGACTTTTTCCCGCCTTGCCTTCCTGCGCGGCATCGTTTTTGTCGTGCCTGCGCGGCATGTTGACGAGTACTCGGATTTGCTGCGTTCCCTTGACGGCGGCGGGGTGCTTGGCCTGCCCTGGAAAACCGCCCCCGGCGGGGAGCGAAGGCAGGATTCCGTATGCAACGGGCTCCTTGCCCTGCCGCAGGAATGCGATGCCGTGCTTGTCCACGATTCGGCCCGGCCCTTCGCCTCCGCCCCCCTGATGCTGCGCGTGGCCGAGGCCCTGAAGGCCGGGGCGCACGCCGTGATTCCCGGCATCCCCGTCACGGACACCATCAAGTCCGTCTCTTCGGAAGGCGTTGTTGTCCAGACCCACGAGCGTTCCGCCCTGCGGGCCGTGCAGACGCCCCAGGGATTTTCGCGCGCGCCGCTGGAGGCCGCCCACGCCCGCGCGCGGGCGGAAGGCTGGGAAGTCACCGACGACGCCGCCCTGATGGAACGTTGCGGCGCGCCCGTGCTGGTGGTTCCGGGCGAAGAAGCCAACCGCAAAATCACCACGCCGGAGGATTTGGCCCTGCTTGTCCCCCATACCCCCGCGCCCGTGCCCTGCACGGGTTTCGGCTACGACGTGCATCGCTACGGCGGCAACCGGCCCTTTATCCTGGGCGGGGTGCCCATCCCCTGCGGCGTCATGGTGGCCGCCCACTCCGACGGCGACACCCTGCTGCACGCGCTTATGGACGCCCTGCTGGGCTGCATCGGCGGCGGCGACATCGGCGGCATGTTTCCCGATACCGCCCCGGCCTTTGAGGGCATTTCCAGCGGAGTACTTCTTTCGGAGGTGCTGGCCCGCACCCGCAGGGAAGGGCTGGCCCTGACCCACGCGGACATCACCATTGTGGCCCAGACCCCGCGCATCGCCCCGTTCCGCGAGGCCATCGCCAAAAACCTGGCCTCCCTTCTGGGCCTTGACCGCTCCTTCGTCAACGTCAAGGCCACCACCGAAGAAGGCCTGGGCTTCACCGGCGAAAAAAAGGGCGTCAAGGTTATGGTCGTGGTTTCGGGCCTGCGCCCCGTGTCCGGCCGCGCTTCTTCCGCTACCTCTGCCGCTGATTCTTCCGCCGCCGCTGCCGTCCCTGTTGCCGCCGCTGCCGTCGCTCCTGCCGCTCCTGCCGGCGGCCCCGCCCCAACCCGCCATCCGGGAGAATAATTCCATGACCGCGCGCGAACGCGTCTTTTTACAATTCGAGGAATTCTGGCGTTTTTTCTGGGGCTGGATCCCCGGCGGTCCCGGCACGGTGCTGCGCCGTCTGCTGTACCGGCCCCTGTTCGCCGCCGCCGGGCCTTTCCGTTCCGGCGTGGGCGTCGTCATCCAGGGGTTTCGCCATATCCGCATGGGCCGGGGCGTGGGCCTGAACCGGCATTCTTCCCTTTACGCGGCGCGGGGCAGGATAACCTTGGGCGACAACGTCTTTTTGGGCGATTTTTCCTCCATCAACGCCAATGATGCGGAAATCTCCATCGGCAGCAACGTGGCCATCGGCCCCATGACTTTGATCCAGGGAGCCAACCACGAGTTTTCCCGCACCGATATCCCCATCGTGGAGCAGGGACACATCGAATCCTTCGTCGTTATAGAAGACAACGTCTGGATAGCCGCCCACTGCACCATTCTGCCCGGTGTGCGCCTGGGCGGCGGAGCCGTGGTCGGCGCGGGCGCGGTTGTCACCAGGGATGTGCCCCCCAACGCCGTGGTCGGCGGCGTCCCGGCCAAAGTTTTGCGGTACCGGGGGAAGAAAGAAGAGTGAGGCGACCTGTCACAGCCGGAAGGCGAAAATTTTTGCGACCGTCTTACATAACCAACAGCCGAGGAATCCATGAAAATAGCCATCACCACGTCGTCCTTCGCCAAATTCAGCGACGAGCCTTTGCGCCTGCTCAAGGCGCGGGGCATCGAAGCCGTTCTTAACCCCCACGGCCGCGCCCTTACGGAGGACGAGGCCATGGAGCTGCTGCGCGGCTGCGCGGGTGTGGCCGCGGGCACGGAGCCCCTGACCCGCCGCGTCATGGAGGCCCTGCCGGAACTGCGCGTCATCTCCCGTTGCGGCGTGGGCATGGACAGCGTGGACCTGAACGCGGCCAAGGAAAAAGGCATTGCCGTGCGCAACACGCCCGAAGGGCCCACCAGGGCCGTGGCCGAATTGACCCTGGGCTTCGCCCTGGATCTGATGCGCCAGGTGACCTTGATGGACCGCGAGGTGCGCGCCGGGATCTGGAAAAAACGCACCGGCTTCCTGCTGCAAGGCAAGCGCGTGGGGGTCGTGGGTTTTGGCCGCATCGGGCGCGCGGTGGCCGGGGTGTTCCACGCCATGGGCTGCGAAACAGGTTTTTTCGATCCCTTTGTGACGGGGGGCGAAGCCGGATGCGTGCGCATGGAACTTGACGCTCTGCTGGCCTGGGCGGACATAGTCACCCTGCACTGCGCCAAGCCCGGGGACGGTTCCCTGGTGCTGGACGCCGCGCGCATCAAAAGCATGAAGAAAGGCGCGTGGCTCATCAACGCGGCCCGCGGCGGCATTGTGGACGAAGAAGCCCTGGCCGCCGCCCTGCGGGAGGGCGCCCTTTCCGGCGCGGCCCTGGATGTCTTCGCCAAAGAACCTTACAGCGGCCCCCTGGCCGAACTGCCCACAGCCGTCCTGACCCCGCACATCGGCTCCTATGCCCGCGAGGCTCGCATCGGCATGGAAGTGGACACCATCAGGAATTTGCTGGAAGCGCTGGATTCTTTGGGCGTGAAGTGAGGGAGGAGCGCGTATGGCTTTGGCGCTGATTATTTTTGACTGCGACGGCGTGCTGCTGGAAAGCGTGGACGCCAAGACCCGGGCGTTCGCGCGTATTGGAGCGGCCTTCGGGCCGGAGGCGGAAAGGCGCCTGGTGCGGTATCACGAACAGCACGGCGGGGTAAGCCGGTACAAGAAATTCGAGTGGCTGTACACAGAGGTCCTGGGCCGGGAAATCAGCCCGGAGGAATCGGCCCGCCTGGGCGCGCTGTTTGAGGAATACAGCCTGGACGAAGTGAACCGCTGCCCGCTGGTGCCCGGCGTGCAAGAAGTGCTGGACGCGTGGTCGGGGCGCGTGCCCCTGTACGTGGCCTCGGGCGCGCCGCACGAGGAACTGGTGCGGGTGCTGGAAAGCCGGGGGCTGGCGGGCCGTTTCGCCGGCATATACGGGTCGCCTCCCGGCAAGGCGGAGCTGTTGCGGAACATTTTGCGCGAAAGCGGCGTGCACCCCGCCGACGCCGTGATGATCGGCGACAGCAGTACGGACCAGTACGCGGCCGAAGCCGTGCTTACCCGTTTTTACGGCCGGGGCGAGTACTTCCGGCATTCCGGCTACCCCTGGCATACGGATCTTACGCACCTGAACGTCCACCTGGAGGACCTGTTCCGGGAAGGGAAAGAATAGGACGATTCAAGCCCCGTTGCGGTTTCCGCGTTTTTTGAACGCCTGAACATGCCTGTTCAGGGTTGCAGGGCCAGCGCCGCAACGCGGGCCGCCAGGGCAAGCTCATCGTCCGCCAGGGTGCGCGGGTCAAGGCACAGGGAATCATGCTCCACGCGGATGGCCAGGGGCGGGTCGGCGTGGAGCAGTTTTTCGCGCAGGGCGTCGGGGCTTGGGGCGGCCTCTCCTTCGGCCCGGATGCGGACCAGATGCGTGGGCAGGCCGCCGCCGGGGGCGCTGCCCCCCCCGGTTGTGGAAAGTCCGGGCTCCACAGTGACAAAGACCGCAAACGGGGCTTGCGCATGGGCTCGGCCCTGTTCAGCGGGTAGAGCCTGTTCAGCGGGTAGAGCCTGTGCAGCGGTCAGTGTCTGTTCAGCCGCACCGGCGAAAACCCCTTCCCGTCCGTCCGGGCGCTTCGGCCCTCGGGCCGCATCCTGTTGCTCCGCCCGCCGCGCAAGGCGCGCGCGGATAAGGCGGGCCAGTTTGCGGGCCTTGTCCCGCAGTTCGGTTTCCGTCATCAGGAGCATGCGCAGGATGGGAATGCGTTTTCTGGCCTGTTCCGGGTCCAGGTACAGGCGCAGGGTGGCCTCCAGGGCGGCCAGGGTCATTTTGTCGATGCGCAGGGCGCGGTTCAGGGGATTTTTTTTGATGCGGGCGATATATTCCGCCCGGCCCGCGATGATGCCCGCCTGCGGCCCGCCCAGCAGTTTGTCGCCGCTGAAGAAGACCACGTCCGCTCCCCTGGCCACGGCTTGCGCGGCCGTGTGCTCGGCGGCCAGGCCGGACCCCGGCGGGACGGAAAAAGCGGCGTCTTCGGCTGGATTGATCCCGGCGGGACGCGCGGCGGACCTGGCTGCTTCCGCCGAGGCCAGGGCGGAAAAATCGCAAAAACTGCCGCTGCCCAGGTCGTCCAGCAGGGGAAGCCCGTGGGCGTGGGCGATTTTTGCCATGTCTTCCCGCGACACTTCGCTGGTAAACCCGCAAACGTGGAAATTGGAGGTATGCACCCGGAGCAGGGCGGCGGTATTGTCGTTGATGGCGTTTTCATAATCGCGCCTGTGGGTGCGGTTGGTGGCCCCCACCTCGCGCAGTATGCAGCCGCCGCGTTCCATGACCTCGGGAATGCGGAAGCTTCCGCCTATTTCCACCAGTTGCCCGCGCGAGACGATCACCTCCCGCCCTTTGCACAGGGTGTCCAGCACGATCAGGGCGGCGGCGGCGTTGTTGTTCACCACCAGGGCGGCCTCGGCCCCGGTCAGGGCGCGGATCAGGTCTTCCACATGATCGTAGCGGCTGCCGCGCTTGCCGGTTTCCAGGTCAAATTCCAGGTTGCCGTAATGCAGGGCCGCTTGCAGGGCGGCGGCGGCGGCTTCGGGCGCCAGGGGGCTTCGGCCCAGGTTGGTGTGGATGACCACGCCCGTGGCGTTGAGCACCCGGCGGAAATGCGGGCGCGAAACCCGCCGCGCATGGTCGGCCAGCATGGGGAGCAGGGAATCCAGGCCCAGATCGGCGGGACCGGCGATTTTTCCCTCCCGGATGTCCTGGCGGCATTGATCCAAAAAGCCCTCCACCGCGCGCTTGAGCAGGGCGCGGGGCAGGACGGCCAGATCTTCCCGGGTCATGAGGAGCGTGAGAACGGCGTCCATGGAGGGCAGGGCTCGGAAAAGGGCGGAAGCGTCACGGGGCATGGGGACTCCAAAGGGCTGTTCGCAGCGGCAGTGCCGGGAATAAACATCACTCTCGCCAAAAAAGATTACTCGCGAAATTCGCGCCCGCCCGCATCACGCAAAAAGGGCTTGCCGCCCGGGAGCGTCAGCTTGATGTATCCGGCATATTCCGGGCAAAACCGCGACTCCAGGGGATTGCGCGAGCTTCCGGCCGTCGTCGCTTCCGCATAGGCGGGAGCGACGACGGTATTTCCTTCCGCATCCAGAGCGCCCCACAGCGGGGCGGCAGGGAGACGGAATTTTTCGGATGCGGCATGGACGGCTCCCGCAATGCCCCTATTCTCTTGCTTTCTTCAAGCCCGGCAGGGCGCGGCGGATGACGTCCTCGCCCACGCAAAAAGCCAGGCGAAAGTGCCCGGGCCCGCCGAAGCCGGAGCCGGGCACGGCCAGGACCAGGTTGTCCATGAGTCTGGCGGCAAAGGCCACGTCGTCGCCGCCGGGGGCCTTGGGAAAAAAGTAGAAGGCGCCCCTGGGCAGGGCGAACTCGTACCCGGCCTCGGTCAGGACGGCGGCCATGGCGTCGCGGCGGCGGGCGTAGACGGAGATGTCCACGCTGGAACCGAGGGCGGCGGCCATGATGTGCTGGCCCACCACGGGCGGGTTGACAAAGCCCAGGATGCGGTTGGCCAGAAGCAGCCCGGCCATAAGGGTGGCCCGCTCCGGCATGAGGGGGGACAGGGCCAGATAGCCGATGCGCTCGCCGGGGATGGACAGGTTTTTGGAAAAGGAACTGGCCACTACCGTATAGGGATACATGGGCAGCAGGGCGGGCACTTCGGCTCCGTCGTAGGCCAGGAAGCGGTATGGCTCGTCCGCCACCAGGAAGATGGGGCGGGACTGCTTGCGCGAGGCTTCGGCCAGCACCGCGATGATGCCCTCAAGTTCGGCGCGGGAATAGATCTGCCCTGTGGGGTTGTTGGGCGAGTTGATGATCAGCGCCCGGGTCCGCGGGGTGATGGCGGCGGCCAGGGCTTGCGGGTCCGGGGCGAAAGTTTCAGGCCGGGTTTTGACGGTGCGGAAGACGCCGCCGTGGTTGGCGGCGTACGAGCCGTACTCCACAAAATAGGGGGCAAGGGCCAGCACCTCGTCGCCGGGATCCAGCACGGCCCTGAACAGGGCGTTGAGGCCCCCGGCGGCGCCGCAGGTCAGGATCACGTCATCGGCGGCCAGCAGGATTTCCTGTTCGCGCGAAAGGTGCGCGGCCAGCAACTCGCGCGCCCAGGCAAAGCCGCCGTTGGGCATGTAGCCCAGGGCAAAGGGCTGGTCCGCCTTGCCGGCAAGGTCGCGCAGCCCTTCGGCCACGGCGGGCGGGGGCGGCAGGTCCGGGTTGCCCAGGCTGAAGTCGCACACGGCGTCCGCGCCGTGCTTTTGTTTGAGTTGAATGCCTGCCTCGAACATGCGGCGGATCCAGGAACCTTTGTCTATGCTTTGGGCAACGGCTTGTGAAAGAAGCGTCATGGCGAACTCGCTGGAAAGGTTGTATTCCGGATTGGGGCGGATCTCCCAAATCAATAATGATGCCGTCAAACAAATTTCATCCGATTCAGCCGGGCGACGCGCACGTCCTTCTGGTACTGGAGCATCATTCTAAGCTGCTTGGCCTCGTGGATGGCCGCGGCGTGAAAAACGCCGCGCGCCGGGTCTTCGTCGTCGGCAAGGGCCTTGATATGGTCCAGACAGTCCTTGAGGCGGCGCTCCACCTCGACTATTTCGGCCTTCAGGGCGTCCTTGTCAGTCGGCAATGATGCGTCGTCGAGGGGTTTTGTCATGGACGGGTTCCTCGGTCCGCCGGGCGGCGGGGCTGGCCGGGTCCGTGGGGGCCGGCAGGGCGTTGTACAGGGTCCAGAAGGCGGGCATCAGCCGGGTGACCTCGGAGGGGTTGGCCAGAAGCAGGCCGGGCTTGCCGCAGGCGCACAGGGCCAGCGCCATGCCCCACCAGCCGTCGGGGCAGCTCCAGGCCGAAGGGGCGGCGGGGACGGGGGAGCCGTCTTCCAGGGCAAGGCCGAGAAAGGCGAAAAAGTCCCCGGCCAGCACGGCGTCCTCTTCTTCCATCTCCGGCGGCGGCGCGGGCCGCCCGGTCTTTGCGCGCCGCTCAAGGGCGGAGAGGGCCAGGGCCAGGGGCAGCAAATCCGGCGAATGCCGGGTGTCGCGCACGTGCAGGGGCACGCCGGGCTTGACGCGGGCGGTGACGGAATCTTCGCCGGTTTCCAGAGCGATTCCGGCCGAGGCCAGCAGGGCGGTCACGGCGTGGGCTTTGGGCCGGTGGGCGGGCCACTGCCCCGTAAGGGAGATTTCGCCCCCGGCAAAGGCGGGCAGGGCCAGCAGGTAGGCCGAAAGGGCGGGATCCAGGGGCAGATAGGGCGCGGGCGGCAGGATCGGGGCCTGCGGCGAAAAAAACAGGGTGGAGCCGCGCGTTTCGACGGCGGCCCCGCATTCGCGGTGCAGGGGGCCGGCTTCGGCCAGGGCGGCCATGGCCGTTTCGGCGGGAAGGGCGGCCAGATCCACGGCCACGGAGCGGTTCCACAGCAGGGGGGCCAGCAGCAGGGCGGTGGCGGCCTCGCGCGGGAGATCGGGGGGAACCGCAATGGCCTGGGGAATGGCCCCGGAACACTCCAGGTTGGCGGGCAGGCCCTGCGAACGCGGCACCACGTGGGCCAGGCGCGCGCCCAGCAGGGGCAGAATCTGGCGCAAGGGGGAAAGATCGGCGGATTTCAGATCCCTGCCGCCCGTAAGGCGGGTGACGCCGGTGCCGCCCGCGGCGGCAAAGGCCAGCAGGCACAGCGAAAACAAATCATCCCCGGCGAAGACGGTCTGCCCGGCAAGCGCAAGGGGGGACGAGGCCGAAGCTTCGGCCGCGCCCACGCCTTTGCCTGTCTCGCGGCAGGAAAGGGTGGCCCCGGCCTGGGCCAGGGTTTTGGCAAAAACGGTGAAGGCGTCGGAAAGGTACAGGGGCTCCAGCCTGAGGGGCGCGCCGAGCCGGGCGGCCAAAAGCGCCCACATGCGCGCCGCGCGGTCGCAGGTGGGGCCGGTGACGCGCGCCGCCACGGGCTTTTGCGGCGGGGCCAGATTGAATGCTCCCTTGCTGTCGGCCTGTTCCTTGGAAAGGACTTTCATATCCTGCAGCAGGTCGAACAGGCGGCGGGTGAAGCGCGGGTCCTTGCTGAAGGAAAGGGCTCCTTCCTCCCAGGCGGTGCGCACGGCTTTTTCCGCCTGGATGGCGGCGGGCGAGGCGGCGTGCTCTCTGCCGCCCCGGATGCGCGAAACCAGGGTGGCCCGGCGCACCAGCAGCTTCATCAGCTCGCGGTCAAGTTCGATAAGCGCGCCGGTCGCGCCGCGCGGCCGGCCGGGAGCTTCGCCGGCGTGCCCAAAGGCTTCGCCGCCGTGTCCGGGGGCGGTTTCTTTGCCCTGGGAAGCGCGTTCGTCCCGGCGGGGGGGGCGGGTGTCGCGCTCGCCGTCCCGGCCGCGGGAATGCCGCGCGAAGGGGCGCTGTCCGTCCCTGCGCGAAGGGGGGCCTTCGTGGGAGCTTCGCCCGTCGGATTTTTGTCCGCCGGGACGGCCGTCGCGGTCCTGTCGGGAGGGGGCTTTTCCGCGCCCTGCGGCGCGATCCGGCGTGGGGGCTTTTGCCCCGGCCTTGGACGCGGGTTTTCCGGAATGGTCGGTCATGTTGGTTTGATTTCTGGGTCTGGGGT
Organism: Desulfovibrio sp.; assembly: GCA_031549405.1. Classification (GTDB taxonomy): domain Bacteria; phylum Desulfobacterota; class Desulfovibrionia; order Desulfovibrionales; family Desulfovibrionaceae; genus Frigididesulfovibrio. The sequence goes on from JAVBPV010000025.1 coordinate 92,633, forward strand.
GTACGGGAAAAATTTTCACGCGGCAGCGGTTTTTCTCTGGTCTTTTATGACAATTTGCGATATATGTGCAACTCGGGACGAATCCGTCCTTTTTTCATGCGTATCTTCCCGCCGTCCTGCCGCGCGGGTGGCGGCGGCGGTTTTTCCGGGAAAAAAGTCCAGTCCGTCCGCGCCGCTCCGCATCACGATTCTGTAGCCTGAAAACTCACGTGCCGCAAGAAATAAAGCGCTCCGACGGGGTCGGGAGGGAAATATTCGCTTGACAGACGCCTGACCCGCTTGTTAATTTCTGCACAAGCGTTTCGGTACGGGCTCGTCACGCGCTGCCGGGCGGGGGTTTTCTCCGCGGTGGGTGGCGGCGGGCCTGTATATGTCACTGGAGACACTTCAGGGATAACCTTTAATTACCAGTTGGAGGACAAGGTATGCCGACATTTGTCGATCCGTCCAAGTGTGATGGCTGCAAGGGTGGCGAAAAAACCGCTTGCATGTACATCTGTCCCAACGACCTCATGATTCTCGACGCCGAGGAAATGAAGGCTTTCAACCAAGAGCCCGATGCTTGTTGGGAATGCTACTCCTGCGTGAAGATCTGCCCCCAGGGCGCCATCACGGCCCGTCCTTACGCGGACTTCGCTCCCATGGGCGGCACCTGTATCCCCATGCGCTCCGCCGAAGACATCATGTGGACGGTCAAATTCCGCAACGGCAATGTGAAGCGTTTCAAATTCCCCATCCGCACCACCCCGGAAGGCTCCATCAAGCCCTTCGACGGTAAGCCGGAACCTGCGGACCTGAACAGCGAACTGTTCTTCACCGAAACCGCCCTGGTCGCCCCGGCCGCCGTGCTCGGTAAGAAGTTTGACATGGCCGAGTCCGACACCTCCCAGTGCTGGCTCGACTCCCCCGCCTGCTAATTGCGGCTGTCAGGTACGTAACCAACTTTGCCGATAAGGAGACACTAACATGCCGATGATTCCTGTGAAGGAAACCCCCAGAGGTGTTGCCATCGCCGAGCCCACCGTCAAAGAACACGACGTTGACATTCTGCTCGTTGGCGGCGGTATGGGTAACTGCGGCGCCGCGTTCGAGACCGTGCGCTGGGCCGACAAATTCGCCCCCGATCTGAAAATCATGCTGGTCGACAAGGCCGCCCTTGAGCGCTCCGGCGCCGTGGCGCAGGGCCTTTCCGCCATCAACACCTACCTTGGCGACAACAAGGCCGACGACTATGTGCGCATGGTCCGTACCGACCTTATGGGTATCGTGCGCGAAGACCTGATCTTCGACCTGGGCCGTCACGTTGACGACTCCGTGCACCTGTTCGAAGAATGGGGCCTGCCCTGCTGGATCAAAGACGAACACGGCCACAACCTTGACGGCGCCGCCGCCAAGGCCGCCGGCAAAGCCCTGCGCAAAGGCGACAAACCCGTGCGCTCCGGCCGCTGGCAGATCATGATCAACGGCGAATCCTACAAGTGCATCGTGGCTGAAGCCGCTAAGAACGCTCTGGGCGAAGCCCGTATCATGGAGCGTATCTTCATCGTGAAGCTGCTGCTCGACGCCAATCAGGAAAACCGCATCGCCGGCGCCGTGGGCTTTAACCTGCGCGCCAACGAAGTGCACATCTTCCGTACCAACGCCATGCTCGTCGCCTGCGGCGGCGCGGTGAACGTGTACAAACCCCGCTCCACCGGCGAAGGCATGGGCCGCGCCTGGTATCCCGTATGGAACGCCGGCTCCACCTACACGATGTGCGCCCAGGTCGGCGCCGAAATGACCATGATGGAAAACCGCTTCGTGCCCGCCCGTTTCAAGGACGGCTACGGCCCGGTCGGCGCGTGGTTCCTGCTCTTCAAGGCGAAAGCCACCAACTTCAAGGGCGAAGACTACTGCGAAACCAACCGCGCCATGCTGAAGCCCTACGAAGATCGCGGCTACGCGAAAGGCCACGTCATTCCGACCTGCCTGCGTAACCACATGATGCTTCGTGAAATGCGTGAAGGCCGCGGCCCCATCTACATGGACACCAAGACCGCCCTGCAGACCACCTTCGCGACCCTGAACGCCGCCCAGCAGAAGCACCTGGAATCCGAAGCCTGGGAAGACTTCCTTGACATGTGCGTCGGCCAGGCCAACCTGTGGGCCTCCATGAACATCCAGCCCGAAGAAATGGGCTCGGAAATCATGCCCACCGAACCCTACCTGCTCGGCTCCCACTCCGGCTGCTGCGGCATCTGGGTTTCCGGCCCGGACGAAGCCTGGGTTCCCGATGACTACAAAGTGAAAGCCGACAACGGCAAAGTGTACAACCGCATGACCACGGTCAACGGTCTGTTCACCTGCGCCGACGGCGTCGGCGCCTCCGGCCACAAGTTCTCCTCCGGCTCCCATGCTGAAGGCCGCATCTGCGGCAAGCAGATGGTCCGCTGGTGCGTGGATCACAAGGACTTCAAGCCCACCCTCGCCGAAAAGTCCGAAGATCTGAAAAAGCTGATCTACCGTCCGTACTACAACTTCATCGAAGGCAAGTCCGCCTCCACCGACGCCGTGGTGAACCCCAACTACATCACGCCGAAGAACTTCATGATGCGCCTTGTCAAGTGCACCGATGAATACGGCGGGGGCATCAGCACCTACTACACCACCTCTGACGCGGCTCTGAAGACGGGCTTCCACCTGCTGAAAATGCTGGAAGAAGACTCCCTGAAGCTGGCCGCCCGCGACCTGCACGAACTGCTGCGCTGCTGGGAAAACTACCACCGCCTGTGGACCGTGCGCCTGCACATGCAGCACATCAACTTCCGTCAAGAATCCCGTTACCCCGGCTTCTACTACAGAGCCGACTTCATGGGCCTGGACGACTCCAAGTGGAAGTGCTTCGTGAACTCCAAGTATGATGTGAAGAAGGGCGAAACCAAGATATTCAAAAAGCCCTACTATCAGATCATTCCTGACGCCTAAGAAATGCGCGGGGGGCGTAACACCACGTTATGCCCCCCGCTTTTTTTGTGCTGTACCGGCGGCATGGCGCAAGCCAACGCAGACCGTTTCGCCGGAACATTCCGGCAGGTTCACGTCGCTGTGCGGCGCCGCCACCAAAGGTGGCGGCTGTCCCGTCTTGTCGCCGGCCCCACGCGGTATCGCCGCACGAGGGCCGGCGTACGGACCGGCGCCACGCAAAACGGCCTGAGCCGGGGCAGTAAGATCGCTTATTGTCTCGGGCTTGGGCCGTTTGTTCATGCCCAATAACCGCAGGGAGGATACCCGTGATGTCCAACGCCATACTCGTCGTCGGAGGCGGATTCAGCGGTCTGACGGCCGCGCTTGAAGCCGCGGAAGTCGGCTATGATGTGTTCATCGTCGAAAAAACGCCTTTTCTTGGCGGGCGGGTAGCGCAGCTTAACAAATACTTTCCCAAGCTGTGCCCCCCGTCCTGTGGGCTGGAAATCCAGTTCCAGCGCATCAAGAAAAACCCACGCATCAAGTTTTTCACCCAGGCCACCGTCACCGCCGTTTCCGGCGGGGCCGGGAATTTTACTGTCTCCGTCCACATCGACCCCCGGCACACGGCCCCCCACAGCGCGGATCTTTCCCTGCTCGCCTCCTCGCTTGAAGGCGAAACGCAAAGCGAATTCGAACTGGGCATGGGCAAGCGCAAGGCCCTGTACCTTTCCGCCCCCTTCGCCTTTCCCTCCCGCTACGTGCTGGACAAGGCGAACCTGAGCAAAGAGGATCAGATCAGGCTTGCCAAAAGCGCCTTTTTGAACATGAACGAAGAAGCGCGCGACATCACCCTGAACGTGGGCAGCATCGTGCTGGCCACGGGCTGGAAGCCTTACGACGTCACCAACCTGTCCAACCTCGGGGCGGGCGCCGTTCCCAACTGTATCTCCAACATGCAGCTTGAGCGCCTGGCCTCGGCCCACGGCGCGACGGGCGGCGTCATCAAACGCCCCTCGGACGGCAAGGCCCCGAAAAAGGTGGCCTTTGTGCAGTGCGCCGGGTCGCGCGACCAGAACCACCTGAACTTCTGCTCGTACATCTGCTGCATGGCCTCTCTCAAGCAGGCCGCTTACGTGCGCGAGCAGTATCCCAACGCCGAAGTGACCATCTACTACATCGACCTGCGCACCCCCGGCAGGTACGAAAACTTCCGCAACAAGATCACCGCCGACCCCAAAGTGCGTCTGGTCAAGGGCAAAGTGGCGGGCGTCGAATCCTGCGGCGAGACCGGCGACGTGATCCTTGAGGTGGAAGACGCCGTCAAGGGCGAAAAGCGCAAAGTGCGCCACGACCTGGTGGTGCTTGCGGCGGGCATGCAGCCCTCCCTTGCGCAGGACCAGAACCCCTACGGCGTCAGCGTTGATGCGGACGGATTCGTGGTGGAAGGCTCGGTCAAGGGCATTTTTGCCGCCGGCTGCGCCAAGCAGCCGCTTGATGTGATGCGCTCCGCCCAGTCCGGCACCAGCGCCGCCCTGAAAGCGATTCAAACGGTGAGAGGGAGGTAGCAGATAATGGCCACGAAAATAGGCGTATACTTTGACCAGTCCGCCATCGGCGGCGGCCTTGACGTAGAGGCCCTTGCCGCCGGAGTGGAAAAGAGATGGAGCGACCTCGCCCCCGTGGTGAAGGTCTTTCCCCTGCTGGCCAGTGAAGAGGCGCGCAAGGAAATTGCCGCCGACATTGAGGAAAACGAACTGGACGGCGTGGCTTTGTGCGGCGCTTCCCCCAGGGTGGACTGGGACATCTACCAGTTCAGCGGCGTGCAGATCGAGCGCATCAACATGCGCGAGGGCTGCGTGCTGGCCTATAGAAATCCCGACGGCACCCCGCACCAGGGCGACGAGGCTCCGGAACTGCTCAGGCTGATGGCCGTGGACTACCTGAACATGGGCATCATCAAGCTGCAGAAAAGCAACGTGCCCAACCCCGAAATCACCGAAAGCACCCGGCGCGTCCTGGTGCTTGGCGGCGGCTGGGCGGGCCTTACGGCGGCCCAGGCGGCGGCCGACGCGGGTATGGACGTGACCCTGGTGGAAAAAAATGACGCGCTGGGCGGCCGGGCGGCCGGTTTTCTGAAAACCGTCCCTCTGAAGCCCCCGCACGCCGAAGCCCACCCCACGGGCGTTGAAGAAAAAATCGCCGCTGTCAAGGCGAACTCTAAAATCACCGTGTTCACCGGCAGCGCGCTTACCCGCCTTTCCGGCGCGCCCGGCTGCTACACGGCCGGCGTCGCCACCCCCGGCGGCGAGCAGGAAGTGGCCGTGGGCGCCGTGGTGCTGGCCACAGGCTGGCTGCCCCAGGACCCCAAAATCCTGGAGCCCCTGGGCTACGGCAAAAGCAAAAACATCGTCACCGCGGCGGAGTTTGAGGAAATGGCCAAAAAGGGCCAGCTTTCCGCCCGACGCGTGGCCTTTATCCTGAACACCAAAAACGCCGTGCCCGACTGCTGCGGCTGCTGCGCAACGGAAGGCGAAGCCGCCGAAGCCCCGGCGGACGCCCCGGCCCCCGCCGGCGATGTGGCCGCCTCCGCCCCCGAAGGGGACGAGGAAGCCAAGTTTGTGCAGGTGGACATGGAGTCCAAAAAGCACCTGCCTTTCTCCAACGCGGTGAACAGCGTTGTGGCCCTGAAGCAGGCCGGCTACGTGGCCGACAGCGCCGACAACGCCGTGGCCTACATCATCTACGACAGCATGGTGGTGCAGGGCATCCACGAGCGCTTCTACAAAGCCGCCCAGGACCGTCCGAACATCATGCTGACCAAGGGCGACATCGCCGCCGTCGAGCCCATGGGTTCCACAGTGCTGGTCAAGGCCGACAACACCCTGCTGGGCGGTTCCATCGAACTGGAAGTGGACCTGGTGGTCCTGCCCACGGGCATGGTGCCCACCACGGCCAAAGAGCCCATCATGCAGTTCGAATACCGGCAGGGACCGGCTTTCCCGGACCTTTCCCTGTTCGACGGGTTTGCGGATTCCAACTACATCTGCTTCCCGTATGAAACGCGCCGCACCGGCGTGTACGCGGCCGGCTGCGTGCGCCAGCCCATGACCCTGGACGCGGCGGAAGAAGACGCCTACGGCGCGGCCCTTAAAGCCATCCAGTGCATCGAGTCGGTGAACCGCGGCGTGGCCGTGCATCCGCGCTCGGGCGATTTGTCCTACCCGGTGTTCAACTTTGTGCGTTGCACCCAGTGCAAGCGCTGCACGGAAGAATGCCCCTTCGGCGCCCTGGACGACGACGAAAAGGGCACGCCGAAGCCCAACCCCAGCCGCTGCCGCCGCTGCGGCACCTGCATGGGCGCCTGCCCCGAGCGCGTCATCTCCTTCGACAACTACAACGTCGACCAGATCGGCTCCATGATCCGCGACATCAAAGTGCCGGACAACATGGATGTGGGCGGCCCGCGCGTGGTCATTCTGGCCTGCGAAAACGACGCGTACCCGGCCTTTGACATGGCGGCCATGCGCGGCAAGCCGTGGAACCCCTACGTGCGCGTCATTCCGGTGCGCTGTCTGGGGTCGGTCAACGCCATCTGGGTGGCCGACGCCATGAGCAAGGGCATCGACGGCGTGATGATGATGGGTTGCAAGTACGGCGACGATTACCAGTGCCACTTTGTGAAGGGCTCGGAAATCTGCAACCGCCGCAAGGAAAACATCGCCGAGACCCTGAACCGCCTGGGCGTCGAGCCTGAACGCGTGGCCCAGTACCAGGTGGCCATTGACGAATACGACAAGGTGCCCGGCATGGTCGAAGAGTTCATGAAAATGATCTTTGAAAAGGGCCCCAACCCGTTCAAGGGCTACTAGGAGGAGATGGAAATGGCACAAACCGTAAGAATCGAACCGGATGTTCAGTTCATCAGGGAGCTGCAGGCGGCCGGTGGGGAGTCACTGAAAAAGTGCTACCAGTGCGCCACGTGCAGCGTGGCCTGCCCCATCTCGCCCACGGACAATCCCTATCCGCGTAAGGAAATGGTCTGGGCGCAGTGGGGGCTTAAGGACAAGCTGCTGTCCGACCCCGACGTGTGGCTGTGCCACAACTGCGGCGGCTGCTCCGACCTGTGCCCGCGCGGCGCCAAGCCCGCCGACCTGATGTCGGCCATGCGCAACATGGCCTACCGTAACATGGTGCCTTGTCCTTCCGTAGGCACGTGGATGAGCTCGTCCAAGTACCTGCCCATCCTTATAGGCATTCCCGCGGTGCTCTTCGGACTGATCTGGCTGATCGTGTCCAAGACCAACCTGTGGAAGGCCATGTCCTCCTTCTACCCGCCGCTGAACAATCCCGCCCACGGCATGCCCGGCATGTTCTCGGACGGCAGCATGATCCCCGACGGCTCCATTGTCTTCGGCAAGCTGTTCTTCGGCGACTTCACCATAGACCTGCTGTTCGGTCTGGTGGTCCTGTTTGTGGCCTTCACCTTCTACAAGGGCGTAAAAAACCTTATCGCCGCCATCGGTCCGCAGGGATCGGTGATGATGCTGGGCAAGAAAAAACACTGGGTCTGCTGCCTTGTCGAGGTAATCTTCGGCGAGATACTGCCGCACTCCAAGTTCGCCCAATGCGGCGACGACGAAGAAAAGACCCAGCGCAAGCTTGGCCACATGAGCCTGCTGTTCGGGTTCATCGCTCTGGCCGTGGTTACCAGCGTTATCGCCCTGGGCCACTGGGGCGGACTGATCTTCCCGGCCATCGCCCTGCATACGCCGCTGCCGCTGTACCATCCGGTAAAGCTGCTGGCCATTGTGGGCACCCTGCTGCTTTTGGCTGGCCTGACCTATCTGACCAAGCGCCGCCTTGCCCTCAACCCCACCAAGCAAAGCTCCAGCTTTTATGACTGGTATCTGCTGGGCGTCATCTGGGCGGTGGGCCTGACGGGTCTTGGCAGCATGCTCATGCGTCTTGCGGGCATCGCCCCTCTGGCCTACTTTGTCTATTATCTGCACCTTATCAGCGTGTTCATGCTGTTTGCCTACCTGCCCTGGTCCAAGCTGGGGCACCTGGTGTACAGGACCGCCGCGCTGACCTACGTGCGGTACATGGGGCGCAAGTAACCCCGCTGGAGCGATGACCGTATGAAATGCGGTCGTCGCTCTGCAAGGATTTGCTGGCAAATCCTTGCAGCCAAACAGGCGCAGGCGAGCTGCGCTCGCCGTTAAGCGACTCTTTGAGGCGTTAAATGCGCAGAGGATGAACCGGGCGCGGCCCCCGCGCCCCCCAAAACAACGAGCAAAGTATTTGCGATAGGAGGCTCCCATGTCTGACGAAGGACGCAGAGTGTTCGCGATGGAAACGGTCCTTGGCGTTATCGCCGGCAAAGGCGGCGAAGATGTGCTTGACCTGCTGGGGTACGCCGTGCAGCGCAGCGTCTGTGAATGCTGCCGCCCCGCCGTGACCCCCATAGTCAAGGGTTGGCTCTATACCCTGAACCCCGAATTTATGAACAGCGCCTTCCCCGGCGGTCCCGGTTTTGACTTGTGGGTGGACGGGCAGAAGAAGAAACTGGGCGACAACATTTCTTTGCCGCCCCTGCCCGCGCAGGAACTGGAAGGCGTAAACGCCATGCTGGACGCCGTGGCCGCCGCCAAACAGACGGCCGAGGACAAGACCGCCGAAGCCGCCGACGCCGTTGCCGCCAAAGAAGCCGCTGAAGCGGACGCCAAGGCTATGGCTCCCTTCAGGAAAAAGGCCGAGGATCTGGACAAGAAGGCCAAGCAGCTGGAAGAAAAGAACGGCGCCCTTACCGCTGAAGCGGCCGAGCTGAAAAAGCAGCTTGCCGAGTTTTCCGGCAAGGTGGCCGTGGACGAAAAGGGCATAGACCAGGCCGTGAAGGATATAGTCTCCAAGGCCGTTAAAGAAGCCCTGGGAGCCCTGGTGGCCTCCGGCGCGGCCGTGGGCGGCGCTGCCGCCGCTGCCGAGGGAATGGCCTCCTTTGACGCCCCGGCGGAAGAAGCGCCCGCTTCCGGCGGCGTGCCCGACACCTTCGGCTTCGGCGCTTCCGGTTCCGACGGCGACGGCTTCGGGTTCTAAGTCGCCATAACAGCGCCATACGTATGTTCCGGGGAGGCTGCGGCTTCCCCGGAATTTTTTTAGAGCAAGTCAACATTGAAAATGTTTATTTGCTCTGGCGGCGGGAACCGCCACCCGCCGCGCAGGCGCAGGCGAAACTTGTTTCGCTGTCAAGCGCCGGAGCGAGCGTCTCAAAGTTAATCCGCTCTAGACTCATCCTTGTCAAATTGGGACTCTGTCCCAACCCCTGCCGGAGGGCTCTGCCCTCCGGGCCTCCCGCCAGGGACTTACGCCCCTGGACCCTGTGCTTGGGGGATGCGCCGCTTGAGGACGGCGGCGGGGGCAGGGCGGAGCCCCCCCAAAAAACGTCCCAACCGAATCTATACAGTTTGACTTTCTTTGCACAGCGCTGGAGGAATAAAAAGCCCGTAACAGCGGCAAGATGAACGCGGCCTCCGAAACCGGGGGCCGCGTTCATCTTGCCGGCATTTTTGGGTATCGCGGCGTCTTATGCGCGCTGAAAACCGTGCACCCTGGTCAGACCGAATTTGTTGGTGAGCACGTAGGATTCGCGGTACTCGAAAATCCGCATGTCGGCCGTATACCCGGCCATGCGGATGAACAGGACGGGCGTTCCCGGCGCGCAGTCCAAAAATCCGGCGGTTTCGGCGTCAGCCGCAACGGCGTGGATCATCTCCTCGCTATGAACGGTGCGGACGAAAAAGCGTTCTTCCAGCAGCCGGTACAGAGCATTCTGTTCCAGTTCCTCTTTGGACAGTTCCGCGGCTTCCGGGCATACGGCGCGGGAAATGAACGAACGCGTCAGCAGCAGTGGAGCGTCCCCCGTAAGATAAAGCCGGCTGATGCGGCAAAGGAGATTTTCGCCGGAAAAGATTTGGGCGGCGGCCTCCGGCGGCGGACACAGGTCCACCCCCAGAAGGGAGACGGATAATTGCGCTCTGTCCGCGAGAAACTCGTCGGACATATTATAGTATTTTACATGTTCCTTTTTTATTTTCGAACGGGTGACAAAGGTGCCCTTGCCTTGCAGGCTGTAGCAGAACCCCGCGTTGCCGAGATTGCCGAGGGCTTTTTTCACGGTGCCCACGCTTACGTTGAACTGTTCGGCAAGCTGTCTTTCCGAGGGCAATTTGTCGCCGGAGGCGTAAACGTTGTCGCGGATGCGGCGGACGATGGCCTCTTCCACCCGCAGGTAGGCCGGGGCGGGTTTGTTTCCATGGGGCAGGTTCACGCGTGGTACGATCTCCTTGGGGGGCCGCCGCGGGGCCGGGACCGGACCCGCGGCGGGAAGGCGGAACGGAAAAACTTCGGAGCGTGCGGCGTGCGACCGCTCTACCGGACCAGATAGGGTATTTCGACCCACAGCGCCTCTGCCGGGCAGGATACTTCGCAGGGCAGGCAGAACCAGCAGTTGCGGAAGTGTCCTTCCGGCCTGCCGCAGGAATAGCAGCGTTCCGCTTCGGCCCTGGCCTGTGCCGGGCCGTAGGCGCTTTCCAACTCGCCGAAGTCTCCGGCCCCCGCGCAGGCGCGGGCCGGGGGATGTATGCGATCGCGTTGCGGCGCTTTATCCGTTTCAATGGCGAAATCAAACACATAGGGGCCGGCATAGGCCCGGCCGTAGCGCAGATCCTCTCCGCGCAGCAGCCGCAACGCCGATTCCGCCGCCCGGCGACCCGAGGCCATGGCCTCGACAATGGAGCCCGGCCTGCCGCGGCAGTCCCCGGCCAGAAAGACCTTGGGCCTGCCCGTACCCGCAGTCAGGGGATCAGCGGTGCGCGGGTCGATGTTTGCCGCCTGGGCCAAGGCGTCGCCCCGCTGGCCTATGGCGATGATCACCGCGTCGGCCTCTATCTCATGGAGCACGCAGGTGTCAAAGGTGGGGGCGAAACGGCCGTCTTTGTCCAAAACTCCGGTACAGCGCTGGGCGCTTATGGAAGCCACTTTACCGTCTTTGCCGTGAATCCGCAATGCGCCCCAGCCGCAGGTGAACCGCACTCCCATGTCCCTGGCCAGGGAAACCTCCTCGGCAAAGGCCGGCAGGGCACATTCCTCCTCCAGCGAGAGCAGCCGGGCGGAATCCGCGCCCAGGCGCAGGGCGATCTGGGCGGCGTCCACGGCGGAGTTGCCCCCCCCGATGACCACCACATGGCCGAAAAGGCGGGGCCCCTCGCCGCGCTTGGCCGCGCGGAGGATATCCAGCCCGTGGTATACGCCCGCCAGATCCTCGCCCTCAATGCCGAGGGAACGGTCCTCACCCAGTCCGACGGCCAGGATGACCGCGTCGAAGGATTCTTCCAGTTTTTGCAGGGTGATGTCCCGGCCCAGGCGGGAGTTGAAGCGGAAGGATACGCCCAGATGCCGCAGCGCGGCGCTTTCCCGCTCCACGATATCCAGGGGAAGGCGGAATGCGGGAATGACGCCGCGCATCAGACCGCCCGGGGCGTCCTCCGCCTCGAACACGGTGACCTGGTGCCCCGCCAGAGCCAGATCGCAGGCCGCCAGCAGCCCGGCGGGGCCGGCCCCCACGACGGCGACGCGTTTTCCGGTATCCGGTGCCGGTTGGGGCGGCGAGAAGGGCGTTTTGTCGAAAAGATAGCGTTTGAGGGCGCGTATGGAAACCGGCTGGCCGGTTTCACGGGTCCGGTGGCACAAGCGCTCGCACGGGGCGGAACAGACCCGGCCGAGAATGCCCGGAAACGGCAGATCCCTGGCTATCATTGCCCTGGCTTCGTCTTCGCGCCCCCTGGCGATAAGCTGCACGTAACCCTGAATATTCAGCCCCAGGGGACAGGCGCCCCGGCAGGGGGAAAGGCGCATGCGCAGGTTGTCAAGAACGCAGCGCTCCACGCATTCGCCGCAGAAAAGGCATTTGGCCGTGTCGATGCGAATGTTGTCGGACAGGGCGCCCAGCAGGTTGTTTCTGTTCACGGATCAGCCCTCCCGCATCCGGATGTTGTCTCTGAGGGTCAGGGTGACGCCGTGGGGACCGTCGCCCTTTTGCAGAACGATGTGCTTCAGCCAGTTTTTGTCGTCACGTTCGGGAAAATCCGACCGCCGGTGCCAGAGCCCCCAGCGGCTTTCCTTGCGCTCCAGGGAAGCCAAAGCCGCCAGCCTGCCGCACTGGAGGATGTTTTCCAGCTCATAGAGCTTGAAAAGCTCGTGAGGATCGCCCACCCGGGCCATGGCGCGCGCTTCTTCGGCGAAACGATCCATCCACCACAGAGCCCGTTGCAACTTGTAGGCGTTTTTGGGCGGGCGGATATAGTCGTTGATCAGGCGGCGGATTTTGAACTCGAACTCCTCGACGTTGATGGGGTTCTTGTTCTGGGCAAGCTTGGCCTTGCGGTCGTTTATGACGTCTTCCACGCAGGCGGCGTCCAGGGCGGGTTCGCCGTGTTCGCGTGCGAAGCGCACCGCCTGTTCCGCCGCGATCATGCCGAAGACCAGCGCCCCGGAAAGGTGCCCGCGCGCCACGAGGGAGGAATCCCCGGCTGCGTACAGGCCGGGCACGGACGTTTCGGCCCGCTCGTTGACCACGATACCGGTAAGGCCGTGCCCGCCGCACAGGTAGCAGTCCGTGGGCCACAACTCTATCTCGCCGGTGCGGAAATCGACGCCCCGTCCCTGGAAAAAACGTTCCATAGCCGGGCGTTCGGTGGTGAAGAGGATCTCTTCTATTTCCCGTATCTTTTCTTCCGGAAGGTGAGACATCTTGATGCGGCAGGGGCCTCGCTGGGCCAGATGTTCCTCGTGCATCATCAGGATGCCGGGGTGGTTTTCGTGCAGGGCGTCGTCAAAGGCATTGAAGAGGTGCGCCCCTCTGGTCAGGGTGATATACAGGAGTGGGGCGTTCATATCCTTGATGATGTAGTACACCAGGGTGTACTCGAAGCCGGAAAGCTCCGCCCCGCCGTGATAGGCCAGCATGTAGCCGTCCCCGGTATTGCCGGGAAAGTCATACCCGCCGTACAGGTAGCCGTTATCCGGCAGGCCGAAGCGCGCCGTGCCCCCGGCGCTGATGATCACGGTTTTGGCCTTGCACGCTATAAGTTCTCCCGTGCGCACGTTCAGCCCCACCACGCCGGCGGCGCGGCCGTTTTCCTTGAGCAGGCGCAGCCCCATGGTGCGGTTGTGCACCACGGCGCCAAGCTCCATGGCCTTTTTGGCCAGTATGGACTTGAGTTCCGGCTCCTTCATGGTCACGCAGAAGCGGCCCTTGGGATGCACCTGCAGGCGTTCGTATTCGCCGTTGAATTTGGGAAAATATACACCCATGGAGATGAGCTTCTGCATCATTTCCCAACTGCGTTTCGCCATGATGTAAGAGGGCGGCTCGTCCATGACTCCCTGGCAGGCCTCCCGGTTGGACTCCACGTACAGTTCCGGGCTTTCCTCGCCGGGGACGGCCACGATGTTCAGGGCGTCCATGCCCCTGGCGATGCAGCCGGAATAGAGCATGTCCCCTTTTTCAAAAATCACCACCTTGGCGTCCGGGTCCGTTTCCTTGGCCTGTATGGCAGCCATGCTGCCGGCGCTGCCCCCGCCGATGATCAGTACATCGGCCGTGATTATGGGATAGGGGGGATGCATGTGTACCTCGCTGGTTGCTGTGCCGACGGCGTCGGCCATGAGGGCGGGGCCGCCCTTCGCGCGGCGCTCCGTCCGGATGTTGTCATTCTGGAAAGCCTACACGTGCAGCTTCACCCCCACGCCCAGGCGCAGGGTCTCCGCATGCAGCAGCAGTTCCGGAGTGACGTTGGCAAGGTTCACCTCCGGGCCGAGTTCCTCGATAAGAAAGGCCATGATGTCGTAGATTGCCGCGTCGTGGACGTTGGAGATCCATGTGCCCGGCAACTCGAACATCATGTCGTCCACGGCGGCGTTTTCCGCCACCGTGCGCACCACGTCGGGCAAAAGCGATCCGTCCGTCTTGCTGGTGAATTCCGCCCCTTCCACAAAGACCTTCCAGGCCCCCGCCGCCATGCAGTCGCACACGCCCCGGGCCAGCGCCAGAGGGGAGGAGGCGTCCTTTTTGGAGCCCACCTCGCCCAGCACTTTCAGCCCGTATTCTTCCACCGCCATGCGGATGAGGGACTGCTTGTCCTCTTTGGATATTTCCAGGTTGTTGTCGGAGACTTCGATAAGCGTATAGCCGACGGCGGCGGCTTCCTGAAAATACCGGCGGGCGATGCCCAGGCCGTGGCGGGCGATGCCGTACTCCAGAAACTGGCCGCCCATGAAGGGCTCGACCCCGAATTCCTTGTAAGAGGCGATTTTCGCCTCCAGGGAGTGCCGGGGCAGAACCCCGGAAATGCCCACCGCAATTTTGGCCACGTCAATAAAGGACGCATGCGTGACCAGCAGATCCCGCTGCATTCCCAAAGGCAGATACCAGTCCACCATCATGGTCAGACCGTTTTTACGCGGTTTTGCGGGCCGCCGGGGGACATCCATGAAGTCGAACGCTCTTTCGTTCATATCATTTCCTTTATCTTCGGTATGCTGTTGCTTGTTTGTTCTGCCTTATATACACGCGGGAGGACCATTGCGTCATTCGTCATATACCATGGTCTTGTTCGCTCTGCGCCGGTACATGTAGAATACCACCACGCCGATGGTCATAACAAGAAAACACAGAGAAATCGGGCGCGTGAGAAAGATTGTGAAATCGCCGCCGGAAAGGGTGATGCTCTGCCGGACCTTGTGTTCGAAAAGCTGCCCGAGGAAAAAGGCCACCACGAGGCTGGGCAGGTTGAACTTATAGCGCGCGAGCAGGTAGCCGAGAATGCCGAAGGCGAACATCACGCCCACGTCGAACAGGGACGAGTTGCTGATGTACGCGCCGATGACGCTGAAAATGAGTACGCCCGTGTACAGGGCGGGCCGGGAAATGCGCACCAGGTGGCGGCAGAAGGGGATGAGCAGCTTGCCGAAGGCGAAGGTGAAGATATTGGACAGAAACAGCACCGTAAACAGCGCGTACAGCAGGCTGGCGTGGCTTTCCATAAAGCGCGGGCCCGGGGTCAGCCCCTTGATCATAAAGCCGCCCAGCACCAGCGCGGCGGCCAGATTGCCGGGAATGCCCAGGGTGACCAGGGGGATGAGGTTGGGGCCGTTGACGGCGTTGTTGCCCGCTTCCGACGCGGTGATGCCTTCCAGCGAGCCTTTGCCGAAGGCTTCCGGCGTCTTTGAGCAGCGTTGGGCCAGAATATAGCTGAGGTACGAACCCACGGTGGTGCCGATGCCGGGTATGATGCCCACCAGGGAGCCGATGCCGGTGGAGCGCAGCAGCGTGGGTACGATCGTGCGGAATTCGCCGCCCGACACGCGCTGGGAGCCGGGTTCCGTACTGGGAGGCGGCAGGCTTTCGTCCGGTCCGTCCGCTTTGGCGCCGTTGCGGAACCTGTTCAGAAAGCTGACCTCGATCTGGCGCAGCACTTCGGAAAAAGCCAGCAGGCCGATGACCATGGGCATGAGATTGAACCCGTCCAGCATGTCGGGGATTCCGTAGGTCAGCCGGGGGGTACTGTACTCCGGGTCCATGCCCACCACGGCCAGGAACAGGCCGAGGCCCGTGGAAATAAGGCCGCGCAGGGGGTCCGCCGTGGAGACCACGGCGATGATGACGATGGAGAAAAAGATGATCATGGAATATTCCGGCGGGCCGATCTTGAGGGCGACCAGGGCCACGGGCGCGGCCAGAAAGATAAGGATCAGGTCCGAGGCGGCGTCGGCGAGGCACGAGGCCAGCAGCGCCATGTTCAGCGCTTTACCGCTTTTGCCCTGCCGGGCCAGCGGATAGCCGTCGAAACAGGTGACCATGGCCTGGGGCGTGCCGGGAATGTTGAAGAGGATGGCGGGGATGCTGCCCCCGAAATTGCCGCCTTTGCAAAGACCCATGAGCATGGCGATGCCCGCTATGGGCGACAGGTAAAAGGTAAAGGGCAGAAAGAGCACCACGGCCATGGTGTCGGTAAGCCCGGGGATGGCCCCGAACACGATGCCCACGGCAACGCCCGCGGCCGCCCAGCCGAAATTATCCAGCGTGAGCACCATGCTCATGCCTTCCAGTAGCGATTCCAGCATAGCGTTTCTCCCGCCAGGTTAAAAAAGGACGCCGCCGGGCAGCGGAAAGCGCAGGAAGTGCTCGATGACGGCATACACCAGGGCCGAGAGTCCCAAAGGGATCCCGACCGCCGCCAGAATGCCGCGGCTGCCGAAAATAAGCATGAACGCCGCCCCGAACAGAATGCTGGAGGAATAAAAGCCCAGCAGGCTCACGCTGAAAAGATACGCCAGGTACAGGGCGGCGACGCCGGCCAGCGCAAGGAGGGCCTTGGGCTCCTGCGGCGGAACCTCCCGCTTATGGCGATCTTTGCGCAATAAAAGCAGCAGGGCGGGAACGGCGATGAACAGGACCGTCAGTCTGGGGTACAAGGCCTGGACTTCTCCCGCGATGCCGCGCGGGATGACGTACACCCAGGCAAACAGGCACAGGCCGAGAAAAAACGCGCCAATCCGTTGGTCGTGACTCATAAGCCCCCTTGGGGTCGGGACGGCGGCGAAGGCGCGCCGTCCCGCGCAAAGAGATGATAAAAGCGCAACCTTCCGCAAACTATTTGGATGCCGGCTTGCCGGCCTCGACCAGGGCGGGCATGGCCGTCTGCACATCCAGCAGGGCCTGCTTGTAGCGCGCGCCGTCATGAAATTCCGGAGTGTATTCCAGACCCTGCATCTTGGCGGCGACCGCCGGATCGGCCAGCACTTTCTTCAAGGCGGCTTCCCAGCGCGCCCTGATGGGTTCTGGGGTGCCGCCGGGCATGACGAAGCCGTAACTGTAGTCGGTGGCGAAGCCGTACCCCAGATCCTTGAGACTGGGCACGGATTCGAAATGCGGAATCTTCCCGTTACCGATATTGACGATGACAGCTACGATTCCTTCGCGCGCAGCCTGGTAGCCGGGGGTGCCCACGCCCATTTCGCACAGATCCACATGCCCGCCGAGAAGGTCGGCCGAAGCCTCGCCCCCGCTTTTGTGCATGATGAATTTTACGTCCAGCCCCTCTTTTTTACAGGCGTACTTAATAATTTCCTGACCCCAGGGGCCGGAGCCGGAACCGATGGACGCCTTGCCGGGGTTGGCCCGCGCAAAGGCCACGAATTCCTTCCAGTTCTTGTAGGGTCTGCCGGGCGCGGCCAGAAGGATGCGTTCCTGCGGCATGTAGCTGCCCACGTACGAGATGGCGTTAAGGTTGAACTTCTCCGCCCCCAGAAAATACGGGGCCGCAATACAGCCGGGGGTCAGGCCGCCGGAAAGGGTGTACCCGTCCGGGGGGGAGTTCAGGGCCTGCACCACGCCGGTGATGCCCGCGCCGCCACTTTTGTTGAGGATGACCAGCGGCTGGCCCAGCTCTTTGGCCAGGGGGTCGGCCAGCAGACGCACGCTGACGTCCGCCATGCCCCCCGGCGCAAAGGGAACGATGACGGTTATCGGTTTAACGGGATAATCCGCGCTTGCCGCGAAACACGGCGAAATGCAGAACAAACAGAACATCAACGCAGTGAAAAGCTTGCCCATACCGCCTCCAGCATGTTGGGGGTGAAAAATGGAGCCGCCGAGTCACATGTTCCGGCGCGCCGGCCCTGTCCGCCGGAAGTTCCGGATGGGACGGCCGTGGCGCCTTGTTGTGAAAAAATGGTATACTTATGTACATATGTTGTCAATAGCTCTTCTTTCGGCCGGTGGAAGAAGTTTTCCCGCGTCGGAAAGACCGGGCGGGCGAGACCGGGCGAGGAGGGGCGTGAAAGGAAAAACGCGGTTTTCGCCGGCAAAGGCGAACACCGCGTCATGCGAATTGCCGCGTCCGGTTGCAGGTCGGGCTACGCGCCCGTGGGCAGGGTAATACCGGGGAATATCTTGATGACGGCGGAATCGTCCTCCGCCCCATACCCCCGTGCCCTGGCGGTCACGAACTGCTGCAGGGCGGCGGCGGCCAGGGGGGCGGGCATGCTCTGCTCGCGGGCGGAGTCCGCCACGATGCCCAGATCCTTGACGAAGATATTCACGGCGCTCATGGGGCGGTAATCTCCCGCCACCACGTGGGCCATGCGGTTTTCGAACATCCAGGAGTTGCCCGCCGCGTTGGTGATGACCTCGTAAATGTCCCTGGCCTCCAGCCCCATGCCTATGCCCAGGGCCATGGCTTCCGCCGCCGCCGCGATATGCACCCCGGCCAGCAGCTGGTTCACCACCTTCATGGCCGAACCCTTGCCCGCACGGTTCCCCATACGGTAAACCCGGGCCGCCACCGCCTTCAGCCCGGCTTCGGCTTTGGCGAACGCCTGTTCCGTTCCCGAGGCCATGACGGTCATTTCGCCGCAAGCGGCCTTGGCCGCGCCGCCGGATATGGGGGCGTCCAGATACAGCAGGCCCAGCGCGCTCAGCCGGCGCTCCATAGCTTCGGCGAAGTCCGGCCGGACCGTGCTGCAGCCCGCCACCAGACCGCCCCGGCGCATAAGCGCGGCTGCGTTGCCGGAGCCGAAGAGCACGTCCTCCGTCTGGGCGGCGTTCACCACCACCAGAAAAAGCACGTCGGCGCGTTCCGCCGCCTCTCCCGGCGTCGCCGCCGTCTGTCCCCCGGCTTCGGCAAAGGCCGCGGCGGCGGCGGGGTTGAGGTCGCAGCCGACGGCGGCAAGTCCCGCCCGCAGCAGGGATCTGGCCATGCCCATGCCCATGGCCCCAAGGCCGATGACTCCGTAAGTTTGTTGCGGCATATGCGTTTCCTTTGTTGCGTGTTTGGAATGAAGAACCGGGCCGCCGACTGCGCGCCTGGAGCAAATGAACATTGAAAATATTTATTTGCTCTGGCGGCGGGAAGCGCCGCCCGCCGCGCAGGCGCGGGCGAAACTTGTTTCGCCGTTAAGCGTCGGAGCGATCGTCTCAAAGTTAATCCGCTCTATCGGACAAAAGACATATTTGGGGACAGTCCCGGACGGGGCAGCACTCCGTGGGGCCGTGCCCACCCCAGCCCGGCGGCCGTGCTTCCGGCGGGGATGTATTCGCACCCCACGACGCCCTGGTAGCCCAGGCTGTCCAGCAGTTCGAAAAGGTAGGGGTAATGCAGTTCCCCCTGGTCCGGCTCGTGCCGGTCCGGCACCCCGGCGATCTGGCAGTGCCCGATCAGGGGGAAGTGCCGCCGCAGGGTTCCGGCCACGTTGCCCTCTTCCATCTGGCAGTGGAAAAAGTCAAATTGCAGCCGCACATTGGGCAGGCCGAGATGTGCAATGTATTCCGCCGCCTGCCCCTGGGTACGGAGAAAATACCCGGGCATGCTGTAGCGGTTGATGGGCTCCAGGCACAGTTCCAGGCCCTCGTCCGCCAGGCGTTGCGCCGCGCGCCGGATGTTGGCCAGGTATAGGGATTCCAGTTCCCCTTTTCCGGCGTCGGCGGGGGCGTTTCCGGCCATGGCGTGCACCCGGGGGCATTTCAGTGCCCTGGCGTACAGGACGGCTTTTTCGACGGAATCCTCGAATTCCTTTTCCCGGCCGGGCAGGCATGCCAGGCCGCGTTCCCCGGTCGCCCAGTCCCCGGCGGGCAGGTTGAACAGGGCCTGCGAGAGGCCGCAATCCTCCAGCCGCCGCGCCAGAGAGTCCGGGTCATATTCATAGGGAAATAGATACTCCACCAGGGAGAAGCCCTGGTCGGCGGCGGCCGCAAAGCGGTCGGGGAAGGGGAGTTCGGTGAACATCATGGTCAGGTTGGCCGCGAAACGGGGCATGGCAGGCTCCTTGAAGCGTTGTGCGGTTGGCGCATTCCACATCTGAAATGCTCTGGAAAGCGGCGCGCCGCATATGTAAACCATCCCCGCCGGAAGGGCGTTTTTTCCCGGCGGTTCCTGTTGCGGGCGGGGCAACCGCCCGGCGCGCGGCGGTTCCGGCGTCATCCCGCCTTGGTCAAAAGCGCCGCCCGTTCTTCCTGCATAAGGGGGCGGGCGCCGCGCCCGTCCAGAAGAAAAAATATCCGGGCCGCGTTTTCCAGCTCCTCGCTGTTACATACGGCGTCGTCCAGGTTTTTGCCGCAGACCACCGGGCCGTGGTTGGCCAGCAGGACGGCCCGGCGGCCCGGCATCAGCCGGGACAGGTGCGCGCCGATGTCCGGGCTGCCCGGCCTGCAATAGGGGGCCAGGGGCAGGGGGCCGACGCGCATGTCCATGTACGGGGTGAAGGCGGGCAGGCAGTCCGCGGCGTCCAGGCCCGGCAGGCAGGAAAAGGCCACGGCGTGCGGGGAATGCAGGTGCGCCACGGCCCGGCACCAGGCGTTGGCCCGGTAGCAGGCCAGATGCATGAACACTTCCTTGGTGGGAGGCGGGCCGGAAAGGTGCGCGCCGCCCTCGTCCAGAAGGCTCAGATCTCCGGCCCGCAACGCGCCCAGGGAACGGCCCGTGGGCGTGGCCAGCAGGCCGCCGCCGGGCAGGCGGACGCTTATGTTGCCCGAAGCTCCTCCCGACAGCCCCCGCAGGAACAGTGATTGCCCGTGGCGGGCCATATCTTCGCGTAAACGCTCTTCTTCCTGGTTCATGGCGGATTCCTCCAGAGCAGATTAACTTTGAGACGCTCGCTCCGGCGCTTAACGGCGAAACAAGTTCCGCCTACGCCTGCGTAACGGGCGGCGGTTCCCGCCGCCAGAGCAAATAACATTTTCAATGGTAATTTGCTCTGATAGAGCCTGATCTCACCCCGGCGCGTCCGGCAGCATGGACAGGGCGGCGCTGAAAAAGTCCGGCCCGCCGAAGTTGCCGGACTTCAGGGCCAGGGACAGGGGCGGCTCGTCCAGGCTGAAGGTCCAGGGCACGCCCGGCGCGATGCGCGCGCCGATGCGCATGCCCCGCACTCCCAGGGCCTGCACCACCGCGCCGGATGTCTCGCCCCCGGCCACGATGAAGTGCCGCGCCCCGGCCTTGCGCAGGGCGGCGGCGATCCGGGCCAGGGCTTCTTCCACCATGCGGCCGGAACGTTCCTTGCCCAGCCTGGCCTGCGCCTCGCCGACCACGGAAGATTCCGCGCCCGCATGGATAACAACGGGTCTGTTTCCCAGGCGGGATACGGCCCAAGCGGAGACTTCCTCCGCATGGGAGGCCGATTCCAGGTGGAAGGGATCCAGCCGCCGCGTGGGAAAGCCGTGCCGGTCCAGGGCGGCCAGTTGGGCCAGAGTGGCCTCAGAACAGCTTCCGGACAAGATGACCGCCGGCCCGGACGCGGAGGGCAGAAGGCCGCGCAGCGGACCGCCGGGCAGGAGGCCCCGGCGGCGGAAGTTTTCCGGCAGGCCCATGGAGATGCCGCTGCCGCCCGTGATCAGGGGCATGTCCTCGCAGGCGTCGCCCAGGGTGAGCAGATCCCGGTCCTCCACGGCGTCGGCCACCACGAAGCGTGCTCCTTCGGCCTGCCGGGCCGCCAGGGCTTTTCGCACGGCCTCGGGGCCTTTGCGCACCGTCTCCCAGAATATTGCGCCCACTTTGCCCCGCACCTGCGGGACAAGCAGGCGCGCCAGATCGGAATCGGTCATGGGGGTGACGGGGTGCAGGCGCATGGGGCTTTCCTCCAGCGGCACGTCCCCCACAAAAAGACGGCCCTTGTATACGGTGCGCTTGTTTTCCGGAAAAGCGGGGCAGACCAGGGCCAGGGGCGCGCCCAGATCATCCAGCAGGGCCTCGGCCACGGGGCCGATGTTGCCCTTGGGCGTGGAGTCGAAGGTGGAGCAGTATTTCCAGAAAAACTGGCGGCAGCCGCGCGCGCGCAGCCAGGCCAGACTTTCGCGGCACAGGCGCACGGCCTCGTCCGGATCGATGGAACGGCATTTCTGCGAGACGACCACGGCGTCGGTGTCCGGCAACTCCAGGTCCGCCGGGGGCAGTCCGTTGGTCTGCACCGTGCGCATGCCTTGGCGTACCAGGGTATCGGCCAGATCCGTGCCGCCGGTGAAGTCGTCGGCTATGCAACCGAGAAGCAAGCTCATGCTAACCCTTCCTTGGTAATGTGTTGCGCGCGAAATGGCCGTGTTGCGGCGGATGACGCCCGCCCGCGGCAATTTTGCGGGCGGCGGCGCGTCGGCCCCCGCCGCCTTGCGGCGCATGCCGCCCGTACCGCCGGGCGGGCGGCCGTTTTATGTTACCGATCCGGCGGCCCGGCAAGGGCAAACTCCGTCCGCATGGCGTGGGCCGCCACGCGGGACAGATCGGCCCGGGCATGGGCGAAGAAGCGGAGGTACGCCCGGCAGAAAAAGGTGCGCGGCAGCGGGCGCGCGCCGATTTTACGGTATTTGAGGCAGCCCCCGTGGCACCAGGGCTTCCAGTCACAGCGCAGACATTCGGAGCGCAGCATCAGCCGCAGCTCGTTGAAGTGCCGGGACTTGGGCGAATGCAGCGCCTTCAGCAGGCCCTGCTCCAGGTTTCCCAGCCGCCATTCCTCCCCGGCGAAAAAGTCGCAAGGGTATATGCCGCCGTCCTGTTCCACCACGGCATACGTGCCGCAGCCGGGGTACATTTCGCACAGTGTGGGGGCAAGGCCGAAGGCCCTGTGGCAGAAGGACTCGAAAAAGCGGATCCCCATACGTCCGCCCCGGTCCATATGGCCCGTCCACAAGTCCCACAGACGGCACAGAAACTTGCCGTATGCTTCCGCCGAAAGGGAAAAGCCCGCAAGCCCGGCTCCCGCCGAGTCCGCGCCCGCCGGAGCCGTTTCCGCCGCGTCCGCGCCCGCCGGACCCGTTTCCGCCGCGTCCGCGCCCGCTGAATTTGTGCTCGCGGGACCCATTCCCGCCGAATCACTGCCCGCCGGGTTCGTTCTTGGCAGTCCATCCGCTTCCATAATGGGGGTGAACTGCACGTGCTCGAAGCCCTGCTCCGTGAAAAAGGCGAAAAGTTCGTCCACCCGCCCGGCGGACAGGGCGGTGACGGAGCACAGGATGTTCACCGGCACACCCGCGTCACGCAAACGGCCGGCCGCATCCATCACCCGCCGCCAGGTTCCCGCCCCGTCCGGATCCCGGCGGTGGGCGTCGTGCAGATCTCGCGGCCCGTCCAGGGAAAGCCCCACCAAAAAGCCGTGCTTCCGCAGAAAGGCCGCCCATTGCCGGTCAATGGCCAGTCCGTTGGTTTGCAGGCTGTTGGCTATTTCGCGCCCGCCGCCCAATTTCCGCTGCAAGGCCACGGCGTCCTTGTAAAAGGCCGGTCCGGCCAGGGTCGGCTCGCCCCCCTGCCAGCACAGGGAGGGACGGGGCGTTTCCAGGCGCAGGGCCTCTTGGGTCAGCAGCCGCAACGTTTCCGGCCGCATGACCCGCTCCGCGTCCCCGCGTTCCTCCGGCCGGTAAAAGCAGTACGCGCAGCGCAGGTTGCAGCGCCCCCCCACCGGTTTGACCAGCAGGGAGGACGGCCCCGGCGTGCCGGGATGCGCTGTTGTCGGGCTGTCCTCGTCGTTCATGATGAAGTCCTTTGAACCGGGCCGCCTCCCCGGACCCCGCAAGGGGAAGTGACTCCCCGGTCTCCTCGATCCCTGCGCCTTCGCGTTTGGCGCGTGAGAACAGAGCTCGGGGGGCGGCTCAGTTTGCCGTCAGACAAGGAAGGCGAGTTTTCCCGACGGGGGCTGGCCTCTTCGGGCCTGCCCCCTGAGGGGAAACGATGCCTGACGAAGTATCACGGCAAACCAGGGGCGGCGGCCTATTCTTCGCGCAGGGTGCGCGTCATAAGTTCGCGCACCATATCGGCCGGCGAGGCCCCCTTGCGCAGCACGCTGAACAGGGCGCCGGCAATGGGCAGTTCAACGCCCAGAATGCCGCCCAGGGCGCAAACGGCTTCGGTGGTCTTCACCCCTTCGGCCACCATGCGCATGGAGGCGGCGATGGCTTCAAGGCTTTGCCCGGCCGCAAGGCGCATGCCCACCTGCCGGTTGCGCGACAGGTCGCCGGTGCAGGTCAGCACCAGATCGCCCAGACCGGAAAGCCCCATGAAGGTGGCCCCCCGCGCGCCCATTGCGGCGCCCAGGCGGCAAATCTCGGCAAGGCCGCGGGTGATCAGCCCGGCCCGGCCGTTGTGGCCAAGATCCAGGCCGTCACAGATGCCGGCGGCGATGGCGATGACGTTTTTCACCGCCCCGCCCAGTTCCACCCCGGTCACGTCGGTGCTGGAATACGCGCGGAACAGCTCGGAGGAAAAGGCCTCGCGCAGGGTTTCGCCAAGGGAAGGGTCGGCGCAGCCCAGGACCACGGCCGTGGGCTTTCCGTCCAGAACCTCCGCCGCAAAAGAAGGTCCGGAAAGGATGGCGTAGCTTTCCGCCTGGCCGGGCCATTCCTCGGCCACCACCGCGGACATGCGGGAAAGGGTGCTGGCCTCGATACCCTTGCTGGCGCACACGGGGACGGCCCGCGCGGGCACAAGGGAAGCCAGAGAACGCAAGGCCGCGCGCATATGCTGGCAGGGCACGGCCAGCACGCAGATCTCCGCGCCGGGCAGGGCCTTTTCCGGATCAGTGGTGGCGGCAAGGCCGGGGTGCAGGGCGCGGCCCGGCATGTAGCGCGTGTTTTCGTGCCGCAGGGAGATTTCCCCGGCCAACCCGGCGTCGCGCAGAAGCATGACGACGCGATGGCCCCTGCGCGCCAGCAGGTGGGCCAGGGCCGTGCCCCAGCTGCCGCCGCCGATGACGGTGATGTTCATAGATGCTCCGGTAGGACGTGTTGCGACTGACTGTAGCTTTTTTGCCCGCCGATTTCCAGACGCCTTGCCGGGGCAAAAAAGGGGTGGGGAAAATTTTTTCTGTTCTATTTGTTTTTTTTTGTGATATGGTTTAGTCCCGCGCTCTCCATAGGCAGCGGGCAAAAAATGGAGATAACTCCTGGTTTTTTATGCAACACATTGCAATAAATAACCATTTCGTTTACAATTCTCTGTCCTGGCCCGACTTGCCCGCCGTACTCGTCTGAGGTAAGGAATTACGGCACGCGGCCTTTGCCGCAGAAGACTGCACGTCTCATATGCGCTGGAAAAGCAAATGCGATATGCGAAAACAATTGGGGAAGATATGCACGACTTCACATGGCACAAGCCTTTTATAGGCGGAATCCTACTGGCGGGGATCCTTCTTTCCTCGGGATGTGGCGACACGGCCGCCCCACGCAGAGATCTGCCGCAGGTGACCTATATGGAGGTCAAAGCCGAAAGCTACCCTGTGCAAACGGAACTTTCCGGCCGCACCTCGCCCTACACTGTGTCGGATGTCCGGCCCCAGGTCAGCGGCATCATCAAAAAGCGGCTGTTCACCGAAGGTGCTGACGTTAAAGAAGGGCAGGTGCTTTACCTGATTGATCCTTCACTGTACCAGGCCGCCTTTGACAACGCCAAGGCCAACCTGATGAAGGCCGAGGCCAACGTGGCCGCCGCGCGTCTTCTGGCCGAGCGCTACCGCACCGTGGTCAAAGTCAACGCCGTAAGCAAGCAGGAATACGACAACGCCGTGGCCTCTTACGGCCAGGCCAAAGCCGACGTGGCCGCCGCCCAGGCCGCCCTGGAAACGGCCCGCATCAATCTGGAATATACCAAGGTCACCTCGCCGGTTTCCGGCCGCATCGGGCGCTCCAGCGTCACCGAGGGAGCCCTGGTCACCCAGAACCAGCCCGATGCTATGGCCACGGTGCAGCAGCTTAACCCCATTTATGTGGACGTCACCCAGGCCAACACCGACCGGCTGCGCCTGCGCGCCGCCTTTCAAAACCGCCTGCTGCGCCCGGACCAGATGGACGCGGTAAAAGCCACGCTGAAGCTGGAAGACGGAAGCCCCTACTCCCGCATGGTTCCCAAAATCGACAAAGCCACAGGCAAGCCCGCGCTTGACGCCAACGGTGCTCCGGTGCTGGAAGCGGCGCCGGTGGAAGGCGTGGTGGAATTTCGCGACATTACCGTGGACCCCAGCACCGGGGTGCGCGCCATCCGCATCCGCTTTGACAATCCGGACGAAGTGCTGCTGCCCAACATGTACGTACGCGCCGTCCTTACCGAAGGCGTGAACGACAACGCCATTTTTATCCCGCAAAAGTCCGTGGTGCGCGACAACCGGGGCCGCGCCGTGGTCCAGGTGCTGACCACCAACAGCACTTTGCCGGCGGGAGTGTTCAATCCCCAGCCGCGCGTCGTCACCCTTGACCAGGCCAGAGGCAACGAATGGCTTGTCACCAGCGGCCTGGCCTCCGGCGACAAGGTGCTGGTGGAAGGCTTGCCCCAGGTGCAGATAGCCATAGCGGCCAAAATTCCCGTGCATGGAGTTTCCGTCTCCGGCGGCGCCGGGACGCCCCCGGCGGGAACATCCGACGCCAAACCCGCCGAAAACGCGAAATAAGGCAGGCGAGCATGGCCCGATTCTTCATAGACCGACCCATCTTCGCCTGGGTTATCGCCATCCTGATCATGATGGCCGGTTCCCTGGCGCTGTATTCTTTGCCCATCGCCCAGTACCCCAACATCGCCCCGCCGGAAATATCCGTCACCTCCGTCTATCCCGGCGCGTCGGCCAAGACGCTTGAAGACACGGTGACCCAGGTTATCGAGCAAAAGATGAAAGGCATCGACAACCTGAACTACATGTATTCCACCAGCGACGCCACGGGCCAGTCGGTGGTGACCCTTTCCTTCAAAGCCGGCACCAACGTGGATATCGCCCAGGTGCAGGTGCAGAACAAACTGCAACTGGCCATGCCCCTGTTGCCGCAGGATGTGCAGCGCCAGGGCATCACCGTGGCCAAGGCCACCAAAAACTACCTCATCATCGTCGCCTTTGTGGACGAAAGCGGCGCCATGTCCGGTTCGGACATCAGCGACTACATTGCCAGCAACATTCAGGATCCCATCAGCCGCGTGGACGGCGTCGGGGACATCAGTCTTTTCGGCGCGCAATACGCCATGCGCATCTGGTGCGACCCGGCCAAATTCGAGCAATACGGCCTGAACCCCAGCGACGTCGCCGCCGCCGTGCAGGCTCAAAACGCCCAGGTGGCCGGCGGGCAGATCGGCGGCCAGCCCGCCATGCCGGGCCAGCAGATTTCCATAACCGTCAACGCGGCCACGCGCTTCACCACCGTGGACCAGTTCAAAAACATCCTGCTGCGCATCAACCCCGACGGTTCGGCCCTGTACCTCAAAGACGTGGCCCGCATCGATCTGGACGCCGAAAGCTTTTCCAGCCAGGCCCGGTATAACGGCAAGGCCTCATCGGCGCTGGCCATCAAGCTGGCCACCGGGGCCAACGCCCTGGCGACAGCCGACCGCGTCAAGGATCAGGTGGCCACCCTTTCCAAGTTCTTCCCCGCCGGCCTGAAGGCCGTATACCCCTATGACACTTCGCCCTTTGTGCGCATTTCCATCCACGAAGTGTTCAAAACCCTGGGCGAAGCCATCGTCCTGGTCTTTCTGGTCATGTACCTGTTTCTGCAGGATTTTCGCGCGACGCTTATCCCCACCATCGCCGTGCCCGTGGTGCTTTTGGGCACATTCGGGGTCATGGCGGCGGCGGGGTTCTCCATCAACACGTTGACAATGTTCGGGATGGTGCTTGCTATCGGGCTCCTTGTGGACGACGCCATCGTGGTGGTGGAAAACGTCGAGCGCGTCATGCACGAAGAGCACCTGCCGCCCAAGGAAGCGGCGAAAAAATCCATGGACCAGATCACCGGAGCTTTGGTGGGTATCGCCATGGTGCTTTCCGCCGTGTTCATTCCCATGGCCTTTTTCGGCGGCTCCACCGGGGTAATTTACCGGCAGTTCTCCATCACCATCGTGGCGTCCATGGCCCTTTCCGTGCTGGTGGCCATGGTGCTTTCGCCGGCGCTGTGCGCCACCATGCTCAAGCCCCACAAGACCAAAACCCAGATGGGCTTTTTCGGCGGGTTCAACCGCTGGTTTGACCGCACCGCCACCCGCTATCAGGAGACGGTGCACTTTATGGTGAAAAAGCCCCTGCGGTACATCATTCTGTACCTGGGCATCGTGGGCATCATGGCCTTTTTGTTCCTGCGCCTGCCCACGGCCTTTTTGCCGGACGAGGACCAGGGCATGTTGTTCGTCATGGTGCAGCTGCCGCCGGGCGCCACTTTTGAGCGCACCACCGAAGTGCTGAAAAAGGTGGAGCACCACTTTCTGGTGGACGAAAAAGAAGCCGTGGCCGGCATGATCTCTGTTACAGGCTACAGTTACAGCGGCAACGGCCAGAACTCCGGCATGTGCTTTGTCCGGCTGAAGGACTGGGAGGAACGCAACAAAGCCTCCCTGCGCGTGCCCGCGTTGCAGGCAAGGGCCATGGCCAAGTTCTCCAAGATCTCCGAAGGCATGGTCTTCGCCTTTGCCCCCCCCGCCGTGATGGAACTGGGCAACGCCACCGGTTTCGACTTTGAAATCATCGACCGCAACAACAACGGCCACGAGGCCCTGATGCAGGCGCGCCAGCAGATTCTGGCCGCCGCAAGGGCGCGGCCCGAACTGAAAAACGTGCGCCCCAACGGTCTGCCGGACGTTGAACAGTACACCCTGGACATCGACCTGGCCAAGGCGGGGGCGTACAGCGTCCCCTTAAGCGACATCAATTCCACCATCGCCGCCTATTGGGGCAGCATGTACATCAACGACTTCATGGACAAGGGCCGGACCAAAAAGGTCTATTTGCAGGCCGACAGGCCCTTCCGCATGCAGGCCGAAGACTTCAAACGCTACTATGTGCGCAACTCCAAGGGCGATATGGTGCCCTTCTCAGCCTTTCTTTCCGGGCATTCCGCCTACGGCTCGCCCCGGCTGGAACGGTACAACGGCCTTTCGTCCATCGAAATCCTGGGCGAGCCCGTTACCGGGCACAGCTCGGGCGAGGCCATGAGCGTCATGGAAGAGCTTGCCGACAAACTGCCCCAGGGTTTCGACTATGCCTGGACGGGCCTTTCGTACCAGGAACGCATGTCCGGATCGCAGGCCCCGGCATTGTACGCCATATCGCTTGCCGTGGTCTTTCTTTGCCTTGCGGCCCTGTATGAAAGCTGGTCCATTCCCTTTTCCGTCATGCTGGTGGTGCCGCTTGGCGTCATCGGCGCCCTGGGCGGGGCCTTTTTACGCGGCCTGAACAACGACGTGTACTTCCAGGTGGGCCTTTTGACCATCATCGGCCTTTCGGCCAAAAACGCCATCCTTATCGTCGAGTTCGCCAAAGAACTGGCCGAATCGGGACAGGACATCATCGACGCCACGGTGCACGCCGTACGCCTGCGGCTGCGGCCCATCATCATGACATCGCTGGCCTTCATTCTGGGCGTGCTGCCCCTGGCCATCAGCCACGGCGCCGGTTCGGGCAGCCAGAACGCCATCGGCACCGGGGTCATGGCCGGCATGCTTTCGGCCACCTGCCTGGGCATTTTTTACACGCCCATCTTCTTCGTCGTCATCAGCAAGGTGTTCAAGGTTAAGTTGGAGCGGCACACTTCCGCCGCAAGCACCTCATCCCCCAAGGGAGGCCATGATGCCTAGTTTCCTTCACGGCTTCCCGCGCGTCGCGCTTGCGCTGCTTCTGGCCCTGTCGGTCCAGGCCTGCACGCTGGCCCCGGTATACCGGCGTCCCGACGCGCCCATTCCCTCCACCTACGCCAGCGATTCAGGGCAATTGCAGGGCGCGGCGGGAGTCATTCCCTGGAAAGACTTCTTCGTTGACCCCAACCTCCAGCAGGTGGTGGAACTGGCCCTGGAAAACAACCGGGACCTGCGCGTGGCCATGCAGAACATTGAAAAAACCCGCGCCCAGTACCGCATCCAGCGGGCCGACCTTTTGCCCACTGTCCAGGGCGCGGCGGAAAACAGCAACCAGCGCGTGCCCGCCGATATCTCCGGCCTTCCGGAAAATCAGGTCATCCGCCAGTATTCCGCTTCTCTCGGTTTTGCCGCCTATGAGCTGGACCTGTTCGGCCGCATCCGCAGTCTGACCGAGCAGGCCCTGCAAACCTACCATTCCGTGGAAAATGACGCCCGGACCGCCCAGCTTTCCCTGGTGGCGGAAGTGGCGGGCATGTACCTGCAACTGGTGGCGGACAGGGAACTGCTGGACCTTACCCGTTCCACCTACCTTGCCCGCAAACAGCAGTACGAGCTTTTGGACAGCAAGTACCGCTCCGGCGTGGCCTCGCAGCTGGAGGTCAGCCAGGCCCAAAGCTCCATGGAAGAAGCCCGCTCCAACGTGGCCAAGTATACCGTGCGCGTGGGCCAGGATGAAAACTACCTGGTTCTGCTTATGGGCACGGGCCTGCCCAAAGGGTTCCCCGAAGTACGCAGGCTCGCCGACGTCAAATCGCTTCCCGACGTGCCGGCGGGGCTTCCCTCCCAACTTCTGGAACGCCGTCCCGACATCCTCAGCGCCGAACACCTGCTGATGGGCGCCAACGCCAATATCGGCGCGGCAAGGGCCAACTTCTTCCCCACCATTTCCCTTACCGGAAACCTGGGCACCATCAGCACCGACCAGGTCAACCTGTTTGACGCTTCATCGCGCGCCTGGTCCTTTATTCCCCAGATCACCATGCCCATCTTCGACACGGGACGGAACATAGCGCGTCTGCAAGTTTCCCAGGCGGATCGCGACATCGCCGTCTCACAGTACGAAAAAGCCGTCCAGACGGCTTTCCGCGAGGTGTCCGACACCCTGGTGCAGCGCGAACATATCGGCGAACAACTCGACGCCGAACAATCCCTGGTCAGCTCCACCAAAACCTCTTACGACCTGGCCCTGGCCCGCTTTAACGTGGGCGTGGACAGCTACCTGAACGTCCTTGACGCCGAACGCTCCCTGTACAGCGCCCGGCAAAGCCTTATCTCCTCCGTCCTTTTGCGTGAAACCAACGCCCTGACTCTGTACAAGGCGTTGGGCGGGGGGTGGAACTAGCGGCCCGTTGAGCGAGGGGAAGGAAAATTTTTTACAATTTCCTTCCCCTCGCTCAAGCCCCCCTCCCCTCCTTCGAAACTGTTCAGTTTTGATTACAAGGGGGTATGCCATGAATGCTTCTTTTCCCGGTCGCGTAGCGGCGCTGGTTATGGCGGTTTTTTTCCCCGCTTGCAGCCCCTTTGTGCCGGGATATCTGCCAAAGGTTCATACCGTTGAAGACGCCCGGGCGTACTTCAGGCAGGACCCCGTCATCACCCCTCTGAAAAACGGCACAGTGCGGTACGACTGGGATCTGCGGCCAAAGGTCTACGTTCCCGGGCAATGGGTGTGGTTTGAACGCCTTGTGGGCTATGACCGCGACGGCTGGCCCGTGCACGCGCGCTGGCAGGAATTTGTACCCGAACATTACGAAATACGCCCGTGCACCGTGCGCCTGCTGGCCGCCTCGGACGGAACCGTGCAACAAGCTCTTTGGCGGGGCGAAGGCTGCGACGCCGTCCTGGCCCCGTTGCGGGAAATGCCCGCGCGGTAATCCGGTTTTGTATCATCCGCGTCTTTTGGTTTGCTTTGAAATCCGGTATACATCCATCACGAGGCGCATATGTGGAAATTTCTTCCCCTCATCGGGTTCTGGGTGGTGTGTTACGCCATCACGCGCCTGCTGCCGCGGGACGGCATCAGGCCGGGCGGCTGAGTGGGCGGCGTCTACAGCAGGTTGCTGGAGCAGGACGAACAATTCCGCAGGGCCGAGGGCGCCGTCCCCCGCAAGGATAGCCCATGCGATCCCCGCGAGGACGGTCCGGACCGCCTCTTGTGAAGACGGCCCGAACCGCCTCGCGTAACGGCGGCACGAGCGCTCCCCTTCCCCGCACAAAACACCATACCTCCGCCATGCCGAATCTTTACATACTTTGGGACGAATCGCAGATCTGGGGCCTTTTGGCGGCGCGCGCGGCGCGGGCCATGGGCCTTGAGCATGTTTTGGCGCGCGGCCGGGATATCGCGGCGGGGCTGCTGCAAAGCTCGCCGCCCGCCATGCTGCTGGTCCCCGGCGGCAACGCGCGCCACAAGGCGGAAAGCCTGGGCAGGGCCGGGGTGGAGGCGGTGCGGAAATATGTGGCCCTGGGCGGGCAGTACCTGGGCTTTTGCGGCGGTGCGGGCCTGGCGCTTTCCTGGAGCGCCGCCGTGGACGGTCTGGCCCTGTGCCCCTGGAAACGGGCCGGGTTTGACGAGCGCATGCAGCATTTCATGAGCGGGCATCTGCACGTGTCCCTTGCCTCGGGCCAGGTTGAACGCGCCCGCCATCCCCTGGTGCCCGGGGACTGCGGGGAGCATCCGGCCCTGCCCGTATGGTGGCCGGGGCGCTTCGATCCCTTTCCCCACCCGGACGTCACCGTGCTGGCCACGTACGAACGCCCGGCCGGGGACTTCTGGCTGGCGGACCTGCCCATAGGCTCCCTGCCGGCGGACATTTTCAGCGACTGGCAGGACATGTACGGATTTTCGCCCTCCCCGGCCTTTTTGCGCGGCCAGCCCTGCCTGGTGCACGGCCGCCACGGGCGGGGGGGCTACACCCTGAGCTATTCCCACCTGGAAACGCCGGAATCGCCCGAGGCCAACCACTGGCTGGCCCATATCTTCCGCGAGCAGGCGGGCCTTGACCCGCAAAACAGAACCCTGCCCCCCTGGGTGCTGAACGGAACCGATTGCGCCGGGCCGGAGGGAACGAAAAAATGCGCCGGACGCGGCGCGCCGGGCGGCCCATCCATGCCGGAAAACGCCGGGCCGGGCCGGAAAACGGATGAAAGCGCCACAGAGCCGCCCCTGTGGGCGGACCCGGATCTGGAACGCATGGACGGCCTGCTGCGGGACATTGTGCGCACGGGGCTGGAACACGGCCTGCTGTTCCGGCGCACGTCCTGGCTGCTGGGCTGGCGGGCCGGCCTGCCGGGCGCGGGGCTGAACAACCTGCGGGCCGCCCTTTGCGCCGCGCGCACGGCGGAGCCGTCCAACGCCGCCCTGGACTTTTTGCGCGCGCGGCGGGAAAATTTACGCGCCGCCATGGAACTGTTCCACAAAGGCTGCGTCCAGTACCTGCTGGCCGAGCGCCTGGCCATGACCCTGGCCAAATCCCTGCCTGAAGCCCTGCCCCCGGCCCTCTTGCGGGATCAGCGCGCCGCCCTGTTCGGCCCGCCCATGCGCGCCGGGGGGCTGTACCGCGAACTGATGGATGTGCTGGACGAGTTGGCCTGGCTGCAACTCAGGTAGGGGGCCGGAAATGATCGAGGAAAGACACCTTGCTACAAGGGCGTACCGGATGCTTCCGGCGAAAAAATGCTTCCTTAACGCCCCGCGAGGGGCCTGAGCGAAGCGAAGGTCCGGCCCGCGGGGCCGCCTGGAGCGCCAAGGCCGGGTTGTCCGGGCTTGCCCCGGACAACATCCGTACCGGCCGCTGGCGCGGAAAAAGAACGCCGCATCACGGCGAACCAGGCGCATTCCCGCCCTTCTTGCTTTTTTGGGCGCACTGCGCAATAGTTTTTCCCCGATCGGAGATGGATCCCACTTATGTATAGATATGAAGGAGCATGGTATGGATTCCCAGCTTGAGGAAAAAATCGTCCGGCGCGGCAAGGACTTTTTTACCAGCATCAGCGGCGAGGCACCCTCCATTTTCAACAAGGGCTGGTGGACCGGCAAGGTCATGGACTGGGCCATGCAGAACGAGGACTTCAAGGTCCAGCTGTTCCGCTTTGTGGACGTTCTGCCCTATCTGAACACATCCGAGTCGCTGCTGCGCCACATCCGCGAATATTTTTCGGGCGGTGACGCCGACGTGCCCGCCGTGCTCAAGTGGGGCGCCAGCGCCGCCGGCATCGGCGGAGCCCTTACGGGCAAGATCATGGGGATGACCATCCGTTCGAACATCGAAGGCATGGCCCGGCAGTTCATCATAGGAGAAAACGTCAAAGAGGCCATGAAGGGCCTGGGCAAGCTGCGCAAGGACGGCTTCACCTTTACGGTGGACCTTCTGGGCGAAGCCACGGTGAACGAAGAGGAAAGCGACGCCTACGCCGCCGGTTACCACGAGGTGCTGGACGCTTTGGCCAAAGAACAGGAAAAATGGCCGTTTCTGCCCGGCAAGGGTCCGGACGCGGGCATGGACTGGGGCAGCTCGCCCCGCGTCAACGTGTCCATCAAGCCCTCGGCCCTGTATTCCCAGGCCAAGCCCGTGGACATTGAAGATTCCGTGGCGGGCATCTACCGCCGCCTTGAACCCATTTACCGCAAGGTGGTGGCCATGGGCGGCTTTTTGTGCATCGACATGGAGCAGCTCAAGTACCGCGAGATAACCATCGAGCTGTACAAGCGCCTGCGCTCCGCCCCGGAATTCCGCAACTACCCGCACCTGGGCATTGTGCTTCAGGCCTACCTGGTGGATTGCGGCGACAGCGTGGAAGACCTTATCGCATGGTCCCGCCGCGAAAAGCTGCCCATCGCCATCCGTCTGGTCAAGGGCGCTTACTGGGACGCGGAAACGGTCATGGCCAAACAAAACGGCTGGCCCGTACCCGTGTGGACCTACAAGCCCGAATCGGATCTGAACTACGAAACGCTGGCCAAACGCATTCTGGAAAACCACGACACGGTGTATTTTTCCTGCGCCTCGCACAACGTGCGCACCATTTCCGCGGTTATGGAAACGGCCATCGCCCTGAACGTGCCGGAAAACCGCTACGAATTCCAGGTGCTGTACGGCATGGCCGAACCCGTGCGCAAGGGCCTGCTGAAGGTGGCGGGCAAGGTGCGCCTGTACTGCCCCTATGGCGAGCTTATCCCCGGCATGGCCTACCTGGTGCGCCGCCTGCTGGAAAACACGGCCAACGAATCCTTCCTCAAGCAGAGCTTTGCGGACAACGCCGACGTGACCCGCCTGCTGGAAAGCCCGGCCGCCACCCTTGAGCGCGAAAAGGCCAAACGCGCCGCCGGCAAGGCCAAACGCGAGGCCGCCCTGAAAGCCGCCCGCGACGTGGCCCGCTTTGAAGCCGGCGACGCCGCCATGCAGACCGCCTACGGCGCCTCGTACGTCGCGCCCGATGCCAACGGCGAAAACGGCAAGACCCCGCAGGCGGAAAAGCCCCTGTTCCCGCCCTTTGCCAACGAGGCCATGATCGACTTCACCCTGTCCAAAAACCGCGAGGCCTTTGTCACCGCCATCGCCGGCGTGCGCAAGACCACCGGCCGTACCCTGCCCCTGTATATAGGCGGCAAGGACGTGGCCACGCAGGAACTTTTGCCCACCACCAACCCCGCCGACCCTTCCGAATGCATCGCCAAGGTCTGCCAGGCCGGGCGGCAGGAAATCGACCAGGCCATCGCCGCCGCCAGGGCCGCCTTTCCCGCCTGGCGCGACACCTCCCCGGCGGACCGGGCCATGTACCTGCACCGCGCCGCCGACATAGCCCGCCGCCGCATGTACGAATTTTCCGCCGTACAGATTCTGGAAGTGGGCAAGCAGTGGGACCAGGCCTTCCACGACGTGGGCGAGGGCATCGACTTCCTTGAATACTACGCCCGCGACATGCTGCGCCTGGGCAACCCCCGCCGCATGGGCCGCGCGCCCGGCGAACTGAACCACCTGTTCTATCAGCCCAAGGGCATCGCCGCCGTCATCTCGCCCTGGAACTTCCCCTTCGCCATCGCCATCGGCATGGTTTCCGCCGCCATAGTCACCGGCAACCCGGTAATCTTCAAGCCGTCCTCCATTGCCTCGGCCGTCGGCTACAACCTGGTGGACGTGTTCCGCGAAGCCGGCCTGCCCGCCGGGGTCTTCAACTACTGCCCGGGCAGAAGCTCCGTCATGGGCGACTACCTGGTGGAACATCCGGACATCGCCCTTATCGGCTTTACCGGCTCTGTGGACGTGGGCCTGCATATTGTGGAAAAGGCCGCCAAGGTCCACCCCGGCCAAAAGCAGGTCAAGCGCGTCATTGCGGAAATGGGCGGCAAAAACGCCATCATTGTGGACGACGACGCCGACCTGGACGAGGCCGTGCTGCAGATTCTGTATTCCGCCTTCGGCTTCCAGGGCCAGAAGTGCTCGGCCTGCTCGCGCGTCATCGTGCTGAGTTCCATCTACGACAAGTTCATCCACCGCCTTACCGGCGCGGCCAAGTCCATCAAGATCGGCCCGTCCGAGGACCCCAACAACTACATGGGACCGGTGGCCGACGCCGCGCAGCAGAAAAACGTCCTTGAATACATCGCCGTGGCGGAATCCGAAGGCCGCGTCCTGGTCAAGCGCACCGACATCCCGGCCACGGGCTGCTACGTGCCGCTGACCATCGTCGAAGACATCAAGCCCGAACACCGCATCGCCCAGGAGGAAATCTTCGGCCCGGTGCTTGCCGTCATGCGCGCCGACAACTTTGACGAAGCCCTGGCCATAGCCGGAAGCACCCGCTTTGCCCTGACCGGCGGCGTGTTCTCGCGCAGCCCGGAAAACCTGGCCAAAGCGCGCCGCGATTTCCGCGTGGGCAACCTGTACCTGAACAAGGCCTCCACCGGCGCGCTGGTCGAACGCCAGCCCTTCGGCGGGTTCAACATGTCCGGCGTCGGCTCCAAAACCGGCGGCCCCGACTACCTGCTTCAGTTCATGGACCCCCGCGTCGTCACCGAAAACACCATCCGCAGAGGCTTCACGCCCATCTCGTCCGACGACGACTGGGTGTAGGAGACGTTTTTTGGCGTGATGCTCTGTCAGGCATCGTTTTCCCGACGGGGCAGGCCCAAAGAGGCCAGCCCCCGTCGGGAAAATTCGCATTCCTCGCCTGACGCCAAAATCCGCCCCCTCACTTGCGGGTCGAAAAACGCGCTGTTATTGTATCTGAATGACTTGAATCGTACCACGTCAGGAGAATAGACAGCGGAATTCCGGGCTGGTTCCCTTCCGTAACGGCGCCCTTCAACTATACCCGCGCGGGAAACCGAAGCCTGGCAAGGCGCAGGTTTCCAAGCGGGTTGGGAACCGCCGAGCGTTTTTTGCGAAATGATGGAATTTTTTCTGCGGCCGAGGAAGCGGGGATTTTTTCTAGGGGACGACCTCACGGTCTTCCCCGACGAAAAAATTCACGCTGACGAAGGCCGCGGGAAAAAGAACAGTTTCGCAAAAAACGCGAGGCTATTCGCCCAACAGGCGAATGCCCTGCATTTCCCTCCCCACCCACCACAGCCATATCCACAACCCGCAATCCCATGAAAATAGCCCTCCTCGGCAACCAGGCCCGCGCCATGAGCAACTTCTGGACCGTCATGATCCGCAAACTGCTCGCGCACGGACACCAGGTGACCTGCATCACCCCCACCCCCCTGCCCGGCGAAGACCCCGCCTGGGAAGAAGCCCTGCGGGGCCTGGGCGTTTCCATCGCCCACTACCCCCTGGACCGCAAGGGTCTGAACCCCCTGCGCGACATAAAAACCCTGCTGGCCCTGCGCGGCCTGTTCAAGTCCCTGCAACCCGACGCCCTGTTCGCCTACACCATCAAGCCGGTGATCTACGGCTCCTTTGCCGCCGCCCTGGCGGGCATCCCCCGCAAAAACCGCCGCTTTGTCATGATTACCGGCCTGGGGTACATGTTCGAGGGCGGCAATCTGCCCCACCGCATTCTGCTGCAAATGGCGCGCGCCCTGTACCGTCTGGCCTTCCACTATGTGGATACGGTATTTTTTCAGAACTCCGACGACCGCAAGCTGTTCGAAAGCCTGTCGATAGTGCCGCGTTCCGTAAACGTGCGCATGTGCCGGGGAACGGGTGTGGATATACGCCACTTCGCCCCGGAGCCATCCTACCCGCAGCGGCCCGCATTTCTGTTTGTAGGGCGGCTGCTGGAAGCCAAAGGCCTGCGCGAACTGCACGAAGCCGCGCGCATGGTAAAAGCCCTGCACCCGGAGGCGGTCTTTCGCATCCTGGGGCCGGAAGAAAAAGGCGTGGGCGCGGTGCCGTTGGCCGAAGTGCGGCAATGGCAGGAAGAGGGCCTGGTGGAATACCTGGGCGAAACGCGCGACGTGCGCCCCTATCTGGCCGAAGCCGGCGTGGTGGTGCTGCCCTCGTGGCGCGAAGGCACGCCCTGTTCGCTGATGGAGGCCATGAGCATGGGCCGGGCGGTGGTGGCCGCCGACGCACCCGGATCGCGCGAGGTTGTGCGGGACGGCGAAAACGGATTCCTTGTGCCTGTCCGCGATCCCCAGGGGCTTGCCAACGCCGTGAAACGCTTTATTATGGACCCCGGCCTGGCCCCGCGCATGGGCGCCCGCGGGCGCGCCCTGATGGAAGGGGAATTCAGCGCCGATATCGTGGCGGAAGGCATTATTGACGACATGAAGCTATAGAAAGTCATTTCATAAATCGGCCAATGGACGATTTATGAAACAAGTACCGGTCTGTTTCGTTGCATTGACGGTTCCGTAAGCAAAGCGCAAAAAAATGCGCCAACCCCGGCCACCCAAATCAAAAAGTTTTGGGGGAAAGGGGATGGGGGCGCGGGGGAAGGGGAAAGAACCCTTTTGGAAAAG
>JAVBPV010000040.1:0-31422 GCA_031549405.1 Desulfovibrio sp.
GGCTGTTGACAAAGTCCCCTTTGGCAACAGCCCGCCGCAAAGGCGCAGGCGGCATTCATTGCCGCCGTCAAGCGCCGGAGCGGGCGCGCCTTCGCAAACCCCGCCCTTGCGGGGTTTGTCATTACCGCAGGCCAGCCCCAATTGGGGCTGAGCCGGGGCTATCTTTCCCCCGCTCCCGGCCGCGACACCTCCACCATGACTTCCGTGACAAACTGGGCGGTATTGCGGGTGGTCCAGTAGTCGGTGACGTAGCGCTCGTAAGAATCCGCTCCGGTGGCGTAGCCGTGGCGCCGCGTCCAGGAAAGGATTTTCTCGTAGGTGGCGCACAGGTTTTCGTGGGGCCCGATATGGTAGCAGGCGGCCATCATGCGGCCGCCAAAGCGCAGCACCTGGTCTTCCGGGCAGGGATTCAGGGTGCGCTGCATGATGCGGATGCGCTGTTCCCGGTTGTGCATCCTGTCGTCAAGGGAAAGGAAGTTCAGGATGACGGGGCCGATGATCTCGTTGCCCAGGGCGTCCACATGGTTGGTAAAGTCTATGTTGATGATGGCCGCCTTAAGATCCGTGTCAAAATGCTGTTCCTGGAACAGCAGGTCGACGGGCTCCACGTACTTGACGGACACTTCGCTGATGTTGTTGTTGACCACCATTTCCGCCTCAAAAAGCAGATCGTGCCAATCTTTGACGGATACGTACTTTTTGTGCGTTTCTTCCTGCTCGCGCTTCAGCTCCGCTATCTTTCCCAGAAAGGACCGCTGTATCTTGCGGTAGGCGTCGGGGTCGCTGCCTTCGATAAAGGCCCGCATCTCGTCCAGCGTAAAGCCCATCTGCTTGTAATACTTGATGACGGGTACGGCGAGCAGCGATTCGCTGGTGTAATAGCGGTAATTGTTAAGGCCGTTGCGCTGCGACGGCATAAGGCCGATCTCGTCGTAATAGCGCAAGGTCTTTTTGGAAACGTTGCAAATGCGGCTCATGTCGCCAATGGAATATCTTTTCTGGCTTTTCATCCGGCACTCCTTCCCTGTTCCGGGCATCCCCGATACAGGCGGCGCAATCCGCCCGCCTTGTCCATGACCCGCTCCGGCTCAGCAAAATTTTTTGCAATCCGCGTGCCAGCCCGCCCAAAACACCCGCCCGCGCAAAAAGCCGAAGGCGGAGTCCTCCGGCAACAGCGCAACCTCTCTGTTCCGTTCCCTTTTACGGCCCCGCCTTCCCCCTAGGGGGAAGGCGCAAGGTCCGCCTGCGGGCGAGCCTTGCGGGGCTACAGGAACACCTTCCATCTTTGCGCGACAAAGAAGTCGCCCAATACAGCCCTGCCGGACGCGAAATCGGCCGCATCTGGCCGCCTTTGTAGTTCATTGCAATAACTGACAATAATTTTTTCATCTTTTTTGCAAAACTCTATTGACATTCCCCTTCGGGTAAAGGGCTAGACTGAACACAAATATAAAAGCGCGCCCGTTTTCGCGGCGAGCCCGGGCCGCGGGTCCGGGCGGAACCGGAAGCCGGAACAATTATCGGGAGAATATATGCGGTACGTCGGGGAAGAGGCCCTGGGCCTGATTGAAACCCTTGGGATGGTCCCCGCGATCAATGGGGCGGACCGCATGCTGAAGGCGGCCGACGTCCGTCTGGTGTCATACGAGAACGTCGGCTCCACCCTGGTGGCCGTCATGGTGGCCGGGGACGTGGCCGCCGTGACGGCCGCCGTCGAGGCGGGGGCCGCCGCCGCCTCGGACATCGGCAAGCTTACGGCGCAAAACGTCATGCCGCGTCCCGTCCGGGGCGTGGCCGACATCGCGGCGGTGCACGGCGTGCCGGACAACGGCGAAGAAGATCCCGGACGGCCCGGGGCCATGGGCCTGCTGGAGGCCTTCGGCATCGTCTTTGTGCTTGAGGCCGCCGACGCCATGATGAAAACCGCCGCCGTGGAACTTGCCGGCTACGAAAACGTCGCCTCCGGCTATATTTCCGTTCTGGTGCGGGGCGACGTGGCCGCCTGCGAATCCGCCGTGCGGGCCGGGGTGGCCGCTGTGGAGGCCATGGGCGCGTCCGTGTACAGTTCGGTGGTCATTCCCACCCCGCACCCGGATCTGGAAAAAATCACCAGGCGTTACGCCATAGAGAATCTGCTGCCCTGACGGGAACCAGACGGGAAAGATCAGAACAGGACAGGGACAAGGAAGCGCGCCATGATCGCCGACAAGGATCTGCTTTCCATACAACACGCCAGAATTCTCGCCGAAAACGCCTTTGAGGCGCAAAAGAAGCTGGCGGCCTTTTCCCAGGAGGCCCTGGACGCCATCGTCGAGGGCGTGGCGGAAGAAGTCTCGAAGCACGTCCGCGATCTTGCCGTCATGTCCCACGAGGAAACGGAATACGGCCGCTGGCGGGACAAGTGGCTGAAAAACCGCTTTGTCTGCCGCCGCGTGCGCGAAAGCCTGCGGGGCATGCGTTGCGTGGGAGTCCTGGCCGAGGACGCGCAAAAACGCACCCTGGACGTCGGGGTTCCCCTGGGGGTTGTCGTGGCCCTGTGCCCGGCCACAAGCCCTGTTTCCACCACTGTCTGCAAGACGCTGCTGGCTCTTAAGTCGGGAAATTCCATCATCTTTTCGCCCCATCCCAGGGCGGAGAAAAGCATGGGCAGGGCGCTGGACATCATGATCCGCGCGGCCCAGGCCCACGGCCTGCCCGAAGGCTGCCTTTCGTACCTGGGAACAGTGACCGAAAGCGGCTCCAGGGAGCTTATGCGCCACCCGGCAACGGCCCTGATCATGATCACCGGCGTTCCCGGCATGCTTGCTTCGGCGCGGGCGGCGGGCAAGCCGGTCATCTGCGGGGGCGCGGGCGGCGGCCCGGCCTTTATCGAGCGCACGGCCGACATCGAACGGGCGGCGGCGGACATCGTCGCCGGCAAAACCTTTGACAACGGCATGGCCCCCGGCGCGGAACAGTCCGTCGTGGTGGACGCCCCCGTGGCGCGGCAGGTGCGGCAGGCGCTGCTGGACAGGGGCGCGCATTTCATGACGGAAGACGAGTCGCAAAAGCTCGCAGCGCTGCTTTTCCGCCCGGACGGGCGGCGCAACAGCGCGGCCGTCGGCCTTCCCGCCGCCGCGCTGGCGGGCAGGGCGGGTTTTGCCGTATCCGGCGACGCGGCCCTGCTGGTGACCGAACGCAAGTACGTCTCGCCCTCCGACCCCTATGTGGGGGAATTTCCCGGCCCGGTCCTGCCTTTGTATGTGGAGGACGACT
Source organism: Desulfovibrio sp. (assembly GCA_031549405.1). GTDB lineage: Bacteria > Desulfobacterota > Desulfovibrionia > Desulfovibrionales > Desulfovibrionaceae > Frigididesulfovibrio. Next base: position 3,256 of record JAVBPV010000040.1, read on the forward strand.
GGCGGCACGCCTGCGAAAAATGCATCGAGCTGCTGCTGCACGAGCGCGGCGCGCACACCATGGTCATCCACTCGCGCGACGAGGACGTCATCCGCCAGTTCGCCCTGAAAAAACCCGTGGGCAGACTGCTGGTAAACACTCCGGCCTCTTTCGGCGGCATGGGCGCGACGACCAATCTTTTCCCCGCCGTGGTTCTGGGCGGCGGGGCGGCCGGGTGCGGCATCACCGCCGACAACGTGTCGCCCCTGAACCTCGTATACTCGCGAAAAGTCGGTTACGGCGTGCGCGGCGTGGAGGAAGCGGACAAGGCCTGCTCCCTTGACGAACCCACGGCCCCCGCACAGCGCCAGGCGCACATGGCGCCCCCAAAACCTCAGGCGCACGCGGCTCCCTCCAAACAACAACAGGAGCACGCGGTACCCACCAAACATCAGGCGCACGCGGCGCGCCCCGCCCCCGAAGATCCCGCCGGGGGCCGGCAGGCCCTGCGGCGCATATTGCTTGAGGCGCTGCAGGCGGGCGGTGGCCCCGTGAAAATGTAAAATGTAATGCGGGCGCGGAGGCCTCTTTAGAGCAAATTTCCATTGAAAATGGTTATTTGCTCTGGCGGCGGGAACCGCCGCCCGCCGCGCAGGCGTAGGCGAAACTTGTTTCGCCGTTAAGCGCCGGAGCGAGCGTCTCAAAGTTACTCCGCTCTAAAAAGCGCAAGGCCGAAGCCCGCACATGCGGCCAGCTCCGCAACCATGCGTTACTCGAAAAAAATTTATTGAGAAACAGCCCATAAGGCTACGAGACGGAGGAACGACTGTGGACATGCAGGCTTTTTTACAAACGGTGGCGGAAGCGGCCCGGAATCTTTCTCCCGACGAGCGCGCCTCGCTGCGAAGGCTTCTGGGAAGCGCTTCCTCCCCGGCTCCGCAAGACGTTTTTTCCGGCGCGGCCCCGGCTTCCGCCCCAGGCGCCGGCATTCCCGGCGGCCCCACGGACCGGCACAAAAAGCTGAAGCTGAACTTTCTCAAGCAGGTGCCCAGCATCTCCATCCACAGGGCCCGCGCCATCACCAAGATCGCCGCGGAAAACCCCGGCATGCCCAAAATACTGCTGCGGGCCAAGTGCTTTCGCTACTGCTGCGAAACCGCCCCCCTGGTTATCCAGGATAACGAGCTTATCGTGGGCAACCCCACCGGCGCGCCCCGCATGGGGGCCTTTTCTCCGGAAATCTCCTGGCGCTGGCTGCGGGACGAACTGGACACCATCGGCTCGCGCCCCCAGGATCCGTTCCACATTTCCGAAGAAGACAAAAAGACCCTGCGCGACGAGGTTTTTCCCTTCTGGGCGGGCAAGTCCGTGGACGAACACTGCGAAGGCCGGTACCGGGAAGCCGGCCTGTGGGAACTTTCCGGCGAGTCCTTCGTCACCGACTGCTCCTACCACGCGCTTAACGGCGGCGGCGACTCCTGCCCCGGCTACGACGTCATCCTGATGAAAAAAGGGATGCTGGACCTGCGGCGCGAGGCCGAAGAACACCTGGAACACCTGGATTACGGCAACCCCGGCGATCTTGATAAAATCTACTTTTACAAGGCGCTTGTCGACACCACCGAAGGGGTCATGGCCTACGCCGGGCGCATGTCGCAATACGCGGCGGAAAAGGCCGCGAAGGAAAGCGATCCCAAACGCAGGGCCGAACTGCTGAAAATTTCCGAAATCAACGCCCGTGTTCCGGCCCACGCCCCGTCTTCCTTCTGGGAAGCCATGCAGTCGCTGTGGACCATCGAGTCCCTGCTGCTGGTGGAAGAAAACCAGACCGGCATGTCCATCGGCCGCGTTGACCAGTACATGTACCCCTTCTACAGGGCGGATGTGGATTCCGGCCGCATGACGGACTACGAGGCTTTTGACCTTGCGGGCTGCATGCTCATCAAGATGTCCGAGATGATGTGGCTGACCAGCGAGGGCGGCTCCAAATTCTTTGCCGGGTACCAGCCTTTCGTCAACATGTGCGTTGGCGGCGTCACGCGCGAAGGCCGCGACGCCACCAACGACCTGACCTATCTGCTCATGGATGCGGTGCGCCACGTCAGGGTTTACCAGCCCTCGCTGGCAACCCGCGTGCACAACAAGTCGCCGGAAAAGTATCTGCGCAAAATCGTGGACGTCATCCGGGCGGGCATGGGCTTTCCGGCCGTGCATTTTGACGACGCGCACATCAAAATGATGCTGGCCAAGGGCGTTTCCATCGAAGACGCCCGCGACTACTGCCTGATGGGCTGCGTCGAGCCGCACAAGTCCGGCCGCCTGTACCAGTGGACCTCCACAGCCTACACCCAGTGGCCTGTCTGCATCGAACTGGTGCTCAACCGGGGCGTGCCCCTGTGGTACGGCAAAAAAGTCTGCCCGGACCTGGGCCCCCTTGAAAGCTTCGATACCTGGGAAAAGTTCGAAGCCGCCGTCAAGGAACAGATCAAGTTCGTCACCAAATGGTCCAGCGTGGCCACGGTCATTTCCCAGCGCGTGCACCGCGCTTACGCGCCCAAGCCCTTCATGTCCCTGATGTACGAAGGCTGCATGGAAAACGGCCGCGACGTGTCCGCGGGCGGGGCCATGTACAACTTCGGCCCCGGCGTGGTCTGGAGCGGCCTGGCCTCGTACGCCGATTCCATGGCGGCCATCAGAAAGCTGGTCTTTGACGATAAAAAGTACACCCTGGCCCAGCTCAACGAAGCCCTCAAGGCCGACTTCGCCGGGCACGACCGCGTGCTGGCCGACTGTCTGGCCGCGCCAAAGTATGGCAACGACGACGATTACGCGGACCTTATCGCGGCGGATCTCATCAACTTCACCGAAATGGAGCACCGCAAGTTCAGGACGCTGTATTCGGTCCTCAGCCACGGCACCCTGTCCATTTCCAATAACACGCCCTTCGGGCAGCTGCTTGGGGCGTCCGCCAACGGCCGCAGGGCCTGGCAGCCCCTTTCCGACGGCATCAGCCCCACCCAGGGCGCGGACTTCAAAGGCCCCACGGCCATCATCAAATCCGTGTCCAAGATGTCCAACGACAACATGAACATCGGCCTGGTGCACAACTTCAAGCTTATGTCGGGCCTTCTGGACACGGCCGAAGGCGAAAACGCCCTGATCACCCTGCTGCGCACCGCCAGCATCCTGGGCAACGGGGAGATGCAGTTCAACTACCTGGACAACGAGGTGCTGCTCGACGCCCAGAAACACCCGGAAAAGTACCGCGACCTTGTGGTGCGCGTGGCCGGGTACAGCGCCTTTTTTGTGGAACTGTGCAAGGACGTGCAGGACGAAATCATCAGCCGGACCGTGCTGCACGCCATTTGATGAACAAATCGAGAACGCCGTGATCGAACGAAAAGCCCTGATATTCAACATACAGAAATACAACATGTATGACGGGCCGGGCGTGCGCACGCTGGTGTTCTTCAAGGGTTGCCCCTTGCGCTGCAAGTGGTGCTCCAACCCGGAAGGCCAGCTCCGCTCCTTCCAGGTGCTGTGCAAAAAAAACTTCTGCGTCAACTGCGGCGCCTGCGCGTCGGTCTGCCCCGCGGGGGTCCACCGGATGTCGACAAAAGGCGAACACGAAATCGCGCGGGACGCGGAATGCGTGGGCTGCCGCAAGTGCGAAGAAGCCTGCACGGCGGGCGCCCTGGCGATCGGCGGCGAGATGAAGACCATATCGGAACTGCTGGCCGTCGTCGAAGAAGACAAGCCCTTTTACGAGACTTCGGGCGGCGGCCTTACCCTGGGCGGCGGCGAGCCCCTGATGCAGCCGGAAGCGGCGGCCAACCTGATGTCGGCCTGCAAGGACAGGGGCATCAACACGGCCATGGAAACCTGCGGCTACACCAGGACCGAAAAGCTTTTGAAGGTGGCGGAATTCACGGACCTGTTCCTGTTTGACGTCAAGCACATGGACCCGGAACGGCACCTGGAACTGACCGGGGTGCGCAACGAATCCATCCTGGGCAACCTGGAGACGCTGCTGGAAAAACGGCGCGCGGTAAAGGTGCGGCTGCCCCTCTTGAAGGGTCTTAACGACGGCGAAGACGGTCTGCGGATGCTGATCCGCTTTTTACGGCCCCACCTGGAGCGCAAAAACTTCAAGGGCGTGGATTTGCTGCCCTACCACAAAATGGGCGTCGGCAAATACGCCCAGTTGGACTGGGAATACCCCCTTGCGGGTGACTACGCCCTTTCCGAAGCGGATCTTGCGCGGATTCAGGGGCTTTTCGCCCGGGAAGCCATCCCGGTTTCGGTGGTCAGGCATTAGGAATTTTTTGGGGCGGCGGCCTCGAAGCAAGGAGTACGGACCGTGACTGCACTGGGACTTATCGAGACAAAAGGCCTGCTTGCGGCGGTCGAAAGCGCGGACGTCATGCTGAAGACGGCGGATGTGCGCCTTTTGGAAAAACACCTTGTGGGCGGGGGGCTGGTGACCGTCACCGTGGCCGGAGAAGTGGCGGCGGTTAAGGTTTCCGTGGAAGCGGCCGTCACGGCCCTGCGCAGGCTTGAGGCGCGGGCCCTGGTTTCCGCCCACGTCATCGCCCGGCCGGACGCGGAGCTTGCGGAAATCATGATGCCGGGAACAACGCCCGCTCCATCGGCCCCGTCTTTTGCCAAGGCGGGTGCCGGCGGCAAAATCGTACCCAGGGCGGAAGCCGCCGCGCCCAGAGGCGGGAAGCGCGCCGTCAAAACCGTGCCCGCCGGAACAGCCAAAAACGCCGCCCCGCGGGACATGGTTCTTTTGAAAAAAATGGGGATCGGCAGGCTGCGGCAGCTTGCCCTGGCCCTGCAAGGCCTTGGCCTGACAAAAGACGACATCGCCGCCGCCGAACGGGCGGACCTGCTTGAAGCGATCATGCGCGTATACGGAAAATAGGGACGTAAAGCATTGCGACAAATGCTTCGGAGGAACAATCCCATGGTAGACAAGGATTTACTGTCCATTCAGGAAGCCCGCGCCCTGGTGCGCGCCGCAAAAAAGGCCCAGGCCGAATTCGCCCCGCTGGGGCAGGAGCGCGTGGACGCCGTGATCAGGGCCGTGGCGCTCGCCGCCGCCGCCCAGGCCGAGCCTCTGGCCGCCCTGGCGGTGGAAGAGACCGGCTTTGGCAAGGTGCAGGATAAAAAGACCAAGAACATCCTGGCCAGTGAAAAGCTTTACGCGGCCATCAAGGACATGCGGACCATCGGCGTCATCGGCGGGGACAGTGCGGGCAAGCTGACGGAAATCGCCGTGCCCGTGGGCGTCATCGCGGGGATCATCCCCTCCACCAACCCCACCTCCACGGTCATCTACAAGTCCATCATCGCGCTGAAGGCGGGCAACGCCATCGTCTTCACCCCCCATCCCAGCGCAAAAAGGTGCATCGGCAAAACCGTGGAGCTGATCAAGGGCGTTTTGCACGACTGCGGCGTCAGCACGGACCTGGTCAGCCACATGAGCGTCCCCACCCTGGAAGGCAGCGCCGAGCTGATGAAAACAGCGGACCTGATCCTGGCCACGGGCGGCCCCGGCATGGTCAAGGCCGCGTACAGCTCCGGCACGCCCGCCCTTGGCGTGGGCGCCGGCAACGTGCCGGCCTATATCGAGCGCAGCGCCGATATAGAGGACGCCATCAGCAAAATCATGGCCAGCAAAACCTTTGACAACGGCACGGTGTGCGCCTCCGAGCAGTCCATCGTCACCGAATCCGTCATCGCCGACAAGGTCAGGGCCACGCTGGCCGCCCACGGGGGCTACTTTCTGGAGGGCGAAAAGCTGGAAAAGGTCAAACGCGTCATGGAACGCGCCAACGGCTCCATGAACCCCGACATCGTGGGCCGCGACGCCGCCCATATCGCCAAAGTCGCGGGCATCGAGGTGCCGCCCGGCACGCGCCTTCTGGTCTCCGACGAAAAGGGCGTGGGTCCGAAGTATCCGTTTTCCAAGGAAAAGCTCACCGCCCTGCTCGGATTCTACGTGGTGGAAGACTGGAAAGAAGCCTGCGAACTGTGCATCAGACTGCTGGAAAACGGCGGCATCGGCCATTCCCTGGCCATCCACTCGAACAACACGGAGGTCATCCGCGAGTTCGGCCTTAAAAAGCCTGTGTCGCGCATGCTGGTCAACACGCCTTCCACGCACGGGGCGGTGGGCCTGACCACCTGCCTGTTCCCCTCTTTCACCCTGGGCTGCGGCGCTGTGGGCGGAAGCTCCACCTCGGACAACGTCACCCCCATGAACCTGCTGAACGTCCGCCGCGTGGCCTACGACCTGGGCCGGACGGAATTCAAAACGCCCTGCCGGACGGAAAACGGCGGCGTGGACGTGGAAACCCTGACCGCCCTGATTATCGAGCAACTGAAAAAAGTGGTGTGAGTTTACGGATAGTCCCCTTTCACAAACAGCCTAACCAAACAATATACGCAATAAGGAGAATGCCATGTCCGCTACCAACGCTTTGGGAATGATCGAAACAAAGGGCCTGGTCGGCGCGGTTGAAGCGGCCGACGCCATGGTAAAAGCCGCCAACGTGACCCTGATCGGCCGCACGCAGGTGGGCGGCGGTCTGGTGACCGTCATGGTCCGGGGCGACGTGGGCGCGGTCAAGGCCGCCGTCGACGCCGGCGCCGCCGCCGCCAAAAACGTGGGCGAGCTGATCAGCGTGCATGTGATCCCCCGCCCCCATGCCGAAGTGGAAATGATTCTGCCCAAAAAGGCGGAGTAAGAAAACATAACGGGGCTCCGCCCCGGACCCCGCCAAGGGGCTCCGCCCCTTGGAACCCCGCAAGGGGACTCGGTCCTCTTGACCCCGCAATTCCGGTCAATCCGCGCAAAGCGCGGATTGACCGGGGGCCGGGCCTGGCTCCGATAAAGCAAAGAACCACAGGGTACCCACGGACACAAGGGAACCGGCATGAACGAGCAAGCCATCAAAGACATCGTGGAAGGAATCGTCAAAAGCGTCCTGCGGACGCAAGACGGCGTTATGCCGTCCTGCCCGCCGCAAGCGGGCTGCGCCCCGCGAACCGGCGAAGGCGGCCCCATTCCCGTGGAGATTTCCGCGCGGCACGTGCATCTGAGCGAACAGGACGCCCTGGCGCTGTTCGGCGGCCCCCTGACCCCCGACCGCCCCCTTTCCCAGCCGGGGCAGTTTTTGAGCAAGGAGCGGGTGCGGCTGATCGGCCCGCGCGGGGTCATCGACAACGTGGCCATTCTGGGGCCTTCGCGCGGGCGCTCGCAGGCCGAAGTCTCCAAGACCGACGCGCGCATTCTGGGCGTCGAAGCCCCGGTGCGCCAGTCTGGCGACACCAAGGGCGCGCCGGGCGTCATCCTGGCCTCGCGCACCGGCATCGTGGGTCTGGAAGAAGGGCTTATCGTGGCCTCGCGCCACATCCACATGGCTCCGGAAGACGCCGCCAGGTTCCGTGTAAAGGACAAGGATCTGGTCTGCGTGCGCCTTGAGGGCGACCGCCCGGCCGTTTTCGAGGACGTGCTGGTGCGGGTGGATCCTTCCTTCAAGCTGGCCATGCACATCGACGCGGACGAGGGCAACGGCTCGGGCTGGCGCGCCGGGGTCACCGGCACAATCACGGGAAAAAAGGTCTGAACCCCATGAACGAAAAGGTTTCGGACCGCGCCGCTGCCGCGCAAGCCGCCGCTGAAAAGTGCGGAGCGCTCCTGGAGGACATGGTCCGCACGGCGGTGCGCGAAGCGCTGGAACGCCTGCAAACGCCAAAGGCCCGGCCCGCCGTGCTGGTGCTGGCGGAACGGGACGAGACCCTTGCCGCAAAAATTTCAAAACGCCTGGAAGACGGCGCGGATATCGTATTTTGGGGCGAAAAGGCCGGAAACCATGCGCCCATCCGCCGGATCCTGCCCTTTCTTTCATGCGCCGACATGGCCGCGCTGGCCGTGGGCGCGGCCCACGGCCCGGCCCTGTCCGAAACGCTGCGCCTGCTGCTTGCGGGACTGAAAGTGGAAGTGCTGGAATGCGAATACCGCTCCCACGCCGAAACCGCGCCCCCGGCCCTGTACGCGCTGTACGAATCGCACGCGAGGACCCTGGCCTCTTACGGGCTGGCGGAATGGCGGGAAATGCCCCCGGCGGAGCTGCGCTGTCCGGACCGCCTGGTGACGGAAGCGGCGGTCAAACGGGCGCGGGAGGCGGGCGCCGCAAGCCTGCTGGTCCCGGCCGGGGCCATCGTGACCCCCCTTGCGGCCGACGCCGCGAAAGAACTGGGCATCGCCGTCCGCAAGGTTTTTTAAGCGATGAAACGCCGTAACCGGCTGTGAGGCAATACCATGATTATCGGCATCGTCATCGGCAACGTATGGGCCACACGCAAGGAAGAAGCCCTTAACGGGCTGAAGTTCATGGTCGTCCAGCGCCTGGATCTGGCCGACGGCTCAAAGCACGAAAGCTTTGTGGCCGCCGACTGCGTGGGAGCGGGCGTAGGCGAGCGGGTGCTGGTGGTGTGCGGCAGTTCCGCGCGCCAGGCCATGCCCGACGCTTCCATCCCCGTGGACGCCGCCATTGTGGGCATTCTGGACGAGCCCAAAGCGGGCTGACCTTAAAGCAAATGGACATTGAAAATGTCTAGTGTGACGTCCGCCGGCCAGTGTCGCTATCGATGAATTTTGAGGACGCGACACTAGTTGCTCTGGCGTCGGTTTTGACGGCAACCGGGGAGAATGACGCGTGGACACCTTGGGAATAGTGGAAAGCAGAAGCATCGCCGCAGGCGTCGAGCTTGCCGACGGCATGGTCAAGGCGGCGCGGGTGGAACTGACGCGCGCCTCCACCGTCTGTTCGGGCCGGTACACCGTTTACGTGGCCGGGGACCGCCAGACGGTGGAAACTGCCGTGGCCTTCGCGCGCGAATCGGGGCGCGCCCTGGCGGGAAGCTTCGTCATTTCCAACGTGTCCCCCCAGGTGCTGGAGGCGCTGCGGCGCGGCTCCGCCGCCCTGGAAGGCGAGGCCCTGGGCGTTGTCGAATGCCGCACTGTGTCTTCGGGCATCGCCGCCGCCGACAGCGCGGTAAAACGTTCCGCCGTCCGCCTGCTGCGTCTGGTCACGGGCCAGGGCATCAACGGCAAGTCGTATTTTGTGCTTGGCGGGGACGTGGCCTCGGTGAAAGAAGCCGCGCAGGCGGCCAGGGATTCCCTGGGCCGGGAACTGGTGGAAACGGTCGTGCTGCCCCGGCCCGACGCCGCCGTGGCCGCGGCCCTTACCGGAAGCGCCGGCCCCTTGCCGCGCTGAACCGCTTTAAGGCAATTGACGCTTTCAAGTATGAAACGCTGTACAAACAGCCCCTGACAGCCGGTGCGAGGTTGCTATGAAAAAGACTCTCATCTGTGTGGAAAACCTGGAACAACATATCTGCCGGGCCGGGGGCAAGCTGTACCTTAACGGCGCCATCCTGACCCCCGGGGCCAGGGACGAACTGGCCAAAAGACGCATCGCCGTTCTGCCCGGCCCCTGCCCCGACGTTTCTTCCTGTCCCCTGCGCGCGGCGGCCCAGACCTGCCTTGCCGGGTGCGGCGAAGGGGCCGGGAACGGCGGTCCGGCAGCCGGGGCGGAAAACGCCGAGGCCGTCCTTGCGCGGCTGACGCTCGGCATCGCGGCGGTGCTGAAAAAAGACTACGGGGTCACCGACCCCACGAGAATACAAGAGCTCGCCTTCAAGGCCATACAAGTGGTCAGGGACAACATTTAACCGGATTACCGAAAGACGGGCCGCCCCGCGCGGGCGGCCCCCGGACGGACGGGCATTGCCGTTGCCCCTTCACTTCCGGAACCGGCACACAACGATACGCACCAAAGGAGCGGGTCATGACGAACGCACTGGGCATGGTTGAAACCAAGGGACTTGTAGGCGCGGTGGAAGCGGCGGACGCCATGGTCAAGGCCGCCAACGTGGAGTTGATCGGCCGCGAACAGGTGGGCGGCGGCCTGGTGACGGTGATGGTCCGGGGCGACGTGGGCGCGGTCAAGGCCGCCACCGACGCCGGGGCCGCCGCCGCCGACCGCGTGGGCGAATTGCTCAGCGTGCACGTCATCCCCCGCCCGCACGCCGAAGTGGAAATGATTCTTCCCAAACGCGCCGACAGGTAGAGGCAAGCGTCATTACGTTGGGGCCGCCGCCCCAGACTCCCTCGATTCCCGGCTATCCGCGCGCTGCGCAAAGCCGGGAAATGGAGGCGCGGGGAATGCAATCCCCCCCCAGGAGGCTTGGGGGACGGAGTCCCCCGAGTGGTAACGCCCGAACTTTTGTCCTGAAGCGACTGCGAGCGGACGTATGAAACAACGGATTGTGGAAAAAATACGGGAAGCGGGCGTCGTGGGCGCCGGCGGCGCGGGCCTGCCCTCGCACGTCAAGGCCGACGCCGCGGTGGACACGGTGCTGGTCAACGGCGCCTCGTGCGAGCCGTTGCTTATGAGCGACCCCTGCCTGCTGGAAGCGGAAACAGCCTCCCTGCTGCGCGGGCTGGAAGCCATGATGGACTGCACCGGGGCCTCCAGGGGGATCGTCTGCCTCAAGGGCAAGCACGCCAAAGCCCTGGCGGCGGTAAAAGCCGCCGTGGCCGGGGACCGTACCGGACGGCTGTCGGTTTTTGAGCTGGGGGACTTTTACCCCGCCGGAGACGAGCACGTGCTGGTGCACGAGGTGCTGGGCAGAACCGTGCCCGAGCGCGGCATTCCCCTCCAGGTGGGGGCCGTGGTCAGCAACGTGGAAACCCTGTGCAACGTGGCCGCGGCCCTGGACGGAACGCCCGTCACCCATCGCTGGCTGACCGTGGCGGGCGAAGTGGCGCGCCCGGCCGTGCTCAAGGTGCCTGTGGGGACCCTGGCCGCCGAGGTGCTGGCCTTTGCGGGCGGGCCGGCCATCAAGGATTACCGTGTGGTGGACGGTGGCCCCATGATGGGGCGCGTGCTGCCGGATACCAATCAGCCGGTGACCAAAACCACCAGCGGCCTGCTGGTGCTGCCGCCGGACCACACCGTGGTGGCCGGAAAAATAACCGACCCCGCGCGCATACGGCGCATCACCAACACCGTCTGCTGCCAGTGTTCGCAGTGCACGGACCTGTGCCCCAGGAATCTGCTGGGCCATTCCCTGCATCCGCACAAGCTGATGCGCGTGCTGGAATCCCAGGTTCTTTCCAGCCCCGTCGCGCGCGAGGCCCTGCTCTGCTCCGAATGCGGCCTGTGCGAAAAGTTCGCCTGCCCCATGTCGGTGTCGCCCAGGGAAATCAACGCCCAGATCAAGGCCGCCCTGATGAGGGAAGGCATCCGCTGGGAAGGGCCGGCCAGAACCCTTGCCCCCCACCCTTTCCGTTCTTTCCGTTATGTGGCCACCCGGCGGCTGGTGCAGCGCCTGGATCTGGCGCGCTACGACACCCATCCCGGCCCGGGGGGGACGCTGGTTCCCTCTTTGGTGCGCATTCCCCTGCGCCAGCATATCGGAGCCCCGGCCCAGTGCGTGGTGTCGCCGGGCGACCGGGTGAAAAAAGGCGCCCTGATCGGGGAGATTCCGCCCCAGGCCATGGGCGCGCGGGTGCACGCCAGCATCGACGGCGTGGTGGAGTCCGTGGATAACGGCATGGTAACTATCAGGAATCAGGAAATATTATGAGACTGCGCACTATCGGCTGCATCGAACTGAACAGCATCGGCATGGGCATGCGGGCCGCCGATGAAATGGTCAAGGCCGCGGAAGTGGAACTGGTCATGGCGCGCCCCACCTGTCCGGGGCGGTACCTGGCCGTGGTCACCGGGGACACGGGCGCCGTGACCAGCTCTGTGGAAACGGGACGGCGCGTGGCCGGGCCCATGCTGGTGGATTCGTTCATCATTCCCAGCGTGCACCCGGACGTTATTCCCGCCCTCGGCGGCGGCGCGGCAACCCCGCGCATCGACGCCCTGGGCGTCATCGAAACATGCAGCACGGCCTCCTGCATCCTGGCGGCCGACGCGGCGGCCAAGGCCGGGCAGGTGTTCCTGCTGGAAATCCGTTTTGCCGCCGGACTGGCCGGCAAGGCCTTTGTCCTGATGACCGGCGACGTCAGTTCCGTGCAGGCCTCGGTGCAGGCCGGGGTGGCGGGCGTGGGCGAGGCCGGGCCGGTGCTCAGCCAGGTGGTCATTCCCTCGCCCAGCGAGGGGCTGAAGGCGCAGCTTTTGTAGGCACCGCCTTGAAACGGCCCTTTTGCCCGGCGGGCATGCCTTTGAAGTTTTTGGCCCCGCCGAAGCAAAACCCGGCCCGGTCCCCAAGGAATCACAGCGGCATCAAACGTTCTTTTCCCCCTGACCGGGGGATGGCAGGCGCTTCGGCGGCGGCGGGGAGGCAGCGTCATGACGCGGTACACGGACGAACCGAAACAGCGGATTATCCAGGAATACGTGCCGGGCAAGCAGGTAACGCTCGCCCACGTCATCGCCCGTCCCCACAGGGGACTGCCCGCCAAGCTCGGCCTGGACGCGGAGGTTTCGGAGGCCATGGGGCTTTTGACCATCACGCCGGGCGAGGGCGTAATCATAGCCGCCGACATAGCCACCAAGGCGGCCTCGGTGGAAATCGGCTTTCTGGAGCGCGTGGACGGCTCGCTGCTGCTGGTGGGGGACGTGGCCAGCGTGGAGGCGGCCCTGCGCGACGTCATCGCCTATTTCAAGGATGTGCTCAGATATGATTCGGTGGAGATGACCCGCTCTTAGATGACAGAGCCGGCCATTGTTACATATTTTTCAACACCCTTGTCCTGCCGTAAGGGGTCAGAGCGTAGCGGGGCTCGACAATCTCCCGAGCCGCCCCGGCCTCCGGCGGCCCAGCCTCCCGTTGCTTTTTGGCAGGCTGTCCCGCATCCCGCGCCGCTTCCGTCGCTTGCCCCCGCTTTTGCCCCGCCGCTCCCGCCGCTTGTCCCGCATCCAGCCTTGTTTCCGCCGTTACCGCCGCTTCCCGGGCTTCGGGCAAGGCGGTCCGCCTTTCCAAAATACCCACCGCGGCCAGGCTTTGCAGGCAGGCCGCCACAAAAACCGGGTTGAAAAACCGGCGTCCGGCGTATTCATCCGCCAGTTCCGCCGCCGCGCCGGAAGCCGCGCGCTCCGCCCCGTCAAGAAAAAGGGCCGCCAGGGCCAGTTTGAACGGATATTTTTCAGACGCCACGGTCCGCTCCCTTCTCCCGCCTGTGCTGATCCACCTTGCGCAGGTTCAGCATGTCCCTGGGGTTGCCTATGACCAGGCACATGCCCGCGAAAATCACCACCGCCCCGGCAATAAGGCCCGGCGTGATGCTCACCTTGGTGAACAGCGCGGAAAGCACTATGCCCCACAAGGCGTAGCTGATATTCAGCGCCATGGACCGGCTGACCCCGGTCATGTTCATGGACCGGTACCAGCAACTGTAAGACACCGCTCCCAGGCACCCGGCCAGGGCCACGGGCAACGCCCCCTTGCTGCAGACAAGGGAGGCGGGAACGGCCAGTCCCCCGGCGTTGGCGTACACGGTCAGGCTTGCGGCGGGAATGAGCAGGCCCATATACAGCGCGGCGGAAACAATGAAGTACATGTTCAAGGCCACGGGCGGCTCGACAAAGTCCATGCCCGAGGTGGCGCAGACGCCCTCCGCCCCCCAGCCCACGGCGGCCAGCGCGGCAAAGGCCAGCCCCCAGTAAAACAGGGTCCCCTGCTGTCCTTCAGGCGGCGCGTAGCCGATGGCCCCCGCGCCCAGAACGCACAGCGCAAGGCCTGCCCAGGCGCGCCGGGTGATGTTCTCCTTCAGCGTAAACACGGCCAGGATGGCGGCCACGGCGGGGTACAGGGTGGTGATGGGCAACACGTAAGCCGGACCGGCCAGTTGCAGGGCCGTCATGTAGCCGCCCATGCCAAGCAGAGATCCCAGCAAAGCCCCGGCGATAACGAACCGGCCCGGCTTGCTGGCGAAACTGCGCCGCAGTTCCGGCATTCTGCCGGTGCGCCAGGTGGCCAGCGTCGTGAGGCAGGCGGCGCAAAAGTCGTGCAGCCCGGCGCACACCAAAGGCACCATCAGCCACAGGGAAGGATCGTTGTAGGGCGCGTGACTTGCGGAGGATTTGACCAGCAGTCCGTCGCCGCTGAAAATAACGCCCGCGACAATCGCCAGCAGAATGCCCTTTTTGGCGTAGGCCAAAGCCTGCCTGTCCGCATCCCCGGCGGGGTCCGCCTGCTGAACCGGCCTGCGCCGGAAACGGATTTTCATAGAATTTCGCCAAGATGAGGTGTAGCGAAGTAAAAAACCATGCCCCGTGTAGCATCGGGCAAGGCGCCTGGCAATACGTCCCGCGCGGGGGGCGGGCGGATTTCTTTTCTGGCGTGGGCGGAGCCTGAAAAAGGCGAAGCGGAAAAAAAAGAGGCGGACGCGGCCGGGACCCGGAAAAGCCCGGCCCGGAAGAAATGCGGCCCGGAATAAGCTTGGCGCGGGAAACACGAAACCGGCGGCAACTCCGCAAAAACGCGCTAAAAAAGCTGGAAAAGGCAGGCATCCGGGGGAGGATATCAGGGAGGCCAAGGGCGTTCCCCAACGCCGGAGGCGTGCCTTTTCCAGAATCTGAGCGGCTGTTTCAAAAAGGCTTACGCTTTTTCAGGGGCAAGCCTTTTGGCCGCATTTCGCTTTGTTGCGAGCAGCCGCGCTTCACTCTGCTACGCGCAGTCGTGCTTGTCCCAGGGTTCGCGGTTGTCGCGGGACAGGGCGCCTTCCATGCGGGACAGGGCTTCCTTGAGCTTGACGATTTCCTCAAGCTTCACGTTGGGGGTCTTCAGGGCCTGGTACAGGACGGCGCCGTTGCACTGGGTGGTCAGGGGAAACTCGCCCACGGCCGCAAGGGTGGCCAGAACGTCCTTGGCGGAAGCGGCGCGTTCCACCTTGCCCACCTTGGGGTCAACGCCCGCGCCGTACAGGACCAAAGCGCCCTTGCCCGCCACCGCGATGATGGTTCTGCGGTCGGCGGCGTCCAGAATGGTGGCCAGGGCGGCGTTAAGGGCGGCGGTGTCGGCGTTGCCGAGATCCACCACCATCAGGGGCGTGCCTTTTTCCACGGCTTCGGCCACGGCTTCCGGGGCCAGGGCGACGATGTCGCCTTCCGCGACAGAACCGTCGCATACCGTTCCGCCGGCATAGCTGGGCACAAGGGCGCCTTTTTTGAGCACCTTGCCGATGGCGTCGCCGCCGACGATTTCCGCCGCGGGGGCCAGAACCACAATCGCTTTCTTGTCAGCCATGATCGTATCCTTTTTTGCTTTCTGGTGAGGTTGTTATTTCACCAGGTTGGGGTCTTCGAGAATCTGGTACATGACGCCGCCTTCGGCGTCGTCCGGAACGGGGTTGCCCGTGGCGTAGCAGATGGTGGGCACGATGTCGGCCAGCCAGCGGGGACGGGTGTATTTGAAGTTCTTTTTAACGTTGGGCCCGCGGAACAGCAGGATATTTTTAAGGCTGCCGCATCCGGATTCGCCGGTGGGGAAGCCGTAGCCGTGTTCGGCCATGTATTCCGGCTTCAGGGCGTAGACCACGTCGCCCGCCTGGGCGCCGCCCATGCCGAAGACATTGGCGTCTTCCTTACGCACGGCCAGCAGCACGGGGCGTTCGCCCGTCTCGGGATGGCGGTAGTCCAGCAGGGCGTCGATGATCTGGCCGCGCACCTTTTCATAGTCCGCCGCTTCGACGATGCCGTTGGGATATTTGTCCTTGAGGTTCACGTACACAAACATATAGCGCTGGGGAATGGCCACGGACTTGGCGGGGTCCAGCACGTAGTTGAAGCCCTCGGATTCTTCGTAGATTTCCCAGTAGTTTTCGTTCTTTTTGGGCTCGTAATGGCACAGGTCTTTGGCTTTCAACGCTTCGGCCGTGTTCAGGATGGGGCCGATGGGGGTGGCGCCGTGGTCGGAGCACAGGCAGACCAGGGTTTCGTCGCCGAAGATCTCCATCATCCTGCCCAGCATGCGGTCTTCGATCTGGTAGATCCTGCGTTCCATGTCATAGGCTTTTTTACGGACGTTCTCGTCCTTGCTGTCCATGTCGCCCAGCCAGCCGTGGTAGAACCAGTCGATGGGGTGGGAGTGCATGTAGAACAGATCCCAGTCCGCGTTGGCCTTAAGCAGGCTGGAGGCCACGTTGATCAGCCAGTCGGAGTGGTACTGGGCTACTTCCACCACGGTATCCATGTCCAGAACGCCGTGGATAAAGCCCACCAGGCCGATGTCGTTGCAGATGACGTCGTTGGAGAAGTCGATGGCCTTGCCCGCTTCCGGCGGCCAGACAAACCCGGTGTGGCCCGAAATGCCGGTGACGTACAGTTTGAATTCCTCGGCGTCGTCGGAAAGGTGCAGCAGCTTGCAGCGGAAGGTGCCCTTTTCCGCGCGGCCGTCTTCCTTCACCTTGAACCGGTGCTGCACCGGGCCGCTCCATTCGCCCTGCCTGATGGTGAAAAAGGCGGTGGCATAGTCTTTTTCCGGGCACAGGGCAAAGGTGTCAAAGCCGTCGTCGCCGCTTTCCCAGCACAGGCCGTGCCAGATCTGGTTTTCCACAGGGGTCATGCTTTCTTTGAAAGCCATCTCGACCGTGAAGGAAAGCACTTCGTCGGCGTCGGGCAGGTTCTTCCAGCCCTTGGCGTTGTCAAAGTTGGCCTGCACGCCCAGGGGGTAGAATTCGGAGCTGATGACGCTTTCCGAAGCCAAAAATTCGCGGTGGGCGTTGCCTTCTTCCATCCAGCGGGTTTCGGCGGGGGATATGCCTTCGCCCATGACCATGACGCCGTTTTTCATCTTGCTGGGCCAGGACATGGGGTAGTTGACCACGATGCACTTTTTGCCGTCCTTGTCCCAGCGGTCCCAGATGGTCTGGGCGGTCAGGATCTTGGAACCGAAGGCCTGCACGGTGTTCTTGTGCTCCAGGCTTCTGCCTTCGACATAGTAGTAATAGTCCTCAACGCCGTGGGTGCGCGGATAAGCGCCGGTGCAGATGGTGGCCCAGGAGGGGGGCGTGACCGTGGGCAGGTTGTAGCCTTCGGTCATATAGCTGCCCGATTCCATGAACTTCTTGAAGTTAGGCAGCGCGCCCTCGGCCATCAGGGCCTCAAGACGCTTGGGAATGGCGCAGTCAAAACCCAGCAGGGCGGCGCGCTTCGCTTTCACGGACATTGCGATCTCCTAAAAAATGAGTTTGTGGGGTGGAAGATCCGAGGTGCTGCTCCCGGACCTTCGGCTTAGGAGCGGAACCTTCCGCGGGGCGCCCTCGCAAAAGACGCCCGCCGGGTTCTGCCGAAAAGCCCGTTGAACCCGCCTATACAAAAAATATTCCAAAAGTGTTCTTTTGCACAAAGTCTCATTTTCCACGGAAAAGCCAAAAGAAAGCGACATACGTAACGACACTTCTGTCGTATTGCATGTCGCCCATGAAAGCGGCCCGGTTTTTCCGAAAATCCGGAAAACGCCTATCTGGCTATGCCGTAACGCTTAAGCTTGCGCTGAAGGGTGCGCATGGTGACGCCCAGAGACTCGGCGGTCTTGCCCTTTTTCCAGCCGCACTGTTCAAGCATGGCGCGGATGCGCTGCTTTTCCATCTCGTCGCGGGCCAGGCTCAGGGGAAACTGATCCCAGTCGGCCGGACCTTCCGCCTGGATCAGCGGCTCGCCCTCCTTGCTGAACCGGGCGAAAACCTCGGCCAGGGGGCTGAATTCAAGACCCATTTCGCCAAAGGCCCAGTACCGGTCCAAAGCGTTCTGCAACTCGCGCACGTTGCCGGGCCAGGGATATTGTTCCATGGCCAGCAGCACGCCGGGCGGCAGGGGGGCGCTGATGCCGCGCTCCTGCGCGTAAGCGTCCACCAGCAGGGGAAGATCGCCCCGCCGCTCGCGCAGGGGGGGAAGCTCGATGGACAGCACATGGATGCGGTAATAGAAGTCCGGACGCATCTCCCGCTCCCTGACCAGTTCCTGCAAATTACGGTTGGTGGCGGAAATAAGCCGGAAGCTGGACTGGCGCACTTCGCTGGAGCCCACCGGGGTATAGCTTTTGCTTTCAATGGCCCGTAAAAGCTTGCCCTGAAGCTTCAGGGGAAGCTCGCCGATTTCGTCCAGAAACAGTGTGCCGCCGTTGGCCGAGGCCAGATGCCCGGAATGGTTGGTGATGGCCCCGGAAAACGCGCCCTTGACGTGCCCGAAAAACTCGCTTTCCATAAGCTGTTCGGGAATGGCCGCACAGTTGACCGGCACAAACCGCCCCTTGACCCCGGACAACTCGTGGATGGTGCGGGCGGCCAGATCCTTGCCCACGCCGGTTTCGCCGTACAGCACGACATTGATGTCGCTTTTTCCCGCGCGCAGCATCAGCCTGTAGCACTGCTGCATGGCCTCGCTTTTGCCGACAATGCCGCCAAGACCGTAGGAGTTCTTGATGGAGGAAAGCAACTGCCTGTTTTCCTCCCACAGCAGATGCTCCTTTGTCTTCTGCTCGGTAACGTCCATCATGATGCCCTCAATGACGGTACAGTCGCCTTCTTCGTCGTAGACCCCTTCACCCTGGTCCCAGATCCATTTTTCCTTGTCCGAACCCGGCGGGGTGATGCGGTAGAACATCTCGTAAGGCTTGCGCATGGCAAGGCTGTCTTGCAGTATTCTGCGGACGGAGATGAGATCCTCGGGGGGCATCATCCGCTCGATGATGTTGGTGCGCGCTTCCAGGATAGCTTCGGCGGTCATATGCAGCATGGCTTCGCAGTGCTTGCTGATGAACTCAAGCACATAGTCAAAGCTGGGGGTGACCCGGCAGCGATAGGCCATTCCGGGCAAATGATTGAGCAGGCGCGCCAGGCTGCCCTCGGCCTGTTCGATGCGCTGCTGCATTTCACGGAGCAAAAGATCCTGCGTCATGGCGGGTCCCCCACGGGTGGAACGGTGTCATGCGACAATTTTGTCGTTACGATGACGCCTTGTGCCATTTTTGTCAAGTATTGGTTTGGCGCGGAAAAAGGCAAAGACGCGGCCAATGGCGGGAGAACCGCCGCCGGACAGGGTACGTGCGGGGCAAGGCTTGCCGCCCGCCGCGCAAGGCCGCCAGACACGATGCAAGAAGGGCTGCGGCGGAGTACGACAGAAATGGTATGAATTATGCTGTGGCGTTTTGCACATGCTCTTTGCGTCACGCGCCTGCATCCACAGCAAAACCGTAGTGCGCGGTTGTCATTTGCCCCGTAGCCGGAGCGATTTCGCGTTGAAGTCGCTCTGACGGCCGGCAGCGCCAGCGTCGGCCGCTCCCGCGCGGGCGGGCGGCGTTTGCCTTTGCCGCCCGCTCCGGGCGGAGCGTTTCAACGTCAAAAATGATTCTTAAAAGAAC
The DNA here is from genome assembly GCA_031549405.1 of Desulfovibrio sp. Lineage (GTDB taxonomy): Bacteria > Desulfobacterota > Desulfovibrionia > Desulfovibrionales > Desulfovibrionaceae > Frigididesulfovibrio. The sequence goes on from JAVBPV010000040.1 coordinate 22,630, forward strand.
AGGAGATTCTCATGGCTCACGCATTTGATCTGGAACTGATCCGCGACTCCGGCAGCCACTGGAAAATCATGACCGGCTCCGTGGCCCATCCCGTCATTGATTACGACTCCAGCAAGCTGACCCCGGAAGAAAAGGGCGAAGAGCACATGGGCGGACGCCTGCTGGCCGCCGGGGCTCTTGCCTGCTTCACCAACTCGCTGTGGAACGACATCGTCCGCGCCGGAGGTTCGCCCAAGTCCCTTAAGGCCACCATCGAGGTGGACAAGGAAAAGGACAACTCCATGCGCACCAAGTTCGGCCCCTATACCCTTAAGGTGGAGGTGAAAGCCGACGGCATCTCCCAGGAAGCCTTCGATCCCATCCGCAGAGCCCTGATGCGCGGCTCGCTGGTGACCTACACCATGGAAGAAGGCACCGAGATGGACTACGACATCGAACTGGTGGATTAACCCTCCCCCAAAAGGACACGCCATGCTGTATATCCTTAATAAAACCAGCGAGGAATCCATCCGCCAGATGGCCGTCATCGGCTCCGGCGACGACGAAAAGGCCGTGCTGCTGGTAAGCGACGCGGTTTTTCTGGCCACGGAAGCCAACCTGAAACGCTTTGCGGATCTGGAAGTTGAAGAATTCTACGCCGCCAAGGACGCTGTCGAGGCCCGCGTCCTGGAGCCGGGCGACGATGTGGAAGTGGTCGATTACGCCGATATGGCGGAACTTCTGGCGGATTACGACAAAGTTGTCGTTCTGTGATGGAGGCCGGAAATGCCTAAAACTTATACCTTTGCCCTGCTTTCCGGCAGCACGGAGAACGAGGATTCCCTGTTCGCCGTCAACCTGTCCAAGGCCCTGCTGAAAAAGGGGCACCGGGTCAACATCTTTCTGTACGGCAATGCCTGCAACCTCGCCAACAAGGCCGTTCCCTACCAGAAGGGCCGTTCGCCCATATCGGACGCGCTGCGCGCCCACATGGACGCCTTTGTGCTGGACAAGGCCATTGAAGAACTGGCCGAGGCCGGGGCGAAGATCGCCACCTGCCACACCACGGAATACAGCCGGGGCTCCGAGGGGATGGACTATCTTGAGGGCGTCGAATGGGGGGATGTGGGCGATTCGTTCACCCGCATGCTCATGGTTTCCGACGCCGTGTTCACCATAGGGCAGTGAGGTGCCGCCATGATCAGTTCCTGCAGCGTTATCGTCCGCAAACCCCTGGGCCAGGAACCCTCCACCCTGGGCATCCGCGCCGCCTGGGCCATGATGGCCAACAGCGGCATCGAGGTTTCCGTCATTCTTATGGGCGACGGCATTTACAGCGTTCTTGGCAAGTCCGGCTACATCCGGGATCTGTACAGGAAATTCCTTGACGAAAACGGAACGGTCTACGCCGTGACGGAAGACATGGAAGCCAGGGGCATCGAGGCCGACCAGCTTCCCGAGGGCATCGAACCCCTTGCCGCGGCCGACGTGTACGGCATTGTGGACGATACCGACTCCATCATGACGTTCTAAGATATCCCAATGGCTTTTTAAAGTACCCCAAAGACGCACGCGATACCGCGCGTCAGCATCCGCCGGTGCGGCCCCGCAAAAGGGCCGCACCGGCGGATGACGTTATGCGGGCGAAAAAGTTCGCAATGATGCGTTCCGTAATCGCAAGACATTGCAAGACAGACCGCCATACCTCAAATGCACATTGATAATTTCGCATTATCATAGAATTAAAGTATTAATTGATATCAACATATTAAAGAACAGTGTCATAAATGGTAATATCTATTTATTAAACAGAAAAATATCAATGTTATATACATAATTTACGACGTTATTGTCGCATCAATAGGACATTGTGTACGCGTTATGCGACAACAACGTCGCTGCACAAGCCTCTAGCTGATTATATCTAGCTGATATCACAGTATATATTTACTGATGAATACTTTCACAAAGTTGGTCCGGCGGTTGCAATGCGACTTGTGCGTTCCGGGTCCGCGTTTCAGCAGTGCGGGTCAGCCCCGCTGAAGAAACGCAATGGAAGTAAACCTATTTTCAAGGAAGGAAGGTAACTGATGAAACGAATTTTGTGTGCCGCCTTTGTGGGCGCCTGCATGCTGGCGGGCGTCGCCACCGCCCAGGCCGTGGACATGAAAGTGTCCGGCCAGTGGGACTTCGCCTTCGGCCGCCACGACAACACCGGCCTGGTCAGCGACAGCGGCGAAGACCACGGCGTGGCTTACCAACGTATCCGCAACCAGGTCCACTTCATCGCCTCTGAACAGCTTCAGGGCGTGCTGCAGTTTGAAATCGGGAGAATGGCCTGGGGCCGCAGCGCCCACGGAGCCCAGTTGGACGCCGACGGCGTGAACATCAAAACCCGCCGCGCCTTCATCGACTGGACCGTGCCCCACACCGATCTGAGCTTGCGCATGGGCCTTCAGGGCCTGACCCTGCCCAACGCCGTGGCCGGCAACCCCGTGTTCGACGCCGACGTGGCCGCCATTGTGGGCAGCTACAAGTTCAACGACATGGTAAGCCTGACCGCCTTCTGGGCGCGCCCCTTCGACGCCGCCGGCACCGACCCGGCCGGCACCCGCCTGCGCGACGAAATGGACATGTTCGGCTTCACCCTGCCCATCACCGGCGACGGCTGGAAAGTGACCCCCTGGGGCATGTACGCCAGCATCGGCGGCCAGTCCGGCTACTGGGGTTATATGTCCGACTACTGGGCCACCGGCCCCGCCTATCCCGCCGGTCCCTACTACGGCAGCACTCCTGGCTTTAACGTGCAGGATGGCACCTCCAACGCGTGGTGGGCAGCCGTTTCCGGTGAAGTCAGCATTTTCGCGCCCCTTTCCCTCAAAGCCGACTTCATCTACGGCAACCTGGACAACGAAGACGTCGGCGACATCAACAGCTACGGCTACATGCAGGCTGAAACCTCCGGCTGGTTCGTGACCGCCGCTCTGGACTATAAATTGGACTGGGGCACCCCCGGCCTCTTCGGCTGGTACGCCACCGGCGACGACAAAGGCGACGCGGAAGACGGCAAATTCGGCCGCCTGCCCGTGGTGGGCATCGACCAGACCTTCTATCCCACCAGCTTCGGCTTTGGCGGCAACCAGAGCATCATGGACGACACCATCATCAGCTCCACCGGCGTGGGCACCTGGGGCATCGGCGCGCAAATCGCCAACATCTCTTTTGTGGACAACCTGACCCACCTGGTGCGCGTGGCCTACTATAAAGGCACCAACGACGCCGGAATCGTACGTGATCTGCACTGGAACCCTTCCATCTGCGGCGATCACCAGTACCTGACCGACAAGGACCATGTCTGGGAAGTGAACGTGCACAGCAAGTACCAGGTGTACGAAAACTTCGCCATCTTCCTGGAACTGGGCTACCTGCGCCTGGACCGCGACGAGGACACCTGGCGGGGCATGCGCAACATGAGCGACAGCGAAAACGCCTGGAAGCAGCAGATCCTGTTCCAGTACAAGTTCTAAAGCCGTTTCAGACAGGCCGTTGCGTCCTGTTTGAAACGTGATGGCCAACGGTTCCGGGGCAGACCGCCCGGAACCGGAAGCCCGCCTCCCGCGGCGGGCCGCGGCCGGGAGTCTTCCTCCTCCGGTCGCTATAGCGGTCACCCGGCCGCGGCCCGCCAAGGGTTGTTTTCAACCGGCGACTCTGCCCCATAACTGTGAACGGGCTCCTTGCCTTTGGCCCCGGCCTGAAAACAACCGCCTTTCCTCCAAGCGACGGTCCCGCATGCCGCGGCATGCGGGACCGTCGCCATTTCCGGGGCGCCCGCCCCTTCCCATTAGCGCGGACGCCGCCGGGCGCCGGGGATACGCGGCCGGACATATCAACGGGGTCGGAAAGCTGTTCCCGGCCTTATCCAATATTTTATATTATAAAAAATAATATATAAAATATATGCAGTTATATTGATGTATAACTGCATACTATTAATTGTATTTATAATGGTAGGCATTGCCATAACTACAGTACAGTAAATAAACATCTTATATGCGACATATATGTCCTATTTAATCGATCAATCAGTACCTATCCGCCGAAATACGTCAAGGTTGTCGCTATTTCGCAAAGCAGGTTCCCAGCTCACCGCGCATACCCCAACCCGTTATTTCGGCAATAGCTCTTTTGTGACGGGCGGGTAGGCTCTTTCCGTATTTTCCCGCAAGTTTTTCCGAAAATCTGCCAGTATTTTATAACCCTTTCTGAATTCAGGGAAAATCTTTCACATTCATGCGAAACAGCCCCGATGTTTGTGAAAAATGGTACATATCGTGCAGTATCATATGCAACGTCCCGAATGAGAGACCGCCCGCGCGCGGCGGTTTCAGGCAAAGCTTCGCGCCGCGGCGAATTGCGGACGAAGCGCAAGCAAGTATCCATGCCGAACCGTGCAAGGCCGCCCGTAACGCGGGGCAGCCGCGCCGCAAAAGGAGCATTTCATGGAGCAGACCCAGACCGCATATGGTGGAGGAGAACCCAAGGTCTCTGTTCGGGATCTTACAAAACGGTACGGCGATCTCACCGTGCTCGACAAGGTCAACTTCAACATTCAGAAAGGCGAACTTGTCAGTATCGTCGGCCCCACGGGATGCGGGAAGACTACCTTTCTGAACTGCATGTCCAAGCTTACCGAGACCACGGAAGGCAACATCTACATCGACGGCGAAGTGGCCAACCCCACCAAGCACAATCTCGCCTTCGTCTTTCAGGAGCCCACGGCCCTTCCGTGGCTTACCGTGGCGGAAAACGTCGCCTACGGCATGAAGATCAAGCACATGCCGGAAAAACAGATGAAAGAACGCCTCAAGTACATCCTTGACCTTGTGGGCCTGCAGGACACCGCCAATCTCTACCCCAACCAGGTGTCGGCCAGCATGATGCAGCGCATCGCCGTGGCCAGGGCCTTTGCCGTGAACCCCGACCTGCTGCTGATGGACGAGCCTTACGGGCAGCTGGACGTAAAGCTGCGCTTCTATCTTGAGGACGAACTGGTCAAGCTTTGGCAGACCCTGAAAAGCACCGTCCTTTTTGTCACGCACAACATCGAGGAAGCCGTCTACATAGCGGAACGCATCCTGGTGCTGAGCCCCAAACCGACGAAAATCCGCGCGGAGGTCGTCGTCGACCTGCCCCGCCCGCGCAACTACATGGATCCGAAGTTCATCGAAATCAGGCGGCAAGTGACGGATCTGATCCGTTGGTGGTAATTTCCGGCAAATCCGGAGCGGTTTGACACTGCCCGCTCCGCAGGGGTTTGCGAGCAAATCCTTGCCGTGGGATGCCCGGGCGGCCGTGCGCTTTGTACCGCGCCGCCAGGCGGGTATTCCCGGCGTAAAATGCTCTAAAAGGACACACACATGGCAGAAACCGTATCACTCAAGAAACCGTTGCGGCTGAGGATCCTTCCCGTCATCAGCGTAGGCCTGTTCCTGCTGCTGTGGCAGCTTTGCGTGGCGCCCCCGGACGTCGAGGACTGGCGTATCCCCAGCACGTTGCTGACCTCGCCGCTGGACGCCCTTAAGCTGATGTTCGTCAAACTTACCGACCCCAACCCCGACGGCGCCACGCTGATGGCGCACGCCTGGGTCAGCATGCAGGAAGCCTTTTTGGGCTACGTGCTTGCCCTTATCGTCGGCCTGCCCCTGGGGCTGGCCATGGGCTGGTTTACCACGGTGCGCGGCCTTGCCCGCCCCATCTTTGAAATCATCCGCCCCATCCCGCCGGTGGCCTGGATTCCCCTGACCATTTTCTGGTTCGGCATCGGGCTTGAAGGCAAGGTCTTCATCATCTGGCTGTCGGGCATCGTCCCCTGCGTCATCAACGCCTACACGGGCGTGCGCATGACCAACCCCGTGCACATCCAGATGGCCCGCACCTACGGGGCTTCCGACTGGCAGATATTCACCACCATCTGCGTGCCTTCGGCGCTGCCTATGGTCTTCGGCGCGCTGCAGATCGCCCTGGCCTACTGCTGGGTGACCCTGGTGGCCGCTGAACTGCTGGCTTCGGACGCGGGGCTTGGGTACCTGATCACCATGGGCCGCATGCTCGGCCGCACGGACGTCGTCGTTGTGGGCATGATCAGCGTGGCCATTGCGGGCGCAATCATCGGCTTTGTCATCGACCGGGTGGAAGCCAAGCTTCTGGCCGGCATCAGGAGGTAAGCGGCATGGATACGGCAAACGCGATGAGCCAGAAGACCGCCTCCGCGGAAAACAAGGCGGACGACAGCACCAACACCAACGTCTGTAACGAGGTCATCGTCGCCTCCGGCAAAAGGCAGCCCTTTTCCCTGATACGGGCGCTGCGCAGCGAGTACTTTTTGTACATCGTTTCCCTGGTGTCCTTTTTCGGCCTGTGGCAGTGGGTGGCGGCTTCCAACATGCTGGGGCATTCCAGCGCGCTGGCGACGCCCGCGCAGGTTCTGGCCAGCCTTCAGGATCTGTCCGTAAACAAACTGGCCGGGCTGTCGCTGATGGAGCACCTTTGGATCAGCACCACGCGCGTTATCATCGGCTTTTTGATCGCCGTGATTTTCGGCGTGCCGCTGGGGCTGTTCATGGCCTTCAACGATACCTTCCGCGCCGTGGTCAAGCCCCTGTTCGACATGTTCAAGCCCATGCCGCCCCTGGCCTGGATTTCCATAGCCATCCTGTGGTTCGGCATCGGCGAGGCTCCCAAGATATTCATCATCATCATCGGCTCCTTTGTGCCGGTCGTGTTGAACTCGTACAGCTGCGTGCAGCTGATCGAGCCGGAACTGTACGACGTCATCCGGATAATGGGCGGCAAGCGCCACCACGAAATCCGCCACGTCTGCATCCCCGGCGCCCTGCCCGCCATCACCGCCGGCCTGCAGATAGCCATGTCCAGCGCCTGGACCTGCGTTGTGGCGGCGGAACTGGTGAACTCCCGTTCCGGGCTTGGGTACATCATCATCCAGGGCATGAAGCTTTCCGACCCCGGGCTGATTTTGGGCGGCATGGTCGTTATTACCATTGTTTCCCTTATCTTCACGCAGGGCATGGATCTGCTCACCAGCAAGATGTGTCCGTGGCAGCGCGAAATCAAGGACTATTGACGCAATACCAGCAGAGTACAAGGAGCCATACGTGACACACGCCAAACCGAAGATCGTCTGCGACAACCTCAGCAAGACCTTTGTGCAAAAAGGGACGCAGCTTGTTCCGGTGCTCAAGGACGTTTCGCTTGAAGTGCATGACGAGGAATTCCTGGTCATCCTCGGGCCGGGCCAGTGCGGCAAAAGCACCCTGCTGCGCATCATGGCGGGGCTTGAAACCCCCAGCACCGGCACGGTCAGGATGGACGGCAAAGAAGTCGACGGGCCCGGCACGGATATAGGCCTGGTGTTCCAAAGCTATATGCTGTTTCCCTGGGAGACCGTCCGGCAAAACGTCCAGCTGGGCCTGAAGATCAAGGGCCTCAGCGAAAAGGAAGTCAAGGAGACCACCGACCATTACCTGAACATGGTGGGGCTTACGGACTTTGCGGACTACTACCCCCACCAGTTGTCCGGGGGCATGAAGCAGCGCGTGGGCATCGCCCGCGCCTACGCCCTGAAGCCGCAGGTCCTGCTGCTGGACGAGCCTTTCGGCCAGCTTGACGCGCAGACCCGCTTTTTCATGGAGCAGGAAACCGAGCGCATCTGGCAGATGGAAAAAAGGACCATGGTGTTCGTCACCAACAACATCGACGAAGCCATCTTCCTGGCCGATCGCATCATCACCATGGAAGGAAAGCTGCCCGGCCACATCAAGCATTCGTACGACATTCCCCTTCCGCGTCCCAGGGATTCCATGGATATCCGCTTTCTGGAGTTCCGCAACAGAATAACGGAAGAACAGCGACTTACACTGTAACGGCATGCGGTCCGCCGGGCCGCCGCACCAAAACCGGAACCCCCGGGGATACCCCGGCGGACTGAAATGCGCACCCCCGCCGCGGGGCCGCATGCTCAAAGCCGCGCCGCCCCGCAGCGGAGCAGCGATACAAAAGTCAAATGGTGTTCATATTAAACCTTATCAACCTGTTCTGGAGAATTGTATGAAAAGAACCGTGGCACTTATGGCGTTGGTTTGCTTTGTGCTGGCCGGCATCGTGACCGGCGCCGCCGCCGCCGATAAGCTTGTGAAGATCCCCACCTGCTGGATGGATGAATCCCCCGGATTCAACATCTGGTACGCCAAAAAGATGGGCTGGGACAAGGAAGAAGGCCTTGACATCGAAATGCTGCTGTTCAACAGCGGCCCCGCGCAAATGGAAGCCCTGCCCGCCAAGCAGTGGGTGCTTGGCTCCACCGGCGTGGGCGGCCAGCTTGTGGGCGGCATCCGCTACAAGATTTACGCCGTGGCCCCGATCATCACCGAAGGCCTGGTGCACCACCTGTACATCCGCCCCGACAGCCCGGCCGCCAAGGTCAAGGGATTCAACCCCAAATATCCCGACGTGTACGGCAGCCCCGAAACCGTGAAAGGGATGAAAATCCTGTATACCTCCCAGACCACGGTGCACTATCAGGTGGGCAAATGGCTGGAAATTCTCGGCCTTACCTTCAAGGACGTGACCCTGGTGAACATGGACCAGCCCTCCGCCGTGCCCGCTTTTGAAAAGGGCATCGGCGACGCGGTGTGCCTGTGGGCGCCCTTCACCTTTGCCGCCGAATCGCGCGGCTGGCTTGACGCCGGTTCCATGTCCGCCATGGACTGCCCCACCGTGTCCGCCATTGTGGGCGAC
>JAVBPV010000030.1:0-61190 GCA_031549405.1 Desulfovibrio sp.
CCCCGGTCTCCTCGATCCCTGCGCCTTCGGGTTGGGCGGGTGAGAACCGAGCTGGGGGGGCGGATCTGTTTGCCTTCAGACATGGACGGCGTTTTTTTGCGAGGGGGGGCTGGGCTCTTCGGCCCTGCCCCCCAAGCAAAAACGAAGCCTGACGCAGTATACCGGCAAACTGAGCCGTCCCCTTACCATTTGGCCTTGCGGCGGCCGGGCGCCTCAATGGCGAGCTTTTCGTCGCCGGTGAGCCAGTAAACGATCCATTCGTTGTAGAGGTGATCGTCGGTTTCGCGCAGCCAGTCCACCATGCGGTACTTCATATCGCGGAGGACCTCGGCGTAAGTCGGGTCTTCGGCCAGGTTCAGGGCCTCGTCCGGGTCGGTCCCATGGTCGTACAATTCGTCGATGTCGTTGGAATGGAAGACGTATTTATAGCGTTCGGTCTCCACCATGCGCATACTGTACAACCCCATGTGCGAGCCGTGGAACTGGCAGAACGCGTCGTCGCGGCGCCGCTGATCCTCGCCGCGCAGCAGGGGCAGCAGGCTTTTGCCGTGCAGTCCTTCGGGCGTATCGCCGCCGCAGAGATCCAGCAGGGTGGGGGTCAGGTCCAGCATCTGGCTGATGAATCCGGCGTTGCGCGAGCCGGGGCGGATTACCCCTTTCCAGCGGGCGATGAAGGGGATGCGGTAGATCTGGTCGTACATGGTATAGTCTTTGTTCCAGATGCGGTGGTCGCCCATGGTGTCGCCGTGGTCGGCGGTAAAAAAGACCACGGTGTCGCCCTCAAGGCCCAGACGCTCCAACTCGTCCAGCACCCGGCCCATCTGGTGGTCCAGCAGGGTTATTTCGCCGTAGTATTTCTGCACATGATGCATGAAGACGTTCCAGGGCATGTCTTCCATTTCCCAGTGGCGGCGTTTGACGCTCTGCACGGCGGGCTTGCCGGACAGGTTCTCGTCGTAGGTGGCGGGTTTGGGGATGCTTTCCACAGGGTACATGGAGGCGTAGGGCTCGGGAATGACGTTGGGCAGGTGCGGCCCGTGGAAATCCAGGCGGATGAAAAAGGGGTGATCCTTGTCGGCGGCAAAGCCGCGCATGATCCGGATGGCGTTGTCGGCCAGAAAGGCGGGCCGGCAGTGTTCCACCGGGGCCGGGTCCACGGCGGAAACCGGCGTCACGTAGTTCATGGCCTCTTCCGGCAGGGGAATGCCCAGCTTTTTGCGGTGGGCCGCGTAATCGCCCAGAGAGACGTATTCCTCGAAGCCGAAGTCCCTGGGCGTGTGGTTGTTGGCCACATGCCACTTGCCCACGTAGCCCAGGCGGTACCCGGCCTTTTGCATGCGCGGGGTCAGAATGTCTTTGTCCGGATGCAGTTCCTGGCGCACCGGGTGCAGGTGGATGTTGGTAAGCACGCCGTGGTCGTGGGGGTATGTGCCGGTGAACAGCGAACTGCGAATGGGCGAGCACAGGCCGCAGCCGGTGTAGCAGCGGTCGAAGGTCAGCCCTTCGGCGGCCAGCCTGTCCAGGTTGGGGGTCTTGACCAGGGTGCTGCCGTAGGCTCCGATGGTGGAGCGCTGGTGCTGGTCGGTGACGAAAAGCAGGATGTTGGGTCGTTTCATGAAAGTGCGCCTCGATTTAGATGTCGAACATGTTCACGGGAAGCTGGATGTGGAACACCTGCCGGAACACGAAAAAAGTCACGCCGGCCAGCACGGCGGCGAGCAGAGCGTTGAGCAGCACACTTTTGGGGGTGGGCCTGCCCTTGGCGAGAATGGTGAACAGGACGCTGAGCAGCAGAAAGGTGCTGACGGTGAAGCCCAGCCAGGGCAAAATCAGCAGGTAGACCGTTAGAGCGGCAAGCACATGCGGCCGTGCGCCTTCAAGCAGTCCCACGCGGCGGCCGGAAGGCCCCCGCCTGGACTCGCGCAGCAGCAGCAGCGCGGAAACCGCCAGGATGCAGCCCAGCACCAGACGGGGCACGGCTTCCGGGCTGCTGGAGGCGGCGATGAGGTTCTTTTTGAAAAAGAAGGTGGTGTAGAGCAGGCAGGACGCTGCCGCGCACACGGTGGAAAGAAAGATCCGGTTGCCCATGATGTCCTCCCGCGCGGGTCAGGCTGTTACCCCGCCGGCCAGGGCGCGGCGGTTCCTGAGTGACTTGAGAAAGCCCATGAAGAAAGGCAGCAGGGCCAGCAGGATGAAAATCGTGCCGAGCGGCCGGTCCGTCAGCAGGGTCAGGGGGGATTCGTAAAACATCAGGGTGCGGCGGGCGTTTTCCTCCACCATGGGGCCCAGAATGAAGCCCAGCACGAAGGGAGCCAGGGGGTAGCCGTTGCGCTCCATGACAAAACCCAGGAAGCCGAAGAAGAGCATGGCCCACACGTCGAACATGCGGTTGTTCACCCCGGCCACGCCCACGGCGCACAGCATGATGATGATGGGCACCAGGCGGTGTTTGGGCACGTCCAGCACCCGCACAAACCCCCGTATGGCGAAGGTTTCGATGATCAGCATCAGGAAGTTGCACAGAAAGACGGCCAGCAGGATGGTGGTGATGATGTCCGGGCTGTTCTGGAACAGCAGCGGCCCGGGCCGGATGTCGTGCACGATGAGCCCGCCCATGATGATGGCCGTGGTGGCGTCGCCGGGGATGCCCAGGGTGAGCATGGGGATGAGCGCCCCGCCCGTCACGGCGTTGTTGGAGGCTTCGGAGGCGATGATCCCTTCCGGGATGCCGGTGCCGAACTTTTCCGGGGTCCTGGAGGCGCGCTTTTCCTGGGCGTAGGCCACAAGGCCGCCCGGCCCGCCGCCGATGCCCGGCAAAATGCCCATAAATGTGCCGATGACCGAGGCCCGCAGGTACGAGCGCCATTTGGACACGGTTTCGCGCAGGGGCGGGAAAAAGCCGCTGAAGCCGAACCGGGCGTCAAGCTTGTCCGCGGCCGCGTGGAGATTGGCGCTGGTGTTCAGCAACTCGGACACGGCGAACAGCCCGATGAGCACGGAAAGGATCTCGAATCCGCCGGTCATCTCGGCGGAACCGAAGGTAAAGCGCCGGGTTCCGTCAATGGGGCTTTGCCCCACGCAGGCGAAGAACAGCCCCAGCAGGGCCGACAGCAGCCCCTTGAGTTTGTCCTTTTCGGACAGGGAGGAAACCATGCTCAGGGCGAACAGGGCCAGAGTGGCATATTCGTAAGGGCCGAAGTTCACCGCCAGATCCGCCAGGGGCGGGGCGATAAGCAAAAGGGCCACTGCCCCGAAGGTGCCGCCGACGAAGGAGGCCAGAATACCCGTGCCCAGGGCGCGTCCGGCCATGCCTTTTTGCGCCATGGGGTAGCCGTCGAAGGTGGTGCTGATGGAAGAGGGCGTCCCCGGCATGCGCAGAAGTATGGCGGAGATAAGCCCCCCGGATATGCCGCCGATGTACACGGCGACGAACAGGCACATGGCCACGCTTTTGGGCAGGGTGTAGGTCAGGGGGATGATCAGGGCCACGGCCATGGTGGCGGTCAGTCCCGGAATGGCGCCCAGCAGGATGCCGTAGGCCATGGCCAGGACCATGCACAAAAAAGCCAGGGGGTCGAACAGCGTCTGCGCCGCTTGGATAAGAAGGTCGCTCACGGTAAGCCTCTTGGGGTGGCGGCCCTTCCGGGCCGGGGGGCGGCGGCCCCCCGGCGGCGGAAAAGACCCGTGACTGGGCGTTGACGTATTGCGGATCCGGGCCGGAAGCGCTTCCGGCGGTTCCGCTTCGCCGGCCTCGCCGGCGGCCGCTATTTTTGCATCTTGTCGGCAATGCCCTTGAGGGTGGCGTATTCCCCGGCCAGCAGATCGGCATACGCTTTGCCGTCCATGTAGACGACGTCCAGGGTGTTCCTGGCCAGTTCCTTCCGGAACTCCGGATCCTCGCAGGTCTTTCTGATGGCCGCGCGCAGGACGTTCAGCACCGCTTCCGGCGTGCCCTTGGGCGCGAAGATGCCGTTGTTCTGCATCAGAACCACGTCGACGCCCTGCTCGCGCATGGTCTTGACGCCGGGCAGGCCGGGGTTGCGCTTTTCGCTGAAGATGCCGATGCAGCGGAATGTCTTGCTTTCCAGGTACTGGGTCACGGGGGGAGTGGGCTCGAAGTAGGCGTCGATGTGCCCGCCCAGGAGCGCGGCGGATTTCTTTTCGCCGCCGCCCACGTCCACGATGTTCAGCTTGACGCCGGCTTTCTGCTCCACGGCCAGGCCGCCCAGGTGGGCCAGGGTGCCGAAGCCCACGCCGAAGCGGATCTTGCCGGGGCGCTTTTTGGCGTCGGCGATCAGGTCTTCCATGCTCTGGTAGGGGGAATCGTTGCGCACGAAGACCCCGGTGTCAGAGGTGGAAAACAGCGCCACCGGGGCCAGATCCCGGTAGGTGAAGTCCACCATGTCCATAAGGTGCAGCACCGGCAGGATGGTGTTGAAGGACAGCAGGGTATAGCCGTCGGGCGCGGATTCGTAGACCTTGCGCGCGCCTATGGAGCCGCCGGCGCCGCCCATGTTGATGACCACGCCTTCCTTGGGAAAGTTTTTGTTCAGTGTTTTCAGCAGCAGGCGGGTGGCCACGTCGGTGCTGCCTCCGGGGCCGAAGGGCACGACGAACTGCACGGATTTGTCCGGATAGTCCGCGGCGGCGGCGGGAAAGGCGAAGGCCAGCAAAAGACAGGCAATAACCGGAACCAACACGCGTTTCATGGCATCCTCCGAAAACGGGATTCAAGATGGAGCGCCTGTTCGGCGCGGAAAAACGCCTCAGCCGGAAAGTCCCGTCCCCGGAAGGGCCGGGCATATCGTTCATGTTTGCGCGCTCTCTCTGTCCGTGCTGCGGCCGGGCACGACGGAAAACCCCACATCGGCCTTTTCTCCCGGCCGCGTCGTGCCTTCCAGGCGGCCCAGCAGCATGCGCGCCGCGATTTCACCTATGCGGAAGCGATCCACCCTGACTGTGGTGATGCTGGGAATGCACTGCAGGGCGATGTCCAGGGCGTTGAATCCGGCGATGCCCATGTCGTCCGGCACCTTCAGCCCGGCTTCCACGCAGGCCATCATGGCGCCGAAGGCCAGGTCGTCGTTGGAGCAGAACACCGCCTCCGGCCGGGGGCCGGTTTCCAGTATGCGGCGCATGGCCTGTTTGCCCACGGCGATGGAGGAGCGTCCTTGCAGTTCCATCCGCGTGGGCGGTGGAAAACCGCTTTCTTCCAGGTGGCGGCAAAAGCCCCGGATGCGTTGCGAAGTGCGCTGTTCCAGGCCCGCGTTGGCCGAAACGGCGGCCATGCGCCGGTAGCCCAGCCCGGCCAGATGGGCGGCCATGGCCCGCCCCGCCGCCTCGTGCGAGATGCCCACGTTGCAGTCAAAGGGCGGATCGATAAGTTCCACGGTTTCCACCACGGGTATGCCCCGCCGGCGCAGCAGCGGCTGCGCGGATTTGGGCACGGGACCCACCAGGACCAGGGCGTCCGGCGACCAGCCCATGAAACGGGGGATTTGCTCTTCCAGCTTTTTCTGCGTGTAGTGGTAGTTGCCCACCATCATCTGCATGCCCCGGTGTTCCAGCACCGAGGCCATGCCGTTCAGAAGATCGGAGAAAACGAGGTTGGAAAGGGAGGGCACAAGCACGGTCACCTGGCCGGTGCGCGAACCGGAAAGGCCGCCCGCCAGGCGGTTGGGAATATACCCGGTGCGGTCGATGGCACGGTGGATTTCTTTCAAGGTCTTGTCGGACACCAGATGCGGGGTGTTGATGGCGCGCGAGACCGTCATCAGGCTGACCCCGGCCAGTTTCGCCACGTCCCTGATGGTGGCCCTGGCGGTGCCGGACGCGCCGGAAGGGGCTCCGTCCCCCGCCCATGCCGGGCCGGGGTCTGAGGGAAAGGTGCTCCGTTGCCGTGCCGTCATGCGCCGCTCCTTTTTTGCCGCCGGGTTGCCGCTTTTTATCCGGCCCCTGGCGACAAAGAAAAGTTAACGTTAACATTTCAGATCAAAAAAAAATTTCCCGCGATGTTAGCGTTAACTATAGATAGATCAAAGTATAACTTTCCGCAAGCGTTTTCTCCGGGGAAGCCTCGTGCTGCCGGGATTGAAAAAATCCCCGGACAGACGCCGTTGCCGGGGTGGAAGGAATGGCCCCTCTTTCTGGTGCAGAGCCATTATTTTACTGGTGCCCGAGGCGGGACTTGAACCCGCACGGCCTTACAGCCAGCGGATTTTAAGTCTGTTGGAGAGGGTGGTGCCCAGAGCGGGACTTGAACCCGCACAGCCTACCGGCCGAAGGATTTTAAGTCCTTTGCGTCTGCCTATTCCGCCATCCGGGCATCGGGATAATCGTTGGAGGTGCAGGTTTATAGTCCAAACCGCCGAAGTTGGCAAACAGGCGTTACATGGCTACTTTTCCGCCGTGCCCTGGCGTTCCTCCAGGTAGGCGCGGCCGATGGGGCCGGCCGGGGGCAGGGACAGGCAGCTTTCCGTCCACTGTCCGTCACGGATGCCGTAAAGGTGCAAAAAATCCATTTCCCTGCTGACAAAAAGCAGGCGGGCTTCCACCTGATTGTCCAGGGCCGGGGCCAGTTTGTCGCAGAACTCGTGGAACAGTTCCTCGCCGTACTCGGAAAAAACGCACTGGGCTCGCAGGGTGTCGCCCAGGGCCTCGAAGTGGGTGAATTCGCCGCCGTGTTCCTCGATAATCCGGGCCAGAAAGGTTTTCAGCTCTTCTTCGCGTTCCAGCAGGTCCTGGTAAGAGAGTTCGGGGCTGTAAATGAACTGGGTGAACAGTTCCGTGGTAAAGCTAGCCATGGGGCCTCCTCAAGCATGGAAAAAACGTCCGCCTAATCTCATACCCTCAAGCGCTTCTTTCGTCAAAAGGCGCGGCGCGCTTTGTTCCTCAAAAGGCGCTGGACACCCCCCGCCGGAACGCAGTATGACCGGAGGCGTGAACGACAGGCACCTTATGATAGACTACGAAAACGACCTGAACCCGGCCCAGTACCAGGCCGCCACGACCCTGGAAGGGCCGGTTCTGGTCATTGCCGGGGCGGGCAGCGGCAAAACCCGCACCATCGTCTACCGTCTGGCCCGGCTGGTGGAATCGGGCGTTCCCGCTTCCTCCATTCTGCTGCTTACCTTCACGCGCAAGGCCTCGCAGGAGATGCTGGACCGGGCGCGGCTTCTGCTGCACCAGCGCGGCATGCCCGATCTGGCCGAATCCGGCCGCCACAGCGTCCACGCGGGCCTTGCCGCCGTGCAGGGCGGCACCTTCCACTCCTTCGCCTACTCGGTGCTGCGCCTGTTTCAGCCCGAAGGTTACGGAAAAAATCTCACCGTCATGGACGGCCACGACATCCTGGCCTGCCTGCAGCACTGCCGCGACGCCCTGCATATAGGCAAGGGCGACCGCAGTTTTCCGAAAAACCAGACCGTCCAGTCCTATTTAAGCAAAAGCCGCAACAAGGAACAGCCCCTGGAGGACATCCTGCGGCGCGAGGCCTTTCACCTGCTTGCGCATGCCGGGGCAATGGACGAACTGGCGGCGGCCTATGCTTCCTACAAGCGGGAAAAAAGCCTGCTGGATTACGACGACCTGCTTTTCGCCATGGAGCGCGTTCTTTTGGAGCGGCCGGAAGCCCTGGCCTACTGCCGCGACCGTTACCGCTATATCATGGTGGACGAGTACCAGGACACCAACCCGGTGCAGGCGCGCATCGCCGCCCTGGTGGCCGGACGCGATCCTTTGCCCGGCGGGGGAACGTTCGCCGGGGGCGCGCCGGGCAACATCATGGTGGTGGGCGACGACGCCCAGTCCATTTACGCCTTCCGGGGCGCGGACGTGCGGAACATCCTGCGCTTTCCCGAGCAGTTCCCCGGCACACGCCTGATCCGTCTGGAGGAAAACTACCGCTCCACCCAGCCGGTGCTGGACCTGACCAACGCCATTTTGGAAAACGCGGCCGAAGGCTTTGACAAGCGCCTGTTCACGCGCCTGGAGGGCAGCGAAAAACCCGCCGTGGTCCGGCCCCAGTCCGACCGGTCCGAGGCCGCCCTGGCGGCCGCGCGCGTCGTGGACCTGCTGAACGTTTACCCGCCGGGCGAAATCGCCGTGTTGTTCCGCGCGGGCTTTCATTCCTACGCCGTGGAACTGCAACTGAACAAGCTGGGCATCGCTTTTCGCAAGTACGGGGGCATCCGCTACGCCGAGGCGTCGCACATCAAGGACGTCATGAGTTTTGCCCGGCTGGTGCTGAACCCCCTGGACTTTACCGCCTTCACCCGCATGGCCGAGTTGAGCAAGGGAATAGGGGCCAAGACCTGCCTTAAGCTTTACCAGCTTGCCCTGGCGGGCGACGCCGGGGGGCTGGCCAGGGCGGCGGCGCGCCACCCCGATCTGCAGCGGGATCTGGAGTTTCTGGACGCTTTGCGCGGCACGGAAGTTTCCCCGGCAACGCTGCTGTCGCGCGTGGTGGAGCATTACCGGCCCCGGCTCGAAGTTCTGTACCCCGACGACTACCCCCGCCGCCTGCAAGGCCTGGAACAACTGGTGACCATCGCCGCCTCTTACGCTGACCTGGATCTGTTCGTGGCCGATCTGTCCCTGGAAGACCCCATGCAGGAGCGGGAGGAGCGCGATTTCGTCACCCTTTCCACCATCCATTCGGCCAAGGGGCTGGAATGGACGGCCGTTTTGATCATCGACCTGGTGGAGGAGCGTTTCCCTTCACGCCATGCCCAGACCCGGCCCGAGGATTTCGAGGAAGAACGCCGCCTGATGTATGTGGCCTGCACCCGCGCCAAGCGGCACCTGACACTGTTCGTTCCGGCGTCTCTGTACGACCGGGGCAGCGGGGGCAGCATTCCCGCCGTGCCCAGTCCCTTTGTGCGCGAGCTTTCCCCGGATCTGTACGTCGAATGGCAGGAGGGCTACACCGGCGCCCTGGTGGAGAAAAAGCGCGAGCGCCCGGAACGTTCCCCGGCCAGGGCCGCCGTTCCCGCCGGGGTGGAGTTTGGCGATCCCCTTGGGGAAGGCGGGCCGCGCCGCTCTCCCGGCAGCGGACTTTCACTGTCCGCCGCGTTTGCGCGTCCGGGGCGGGGCGCCGCGCCCCTTCCGGAGCTTGGCGCGGAACCCGTAAAATGTTCCGCCCCGCCGGACGAAGACGGCGGCTGCGCTCCGGCCCTTGGCGAGTACTCTTCCCCGGCTGCCGATCCCTCGCGCTGCGGCTACTGCCGCCACCGCATCTTCGGCCGGGGCAAGATCGTTCAGCACCTGCCGCCGGACAAGTACCGCGTCAACTTTCCCGGCATGGGGCTCAAAGTGATCATGGCCGCGTTTCTGACGCTGGAAGATTAGCGTTTTTCGTGGAGGGGGCGCTGCCCCCTCAAACTCCCCCGGCAGGGGGGTGACCCCCCTGCACCCGCAATTTCCGGAAAGCGGCTTTGCCGCTTTCCGGAAAATGGGGTCAAGGGGGCCGCGCCCCCTTGCGGGGTTTGGGGCGGAGCCCCAAACCCCGCAGAACCCTTCAAAAATTTCATCCTATGCCATCATATCTTCCCAAATCTGCCGAATTTGCGCCCTGGAACGTGGGCGCGGAGCCGGGCGCGGCGTCCGAGGACGCCTGCCTGGCGCTTATGGACGAGTTGTTTCCTTCGCAATCCGGGCATGCTCCGCTGGGGCGGGGGGACGACTGCGCGGAACTGGCCTGTCCGCCGGACATGGCACTGTCCACGGACTATTTTTGGGAAGGAACGCACTTCCGCACAGCGTATTTTACGCCGGAAGAGGCGGGGGCCAAGGCTCTGGCCGTGGCGGTCAGCGATCTGGCGGCGGCCGGGGCCGTTCCCCTGGGCTTTTCGCTGGGGCTGATGCTGCCGCCTTCGCTGGAGCGGGCCTCACTGCGCCGCCTGCTGGCGGGCATGGCGGACAGGGCGCGGGAATACGGCCTGATTTTGTCCGGGGGGGATTTGTCGCGGGGGACGGAACTGGGTTTTTGCATCACGGTGTGGGGCGGCCCGGCGCTTCCGGGCGCGCCTTTTTTGCGCCGGGGCGGGGCGGAGCCGGGCGACGTGATTTTTTTGATCGGAGAGTGCGGCCTGGCCCGGGCAGGGCTGTGGGCGCTGGAACGGGAAGGCCGCCGCGCCTTGGAGGGGTGGCCCGCCGCCTGCGTCGCCCATCTGCGGCCCAGACCCCTGCTGGCGGAAGGGCGGGCCCTGGCCGCCGCCGCGGCGGGGTATTTCGCGGCGATGGTGCCCGGCCGTGAGCATCCGGGCAAGGCGCATCCGGGCAAGGCGCACGCCGGCGCGGCCGCTTCCGGCGCGGCGCGGTCTGAAACCCGCCTTTGCCTCATGGACGTTTCGGACGGCCCGGCGCGAGATTTGCCGCGCCTTCTGGCCGGGCGCGGAGCGGATCTGGATTTTGACGCCGGGATCATTCCCGCCGAGGCGATCCGGGCCGCCGGGGGCATGGGCCGGGAGCCCCTGGAACTTTTTTGGGAGGGCGGCGAGGACTACGCCCTGTTGGGAACCTGCGCCGAGGCCTTCTGGCCTGAAGTTTGCCGGGCCGCGCCGGGCGCAAGGCGCCTGGGCCGGGTGGCGGCGTCGCCCGGTATGCGCATCAGGGGCGTAACCCCGGCGGCGCGCGGTTTTGATCACTTTACCGCGCCGGGCGGGGAAGATAAGGACGGCCTCGCGGCGGAAGCCGCGCAGGGGCTGCCTTTGCCCCCGGAAGCGCATGCGGCGGCCCGGTCCGTTGTTGAAGCCTGCCGCCTGGCCGGAGCGCACGGCCTGAACGCGGGACGGCACGGCAACATCAGTTGCCGCGTACCGTTGCGGGGCGGCGTGGAGACGGCCGGCTTCCATACGGGAGCAGCCTTGCCGGAAGCCGTGCCGCCCGCCTGGGGCTGCCTGATCACCCGCACCGGCACAATGAAGAACATGGCGGGGGCGGGGGATCTGGCTCTGCTTTCTCCAAGGGGCGAAGTCCTGGCCGGGTCCGCTCCCTCTTCCGAAACCCCGCTGCACCTGGCCGTCTACGCCCGCTGCCCCGGCACAGGGGCTGTAGTGCACGTTCATCCTCCGCATCTGCTGGCCCTGGGGCTGCGCCTGCCGCCGAAGCAGCGGCTGCGCCTGCCCCTTTCCGAAGCGGCGGCCGTTGCGCCGCGCCTGGCTTTTGTGCCGCACATGCCGCCCGGCAGCCGGGCTTTGGCCGAAGTGGTGGCGGAAGCCGCCGCCTCCCACCCCGCTGTATGGATGGAAGGGCACGGGCTGGTGGTCCACGGCGGCAGCCTGAATGAAGCCCTGGCCCTTATGGAGGAGCTGGAGCATCTGGCGCGCATCCATCTGTTGTCCCTGTGAGACAATCCGCGCCCGCCGTCCCGGCGGTTATTCTGCTGTAAGCGGGTACATTTATCTGTAAGCGAATACATTGCAGCAGCGGCATGTTCAGTCGCTTCTTAATACAAAGATCCTTATGTTTTTGCAAAAGACTTTGTAGCGGCACAATACTATATAAAAAATTTATGCAGGATATCTTTTTTGGGCATGGCCCGTCTTGGGAAAAAAAGAGTAAGGCTGCCGATATCCGTTTTGCCGCAACGGGAATTGTATTTCCGGAATCGTGGAAAAATTCGCGGAAAGAGAAAATGCGGGCTTGTGTCAAAAAAAACATAATTGCAAATATTATGTCTTTTGCTACCGTGCCATGTAAATAAGGAAGGCCGTCCTGTGAACCTGGGCGGCCAGCATTACCGGACGCACCCACCTTAATACGTGCTCTGGCGAAGGAGTCGGATTATGAGCTTGACACGCAGAACCTTTCTTAAAATGACGGCGGGGACTTCGGCCGCCGCCGCCTTCGGAGGGTTGGGCTTCAGCCTCGCCTCGGTGGCGGCGCGGGCGGAGATTGCCAAGTTTGCCGCGACGAAAATGACGACATCCGTGTGTTGTTATTGCGCCGTGGGCTGTGGTCTTCTGGTGCATACGGCGGACGGCGGCAACGGCGTCGCTGTGAACATCGAAGGCGACCCGGATCACCCGGTCAACGAAGGCGCGCTCTGCCCCAAGGGCGCGGCTCTGCGGCAGCTCGGCGACAACAAGGCCCGCCCGCACAAGCCTCTGTACCGCGCTGCTAACAGCGCCGAATGGAAAGAGGTGGAGTGGGACTGGGCGCTGAAAGAAGTTGCCAAGCGCGTCAAAAAGACCCGCGACGCCACCTTTACCGCCAAAAACGACAAGGGCGAGCTGGTCAACCGCACGGACGGCATCGTATCCTTCGGCTCCGCCGCCCTTGATAACGAGGAATGCTGGACTTACCAGGCGTTTCTTCGCTCCCTGGGCCTGGTGACCATTGAGCACCAGGCCCGAATCTGACACAGCCCCACTGTACCGGCTCTGGCAGAGTCGTTCGGACGCGGCGCGATGACCAACCACTGGGGCGATCTCGCCAACAGTGACTGTATTCTTATCATGGGTTCCAACCCCGCTGAAAACCACCCCATTTCTTTCAAATGGGTGCTGCGGGCCAAAGACAAGGGCGCGACGCTCATTCACGTCGATCCCCGCTATACCAGAACTTCCGCCAAGTGCCATGTCCACACGCCCATTCGCGTGGGTTCGGACATTGCCTTCCTGGGCGGGCTGATCAAGTATATTCTCGACAAAAAGCTGTACTTCGAAGAATACGTCGTCAACTACACCAACGCCCCCCTGGTGGTGGGCGAGTCCTATGCCTTTGAGGACGGCCTGTTCAGCGGCTTTGACTCCAAAACCCAGGTATATGACAAAAAAGCCTGGAATTTTGTCCTGGACGACAAGGGTGTGCCCCAGCGCGACCTGACCTTGCAGCATCCCCGTTGCGTGATGAGCCTGCTGAAAAAGCATTACGATCGTTACGACCTGGATACGGTTTCCACCATCTGCGGCACAAGCAAGGCCGATCTGGAAAAGGTGTACGCCATCTACTCGGCCACGGGCAAGCCCGACAAGGCCGGCACGGTCATGTACGCCATGGGCTGGACGCAAAAGACCGTGGGCGTGCAGAACATCCGGGCCATGGCCATGGTCCAGCTTTTGCTGGGCAACATCGGCATCGCCGGGGGCGGGGTCAACGCCCTGCGCGGCGAAGCCAACGTGCAGGGTTCCACCGACCAGGGGCTGCTTATCCACATCTGGCCGGGCTACCTCAGCACGCCCAACTCCAAGATGGCCTCCCTCGAGGACTACAACCGCCTGAACACGCCCAAAACCAGCGACCCCATGAGCGTGAACTGGTGGGGGAACAAGCCCAAGTATGTGGCCAGCCTGATCAAATCCTTTTATCCCGACGAGGATCTGGAAACGGGCTACGCCATGCTGCCCAAGCTGGACGCCCACAGGCCCATGTCCTATTACTACTGGCTTACCCTGTTCCAGCGTATGCACAAGGGAGAGTTCCAGGGGGCCTTTGCCTGGGGCATGAACCCGGCCTGTTCCGGGGCCAACGCCCAGAAAAACCGCGAAGCCTTCGGCAAGCTGGACTGGCTGGTGAACGTCAACCTGTTTGAAAACGAGACCTGCTCCTTCTGGAAGGGGCCGGGCATGAATCCCGCCTCCATTAAAACCGAGGTGTTTTTCCTGCCCTGCGCCGCCTCGTACGAAAAGGAGGGCTCCGTCGTCAACTCCGGCCGCTGGCAGCAGTGGCGCTACCGGGGGCCCAAGCCCAACGGCATGAGCAAGCCGGACGGCGACATCATGCTGGAACTGGCCAAGGAGATCCGCGCTCTGTACAAGGCCGGGGGCGGGGCCTATCCCGACCCGGTCCTCAAGCTGAACATCGCGGACTGGGACGACGGGCACGAGTATTCCGCCGACAAGGTGGCGAAGCTCATGAACGGCTACTTCCTCAAGGATACCGAAGTGAGCGGCAAGCTGTTCAAAAAGGGACAGCAGGTGCCCAACTTCACCTTCCTGACGGCGGACGGCTCCACCACCAGCGGCTGCTGGGTCATGTGCGGGGCCTATCCGGACGCGGGCAACCTGATGAAGCGCCGCGACAAAGGCCAGACGCCCGAACAGGCCAACATCGGCCTGTACCCCAACTGGTCCTGGGCCTGGCCCATGAACCGGCGCATCATTTACAACCGCGCCGGTGTGGACAAGACCGGCCGGCCCTGGAATCCCCAAAAGGCCGTCATCCAGTGGAAGGACGGCAAATGGGTGGGCGACGTGGTGGACGGCGGCGGCGATCCCGGCGCCAAGCACCCCTTCATCATGCAGACGCACGGCTTTGGCGCGCTGTTCGGACCGGGCCGCGAGGACGGTCCCTTCCCCGAGTTTTACGAGCCCTTCGAGTCCCCCGTGGTGAAGCATCCCTTCTCCAGGCAGCGCACCAACCCCACGGTCATCCCCTTTGAGGGCGAAACCTTTGCCGTGGACGATCCGGCCTTTCCGTACATCTGTTCCACCTACCGGGTGACGGAACACTGGCAGACGGGCCTGATGACCCGCCGCCAGGCCTGGCTGGTGGAAATGGAGCCGGAAATATTCTGCGAAATGAACCCCAAACTGGCAGCCTCTCTGTCCATTAAAAACGGCGACACGGTGGTGCTGAGCAGCAAGCGCGGCAAGCTTGAAGCCGTGGCCATGGTCACGGAGCGCCTGCAGCCCCAGACCATTATGGGCAAAGAGGTGCATATGGTGGGCATTCCCTGGCACTTTGGCTGGATGGTGCCCAAGTATGGAGGCGATGCCGCCAACCTGATCACCCCGTCCGTGGGCGATCCCAACACCGGCATTCCGGAAACCAAAGCGTTTATGGTCAATGTCGTGAAAAAGGAAAGGGGGTAAGCCATGGGCAAGGCGATATTCGTGGACCTTACCCGCTGTACCGGCTGCCGGGGTTGCCAGGTGGCCTGCAAACAATGGAAGAACCTGCCCGGCGAAGAAACCCGCAACACCGGTTCGCACCAGAATCCGCCGGACCTTTCGGACAAAACCATCCGTCTGGTGCGCTTCACCGAGGCCAAAGTGGACGGCAGACTGGAGTGGCTGTTCTTTCCTGAACAGTGCCGCCACTGTTATACGGCCCCGTGCAAGCGCGTGGCCGACGAGTACAGCGACGGGGCCATCCGGCACGATCCGGCCACGGGCGCGGTGTATCTGACGCCCCAGGCCCGGGAGATATCGGGCCGGGGCGCCGTTGCAGTGCGAAAAGCCTGTCCCTATGACATCCCCCGTTCCCGTAAGGACGGATCGGGGATATTCAAGTGCGACCTGTGCTTTGACCGTATCACCAACGGCATGAAGCCCTCTTGCGTGCTGACCTGCCCCGCCGACGCCCTGGTTTTCGGCGAGGACTGGGAAATGGTCGCCCTGGCCGAAAAGCGCCTGAAGGAAGTGCGCAAGCAGTATCCCAAGGCCTACCTGGGCGATCCCAACAACACGCGGGTCATCTACCTGTACCAGACGGATCACCGGCTGTACTACCAGGATCCGCTGTCATAACGCCTGGTTTGCAAGCTAAAAGGAAAGGGCCGAGCGAAAGCGCGGCCCTTTTGCCGTTCTATCTCCTTATCAACGGACGGCTTTCGGCGGCCAGCCGGGCCAGAAACGGCAACACCAGCCGCTGATCCGGAATGGTATACCGCGCCATGTCGGAAAACTGTCCCACCTTGATGGCGTAGGCCTCGGGAGGCAGGGCCGCGAACATGTCCTCGTCCGTGGTGTCGTCGCCCATGGCCATGACAAAATCATAAACGCCCAGACCCAGCCGCCTGCGGATTTCTGTGGCTTTGCCGTATTCCGCCGGTTTGATCTCGACAATTTTTTTCCCCCGCATAATCTGCAGGCCCAGCCGGGCGCAGGGGGCCATCAGGGCGTTGACCAACTGGGTCACCCGCAGGTCGGCCAGCCAGTTGTCCACCTGGCGGTAATGCCAGACCAGGGCGGTTTTTTTCACTTCAATGCGCGAACGCGGCGTCTTTTCCCGTATCTGATCGATGATGGACAGGATTTCCTCGTCCCAGACGATGTCGGGCATGTTGCCGCGCCACTCCCCGTCTTCTTTGTAAAAAACGCCGTGTTCGGCGGCCAGGCCGATGTCCAGGCCGCCCAGCCAGCGTTCCAGGGTTTCCTTGTCCCTGCCGCTGCAAATGGCCACGGTGTTGCGCCTGTCCGCGGCCAGGGCGGCCAGCACCTCGCGCAGGGCCAGTGTGGGGTGGGCCATGGCCGGGTTTTCCGTAAACGGCGCCAGGGTGCCGTCGTAGTCCAGCACCAGCAGACGCCGCTCCGCCGCCGTGTAGGCGTCCTGAAGGCCGCGCATGTTGCCTTCTTCCAGCACCTTGGCCTGAAGATCATCGTTGCGCTTGCGCACTTTGCGCAGTTCCGCGGCAAAATCGCGGGCCCAGCGCCCCACGGTACGGCGCGACAGGATCTTTTGCATGGCATTGAGGGCGGCCGTCTGTTCGTCGACGGGCATGGTCAGCGCCTTGAGCAGGGCGTCCTCAATTTCCCTGGTGCTGGCGGGGTTGACGATGACGGCCTCGGAAAGCTCGACGGCGGCCCCGGCCATTTCGCTTAAAATAAGCACGCCGGGACGGTCGTTTTTGGCGGCCAGGTATTCTTTGGCCACCAGATTCATGCCGTCGCGCAGGGGCGTGACCAGGGCGATGTCCGCGATGTGGTACATGGCGGAAATTTCGGCAAAGGAAAAAGACCGGTAGAAATAGTGGATGGGAATCCACCCTACGGCCGCGTATGCGCCGTTGATGGCTCCGATTCGTTTGTCTATGGCCGTTTTCAGTTCCACATAGCGTTCCACGGTGTCGCGCGAGGGCACCACCACCATAAGCAGGGTGACCTTGCCCCGATATTCCGGATTGTGCTCGAGAAAGGAGGCAAAGGCTTCCAGACGCAGCAGCAGCCCCTTGCTGTAGTCCAGACGGTCCACGGAAAGGATGATTTTGCTGTCGCCGGCGATCCGGTGCAGTTCTTCGGCAAAGGCGCGCGTCTCGGGCAGGCTGATGGCCTCATTGTACATTTCGTAGTTGATGCCCATGGGAAAGGCCTCAACGCGCACCACCCGGCGTTCCAGCTGCACCTCGTCCATATGGCACTCCAGATTCAGGGCCCGGTACAGGGCGCTCAGGCAGTGGCGCATGTAGTCGTGGGTGTGGAAGCCGATAAGATCCGCCCCCAAAAGGCCGCGCAGGATGTCGGCCCGCTCGGGCAGGCAGCGGAACATTTCGTACGAGGGAAAGGGGATGTGGTGAAAATACCCGATGCAGGCGCCGGGCACGCGCTCGCGGATCAGCGAGGGCAGAAGCATAAGGTGGTAGTCGTGTATCCAGACCACATCGCCCGGTTCGATGACCTTGAGGGCTTCCTCGCAAAACAGCTCGTTGACTTCCCTGTAGGCTTTCCAGTAGGCTTCGTTACAGGCGATGTAGCTGTAGAAGTAGTGGCACAGGGGCCACAGGGTGCTGTTGCTGTAGCCTTCGTAGTAGTCCTGAATATGGTCCGGCCGCAGAAAAACGGGGTGCAGCGACTGCTTGCCCAGGCGGGCGCGGATGTTTTGCCGTTTTTCCTCTTCTTCCACATGCAGCCCGGCCCAGCCCACCCAGTGGCGTTCCGCGCCCGTATCCAGGGAATCAAGCCCGGTTGCCAGCCCGCCGCCGCTGCGGGTTATGCGCAGTTTGCCGCCTTTTGTCGCCACCGTGACCGGAAGCCGGTTGGAGATGATGACATACTTCATAAGCATTGCTCCTGCCGCGCCACGCCGCCATTCCGGCGGGAACGCGCGCCCGCGGCCCGGTATCGGCGGGCACCTTGCGCGGGGCCGGCCGGGAGAGGGCCTCCGCCTATGATATAAACACAGGAAGTTCCGGAGCGCAACTTTACAACCATAGCGGCGCGGGGCGGCGGGTACGCGGCGGTTCCACACCGGACAGCGGGCTGACGAAATATGGAAAGCAATCTTGATTTTGGCGTGATCGGTAACTGCCGCAGTGCCGCCCTGGTGTCGCGAAACGGCAGTATCGAATGGCTGTGTCTGCCGGATTTTGACAGTCCGGCCATTTTTTCCGGACTGCTGGACAGGGAAAAGGGCGGCCGCTTCGGATTTGTTGTTGCGGAAGACTATTCCTGCGCGCAGGTCTATCTTCCCGGAACCAACATTTTGCGTACGCGCTTTTCGTCGAAGACCGCGTCCTTTGACGTGTTCGACTTTATGCCGCGTTACCGGATTTCTTCTTCCGAGTATTACATACCGCCGGAAATTTACCGGCTGCTTCGCCCGGTAAGCGGCTCTCCCCGCTTCCGCGTCCGGTATGAGCCCATGATGGATTACGCCCGCAAGCTCCCGGTGCACGAAAGGTTCACGGGATACCTGCGCACCTCGGCGGCGGGGGACCGTAACGACAACGTGTACCTGTACTCCAGCCTGGATTTCGACGCCGTGCTCGAGGGCGGCGAGTTTTTGCTGGAACGCGACGAGTTCCTGTTGCTTTCGTACCACCAGAAGCTGGTGCCCATCGACCTTGAGCGGGTGAATCTGGAGATGGAGCGGACCAAGGTGTACTGGATGAACTGGGACCACCGTTCGGTGAAGTTTGAAAAATACGGCAACCTGGTTTCCCGCAGCCTTCTTGTGCTCAAGCTGATGACCTTTGAAACCACGGGGGCCATCCTGGCCGCCCTGACCACCAGCGTACCCGAGGCCCTGGGCCGGGAACGCAACTGGGACTATCGCTACTGCTGGCTGCGCGACGCCTCCATGTCCATCACCACCCTGCTGCACATGGGGCACCCGCACGCGGCCGAACGTTTTTTGGGCTTCATCAGAAGCATCATCCGCACAAAGCACGACAACTTCCAGATCATGTACGGCATCCGGGGCGAACGCACCCTGACGGAAGACACCCTGGATCATCTTTCGGGCTACGCGGACTCGCGGCCCGTGCGCATCGGCAATGCGGCCTACGCGCAAAAGCAGAACGATTCGCTGGGATATCTTCTGGACGTCATCAACACCTATTACCGTTTTTTCGCCGGAACCCTCGACGATATCGAGGAGATGTGGGAAATTGTGAAAAAAGTGGCCAAGACCGTGGCGGCCGACTGGCACAACCCCGACCAGAGCATCTGGGAATTCCGGGAAAAAAAGCGGCACTTCGTCTTTTCCAAGGTGATGTGCTGGGTGGCCCTGGACAGGGCCGCGCAGATCGCCTCGTACCTGGGCCGCTCGGCTTACGAAACCCGGCTGCGCGCGCAGGCCGAGCTTATCCGTGAGGACGTTCTGTCCAAAGGCTGGAACGAGGATATCCAAAGCTTCACCCAGTATTACGGCGGAACCGACGTGGACGCGTCCCTGCTGCTTATGGAACGCTACGGCTTTATCGGGGCCGGGGACGAACGCTACGTGAAAACCGTGGACCGCGTGCAAAAGGAACTGCTGCACAACGGCCTGATGTACCGGTACAAAAACAGCGACGGTTTCGGCCCCCCCGAATCGGCCTTTACAATCTGCACCTTCTGGCTGGTGCGCGCCCTGCACGTCACGGGCAGAAAGGAGGAAGCGGAGGCGCTGTTCGACGAGTTGATCGCCTGCTGCAACCATGTGGGGCTGTTCAGCGAGGATCTGGATTTTGCGACCCGGCGGCAGCTTGGCAACTTTCCCCAGGCCTATTCGCACCTGGCCCTGATTGACGTGGTGGAACTGCTTGGCCGCAAGAAGTTCTGGTCCAGGTTCATTCAGGCCTGAACCCGGATTTTGCCTGCCCGCGTCGGGGATTCGCCTCAATTTGCTAAAAAAATTTTCCAACGAGAAAGACGGACATGCGCATTGTGAATTTTGACGCGCCGCGCCTGGTGGACGGCTTCAAAGCCCTGGGGCACGAGGTTGTGAACGTGGCGCACTATGACGGCAGCGACATACGGGTCGAAACGCCGCAACACGCCCTGGATATTTACAAACGCCTTTGCGCCGGAGGCTTCGTTCCGGATGTGGCTTTTTATTGCGATTCCGGCAACTTTCCGTATTTTTTGCATATCGAGGATTTGCCCTGTCCCTCGGCTTTTTATTCCATCGACACGTTTTCGCACCCCTGGCATTTTGCCTACGTCAACGGTTTTGACGTTGTTTTCGCGGCCCAGAAGGCGCACGTCCAGCTGCTGGAGCGGGAAGGGGCGCGGGTTCACTGGCTGCCGCTTTGCGCCCGCGCGGGCAAGGACGTCTGCCGGGACGAACCGCGCGATATTCCGGTGGCCTTTGTGGGCACCCTGGGGCACAAGAACAACCCGGAACGCGAGCCGTTTTTGCGAAACTTCCGCGCGGCTCATCCCCTGGCCATTCTCAACCTTCCTTATGTGGACGTGTTCAACAGGGCGCAAATAGTCCTGAACCAGACGGCCGCCTCGGAGGTGAACCAGCGCTGCTTCGAGGCCATGGCCTGCGGCGCGGCCCTGCTTATGGAAGACACCCCGCACGGCCTGCTCGATCTTTTCACTGTGGGGGAACATATTCTGCCGACGTATCCGCGCAACGACTGGCGCGGGGCCGCGTCGACGGCGGCCGCGGCTTTGGCCGACAAGGCGTCGCTGGCCGGGATAGCCCGCAACGGGCGGGATTTTGTGGCCAATCACCATATGGACAGGCACAGGGCGGCCTTTGTTGTGGCCGTCATGGAAGACCTGCTGCGCGGCAACGCGGCCGGGCGGCGGCTGGAGGAACTTCCGCGCCGCCGGCAACTGCTTGCCTCGGCCTACGGCATACTGGGGGCGGAACTGGTGCTTCAGGAAGGCATGGAAGCCTACGCCGATTATTATCTGAAGCTGGCGCGGCGCGGCGCGCAATCCGCCGGAAGCGACGGCCGTTTATAAGGCGCGCGGCTTGGCTTTTCCCGGAGTCGTCGGGACAAAGGTCCGCAAACAGGTCTTTGCGGGGCGGCGCTTATTTTTGCAAGGCCCGCCCGCGCCAACGGAAACCGCCTTCAAAGGAAAATGCGACATGTTGCTGAACAGATGCTTTGCACGTCATGCGGTCGCGGCGGCAATACTTCTGGCGGTCGTCCTGATTACGGCCGGGGCGGATACAAGGGCCCGCGCCGCCGCTCCCGCCCCGGTGCGGGGCAAGATCTCGGGGCTGGCGCTTTCCAGCCATGCCCTGGCCACCGCCGTCGGGCAGGCGGTGCTGGACAAGGGGGGCAACGCCGTGGACGCGGCCGTGGCCGTGGGGTACGCGCTGGCCGTGGTTCATCCCGTGGCGGGCAATATCGGCGGCGGCGGCTTTGCCCTGGTGCGCATGGCCGACGGAACCGCCGTCATGGCGGACTTTCGGGAAAAGGCCCCCCTGGCCGCGACGCCGGGTATGTTTCTGGACGCGGAAGGCCGGGTTGTGCCCGGCGCCAGCGCAAACGGCTGCCTGTCGGCCGGAACGCCGGGCAGCGTGGCGGGCATGAGCGCGCTGCTGGAACGCTTCGGCACCCGCAAGCTGCCGGAACTTATGGCTCCGGCCATCCGCCTTGCCGAAAAAGGCTTTGTGATCAGCGCTCGGCAGGAAGAATCCCTGGCCAGGGCCACCCCGCGTCTGGCGGAGCATGCCGCCTCCCGCGCCTATTTTCTGAAGCCCGGCGGCGTTCCCTACAAGGAAGGGGAGCGCCTGGTCCAGAAAGACCTTGCCGCCACCCTGCGCCGCATCGCGTCCAGAGGCCCGTCAGGGTTTTACCGGGGCCGGACCGCCGCCCTGATCGTAAAGGCCATGCAAGAGGGCGGCGGCCTGATCACCCGCGAGGATCTGGCCTCGTATTCCGTGGTCTGGCGCGAGCCGGTCAGGGGCACCTACCGGGGGTACGAGATCATCTCCGCAAGCCCGCCCAGTTCCGGGGGCGCGCTGCTTGTCCAGATGCTCAACGTCATGGAATGTTCCGATATCCGGGCCACGGGCTTTGCTTCGTCGCAAACAATCCGTCTGATGGCCGAAGCCATGCGCCAGGCCTTCGCCGACCGGTCGGAATACATGGGCGATCCCGATTTTGTCGCCGTGCCCGTCAAAAAACTCATCGCCAAGGAGTACGCGCGCGCTGTGCACCAGCGTATCCTGGCCGCCGGGGACAAGGCCCTGCCCAGTTCGCGGGTCCGTCCCGGCCTTTCCTGGCATGAAAAAGACAATACGACCCATTATTCCGTGGCGGACGGGCGGGGCAACGCTGTTGCGGTCACCTACACTCTTAACGACGCTTACGGCAGCGCCGTTGCCGTTGCCGGGGCGGGCTTTCTGCTCAACAACATCATGGACGATTTTTCCGTCAAGGCGGGTTCGCCCGACATGTACGGCCTTGTCGGCGGCGCGGCCAACGCCCCGGACGCGCAAAAGCGTCCGCTGAGCGCCATGACCCCCACCATAGCGCTTAAGGACGGCAGGCTGTTCATGGTCGCGGGCAGTCCCGGCGGGCCGCGCATCATCACCACCGTGCTTCAGGTTATTTCCAACGTCATCGATCACGGCATGAATATCAGCGAGGCCGTGGCCGCCCCGCGTTTTCACATGCAGTGGCAGCCGGACGAGTTGCGCGTGGAGCGCCTGGGGCTGGTCAGGGACGTGGAGGAAAAACTGGAAATCATGGGGTACAAAGTCGTGGTCAAGGCGCCCATGGGAGACGTCAACGCCATTCTCGCCGATCCGGCGACGGGGCGGTTGACGGGCTCCGGCGACCCCCGCGCGGAGTTTTAGAACATATCAACTTTGAGACGCTCGCTCCGGCGCTTAACGGCGAAACAGGTTTCGCCCACGCCTGCGCTCTAAATACCGTACTTGTCTATTTTTGCCAGCAGGGTGGGGCGGGAAAGCCCCAGCATGCGCGCGGTGCGCGAACGGTTGCCGGAACACAGGGCCAGAGCTTCGCGCACCACCAGCGCCCCCATTTCGTCCATCAGGGCGTCAAAGGCGTTCTCCGTGCCCTTTTCCAGACAGTGGCGCACGTATTCGGCCAGGGCTGGGGCGCCGGAAGGGGCGGGCTCCACAGATGCCGCTCCCGCGGTTGCCAGGGCGCGTGAGACCTCTTCGCCTGAAATGGGCGCGCCCCGGTTGAAGATAAGCAGTTTCTGGATCAGGTTGCGCAGTTCGCGCACGTTGCCGGGCCAGGGGTGGGCGGTAAGTCGGCTTATGGCCTCGGGCGAGACGCCGGGAGCGGGGATGTCCATTTCGCGGCACAGCGCGGCGGCAAAGTGGCGTACCAGCAGGGGGATGTCCTCGGCCCGTTCGCGCAGGGGGGGCAGGCGCAGGGTGACGACGTTAAGCCGGTAGTACAGATCCTCGCGGAACTTGCCGGAAGCGACGGCTTCTTCCAGGTCGCGGTTGGTGGCCGCGATGATGCGCACGTCCACGCTGATAGGGTCGCGGCCCCCCAGGCGTTCGATCTGGTTTTCCTGCAGCAGTCTCAGCAGCTTGGCCTGGATGCCGGGCGGCATGTCGCCGATTTCGTCCAAAAAAACCGTGCCGCCCGCGGCCTGCTCTATTTTGCCTATGCGCCGGGCCACCGCGCCGGTAAAGGCCCCGCGCTCGTAGCCGAAAAGCTCGCTTTCCAGAAGGGTGTCGGGGATGGCCACGCAGTTGATGACCGTGAAAGGCTGGGCGTTGCGCGGGCTGTGCTGGTACAGGGCGCGGGCCACCAGTTCCTTGCCGGTGCCCGACTCGCCGCGCAGCAGCACCAGGGCGTCGGTGGGGGCCACCCGGCCTATGGCCTTGTACACCTGGTGCATGGCCCGGCTTGCGCCCACCATGGCCTCTGCCTCGTGGTCCTCGCGCGCGTCGCTGAAGACCACGCGGCCGCGCATAAGCCGTCCGGCTTCCAGCGCCTTGGAAAGCAGCTGGAGCAGGTCGGGGATTTCAAAAGGCTTGAGGATATAGTCGAAAGCGCCCAGCTTGGTGGCTTCGATGGCCGCCTCGGTGGTTCCGTGGGCGGTCATGATGATGACGGGCAGGCGCGGCTCTTTTTCCCGCAGCAGGCGCAGCACGGCAAGACCGTCCAGGCCGGGCATGCGCACGTCCATGATCGCGGCGTCGGGCATGGCTTCGGCCGCCATGGCCAGGGCGGTCTCGCCCGACGAAGCGGCGCGCACGCTGTGGCCTTCCATGGTCAGCAGGTTGTAGAAGCTGCCGCGCAACTGGTCGTCGTCGTCCACAAGAAGAATGTCGCTCATGCCTGTGCCCCTTTTTCCCGACGCGGCTTTGCCGCTGCCGGGAAATTGCGGGTGCGGGGGCCGCCGCCCCTGCCGGGGCCAAGCTCCCATATGGGGGTATCAGCCGTTGATTATAGCAGTTTATTCACCAAAGAACACCCCCGTCCGGAAACCGCCAGTATGGCAAGGCCCGCCAGACAGCCCCAGATAAGGATGCTGAGAAAGCCGGGACGCCTGGAACGCGGGGTTTCGTCTTCCGGCCGGCGGTTTTTGCCGGCAGCGGGCCCGGGGCCGCCGGCCGGCTTTTGCCCGTCCGTGTCTTTGCGCCAGCGGTTCAACAGTCCCTTTGGGGCCGCCGAAAACGAAAGGGAACTTTTGCCGTCGGCATAGCGGGGATCATACCGGGAGTCCGGCACGTGGATGGAGATCCACGCGGGATTGCCTTCCGCGTCCAGTTCCCGGGCGTTGGCGGCAAAGGGCGGGGCGGAAGCCCCCTCTTCCGGCGGAAGACCGGCGGCCCGGTTTTCCGCCGCTTCGCGGAGGGAAAGGCCGGACGCGGCGGGGAAAAGCCCGCGCAGTTCCGCCAGGGGGCGGTCCGCATCGCGCGCCGCTTCCATGATGCGGGCAAAGGTTTCCTCGGCGCTGTCCCTTGGCGGCGGGGGGCCGGGATCGGGCTCATGGTCCAAAGCGGGCGTCTTCAGAGAATATTCACTGTCAGCCCGCTCTGGACGGTGTGGCGTTGAAGGCGGCGTGCGCTGGTCGCTCATGTGCGCTTTTCTTCGTTTTGTAAGGGTATGCCGCCGCGTTTCAACGGCGGTCCAGAAGCATGGCAACTTTGGGACGCTCGCTCCGGCGCTTAACGGCTAAACAAGTTTCTCCCACGCCTGCGCGGCTGGCGGCGGTTTCCGCCGCCAGAGCAAATAAACATTTTTCAATGTTAATTTGCTCTAATCCTGGCAGTACATGTCGTTCAGCGGACATACGCTGCAGCCTTCGTCGTGGCTGATGCGCTTGTGGATGGTACAGATAGCCTCGCGCGCGCTAAGGAAGACGTTTTCCCAGCCCACGCTCTTGATCGTGCCTGTACGGTCCAGCACCTCGGCCACGGATCCCACCACCCCGCTGAAGGAAATGCCCACGCCCGCTTCCTGGGTGCGTTTTACCAGCCGGGAGAGGGTTTCCTCGCCGGAAGCGTCTATCTGGGTGATGCCGGTGCACACCATATGGATGTGGCGCAGCTCGTTGCGGGTTTTCAGCAGATGCAGCACGTGGTGTTCCAGCACCCCGGCGTTGGCAAAGAACAATGTGCCCTGGAAGTGCAGGACGGCGATGTGGCGGCATTCCTCCAGGCCGAACACCTCCACGTCGCGCAGCACGTTGTCCGGACCGCAGGAAAGGGACACCACCGAAGGCCTCATGGACAGGTAAAAGAAGGAAACCAGCGAAAGCAGCACCCCTATGCCGATGCCGTAATCCATGTGCGGGGCAAAGTACAGGGTGGAGCAAAAGGTCACGGCGGCGATACAGCCTTCGTGCCATTGGGCTGTCCAGACCCGGCGGAACTCCTGGAATCTGACCAGTCCGGTCACGGAACGCATGACGATGACGGCCAGGACGGGCTGCGGCAGGTAGTACAGGGCGTCTGTGAGGAACAGCAGGGTAAGCAGAGCGCCGAAGCTGGCGATGACCGCGGCCATGCCCGTTTTGGCCCCGGCGGAAATGTTCACCGCCGAGTTGGAAAAGGATCCGGAAACGGGCGAGGTAAGGGTCAGGCTGCCCGCGATGTTGGCAAGGCCCTGCCCTGTCAGTTCCCGGTTGGCGTCAAGCGTGTAGCCAAACCGGCCGGCGGCGGATTTGGCTATGGAGATGGATTCCGCAAAACCCATGAAGGCGATGACCAGGGCCGGGGAAAGCAATTGGAGAAAATGCTGGAAGCTCATATCCGGCAGGGTGAAGTGCGGAAGCCCGTCGGGCATTTTGCCGACAACCTGGCCCCCGCCCCGAAAGTGCAGCACGTTGACGTCGGCGATGCCGTCGCCTATGGCGATGCGCCAGGTGCGGCCGTCGCCGGTGTCCGGCGGGGGCGTTTCTTCCCCGGAGCGCGCCCCCGGCACCATGTCGGGGCTGTGCCTGGCATAAAACTTCAGGCCGCCATCCGTCTGGGGCACAGCCACAAAAAGCATGCGGCGCAGGTGTTCCCTGGCCAGGGCCATACTTTCCTGCAGGCGGATGCGCTCCAGGTTTTTCTCGTCCACCGAGTAGCGGGAGTGTATGGCCGCCGCCCTGGGATGTATGGCGGGGGGCTGTTTTCCCTGTTCACGCAGCTGGTTGAGTTCTTCGGTTACGCTGGTCAGTTGTTTTTGCTGGGCGGCCAGTTGCCGCACCAGAGTGGAGGCTTCTTCAGAGGCCAGGGAATCCACGCCCACGGTGGCGTTTTTTTCAAAGCCCACGGCCCAGGAAAGGGCCGTACACACGGCCACGGCCACAAGAACCGGGGGCAGCAGCCGGATGTACCGTTTGGAAGCCCAGATGACCACAACCGCCAGCAGGGCCATACCCAGGGTGGGCCAGTGCGTGTAGTTCATGGCCGAATCCAGCACGTTCATCACGGTCTTGTATTGATGATCGGAAGATTCCACGCTGACGCCGAACAGCTTGGAAAGCTGCGAACTGGCGATGATCAGCGCCGCCGCGTTGGTAAAGCCCGCCACCACCGGCAGGGACAGAAAGCTGACCAGGATGCCCATGCGGCACAGTCCAAGCGCAAGCTGCACCAGACCCACCAGGAGGGTAAGCAGGGTCATGTAGGCGATGTAC
Organism: Desulfovibrio sp.; assembly: GCA_031549405.1. Lineage (GTDB taxonomy): Bacteria > Desulfobacterota > Desulfovibrionia > Desulfovibrionales > Desulfovibrionaceae > Frigididesulfovibrio. The sequence goes on from JAVBPV010000030.1 coordinate 26,961, forward strand.
CCGACGGTGCCGGTCATGACCAGGGGCTGAAGGGCCGCGGCGGCCATGATGGAGGTGACGGCCACGCTGCTGGTGACGACGTGCCGGCTGGAGCCGAAAAGGCCGCCGACCAGGGCGGGAAGAAGGGCCGCGTATAGTCCGTGGTAGGCCGGAAGGCCGGCCAGCTGGGCGTTGGCCATGGATTGCGGAACCAGCACCAGGGCCACTGTACAGCCCGCCGTGAGGTCCGCCTTGAAGGAAGACCGGTCATAGGTCTTCATCCAGGACAGAAAGGGGAAAAAACGTTCCAGAAGCTGGTGCATATCAGAATCCTTGTGGGCTGTCGGAATATGCTCGGCTCGCGCTCGCGGGGGGGGGAGCCCCATAATCATCAGAAGGTTGCGCGCTGTATTTCTGCAGCCCGTTCAGCTTTGGGTTCCGGGGGAGTGAAACGCTCCAGACCCTTCAGAACCGTTTTCGGAAAGATGGAGGCAAGACATTCTCCCCCGCGCGGACAGGGCGAACCGCCGTGCAGGGAGCAGGGGCGGCAGGGCAGGGGAACCTCAAAAATGATATCTTTTTCCCCGGAGGGATAAAAGCCCCATTCACGCGTGGTAGGGCCAAACAGCGCGGCCACGGGCGTTTGCACCGCCGCCGCCAGGTGCATGGGGCCCGAGTCGCCGGTGACCAGGGCGCGGCAACGGGACAGCAGGGCGCAGATTTCCCGCAGGGTAGTGGCGTTGGTCAGGTCGCGGGGGTCGCCGGGAAACAACTCCTTACCCTTGCCCAGGACCAGCCAGGGAATGCCCCTGCCGTCCAGAAGGCGCGCCAGTTCAATCCAGTGGGCGCGGGGCCAGGCTTTCAGCGGGTGGGTGGCAAAGGGATGCAGGGCGACCGGGGGCGGGGGGCTTCCGGCAAGGCCGGGCGCGGTTTGCTGCCGTTCCGCGCCCCGGACGCCGGAGGCCTGTATGCCGGCCAGGCGCGCCGCCGCGCGGGCGTGTTCTTCTTCTGTCAGAAAAATGCAGGGCAGCAGATCTTTTTGAGGGGGAGGAACTTCTTCCAGCGCAAGGGCGTAACGCTGAGTGGTGGACAGGGCGCGCAAAGGGCCGCCGCCCGCGCGGCCCCGGGTGGCCAGAAAAATCCGCCGGCGCAGGCCCATTTTGCGATAGCGCGCCACAGGCCCGCGCCACAGGGTTTCCATCAGGCGCGAGCGCAGATTGCCGTGCAAATCAAGCAGGCCCCAGCCTTCGTACTCCCGCGCGATGCGCCGGAAGGCGGCAAGCATGGCGGATCCGGCAAGGGCGGACTTTTCAAGGGTGACGACCCTGTCGACGAAAGGATGCCCGGCAAACACGGGCGCCCATTCGGGGCGGGTAAGGACGGCGAAGCGCAGGTCTTTGGTTTCCCCCCAGTGGCGCAAAACGCCGGTGGCCAGGACCACATCGCCGAGGTGTCCCAGGCGAAAGGCCAGCCAGCGGCCGGGAAGGGCGGGGGAAAGGGTCATGTCGATTTCTCCGGAGCTGTCGGGGCGGCGGATTACGGGACAAGATGACGCGCTCGGGCACTATGCCGTAATTGCGGGGTTTCGCCAAGTGTGCCCTTACCCTTGTATGCGCGGCTTTCTTTCAGTATATTGCCGGGAAATATGCCGTCGGGAAAGGAGTTCCCATGCCGCGCCCCCTTATTTTGCCCCTGCTCGCCGCGCTGCTCTTTTTTTCTTTCCCCGACGCCGCGCGCGCGGCCGCCCCGGAAGAGGACGATAACGTCCTCAAGCAGCCTTCCGCGGCTCCCGGCTTTTCCATAGGCGATCTGCGCAAGCTTGCCGATGTCATCGCCCGTACCGGGGTGGCGCCGGACAGCATCCCCGCCCTGTACCGGCCCCAGTTCCTCAGCGTTTCCGACGCCAGTCTGTCCATGGACGACGACGAGGTCGTCTTTATCGTGGAGTATCCGGACGGGCGCATCCGTGTTTATCCGCAGCGCATTATGGTGTGGCACGAGGTTGTCAACGACGTGCTGCCCGACGCTTCGGGCAACATGCCCCCGCGCCCGGCGCCCGGCATGCCCGCCTCGGGCGACAATACCTACACAGTCACTTACAGCCCTCTTACGGGGGCGGTGGTGGCCTTTCGCTCCATGGCCGGACGCTTTCCTTCCACCTTCGGGGTGACGGGCAACCTGCTCAACGCCAATACCGTTTTGTACGACCGGGTCAGCCGCAGCCTGTGGAGCCAGCTTCTGGCCGTGTGCATCGAAGGCCCCCTGCGCGGCAGGCGCCTGGAGCGCATCCCCGTGCTGTGGGCCAGATGGAGCGGCGTGAAGAAACGCTATGCCGGCAAGGCGGAGGTCATGTCCCGCTCTACGGGATACAAACGCAGTTACGGCAAAGATCCCTACGGTTCCTATAAGATCGGCGGAACCTATTACGAGGACGTGCGGCTGCTTTTCGCCGTTTCCCGGCTGGACAATCGGCTGCCGCCCAAAAAGCGGGTACTGGGCCTGGAGATGGAGGACGATTACGGGGCGGTGCTGCATGACTCCGTGCGCGAGGCGCGCGTCATCAACTTCACGTTGGGGCTGACTCCGCTGGCGGCCTTTTACGACGCGGAGCTCGAAGCCGTGCGCGTCTTTGACCGGCGCCCGCCCGGCGCGGGGGACAAGGCTCTGACCTTTGAGATTTTCGAGGACAAGCTTGTGGACAAGGAAACCAGAAGCGAGTGGACCCCGGAAGGCAACTGCATTTACGGAAAATGGCGGGATAAAAGCCTTACGGCCTTCTACTCCATGGATTCCATGTGGTTCGCCTGGTCGGCCTTTCACAAGGGGACGCGGATATTTCCGCCCCTGCCGGGCGACTGGTAGGCGGCGGTCCGGTTTGCCGTGACGCTACGTCAGCTGTCGCAATTGCGGAGGGGGCGGGACCATTTGGTCCCGCCCCCTCCGCAATTGCGCGCTTTCCTTGCCTGCCGGCAAACTGAACCGCTACCGGCGGCACAGCGCCGGCCGGGCCGGCGCTTCGGCCCGGGAATTCTTTTCGGCCTTTCGGGCCGGAAAAGACTCGGGGCGTCAGGCCAGCAATTTCAACTCCGCCACAACGCGGGGAACGCCGTTGACCTCGCGCTGATAAACAAGGGCGTAGCCCCCGGAGGGCAGGGTGCCGGGGTTTGCCACCAGGGTGGCCCCTATGTGGTCCATGCCCCGCGATTCATGAATGTGCCCGCACAGGCAAAGTTCGGGCTGGTGCTCCTCGATGAAGCGGCGCACGGCGGAGCTTCCGGCGGGCGCGCCGTTGCGCAGCCTGTCGCAGGCCGAGGCGTACGGAGGGGTATGGGCCACAAGCACCAGACGGGGTTTGGGACGGGCGCCGCCTTCCGGCGCGGCGTTTTTGGCCGCAAGCCCGCGCGCCTCGTCCAGCGCGGTATCCATCCATTCTTCCAGGCGGCTTTCCGGGAACTCGCTGGGCGTGCCAAAGGGAGTGAAAGGCGAAGCCCCCACGCCGGCGGCGAACACGCCGGGAAAAATCTCGCGGGCGCGGGCGTGCAGATTCCAGCCTTTTTCCTCCAGCCAGCCGCTTACTTCGCCCCGGTCCATGTTGCCGATCTGCGCATACAAAAGCGGGGTGCGGGCGGCAACAGGCGCCAGAACGCGTTCGGCCTGGCGTATGCCCCCGGCCAGGGTGATGTCGCCGGTGACGATGATTCCCCTGGCTCCGGCAAGCTCGGGCACGGCGTCCAGGCGGCTGATGTCGTCGTGAATGTCCCCGAAGGCGATCCAGTATTCCGGCATGGTTCCTCCTTACGAAAATTCCCGCCACAACGCGGCCAGGGTTTCGCGCCGCGCCTTTTGCGTATACCGCAACGCCGTGCCGCGCCCCGCGTTTTGCGCCGCGCGCCAGGCCGCGCCGTTTTCATACGCGGCCATGACGGCGTCGGCAAGGCCAAGGCCCGCGCCCAGCACGTCGCCGTCGGCAAAAAAGAGCCCGTTGCTCGGCTCATCGGGCAGGGCAAAGGGAGGAGCGGCCGGAACCGGGCGCAGGGCCGGGCGGAAGGCTGCCCCGTGCGTTGGCGCGAAAGGTTTTGCCGCTTCCGCCGGCGCGGAATCGCCCCCCATTTGACCCTTGCCGCCGGCATGGTCCGGAAGAAGCTTTTTGGCGGGGACGGCCGCATGATTTTGGGGGGAGTCCGGCGCGTTTTTCCCGGCCCCCGGCAGAATTTGCGCCTGACGCATATATTCCCACCCGCCATAGCCGGTAAAGCCCACGGGCACGCAGCCCGCGGCCATGGCCTCAAGCGGCGGCAGCCCGAATCCCTCGGGAAAGGCCGTGGCCAGAAAAAGGTGGCAGGAAGCCAGCCCGGCCGCCACCTCGGGCGGGGTAAGGTTTTGCAGGGGCACATATTCCACGGGCGGAGCCGAAGCAAGGGACGCCAGGCGGGCGGCGGCCACCTGGCGGATTTGATCGGCAAGCCCCCGGTTTTTGCGGGGCATCCAGGCCACGCGTATGGTTTTCCTGCCGCAAGGCCCGCCGCCGCCCCAAAGCGCTTGCGGTCCCGGCGCGCCCGCCGCGTTTGGTTCCGGCGCGGCCGGTTTCGCCCCGGACTCGTCCATGTTTCGTTGCGGCGCGGCCGCTTCCCGCTCGTCCCCGGCGCTGAAAAAGACCGGATCCACAGCCGGGGGAAGGATTCCAAGCGCGGGAACCCCCAGCACGTCTTCCAAAAAACGGGCCACAGGGCGTGAAACCGCCAGGAACTCCACGGGAAGCCGATTCCAGCTTACCCCTTCGGGCAGGGTTGTGAGCAGAAAGTTCCAGCTTTGGGCGTAGACCAGGGTGCGCGCGCCCGCCCGCACGCCGGGGCCGATGGCGTTGGGCCAGCTTTCCGGCACCAGCCAGAGGTCCGAGGAGCGAAGCTCCAGCCCCTCCCAGGGCAGCACGGGCCAGGGGGCATCTCCGGCATTGGCCGCTTCGCGCACGTTCCCGGCCTCCGCCGGAGTGCTCGCCGTTTCTCCGCTAAGCGCCGCGCCGCGCCCTGCTCCTCCGGCATTGCCGGTTCCGGCCGCCGCTTGTCCGGCTTCCGCAAACCCCGCCGCCTTGCCGCCGGGGCAGGTCAGGGCCACCTCGTGCCCAAGCGCGCGCAACTCCCCGGCCACGGCGTACAGCGTAGCCAGGCCGCCGCTCATCCGGCTTAAGGGGGGAATAAAGATAACCGTCCGCATGCGCACCGCCGTAAGCGGAAAAAGGGTAAAGGGAAAATTTTGCGCTTGCTGTTCTGTTACCCTTCCCCCTACATCTGGCCGCCCGGCGTATAGCGGGCCGCGTCGTCGGAGATGGCTGCGGAGCGCAGTTCGGATGAGGCGGTCTGACCGTAGACGGTGTTGGGGTATTTCTGGGCCAGTTCGGTAAGAGTTTTTTTCCAGCCGTCCTCGCTGCCCTGTTTTTTATAGATGCGCGCCATGCGGTACAGGACGGAGAGCCGTTCCGGGTCGTTTTCCGGCAGGTGTTGCAGATAGTTTTCCGCGTAGCCCAGGGCTTCCTTCAGTCTTCCGGTGACTTCGGTAAGTTCCATGAGAGAGCCGAGCTGGCTGATGATCTTGCCCATGTCGCCGCTGCCGGAAGACTTTTCCGCCTGCTGCGAAAGCAGGGAGAAAGCTTCTTTGCCGAGCAGGTAGGCCTTTTCCAGTTCGCGCTTGCGTTCGGCGTCTCTGGCCAGGAAGTAGGCGGCGTAGGACTGCTGGCCCAGGGAAAGCTCGCCTTTGGCCCCGGCCTCGTAGACCTTGCTCCACAGGGAGGCCACAGCATCGCTGTCTCCCAGGTTTTCCCCGGCAAGCGCCAGGGCGTAATCAAGCTGCAGGCGGCTTTTGGGCGTAAGCTCCCATAGATCCACGCGCTTGGCCACTTCGCGGATGGAATCCCACTGGTCGTAACCCAGGTAGATGTTCAGCACCAGGCTCAGGGCCATTTCGGAATATTCCGGCACCTTGTTGCCCAGAAAAAAGGGCTCCACTGCGCGCAGGGCCTCGTCGGGCTTGCCCTGTTTCCAAAGGCTTACGCCAAGGGCCACACGGCTTTCGGACGAAAGCTGGCCTTCCTGCGAACGGACGATGGGGTACTTTTCCCATATTTCGTTGATGCGGCCGTACCGTGCGGAGCCCACGCCCTCGGACACAAGGACGGCAAAGGTCTGCATGGCGATTTCCCTGGCCTTGGGGGCCAGTTCGTGCTTGGGAAACTTGTCGATAAAGGCGGAACAGGCGTCCAGGGTCTGGATGAAATCCTTGTTCCACAGATGCCACATGGCCAGCTTCAGCTCCGCCAGGGGCACCAGCGAACTGTCGGGATGCTTTTCAATAATGGTGCGGTAAACTTCCGCCGGCCGCATGGTGAAGGGGCCGTCGAACACGCCGAACATGGAAGCGATGGAAGGGTCGTCGTTGATGCCTTCCTCGGCCAGACGCATCATGGCCACAAGCCCGCCGTCCTTGTCGGGAAAACGGTGGACGCTTTCTTCATACAGGCGTTTGGCCGCGCCCCTTTCCCGCTGCTGGGCGTAAATGTCGCCGATGCGGGTAAGGATGATGTCGGCCTCGTCGCCTTTGGGTTCAAGGTTCACGTAAAGCCAGTAGTGCTCAAGGGCGTATTGCAGCTTGCCCAGGCGAAAAGCCACATCGCCCATCATGTTCAGGAAGGGCGGATATTCAATGTAAAAGCGCGACCAGCGGCGTTCGATGTAGTCCACCACGTCGAAGGCCTGTTTGTAATAGCCCAGGCGGTAATACGAGCGGGCCAGACCCAGGGCCGCCTCGCGGGCGTAGCGGCTGTTGCTGTATTCCTGCAGGATGTGCTGAAATTCGTCGGCGGCGCGTTGCAACTCGTTGCGGGAAAAGTGGTAGTCGCCCCAGTAGTAGTAGGTAAGGGGGATGTTGTCGTCCTTGGGATAGCGGCGGCGCATCATGTTGAACAGCGCCTCGGCCTCGGGGATGTGCTTGAGCCGCAGGTTGACGTAGCCCAGCCGGAGCAGGGTGCCCGCGTTGCGGTTTGAGGAGGTGTTGTAGTTCAGCGCCTTGTTGGAGGCGTCGGTGATTTCCTGGTAATGCTCGGCGAGGTGGTCCTTGTTGAGGGCAAAGAGCATTTCCGCGCGGATGTGCAGCCCTTCCTCGCGCTGATCGTTGGTTATCTTGGGAAGGGTCAGGAGCAGGTCGGTTTTTTCCAGGGCGGCCCTGTAGTTGCCCGCCGAGATGTCACGGCGGATTTCCGGCAGCAGGTCTTCCGGCTCGGGCGGCGGGGGCGGCGCCTTGCTGTCGGCTCCGCCGTGAGCATTCCCGGGAGCATCGTGCTTGGAGGCTTCGCTGTGCCCTTTGCCTTCTTTAGCCGTCGCGTTTTTTCCAGCTTCGGGGTTTGCGGCGTTCGCCTTTTCGACGGAAGGGGGCAAGGCCGGGGCGGCCGCGTCCCCTGCGGGCGCGCCGCCGCTTTGCGGGGCGGCCTGGGGCGGGTTGTCGGCGCTCATCACGTTGACGCTGATCATGCCGCTGTACGTTTTGCCGCCGTCACGGCTGACGGCCACGCCCGGCGGAGGCTGCTGCCCCGCCGGTTGTTCCGCGGGTTGCGCGGCATTTTGCCGCTGCTCCGCCGGGGGCTGCGGCTGCCGGGGCGTCTGGGCGGCGGGCGGTTGCGCGCTTTGCGGGGTGCCCTCTTGCGGGGCCGAAGGCTGCTGAACAACCGCCTGGGTCTGCCGGGGGGCGGGTTGCTGCGCCTGTTGAGGGCGTGCCGCCGCCTGCTGCGCAGTCGCCTGAACGGGTGTAGCCTGGGCGGCGGGTCGCGGATTTTGCTGTTGGGGGGCCGCCGCCTGCTGCGCAGCCGTCTGGGCGGGCGCCGCCTGTTTCAACTGTTCGACGGGCTGCGGCTGGCCCACATAGGGGGTGGAACCGCCCTGCCGGCCGGCGGCGGGGCTTTGCTCGGGAACGCTGATGGCGCCAAGAGGCGTGGGCACCGGGGCAACGGCGGTTCTTGCCGCGACGGGCAGGGGCGGGTCGCCGTCCTGCGGGGCCGCGTCCGGACGAGCCTGGCCGCTGAAGGTCATGGGCGGTTCGGGCAGGGGCAAAGGAGCGGAGCGTTCCTCTGTTTGCCTGCGGCCGTCGATGTATGTGGCCGGGACGGCCCTGGTCTGAGCGGCGGCCTGAACCGCCGGGGGCAACGTTCCGGCCGGCGCGCCGCCCGTCTGCGCGGCCGCCGGGGAGGCGCTCGCGGCCGGAGCCTGTGGCGGGGAAGGAGGCGTTTGCGGGCTTTGCTCCCGCCGGCCTTGGACTACCTGGCCCTGCGCGGCGGGAGGCTGCGCGGCCTGGGCCTTGGGGGACGCCGTCTGGGATGGGGCCTGCGCGGCCTGGGGCTGTTGCTGCGCGGCAACGGCCTGAGGCTGCGGGGCAGCGGCCTGAGCCTGGGGTTGGGCCTGAGGCTGCGCGGCAACGGCCTGAGCCTGAGGTTGGGCCTGAGGCTGCGGGGCAGCGGCCTGGGCCTGAGGTTGGGCCTGAGTGGCAAGTTCCGTCAAAGCGGCGTTGATCTGAGAACCGGATTCGGTCCCGCTGGGGTCCGCGGCCAGTTCTTTATTGGCCTCGTCCGGCGGGGCATAATCGGGAACGCCGGTATCCGGGGGCAGCTCCGTGGTGGGGGCTTTTTCCGAGGGTCGCCAGCGCGCGCCCATCTGGTTGGGGTAAAAGTCCACCACCAGTTCGGTGGAACTGTGCTTGTTGACCATAAAGCCGAATTCCGGCGTCTTGGTCAGAAAGACAAGGGCCCGGCCCCTGATTTTGGTTCCGTTGAAGATTTTTGCTCCGGCGGGAGCTTCCGGCAGGTAGACCCCCTCGGGAACTTCCGTAAAGGGCACAAGCACGGCCTTGGGGTCTATGCGGCCCACGGTTCCGGCCACGCCTTCGGCGGGGTGCAGGGTGATGGTGACGCGTTCCCTGTCGGGCAGGGCGTCCCACCGCAAGGTGGCCGCCGCGCCTAAACGGGCCGGAAGCAGCGCCAGCAGCAGGGCGGCGCACATATACGGAAGTGCCCGGAAACGCGGGCGGCGCGTCGTTTTCATTATCCAGTCGCCTTGCTGCGGAAGGTGTATCGGCCCCGGCGGGGCGGGATTGGGGCTGCGGCGGCCGCGTTTCAGAGCGGTTTTACTTTGCGCCGGACTTATTCCATGTTCCGCTTTTTCAGCTTTTCGATCAGCGTGGTACGCTTGATGCCGAGAATTTCCGCCGCCTGGTTTTTGACTCCCCCGGCCTGATTCAGGGCTTCCACCAGCAGGCGCTCTTCCATGGTGTCGAAAAATTCTTTCATGCCCATGCCCCCGGCGTGCAAATCGGCCACCGTGGGCCAGATAAAGCCGGCCCTGGGCGCGGGCTCCGGGGCGGGCCTGGGAGAAGGCGGGGGCAGCGCGGCCACGTCGCCCACCTGGGAAAGAATCTTCGCGGGCAAATCCTCCAGCACCACCTCGTTGCCGTCGCACAGAATGGAGAGGCGTTCGGCCAGATTCTCCAGTTCGCGCACATTGCCCGGCCAGGGATAGGCCTCCAGCACCCGCTGCACGTCGGGAGAAAGGCGCAGGGGCGGGCGCTTTTTCAGCATGCAGAAGTGGTTCAGAAAGTGGGTCGTAAGCAGCAGAACGTCTTCGCCCCGTTCGCGCAGGGCCGGCAAGTGCAGGGGGATGACGTTGAGCCTGTAAAACAGGTCTTCGCGAAAACGGCCGGCGGCCACTTCGTCTTCAAGGTTGCGGTTGGTGGCGGCGACGATGCGCACATCCACCTTGCGGGTGCCCTGTCCGCCCACGCGCTCGATTTCCCGTTCCTGAAGGACTCGCAGGATTTTTACCTGCAATAAAAGATCCATTTCGCCTATTTCGTCCAGGAAGACGGTGCCCCCTTCGGCCAGTTCAAAACGGCCGGGCCGGGTGCGTATGGCGTGGGTGAAGGCGCCTTTTTCATGGCCGAAAAGTTCCGATTCCAGCAGTTCTTTGGGAATAGCTCCGCAGTTGATGGGCACAAACGGCTTGTCGTGGCGGCGGCTTTGCTGGTGCAGGGCGCGCACCAGCAATTCCTTGCCCGTGCCGGATTCTCCCGTCACAAGCACGGTGCTGTCTGTAGGGGCCACCTTTTCCAGCATTTTGAAAACATCGCGCAGGGTTGTGCTCTGCCCTATTATCCCTTCGGTTTTTAAGCTCATGCCTCCTCCAGCAAACTGCAACATAATCTTCTTTCTTTGACCTGTCAATTTACTGACATAATGTCAATAGGCAATTGCAATTTTTTTAACTTTTTCTAAAAAATTTCTAAAGTTTTTTGCATGGCATGCTTTTCTATGCGGATGTATTTGACCAAATAATTGTTATTCTATATTTAAAAACAAAATTTTTCCGCTTTAACTCTTGACAGATGCAAGAACATAGTTTCTATCTAGATACATAATTAACGCTACAAAGGGCGGTTTTTTCTTTATGTCTACTTTATACGACAAAACTATTGACTGGCTCAAGCAAAATTCACAAATACACGGGCAATCCGCCGAGCTTATGCGCAAGGCCAAGGCCCCCAAGGCGTCATGGTATAAAATGCTTCAGGGTAAGGAAGTGTATGCTTCCAGCGTTATAAGTTGGCTGGAAAATTTGGGGTTTCGCCTTGTTTTCCCGGATGATCCGCGCGAAGTAAGCGATGTGTGCTTTGTTGAGGCCAGGCTGGCCAACACCAGCGCCGAGGCCGGAGCGCCGGAATCTGAAGACTATCTGGCCGTGCCGCTGGTTGGTGAAGCCGGGGCCGGGCCAGGCATGTTGCAGAATGCCGATGTTGAAAACTGGGTGCTGGTTTACCGCAATTACCACCCAATTATGCGCCGTTCAGACCTTATTGCCGTGGAGGTTGGCAAAAACCAGCGTTCCATGTCCCCTACCCTGCTGCCCGGCGACATAGTGCTTGTTGACCGCAAAGATTGGGGACAAAACGGCTTTTACTGCCCGGGGAATATTTTTCTGGTGCGGGAACCGGGCCAGGAAGGCGGCGGAAAAATAAAACGCGTGGCCCTTTCCGGCAAGGGGGAAGGAGCAATTATAACCTTTTACAGTGACAATGTAGCGGAAAATGAACCGGAACCCTTCCCCCTGTCACTGTATGACGGGGACTTGCGCAACGCCATTGTGGGCCGGGTAATTTGCGCCTGGGCCGACCTAAGCAGAAAATAAGCCGCTATTATACGCGGCCGCGGCAAAAAAAATTGGCACCCCGCCATAGAAAGGCCAAAAAATTCTGGTAGCTGCGATAGAGGATCATCCATGCACAAGGCATTATGACATTTTCGCTTTGAGGCCATTGCACAACGGCCTCACTTTGAGATTGCCGCTTGACGGCGGGCAAAACCCGCCTACGACAATCTTGCGGGCGTTGCCGCGTTGCGAGGCCGTTGCACAATGGCCTCGCTTCGCTTACCCCCCCAGCCCCTCAATAAGCCCGTTCAAAAAGGCGGTGGTCTCTTCCCGGCTTAGCGCGTGGTTTTCCGGCACGTGGTTTTTTGCGTAGTCTGTAAAGACTTCCGCCAGCATTTTGTTTTTTATGAACAGGTTGCTGCATATGCCCTGGCGGTAGTCTTCCTGACTGTATTCAATCAGCACGCCAAGGTCTTCATAGGCAACGATGATGTGGCCGCCTTCCAGCAGCCTGTCTTTTGTTATGAATATTGAATAGTTGTCTTTGGGGTCAAGATGGCGGCCTCTGATATATTCCAGTATGGTGCGCCGTTCCTGTTTGGTGAACAGGGGCAGAAAGTCAAAGTGGTCGGTCAGGCGGCCTGTTTCCGCAAATTCCAGCAACCCGGCCTTTGAATAAACGTCAATATGCTGCTTCCTGTAAGACGCGGCCACGCGCTTTTCCATGATGTACAGGGCGGGATCCAGCGTATCCATAACAAGGCCGCTGCTGCCGGCAAAGCCTTTTTTTACCCCTTCAAGCACTTCAGGCGTAGACCTTTCAACCATTCCGCGCAGCACGTTTACAGGTATGCGCCCGTAACACGGGTTCGGCTTCAAGAGGCATTGGTTGAAGTTGGCTTCCATTTCAAGCAATTTGGCATTGAGCGGATCCACATCAAATTCGGCCAACAAGGCGGAATCATAATGTTTTTTCAGGCTGTCGTAATTCGCCATGCCGAATGTGAACACGTTTTTGTCAGACGTGGCAAGACAGGCGGAAAGTTCTTCATCCAGGTAGGAAATAAAGAAATATTTCGGCGCATCGCCTTTATGTTGCACGTCAACAATAAGCGTATTGCGGAAGAACGCGTTGTGCGTATCGGAAAGATCCGCGCCAACATAGCAGACAGAATAGCATTTGTGTTTCAGCAAAGGGATTATGCGGATAAGCGTGTTGGTGTTGTGCAGGTAATCTTTTTCCGAAAAGGTAAGCAGATGCTCCACCGCAATGTTCGCGGCGCTGGAAAACGCGCCCTCAAGAAAGGCCGCGACCGATTGAAAAACCCCGCTATCCAGACAGTTTACAATTTTGACCTTGCAGGAAACCCCAGGCTCGGCGGCCAGGGTTTGAATCAGTTCATAAATTTCGTCAGACGTTCGTAAAAATACATCTTTCTCATGGTACGCGAAACGGATGGGCTTGTATTCCGCCCTGTAGCCCTTTTTACAAAAAACAAAGTCATCAAGCGCGGCCCTGGAAGCCACCAGCCCGCTGTCAAATTCCGACAGGCCAGCCAGACGCTCAAATTCCTGCTGCTCCGCCTCATCAAAGCCCAAAATGGTCACAAACTTGCGCCGCACATTCTCGGACATGCGCACAGTCCCCGTCATGTACCTGTAAAGTGAGGAACGGCTGAAATCCAGTAAACCGGGAAGGCTTTCTATGGGCAGCCTTCTTTCTTTGCACTTGGCCGTAAGGTAGCGGTAGAGTTCTTCATTACGCATGCGCATATTCCTTTCTGCATATATATTTTATAAGTTATTACAGGATATTGATTTAGTCAATAACCGGCTATGATCATTAAAATATCTCTGGATCACTGCATAAGCTTCGCGGCTATATCCTATATATGTCAGTACCATATTTGGTTTATACCTGACAGATATTGACTTAGTATTATCTATATGCAATAATATTTAATAAATCAGTTTGCGGTATAATTAATAGCTGTGTTTTTTACGGCGGCACAAAAAACAATAGCAATCCGATGTTCCTGGCGGGATTGGCGCAGGCTGCGCGCAAGTCTGGGCTCAGGCCGCGATGGGAGGTAAAATGAACACCCGTGCAGGATTTTTGGCAAGGTTCTTCCGTGTTGTGCCTTTGGGCATGTGTATTGGGTTGGCTGCCTGCTCGGAACGCATGGTCATGGTTTGTGACCCGGAGTGTTCCCTGCGCCCGATCAGTCAGGTTAATCAGGAGCTTCGCGAGATATTTGAGGACGATGACCGCATGATCATGCTGGAAAGCGTGGCCGCCCAAGACCCCCGTGCCGCATATGACTTGGCCTTGCGCTATTTTCGTGGAGACGGCGTCACGCGGAACAACAACCAGGCCGTATCATGGATGCGCGTTGCCGCCGAACATGGTGACCTGGAAGCGCAAAAAGCCCTGGGGCACCTCTATATGACTGGCCTTGAAGGAATTGGGCGAGACCCGGCCGAGGCCCATGCCTGGCTTTTGCTGGCCGCCAGTCGCGGCGATACCGAATCGCAACAGTTGTTGGCGGAAGCCGAAATTGCCAAGCGTTCCAACGAGGAAGAATTTAAATGGCTGAATCGCTGGCGGCCTATCATCTACACATGGTGGCAGTCGGAATATGCATACTATGGCACCTGGAATGGCCAGGAATGGGAATTTTGACCATTCCGCATCAAATTACGAATCGAACGCTGCACAATGGCCTCGATTAGTTTTTACAGCCCTTTTTTACCATACAAGGAGAACATTCATGCCCCGTTTTCTAGTTCCATTTTTTTTCTGCCTTATAATGGCAGGCATCACCCTTAGCGGCTGCATCACCACCGGCACAGGCAGCACCGACATTACCGGCGCCGCTGGCGGCGCTGCCAGTGTTGACGCATCCACCAATCTTCTGCGCTGTGACGAACCGCTTGGAACCCTGGCTATCGATGACGGCAGCATGTTAAACAGCGATGAAAACCAGACGCAACGCAGGTACAGCGACAAGGTTATGTCCATAGAACCGCTCATACGCCTGGCCGCGCAACAATCCAACTGTTTCGTTATCACTTCCGCCGGCAATATACGCACAGATAACCGATTGCAGCGCCTTACCGATATTCAGCGCGACTCCGGCGAATATCGCGCCGGTTCAAAGCAACATAAAGGACAGCGCGTAGCGGTTGACTACTTTCTTGAACCTTCAATCGTGATCAACAACAGTTCAACCGGCAAGGTCACCGGGGCGGTAAGCAGCGTGGTCGGCGGGGCGCTGGGCGGCATGTTTGGTTCGCTTTTGAGCTCCGCCGGCTCCTCGGTGGAATCAAAAATTTCAGTAGTAACCTTGTCGCTTTACGATGTTCGCTCATCGCTTCAGCTTTCAATTTCTGAAGGTTCGGCCACTGCAACCAATTTTGAAGCGGCCATTAGCGCGCTTGGTGACAGTTCCGAAGGCATGCTGGGCGCCATGACCAGCACCCCCGAAGGCAAGGCCACAGTTGCCGCCTTTCTGGATGCTTACAACAAGATGGTAATTTCATTACGCAATTACAAAGCGCAGGACGTAAAAGGCGGTTTGGGAAGGGGCGGACGGCTTAAGGTGAATTAGACAGACTCCTTCAGCAAAAGCTCACCACACAGCATGACATGGAGATTGAAACAAATGAAACAGATAAAATTGTTTGTAATTTTGGCTTTTGTTTCGGCGTGTTGTGTAACCATCACACAACAGGTTTTCGCAAGACCGAATGCGGCCAATGCCGCCGCATCTGAGTCTGCCAATTCAGGTAACAAGCCAGTCAAGCCGAAATTCAAGCAAACTGGCGATAATCACAAATATGATGGACAATCGGGCAATAACCGCAAGATTGCTCGTCATGACCGCCCCTCTGACAGCAATAAACCTCGTGTCAGCAATAGAGGCAGTCAGCGAAGCGAAATCCACAATCGAACAGGTAATGACGGTAACCAACGAAACGGAATGTATCGTCGAACTGGTAAAAGAGGGAGCCCGCGAAATGGAATGTACAGTCGAAGAGGCAATGGCGGGTACAACATGGGCACCAACGACGGCGACCAAGAAAGTAAACTGTACAGCCAAGACCTCAACAACGGCGACCCCAAAAGTGAAATGCGTGACCAAGACTCAAACGATGACGCCCCCCAAAGCGGAATGCACGACCAAGGCAGCGAACAGGAAAACAGCTATGACGGAAACACTGCATCGTATGATAGTTACGAACCGGTACCTGATGAAGATACTTACACCGAGTATAAGGATCAGAGTGGCTATCCAGCCTATGACAACAGACACCCGGCCCTGAACAGAACCCTGTCTCCAGGCACCACATCGGTCTTTTCCTTCATGGAGTCCCTCAAATCAAATCAGGCGAATCAGGCGGATCAGTAAGCGTTTGAATGCCACTTGGGCCGCTGTGGATTAAACCATTTAACTAAACTTATCTGAAGGAAAAAACAGATGAAACGTCTACTTGTTATTGCCCTGAGTATTTGCATACTCTACGCGGCCTCAGTTTCTACGGCATCCGCCGATTACACGCCGCCTCTTACAACCTTGGGGATGTCACAGGTTAGAGCGGCATTGAGCCAGGCCCAGGCATCAAACGATCAAGCCTGTGTAGATCAACTGACAGCGTATCTTACGCGATTTAAAAATGCACAGGTAGGAATGGGGCCACCCCCTGGGCCTATGCCGCAATGTCAAGCCAACCAGGAACAAATCAGGCAGGAACAAATTAGGCAAGAACAAATCAGGCAAGAGCAGATCCGGCAAGAACAAGCCAACGCAAGACAGGCGGTTACAATAACCACCGCTGCCCCAAGCAGAACGAGTGGCAAGTTGCACTTTATGGTTACAACAAGCTCGTCTGTTTCAAGAGTAGTGTTGGCGTGGGATAATGGTACGGCCACAATGATAAGCTCCAATGGCAAAAATTGGAGCGCAAGTGTACCATCTTCTAAATTCTCGCCGAACAACGACGGATATGAGGCAATTACCGTGCGGGCATATCCAATGAATAGCATGACCGCTGTAACAAAAATCATGAATGTGAGTATACCGGATACACCCGCCACCCAGAACGCCGAGTATATATTCCCCGTTAAGGGGAAAAACGTTAAGCATATTACAAACAAAGAAAAATACGCGAACGGCACGGATCATAAAGATCGTTGGGATGGCAACGGTGTTGATATACCTGCTCCGGCTGGAACTGCTGTTGTTGCAACCAAATCTGGCACGGTCACAACATCTATGGATAAAAAGGATGATCGTGGAAATTATATAAGTTTTGGGAAGTATATAGTTATCAAGCATGATGATGAAACTGAATCGCTTTACGCACATTTATCCAGCCGTTACGTGGGGGTTGGGGCTAAAGTAAAGGCAGGCCAGACTATTGGCAGCGTGGGCAGTACTGGAAAATCTGATATAAATCACTTACATTTTGAACTCTCAAATGCAAAGCCATATAAGGTTATATACAAATAATAATGTTACGCCTAAGGATGATATACGATTGGATTACCTTAATACAGTAAACCAGCCATGCCCCGAAAAGGAAACCAAAATGAGAAAAATACTTTCCATATTCACCACCGTGCTCATAGTACTGGCATTTACCGGAAGCGCCCTGGCCGCAACAACCAACCCCTATGGTGTGCCGCCCGAGCTTAAGGCCAAGGCGGATGCCGGGGATCCAAAAGCGTTGTATCTGATGGCCACAAAATATTAGATACCACATATCAAGAAGGTAGATTACGCGGATGAAGCCGAAGGCGATATTTCTGGTGGATCCAATACAGTCCAACTAGATAAAAAAGCTCTTGAATTGGCTGTCAGTGCGCTGGAAGAAGCGGGTTCAAGGAAATTTTATGACGCATATACAGTTCTTGGCACTATGTATCATGGTGAAATGACAGAAAAAGAAGCGCTGAAAAAATCTGAGGCATATTACATAAAGGGGGCAAATGGCGGGAATGTTACTTGCTTTGTTTATTTAAGCTATTTGTATGACGTAGGAGCCAAGAATATACGCCCGGATAGAGCAAAAGCTTATGCCTGCACACAAATTATACATGAGTTGGATCCAGATCCCATACCGGCCATGCAATCTCTGGAAGCCAAGATCTTAAAAAAATGACGCCACAAGAAAAACAAGCCGCTGCAAAAATAGTAGAACGCTGGAAGACCGAAAAAATATTTGAATAGCGCTAAATATGCCAAGGGTAACTGTTCCACCGGATCGCAGTGTCATATACTGGCATGAAAATATTCATGCCAACTTGGTGCAAGATTATAGTAACCTTAATAATTCCTGAATATTATCACTTTCTTAAGGAGCATTCACCCATGCACACATTAGGCAACATTCTTTGGCACATTCCCTTTTTGGGCTTTATCACCGCTTTTTTAACTTTCGTCACAGGCTCTTTGCTTACCCTGTGCGTTATTCCGGCTCCTATAGGTTTGGGCCTGATTCAGTATTCCAAATTTCTTTTGATGCCGTTTTCATATGAAATGGTTCCCAGAAAAGAGTTGAATGTTGCCGAGCAATCCAGCGCGTGGAAGACCTGGAGCAATATCTGCATGGTTCTGTATCTGCCGTTTGGCGTGCTGGCGGTTATACTTACCGCCATTCAAATTGTCCTGCTGTTCGTTACTATCATAGGCATTCCCGCTGCCATGGTGCTTGCCAAATCTTTGGGAACCTATCTTAACCCGGTAAATAAAATTTGTGTCCCCAGAGCGGTAGGCATGGCAATACAGCAGCAAAAAGATCAGGCCCAGGTGGAAAAATATCTGGGGAAGAAAGACAGTTAGCAGTTAGGCGTGTACTGTCTTTATCACTTCAGATTTTTCATAAAATCCCTTGGCAGCACACCCTGTCAGGGGATTTTATGTAATGAGCCCTCGCTCACACTTGAAAAATAACGCTTACGTTCAACAAAACTTGTAATGTCCACGTAATTCACAGAACACTGCTCCGACTTGGATAACCTTTAAAAAACTCTGCGGGCATCGGAGCAAGAACGGGAAGACATCAAAGTGCCTAGTAAAGAAAGGACGATTTAAGAGTTGCGGGTGCTTTCAACCGCAAATACACCAGACAGCAGTCTAGAAAAATTTTTTTCCG
Source organism: Desulfovibrio sp. (assembly GCA_031549405.1). Taxonomy (GTDB): domain Bacteria; phylum Desulfobacterota; class Desulfovibrionia; order Desulfovibrionales; family Desulfovibrionaceae; genus Frigididesulfovibrio. Next base: position 45,272 of record JAVBPV010000030.1, read on the forward strand.
CATTTTTACAGCTTTCACTTGACAAAGTTCAGCCTTTCCCGATATAGGCTTTCTTCGCGTTGGGCTATCGTTCAATTGGCAGGACGACGGATTCTGACTCCGTTAATCTAGGTTCGAGTCCTGGTAGCCCAGCCAAAATTTTTCGCATATTACCGGCAAACTTTCGGCAAAGCGCTTTACGCCTTTACCGTACGCGTCCCCATCGTCTAGCCGGCCCAGGACAACGGCCTTTCACGCCGTCGACAGGGGTTCAAATCCCCTTGGGGACGCCAAAAAATTTAAGGACTTAGAGTAAAATCTAAGTCCTTTTTCGTTGTGGGGCAAATCTGCCCCACAAATCATGAAAAGATGAAAACATTTTTTCTCACAGGCAGTCAAAACATACAAGAAACACATTATATATAAAACAAATCAAATAGCGTGGTTATAGTGACAACCACCCATCAAGTCAAAACATAAAAATAAATTTATCCCATAAAACAATGCATTATGACTTATTGACAAGCCTATAAAAAGCGTATACCTACTAACGGTGACGGAATTTTTCCCTTGCAATAGGGCTTACGATGACACTTAACAGATTGGAGGACAGAATGCTCGAATACGGCGCTGCTGCATATTCGGACTTGTACGGAAAGATTGTGGAGAATGCCCACCTCGCCTCTCCTAGTTGCATTGGGCAATGCACTGGATGCATGTGCAGTTGCAAATGCTCATGTTCTGGAGGGGTTATTTCTGACATCGAATGGGAGGTATTTTAATTATGGTCGCAACAGAAAGCCAGTTTCAGGAATTGTTCGGCGCTATCTTGGATGGGGTAACTGTAATGCCGAGGTGCGCTTGTGTTGTATGTAACTCGTGCACATGCGCGTGCAGTTGTAGGAATCGCCCTGACGGTGATGAAATAGGATGGGTAGACTAAATTGATTTCCGTATCGCGTTTTACTAAGTGCTTTGATCTTGGTGATACCGTTGCTTTGTATCACTCGCTACGGATGAAGCCTGTTTATGTTCAAAAAGCTCAGTATGAAGAACTACTGGGCTTTTTGAACAATTCACGGCCCGCCTCTCTGGAGGAGTTCCCTCTTACATTGAACCAAGTGGCAACAGAGCTTCGGAAGTGCAAAATCCTTACACAAAAAGAGACTGAGGACGACGAGGTCTTACAATTTGTTCGCTCCAGAATTCCAGCCCCTTCTGTAAACGTCTGCTATTTTATCTTGAGTGAGCAATGCAATTTGGCCTGTAAATATTGCTTTTTAGGTAACAATACCCCCGAAAGAAGAAGGAAATTTTCTTCGGAAAAAATGACCAAGGAAACTGCCGAGCAGGCACTTTCCTACTTTATTCGTCAAATAAAACTTTCCGATAATCAAAATCCAGAAAATAAGCCCACGATAATATTTTATGGTGGTGAACCACTACTCAATTTTGAAGTGCTAGAATACGTTGCACTGCGCGTTCAAGAGCTAGGGAGAACAGAACCCTGTATAAAAAATGCAGAGATGTCTGTCGTAACCAATGGATTACTTCTTGATGAGTATAAACTGAAGCGTCTTAAAGAGCTTTACGTTTCCATTGCTATTTCAATTGACGGTTGCTCAGAAGAAGCAAATGAGCAACGGATTGACGTAGCAGGAAGACCAACGTTCACCAGGGTGGTAAAAACTCTTGATTTGGCAAAAAAACTCGGCACCAATGTTGCCTTATCCGTCACTCTGACGGAAAAAACGATAAAAGATAAAGACAAAATATTAGATCTGGTAACTACTTATGATATAAAGGGATTTGGATTCAACATCCTCATGTCGGACGAGACATTCACTCTTAGTGACACCTATAATAATAGTGCTGCGGATTTTATTATTGATGTTTTTCGTGATCTGCGTGAGCTTGGCATCTATGAAGATCGCATAATGAGAAAGCTTAAATCCTTCTCGAAAGCTCAAGTTTACTTCTCTGACTGTGCCGCAACAGCAGGGTCACAGGTCGTGATTACCCCAGATGGCAGTGTTGGAATATGCCATGGCTGTATAGCAGAAAGACAATATTTTGATTCGTCAATTTATGATGATGCATTTAACGTTAACATGGCTCCTCTGTTTGTTGAATGGTCGCAACTAACTCCAATCAACAAAGATGAATGTTTATCTTGCGAAGCGTTAGGTATCTGTGGCGGCGGCTGCCCAATAAATGCTTTACATTGCAAGCCTGGAAATACAATTCATTCCCTAGATGAGCGGTTTTGTGTTCATGCGAAAAAGACATTAGAGTTTCTAGTTAAGGATTTGCACAGGGTAATCAAAAAGGGTAACTGACCAAAATGATGCCGGGATCAATTCACATTTATGGAATAGAGACTAATAATCTCAAAAATATCAACATTCTTCTTAAAAAGAATGCTATCAACCTTGTTATTGGCCCTTCTGGAAGCGGAAAATCTTCATTGGCGTATGATACTGTTGCCCAAATTGGATTATATGAATTTAACTCGATGTTTTCCGATACACCTTTCGAGCCAAATTTTCGAGTCCAGTCATATTCAAATATGATCACGACAGTCCCCATTAGACAAAGCAATACAAACAATAACATTAGGTCTACGATTGGGACATATTTCAATTTAAATTCTCATATTGCACTTACTTATTCTGCCTTGCTTGAACTGCCATATGATTTTTTTATACTAAACAAAGAAGAGAATGTTTGTCAGGAATGTCAGGGTATTGGATATAAAAAGGAATTAGATGTTAATCGACTGGTTGATTACAATATTCCTCTTGAAAAATGCCCAATAAAATGCTGGATTCGCTATAAAGATTTTTATACAGAAATTATAAAAGAATTTTGTATTGATTTTGGAATAGACAGCAAAAAAAACTTTCGCCAATTGACCCAAGAGGAAAGGCGCACCTTTCTTTATGGCGAAAGTAGTAAAAAATATTCTATCCGATTTAAAAAGGGCGGTGCTTACTCACGAAGGACAACGAAGTACTTCGGCATTATGACTGGGACGCCCATGATTCCAAAGTTCTCTCCTGGTAGTGCCTATTTCACTGATAAAATATGTCCGACATGCCATGGACAAAAGTATTCACCAGAGCATCAGAAGGTAACTTTGCAGGGGCTTTCCATAGGCGAGTTAATGTGCACCCCTTTTGCCAATATCAACAAGTGGCTCCAAGCCGTTCACAATTTGTCAAAAAGCCCAAACTTAGACTTTTCTCTACGAAGAATAGCGAATTTTGCCAATGCTGCCACTTCGCTAAACCTCGGCTACCTATATCTTAACCGGACTATTCCATCTCTGTCAGGTGGAGAGCTGCAACGGATAAAGTTGGTTCAGGTTTTTAATACTCAACTTACTGATCTGCTAATCGTCCTTGATGAGCCACTAGCGGGATTGTCGCTTGATGAAAAAATGATTGTACATCAAAAAATTGAAAACCTTTCGGCAAAGCACACCATGCTAATAATTGACCACCATAATATTTTTTATGGTGCCGCAAGCAATATAATAGCCCTAGGTGAAGGTAGCGGAAAATATGGCGGAGCCATCATAGACACTAAGGAGTATATACAGTCTCAATCCGTCGTTTTTGAATTTCATCCGCAAGAAGTTCAAGATGTTTTTAAAATAAAATTGACAAATTCAGTATATGAATATTGTGGTGTCGATATTGACGTTGCAGACAATAGGCTAAATCTAATCACTGGCCGTTCTGGGGTTGGAAAATCTACTCTTTTGCGTGAATATCTTCCGCAATATTTTGAAAAATATGCATACATAAACCAAAAACCACTTGTTGGTAATACAAACTCTAGCGTAGCAACAGCATTAGATATATTTGGGCACCTATCTGACATGTATGCAAAAAAGTTTAAAAAAGATAAACTTTTCTTTTCAAACCATACTGGGAGTGATGGAGCATGCCCGCTCTGTCTTGGCACTGGAAAAATATCCTACGGAAATGACTTTCATGATACCGCGCAAATAGAATGTAAAGAATGCAGAGGTACAGGATTCAACCAAAAACTTAGTTCATACAAGATAGATGGCATCAGTATCCTTGATATTTGGAAAATGACCATAGATGAAACCCTTTCTTTTTGGAGCAATGACAAAAAAATACAAAATGCATTATCTAATGCTCAAGACATCCTGCTCGGCCATTTAGTAGTTGGGCAACCGACATCAACACTGTCTGGTGGCGAAAATATACGGATAAAAATATTAAAATCTCTGAAATCAACTTCACTTATATTTGGAATTGATGAACCATTTCGTGGTCTGAATAATCTTGAAATTTATAAGCTTATCATGTTTTTCGGCAAGCTTATCAAAAGCAAAAAAACTGTAATTGTAGCAGATCACGAAGAAGAAAGTTTTAAGTATTTTTCGTCTCACATAATATTAGATAATGTAAATGGCGTGTTAACGGGCAATACCCAAGCGAAATAATTTTTCTGCATTTTTATCTTAGCTTATCCCCAAAAGACTCACTGCGTTCAACTGTGGGTCTTTTGTATTCTTTCCCTTCTTGACTAATTTAAGGCCATTGCACAACGGCCGCGCCAGCCACTGGGTCAGCCCAGAGCCTGAACTAAGACTGGCTACCAAATGTGCGAAAAATTCTGGACACTACCCGAAAGGAGCAACTCGCCCTGAACCTTGAGCGTGCCGATGTAACTGGCGCGGCCCATTGAGTACGGCCCTTTCAACGTGCCGAAGACGCGTTCCACAACGTAGCGTTTTTGGCTGATCAGCTTATTGCGCTGCCGGTCGCGGCCTGTCAGGGGCCTGTTCTTCCAGGCGCGGCTCATGATGCCGTTTTTGCAACGATATTTTTTCAGAATCTGGCTGTTTTTCTCGCTGGTATAGCCTTTGTCCGCGTAAACTCTGGCCTGTTCCGGCAGGTGGGAGTCGAGCACAAGCTTTTCGAGCTCGCCGGTATCCGAATGGTTGGCCGGGGTGATATGAGCGGCCAGCACCAGGCCGGTTTCGGCATCCACGCTGGTGTGAGCTTTGAAGCCGTAGTAAAATTCCTTGCCTTTCTTGGTCCAGGCCGCGTCGGAATCGCGAGAGTAACTTACGGTGACGCTTGCGTTTTCACCTTGATCCGAGCCAGTTTCCGGCTCTTCCCGGTCTCGCGCCACGGTTTCAACCTCCACCTGCTTGCGCGGACGGGCGGCGCTGCTAATTATGGATGCATCCACCGCCACGCCTTTTTTCACCAGTTTTCCCTGCTTTTCCAACTGGTTGTTTATTTCATCCAGCAGCTTTTTCAAAATGTTCTTTTCTGTCAAGAGGTTCCTGAAACGGCAAATCGTGGTGTGGTCCGGAACCGAATCTTCCAGCGAAAGGCCGGTGAAACGGACGAACGAGATGCGGTCAAGCAAGGCCGCTTCGGTTTCCAGATCGCTAAGTCCGTACCATTGCTGCAAAAGCAAGATTTTCAGCATTAGCAGCGCCGGGTAGGCCCTGGGCCCGGCCTGAACCGCCACACTGCGGCCAAGCTGGCGCTGCAACAGCTTTTCGACCGGCTTCCAGTTCACCATTGCGCTTACGCCATCAAGAAAAGTCGGCTTGTTGCGGTTCTTTTTGACAATAAAATCCGCCAGACCAAATAACCCCATATTGCGTTCCATATGCTGATTCCTCCCTGTGGCGGATGAGGAATAATACAATAATTACTTAAATATATCAAGATGTTGTTTGAAATTAATTCGCAACGGCCTTCCTTTGGAAACCCCATTATAAAAACCCCCCGGTTTTGAACCTTGCACGGTTCAAAACCGGGGGGTTTTTATAACGAGGGGGTTTGGGGGAAATCATTTCCCCCAATAATTCTTAGCTGTTACAGCTTATAGCGGCGAGTTTTCTTCCATAGCCTTGATAATTTCTGATGCCGGAACTTCCAGTGCCCTGGCAATTCTAAAAAGCATATCCACAGAGGGCTTTTTGCCACCGCTCTCAAGGCGGCTCACATAAGATGGAGCAATCTCAAGACGCGCCGCAAGCTCGTCCTGACTCAAGTCTTTCAGGTGCCGAAACCGGCGCAAAATAGGCCCAAAAGCCGGGGAACAGTTCTTTTTTGACATTTTATTCATATAGACCATTGCAAATTTCCCGGCATTGACCTAAAGGTCATTTTACATGTCCTATAGGTGCTTAAATATATTATTCAGGGTATGCAATGCGTCAAATTTTCTTTGCTATGGTTTAAAAAATAAACCCATATAAATCAGCGCGTCCTGAGGCATTGCCTCAGGACGCGCTGATTTATAACGAGGGGGTTTGGGGGAAATCATTTCCCCCAATAATTCTTAACTCTTGCCTCTTATCAAACAAGCAGGGGCACTATAAGCAGGGCCACTATGTTGATGATTTTGATAAGCGGGTTAATGGCCGGGCCGGCGGTATCTTTGTAGGGGTCGCCCACGGTATCGCCGGTAACGGCGGCCTTGTGGGTATCGGAACCTTTACCGCCGAAGTGGTTGTCTTCAATGTATTTTTTGGCGTTATCCCAGGCGCCGCCGCCGGTGGTCATGGAAATAGCCACAAAAATACCGGTAACGATGGTGCCCATAAGCAGGCCGCCAAGGGCCTGAATACCGGCAGCGGGGCCCATAAGGGCGCGCATGCCAAGGCCTACAACCACCGGCACCAGTACCGGCAGGATAGAGGGCAGGATCATTTCTTTGATCGCGGCGCGGGTAAGCATGTCAACAGCGCGGGAATAGTCCGGCTTGGCCTTGTGTTCCATGATGCCGGGAATTTCCTTGAACTGGCGGCGCACTTCAATAACCACGGCACCGGCGGAGCGGCCCACGGCTTCCATAGCCATGGCGCCGAACAGGTAGGGCACCAGGCCGCCGATGAACAGGCCTATGATAACAGCCGGGTTGGAAAGGTCAAAGCTTACGCTGTGGCTGCCCAGGGCGTGCGTGTAGTCGGCAAAAAGCACCAGCGCGGCCAGGCCGGCGGAACCAATGGCGTAGCCCTTGGTAACGGCCTTGGTGGTGTTGCCAACGGCGTCCAGCGGGTCGGTTACGGCGCGGACGGAGTCATCAAGTTCGGCCATTTCCGCAATGCCGCCGGCGTTGTCGGTAATGGGGCCGTAGGCGTCAATGGCAACCACTATGCCGGTCATGGAAAGCATGGCGGTGGCGGCAATGGCTATGCCGTAAAGGCCGGCCAGGGTGTAGGAAAGGTAGATGCTAAGGCACACGGCCAGCACCGGCAGGGCGGTGGAACGCATGGAAAGGGCCAACCCGGCGATAATGTTGGTGCCGTGGCCGGTTTGGGAGGCCTTGGCAACGTTCTGCACCGGGCTGTATTCAGTGGCGGTGTAATATTCGGTAAGCCACACCAGCACGGCGGTAAGGAACAGGCCCACAAGGGAAGCCAGGTACAGGCGAACGTGGGGCAGCACGCCGAAACCGGCGTTCAGCAGGGCTTCACCCGGCAGGAAGTATTTTGTAATGGGGTAAAAGGCAACGGCGGCCAGCACACCGGCCACGATCAGGCCTTTGTAAAGGGCCTTCATGATCTTTTTATCTTTGCCTATTCTTACAAAAAAACAGCCTATAACGGAAGCCACAATAGAGAACCCGCCCAGCACCAGGGGGTAGACAGCGGCTTCAAAGGCGGCGCTTTTCAAGGTAAGCGCGCCCAGCAGCATGGTGGCGATAATGGTAACGGCGTAGGTTTCAAAAAGGTCGGCGGCCATACCGGCGCAGTCGCCCACGTTGTCGCCCACGTTGTCGGCGATAACGGCGGGGTTGCGGGGGTCGTCTTCCGGAATGCCGGCTTCAACCTTGCCCACCAGGTCAGCGCCCACGTCCGCGCCCTTGGTGAAGATGCCGCCGCCCAGACGGGCGAAGATGGAGATAAGGGAACCGCCAAAACCAAGGCCCACCAGGGGGTGAATAAGGTCTTGAGCGGGGGCTGCCGGAAAGAGGCTGCGCAGCACAAAAAAGTAACCGGCCACGCCAAGCAGGCCAAGGCCCACTACCAGGAAGCCGGTAATAGCGCCGCCCTTGAAGGCAACGCCCAGGGCTTTTTCAAGCCCGCCCTTGGCGGCTTCAGTGGTACGCACGTTGGCACGCACGGAAACGTTCATGCCAATAAAACCGGCAGCGCCGGAAAGCGCGGCGCCTATGGCGAAGCCCAAAGCGGTTGTCCAGCCAAGGGCGAAGAACAGCAGCGCGCAAATAGCCACGCCAACAATGGCAATGGTGGTGTACTGGCGGCGCAAATAGGCGGCGGCGCCTTCCTGAATGGCCCCGGCAATTTCCTGCATACGGGCGTTGCCGGCGGGCATGGCCAAGATGTCCCGGCTGGATTTTATCCCGTAAAGGATTGCAAACACTGCGCAACCAAGCGCGATAAACAAACCGATGTTCGCCATAAAGTTCTCCTGTAAAAATAGGGATTCTGTAAGCTTGAATGAACGCGGAAAAATATCGGATTTTGTGAAAACTGTCAAGAAGCGCCAAGGCCCGCGAACAAGCAACAGCGCGTTATTACAAGACTTAAGTTTTTTGCGGGTAGCCGCAGGCAAAACCCAGCGCTATCAAGGCGCTGGAACCTTCCAGCCCAAGGAAATTTTTTATGGCCTCGTCATGCAGGCCCCCGGCCTCTACCCCGGCCAGATCGCGGGCGCCTATTTTCAGGGCCAGATTTTGCGCGTATTGTCCTGCTTCAATCAAAAAAAAGCGCCCTCCACGCTCGCCGTATTTTTGCGTAACCCTTTCGGCAAAACCGGCAAAAATGAACAGGGCTGCCGGGCACCCTGCAACATAAAGCCCGCAATGCGCCTTTATTTCATCCCAGGCAGGCGCGTTGGCGGTTATGGAAAGCGAATGGTTGTCCGCGTTGTAGTAAACGGCTTTCCCGTTAAGCGGGCCTTCCGCATTGAACAGAAAAGCAAAAATTTCCACAGGGTACTTTGCCCCGGCCGAAGGCAGCGGCCTTTGCCCGCCGCAATGCGCAAAGGCTGTGAACAGGAAGGAAAGATCCGGCTCTGTCAGCGGCTGGCTGCCAAAGGCCCGGCCGCTTTTGCGCCGGAGCATTGCCGCATCAAGGCTGACCCGGCCTTCCGGGACGGGGGGCAATTTGTAGTCCGGGGCGGAAAAAAACAGTTGCGGAGTTTGATGTCCGGTTTTGGCGTCTTCCTCCAGCTGCCGGGCAAATTGCAGGTCTGTGAAGGGGTTGAGCTTGGAATTTTCCCAAAACAGGCTGAACAGCGGGGCCTGGCGTTCAAGCGGGCGCAACAGGCGTTTGGGCAGGCGTTGATGTTTCATAATTTTTAAAACCGCCAGGGCAGCTCAAAAGACCCGCTTCCCTCAAGCTTTTCCGGCGGGAAGCAGAACGGGCACCAGGGCAGGCGGTGCACTTTTTCGCCCTGGCTGGAAAAATCGTTCAAATTGAAGGCAATTACCCGGTTTATCAAGCTGGGGCAATTGCCGAACTTTTTGAAAGTAAGAAGCTGTTCCAGTATGAAGGCGGCTATCAGTTCATAATGCTTACCGGCTTGCGGCTCTTCCGGCGTGGGCGGGTTGCCCCAGTGGCGGACAAGGCGTCCGGCAAAGCAGTTCAGGCAGGCGCTGTGGCCGGGGATGACCAGCGGGCCAAGGGAAATTGTGTGGTTGTAGGCCAGGTCTGCCAGCAGGTGCGGAGTTTCAAGGCTTTGATAAGCGTCCGGTAGCAGTTCAATACTGCCGGAACAGCGTATTACCAGCAAAATGTCCGCCTCTTCCCGGCTTTCAACCAGGCGCAGACCGGGACGGGCGGTGATGAAGCGGGCCAGAAGCTCCGGCAGGGGCGCTTGCGGTTTGCCCTGCCACAGGCAGTGTATTTTCAGGCTTTCAAAGACATCTCTGCCTGGCGTATCCGCGCCCGCCCGCGCGGAGAAAAGCGCCCCGGCCCCTTCAAGCGCGGCAAGAATATCCGCGCAGCCGGGAATGGCGGAAAGGGCGGAAAAATCCCGCTGTTCACAGGCCAGGCCAATGGCCCTGGCCTGCTGGGGCGTGGCTTCATCCACCAAAAAAATCTCATCGCCGCCGCTGGTTATAAAAAGTTTGTCTTCTTCGACAAACAGCTTCCAGGCCGGGTTTATGCGGTAGTTTTTTTCCATTTTCAGCCCAGAGGGTGCGGGTAGGGGTTGGGGAAGACATCCGGGGCCTTTGCGGCAAAACTGTAACGCCAGGCCAGGTCTTTGACGCGGCCGCCCAAAAAGGGCACGGCCTCATCCCCGTGCAGGGGGGAAAGCTCCGGCGACATCACGCGCACGGCGTAAACCCCGGCATCGCTTACATCCGGCGTTTCAAGCCGGCGGTAAAAAAGCCGTATGCCCTGTTGCTTCAGGCAGGGTAAAAGCGCCAGCAGTTCATCACGCGCCGGGCCGAGCGCTTTTGTGGCGTGCGGGCCTTCAAAGCGGTTGGGGCAAGGGAAGCGCCCGCGCACAAGCGGGGTATTTTCCCAGCGTTCCGGGTAAAGCGTGTAATAGACGGCGTGGGCGTCAAAGGAATTGACGCTTTCCGGCGTGTTGTACTGCAAACCGGGGTGGTAAAGCGCATAATACCCGGCGAAAATACAGCCCTGAATCCATTCGGCATAGGCTTTTTCAAGCGCCCGGGCAAAGGTGGAACGGCAGGCCACCCCAAGGCTGATGCGTTTTTTGCCGCGCTGCGGCAGGCAGCCGCACACCGCGATAACCGGGTGGGGGTTCCAGTCTTGCGTAAAATCAAAGCAAAACACCTGCCCGCCCAGCGCCTTCACGGGTTCGGCATATTCCGGCGGCAGGGCCAGTTCACGCCCGCCCAGAGAATTTTGCCAGTAAACGCCAAGGGCGTCACGTTCCAAAATTTCCTGCAAACCGGCAAGCAGGGCCTTTTCCGGCGTGTTGTGCGCCGCCAGGCCGCTGGATGTGGAAGGAAAAAGCGCCTGCCCGCGCTTGGGGCCAAGCCCTATAAGTTCTTGCGGCACCCAGCAGGGGGAATTGTCAAACAGCGAAAACACCCGGCCGTAAAGGGCCTTTTCCGCATCCGGCTTTGGGTAGGGGAAATTGGCTTGCGCGTATTGATTACTGGAAAATATGGAAAATTCGCCCTGCTCAATAACTTCTTCCGTTATTTCCGCGCGGGTTTGCACTGCAAAATTCACAATTGCGGCGGAATAGCGTTCCAGCGCTTCACCCAGGGCGCTCAGCGCGGCCTGTCCGCGTTCCCGCGCAATGCCGCCGCTGGCGGAACGCCACAACCCGCCGCCGCCTTCCGGCACGGATATGTTATGGAAGCCGCGCAAATCCGCAAAACTGGATACAGTTTCCTGCGGCGGCACAAGCGCCCCGCAGCGCATACCGGCGCATTGCCGCATGCGCAGCTGTTGCAGGGTAGGCGGGTTTGGCTCCCGCCAGACTGTGCGGGGGATGGGAAAAGGCGAATATTTTTCCACCGCGTTTATGCTCCGCTACAGGCCTTGCAGTATTAACATGGTCATGGCAAGGGCTTCAAGCATAATCATAACGGCGCTAAGCGCGGTCAGGCCAAGCGCCTTGTAGACGGTGTATATGCTTTTTTTTCCTCTTAGGGGAACAGCATAATAGACGCAGCACAAACCAAGCACCAACAGCATGAACAGCGCAACCCATTCAAACTCGCCCAAAAAAAATAGTGAAATACTAATTGCGACGGCAAACCCCATTATGGGAATAAAGCAACCGGTATGACCGGCATTTTCCGCTGGCGCGCCGGTTCCGGTTGGCGGGGCGGCTACCGCTGCCGCGCCGGCTGTTCCAGTTTCACTTTTATCTGGTTCAAGTTCGCCGTGCGGCGCATGCGGCTGTTTCTCTTCCAAGGCAGGTTTCACCTGCGCGGCCGGGCTTACAAAATAACCGGGCCATTCCGCCGCCACGCCGCCTTGTTCCGGCAAGGAATTTCTTTGCCCAAAGACACGCTTGGCTATAAAAAAGCTGGCTATGGTGGAAACAAGGCAGCAGCAACAACAGCAGCAGGAAGAACAGCCCCCGCAAGTGGGCGTGGCGTGGCTGGGCCGGGCTTGGGGGTGGTCAAATTGCGAAACCAGTTTCAGCATGGTCAAAACCTTTACAGACAAAAAGTGCCGTCATAACAGCTTGGCAATAAAACTTAAAAGCAGGGTAGTCACCACAATTTCCGCGGCCATGCAAAGCGCTGTCGCGATGCCCAGGCCCAAAACAATAACAAATGATTTTTTATAGGCCCAATAATAGCACAGGGGAATTATACCCAGCAAGCAGGAAAAAACCAGCAGGGGCACATAAAATTTGCCGCCCGCCAAGCAAAAAAGGAACAGCAGCCCAAGCAGCAGGCCCAGTGAAAGCATAGGCACAAAACAGCCCAGAGGGTTTACCGCTTCCGGCTGGCCGGGGGCGTCTTCTGCCTGGCAGGACGCGGTTTGGGTTTGGCCGGGCAATGCTTCAACCGGCGCGGGCACATTCCTTTCACCAAGCACCCTGCCTGCAAAAATGGAACCGCCAATTGTGGAAAACAGGCAGCAACAACAGCAACAGCAGCAAGTTGGCGTGGCCTGGCTGGGCCTGGCCTGCGGCGGGTCAAATTGCGAAACCAGTTTAAGCATTATTTTTTATGCCTTTCAGGGCCGATTTTATTTAATTTGTGATACCCGCCCCTTGTGGCGCTGTCAATAGCGCCCGCGCCGCAAGACGCTTCAACAATCCAACTTATTCTTGACAGCAGGACGGCGTAAGGCATATTTTACCCCATTGCAACATCAAACATACTCGGAGGAGTAATGAGCAGCATTGTTGGCAAAGCCCTTACATTTGATGATATTCTGCTTCTTCCCGGATATTCGGAAAACACGCCGGATAGCGTGGATGTCTCCTCTTGGCTCACCCCGGGCATAAAGCTGAACATACCGCTTATTTCCGCCGCGATGGATACGGTAACCGAAGCCGCCATGGCTATTTCCATGGCCCGCAACGGCGGCGTGGGCGTTATTCACAAAAACATGACCATTGCCGAACAGAAGCTGGAAATTGAAAAGGTCAAAAAATCTGAAAGCGGCATGATACTTGACCCGGTAACCGTAAACCCCAACGATTCGGTCGGGCAGGCCCTTGAACTTATGAGCGCCTTCCGGGTTTCCGGCCTGCCGGTGGTGCGCGGCGCCAAGCTGGTGGGCATTCTTACCAACCGCGACGTGCGTTTTGTGAAAGACCTTGAAAATACCAAGGTTAAAGAAGTAATGACCAGCCGGGGCCTGGTTACCGTGCCCGTGGGCATTACCCTTGAAGAGGCCAAGGAACACCTGCACGCCAACCGCATTGAAAAACTGCTGGTGGTGGATGAAAACAAGCAGTTGCGCGGCCTTATAACCATGAAAGATATTGAGAAAATCCGCAAATATCCGGACGCCTGCAAGGATGATTCCGGCCGCCTGCGCGTTGGCGCGGCCATTGGCATTGGCAAGGAATGCCTGCCCAGGGCAGAGGCCATGTTGCAGGCCGGGGCGGATTTTCTGGTGCTGGATTCCGCCCACGGGCATTCCAAAAACGTGCTGGATTCCATTCGCGCCATTCGCTCGTCCTTCCCGCAGTGCAACCTTATAGCGGGCAACGTGGCCACCTATGAAGGGGCCAAGGCCATTCTGCAATCCGGGGCGGATACCGTTAAAGTGGGTATTGGCCCCGGTTCCATTTGCACCACCCGCATTGTGGCCGGGGTGGGCGTGCCGCAGGTCACCGCCATTATGAACGCGGTCAGGGCCGCCAGAGAAATGGACCGTTGCGTCATTGCGGACGGCGGCATAAAATATTCCGGCGACCTTGTAAAAGCCCTGGCCATGGGCGCAAGCACGGTAATGATAGGCAGCCTTTTCGCGGGCAGCGAGGAAAGCCCAGGTGAAACAGTGCTCTATCAGGGCCGCACCTATAAAATCTATCGCGGCATGGGTTCCATAGACGCCATGAAGGAAGGCAGCTCTGACCGCTACTTCCAGGAAAAGAGCAAAAAACTGGTGCCGGAAGGCATTGTGGGCCGCGTGCCCTTCAAAGGCCCGGTGGCGGATAGCCTGTACCAGCTGGTGGGCGGCCTGCGTTCCGGCATGGGTTACGTTGGCGCGGCCAATTTGCCGGAACTGCATGAAAAGGCCCAAATGGTGGAAATTTCCAGCGCGGGCCTGCGTGAAAGCCACGTGCATGACGTTATTATCACCAAGGAAGCGCCCAACTATCAGGTGGAACAAAACTAGGTTGAGCCCTCAGGTTACACCCGCGGCGCGGGCACCTCAAAACCCGCGCCGCTTTTCATAAACATCAGCTATTGGAAAGAACATGTCTCACTCATCAGTCCTTATTGTGGACTACGGTTCACCGCTTACGCAATTTCTGGCCCGCCGGGTGCGTGAAAGCGGGGTGTATTCGGAAATTCTTCCCTGCAACGCCAAGGCGGAAAGCTTCAACCCCGCCGCCTTCAAGGCGGTTATTCTGTGCGGCCTGCAAGACCGCGCCTGCTCGCCGGAATGCGTGGACTTCACCAAACTGATCCTGAACAGCGGCCTGCCCGTTGGGGCCACAGGCGCGGTCTGCCCGGAAGCGGGCAATGCGGAATTTGTGGGCGACCCGCAAAACCCGGCGGAAGAAGGCAAGCTGAAAGACTTCCTGTTCAAAAAGGCCGGCCTGAAGCCGGACTGGAACATGAAGGCCTTTGTGGAAGAAGCCGTGCGCCGCAGCAAGGAACAGGCCGGCAACGCCAAAGTGGTGCTGGGCCTTTCCGGCGGGGTAGATTCATCCGTAGTGGCGGCCCTGCTGCACAAGGCGCTGGGCGGCAAACTGCACTGCATTTTTGTGGATCACGGCCTGATGCGCCTGAATGAAGGGCAAGACGTGGCCCAAATGCTGAAAGACCACATGCCGGATTTGAACCTGCACTACATTGAAGCGCAAGACTACTTCCTTGAACGCCTGGCCGGGGTGGAAGACCCGGAAGAAAAACGCAAGATCATTGGCCGGGCCTTTATTGAGGTGTTTGAACGGGAAGCAAACTCCATTCAGGGCGTGGAATTTCTGGCCCAGGGCACCATTTACCCGGACGTAATCGAATCTTACTCCCCCACCGGGGCCACCATAAAAAGCCACCACAACGTGGGCGGCCTGCCGGAAACCATGCGCCTGAAGCTGGTGGAACCGCTGAAGGAACTGTTCAAGGATGAAGTGCGCGCCGTGGCGGCGGAACTGGGCCTGCCGGAAAGCTTCATCCACCGCCACCCCTTCCCCGGCCCCGGCCTTGGGGTGCGCGTGCTGGGCGCGCTTACCAAAGAACGGCTGGATACCCTGCGCCTGGCCGATGCCATTGTGCGTGAAGAACTGGAAAAATCCGGCTGGATGCGCAAAATATGGCAAGGCTTCGCCATACTGCTGCCCCTGCGCACCGTTGGCGTGCGCAACCACCAGCGCAGCTATGAAAATGTAATCGCCATACGCGCGGTAAACAGCCGCGACGCCATTTCCGCCGAATGGGCGCAACTGCCCTATGAACTGCTGAACACCATGTCCGCCCGCATCCTGGCCGAAGTGCCCGGCGTCAACCGAGTGGTTTACGATATCTCGGCCAAACCGCCCAGCACTATTGAATGGGAATAACATAGTAAGACCATTACACAATGAGAATTTTTGTTCTTTTACAAGGAGTGCGAGTTCCGGGCGGAGGGAGTATATTCAAGCATATATGACCTTCGCACGGGACAAAGCACAACGCAGTAAAAGGGCAAAAAGGCCATTGTGCAATGGTCTTACTGTGGGGGGGGGGGGGGGGGGGGGGGGGGGGGGGGGGGGGGGGGGGGGGGGGGGGGGGGGGGGGGGGGGGGGGGGGGGGGGGGGGGGGGGGGGGGGGGGGGGGGGGGGGGGGGGGG
>JAVBPV010000059.1:0-25765 GCA_031549405.1 Desulfovibrio sp.
TTGCGCAAGGAACTGAACATGGATCAGGCCGGCGACAAGCTGCTTGAAATGATGATCCGCACCTGCAACGGCCGCAACACCGCCGCCGAAGTGCTCGGGCACCGCGAATTCATCATGACCAGACTGTACGAAAGCGCGTAGCGTTCATGAGCCTCTTCCGCCCCGGTCCGCCGTAACCTCTCCGGCGGGCCGGGCGGGAGCGGCCCGTCCGTGAGGCTGACGGAATCGGCCCGCGCGAAAGTCCGGGCGGGAGCAGCCCGCCCGCAAGTCCGGCGGGAGCGGTAAAAAGCTTCGGCGAGTCGATTGGAGCGCTTTGAAGCGGCAATGTCCTGGAACAAAAGTGAACGCCTGTGAGAACTCTATGAGCGGCGCCGTGAGGCAGGTATCTTCACACCACCTGTGCCATGAGGCTTCCCCCCCCGGGGGGAGCTGTTTCCGTATTTGTTTTAGCGGAGCGTTGCGGCATCCGTACTATCCGACCGTCACCGGCAACCTGCCGTGACGGTTTTTTTTGCGCGGGCGGAGCATATTCATTTATTATTGAGAAAAGCCTTACCGGATCATTAACCATCAACTCCCGGAGTAGCGTTATGATGTTTCGCAAATTGGCGGCTTTTGCCGTGTTGGGATGCCTGCTGGCCGTCTCCGTCGCCGGTTTCGCCCAGGCCAAGTATCCCGACAAGCCTATCAACATGGTCATCGCCTTCACCGCGGGCGGCTCCAGCGACGTGCAGGCCCGCATCATGCAGAAATACTGGAATAAGTTTTCCGATCAGCAGTGGACCTTTGTGTACAAGCCCGGCGCCGGCGGCGCCATCGGCTTTGGCGAAATCGCCATGGCCAAACCCGACGGCTATACCATCGGCGGCGTCAACGTGCCGCACATGATCATCCAGCCCCTGGCCCAGAAGGCGCAGTTCTCCATAGACGACTTCGCCTACATTTGCCAGGTGGTCAACGATCCCCAGACCGTGGCCGTGCGCAAGGACAGCCCCTTCAAGTCCGTCAAGGACGTGTTCGACTACGCCAAGGCCAACCCCGGCAAGCTGAAGGTGGGTCTGGTGGGCCCCAACAGCGGCCATCACCTGATGTACCTTGACGTGATCGGCAAGTACGACTTCAAGGTGGCCCCGATTTTCTACAAGGGCGCGGCCGACCAGAACGCCGCCATCCTGGGCGGCGAAATCGACGTCATGTTCGGCAACCTGAACGACGTCATGCGCAGCCTTGACGAAATGCGCGTGCTGGGTCTTGCCGGCGAAAAGCGCAACGAATTTCTGCCCGACGTGCCCACGCTGAAGGAACAGGGCTACGACGTGGTGTCCGACATCCGCCGCGCTTTTGTGGCCCCCAAGGGCATCAGCAAGGAAAACCTGGCGTACCTGCGCGACATCTTCAAAAAGATCTGCATGGACCCCGACTACATCAAAGACATGAAGCAGGCCGGACAGCCCGCCGAATACATGGATGGCGACGCCTTCTTCCAGTATATGCAGAAGCAGAACGACGTCATCAAGGCCGCCCTGATCAAGGCCGGAACCGTCAAGTAGCAAAGCTTTCCGCCCTTGAACAGGGGGGAAAGCCCGCGGAGGTTCCCCTCCCCGGTAATGCAGACAATCTTGGGCGTCAGCCCCGCGTCCCGCCAAAGCGGCATGCTTCGGCGGGACGCAAGGAGTATCCATGTCGGAATTTTTTCTTCCCGCACTTGCCAACTTGTGCGAGCCTTTCAACCTCTTTCTTATGCTTGCCGGCCTGGCCGGCGGCATCATCGTGGGCGCCCTGCCCGGCCTGACGGCCACCATGGGCGTGGCCCTTATGGTGCCGGTGACCTTTGCCATGGACACCACCAGCGGCCTGGTCATGCTGGGGGCCATCTACGCCGGGGCCATTTACGGCGGGGCCAACTCGGCCTGCCTGATCTGCACGCCGGGCACGCCTTCGTCCGTGGCCACCACCTTTGACGGCTGGCCCATGTGCCAGTCCGGCAAAGCGGATAAAGCCCTGATCACCTCCCTGCTGTCCTCTTCTTTCGGGGGCATTGTGGGCACGGTGTTCCTGATGTTCCTGGCCGCGCCGCTGGCGCGCTTCGCCGTGCAGTTCGGCGGGCCGGAAAGCCTGTGGCTGTGCCTTTTCGGCCTTTCGACCATCGCGGTCATGTCCTCGGGCAACATGGTCAAGGGGCTTATCTCCGGCGCCATCGGCATGCTGGTGGCCACCATCGGCCTGGACCCGCACGAGGCTGTACCCCGCTTCACCTTCGGGCAGTATGCTCTTGTGCAGGGGGTGGAAGTCATTCCGGCCATGATCGGCCTGTTCTCTTTTTCGCAGGTGCTGTATCTGATCGGCAGCTACAAGCCCTTCATCGCCTCTTATAATCCCAGGCCCGGAGCCTTTGGCGAAGTGCTGCGCGAACTTGCGGGCAAGTGCAAGACCGTGCTGGTGCGCTCTTCCATCATCGGCACCCTGGTGGGCATGCTGCCCGGCGCGGGCGGCGAGATAGCCTCCATCATCTCCTACAACGAGACAAAACGCTGGGACAAGAACCCGCAGCGCTTCGGCACCGGCGTCATTGAAGGCGTGGCCGCCAGCGAAAGCGCCAACAACGCCGTCATCGGCGGATCGCTTATCCCCATGCTGACCCTGGGCATCCCCGGCAGCGCCGTGGCTGCGGTTATCCTGGGCGCGCTGCTGGCCAAGGGCATCCAGCCGGGCTTCAAGGTCTTCACCAACACGGGCGTGCTGGCCTATACCTTCATCTTCTCGCAGTTCGTGGTGAACCTGCTGATGATCCCCGTGGGCCTGGTCCTGGCCAAGATCATGGTGCGTCTGCTCAGCATCCGCCTTACCTTTGTGGCCATCGGCATAGTGATGCTGTCGGTCATAGGCTCTTACGCCATCCGCAACAGCATGCTGGACGTGTGGATCGTGATCCTTTTCGGTTTCGTGGGCTATTTGTGCAACCGGGTGGGCCTGGATACCGGCGCCATGGCGCTGGGCATCATTCTCGGTCCCATGATCGAGGAGAACTACGGCAAGTGCGTCAGCTTGTCCCACGCCTCCGGCGGTTCGGTGATGCAGGTTTTTATGGACAGCCCCATCGCGCTCGCGTTGATTTTCTTTACCCTGCTTTCGCTGGTGACGCCCTTCCTGCTGGAGCGCAAGCGCAAGAAGATGGCTTTTTGCGAATCCCCGGAAAGCTCCACGGAGGCTCCCCATGCGTAGCAGTATTACCGACCTGGTGGCGGGTCTGTTCTCCCTTTTGATCGCGCTGGCCTTTTACAGCCAGTGCGGGGATCTGACCGGGGTAAGCCTGATGTACCCTTCTTTGATCATCGGCTTCATCACTCTGGGCGGGTTGTACCTGCTGGCCCAGGGGCTACTCAAGATGCGCCGGGGCTGCGATACCATAGCCGACGACGAGCCGGTGGCGCTCAAGCGGGTGGCGATGATTTCCGTGATCTCCATGGCGTATGTGGTCCTTATCCCCCTGCTTGGGTTCTACTCGGCAAGCGCCCTCTTTTTGTTCGGCGCCGCCATGGTCCTGAGCGACATGGGCGGCGGCCCGGCGAAGACCGCCGTGGCCGCGGGCATCCTGACGGCGGTGATGTGCCTTTCCGTATGGGGCGGGTTTGCCCTGCTGCTGGGGGTGCCCACGCCCGAGGGCATGTTCTTTTAGGGGCAGCTTCCAACTCGTTCTTTTGGCCAATAGCCGCGTCACCCGGCCCTTTTTACTCCGGTCGAGTACGGCAAGAAGTACACTCCCTTCGCAAAAAGGGCCGGGTTCCTTGCTCCTGGAACAAAATAGCTTCGTTGGAAGCTGCCCCTGAAGCCATTTATTTTGAGAGGTTTCATTCGCCCGGTTTTGGAGACTGGTTTTGCCTCAGCGCCGCTCCGAAAATTCCTGATACGCTGTGCCGTTCCGGAAGTTCCCGGTTTGGCGGGATCTGCCGGAACGGCCTCAAAAGACCTGTATATGTAACCGTTTACCTTGGAGGCCGCCATGCGCATCGACCTGAAGTACGGGTCCGGAACCCTGCCCCTGGAACTGCCCAGGCATGTGACGGCGGACGTGTTCGAACCCAAGACGGCGCGGGCTTTGCAAGACCCTGTGGCGGCCCTGCACGCGGCCCTGGACGCGCCGCTTGGCTGTCTGCCCCTGGAGGGCAGGGACGCCCCGCGTTCGGTGGCCATAGCGGTGCCGGACGAAACGCGGCCTTTTCCCACAAAATTGCTGCTGCCGCCTTTGCTGGACCGTATTTTCGCGGCATACCCCGGCTTGAAGGGGGAAGACGTGGTCATCGTCATCGGCGGCGGGCTGCATCCCCCCGCCGATGACGCCCAGCGGGCGCGCATACTGCCCGGGGAACTGCGCGGCTGCCGCGTGGTGGCGCACGATGCCGGGAGTTCCTCCCTGGCGCGTTTCGGCGTGACCAGCCGGGGCACGCCGGTGGAGATCAATGCCGAGTACGGCAAAGCGGATCTCAAGCTGGTTATGGGCATGGTGGACGCCCACCAGTTTGTGGGCTTTACCGGCGGGGCCAAGGGCGTGACCATAGGCTGCGCCTCGGCTGCCATGATTGCGGCCAACCACCGCATGATGCGCGAGGCGGCGGCTGTGGCGGGCAACATCGCGGACAACCCCGTGCGCCTGGATCTTAACGAGTCCGGCGAGATGATCGGGGTTTCCCTGGCCGTCAACGTGGTGCTGGACGCGTACAAAAAGCCCGTGGCCGTCCTGGCCGGGTCGCCGTCCGTGGTCATGCGCGAGGCTTCGCGGGTGACCATGGATTTGTACGGGCTGCGTTTTGACAGGCCTTACGACATTGTCGTGGCCTCCTGCGGGGGCAGCCCCAAGGATTTATGCCTGTACCAGGCGCAAAAGGCCCTGAACGCCGCCTGCCAGTGCGCCGCGCCGGGAGCGCGCCTGCTGCTGCTGGCCAAGTGCGAGCAAGGCATAGGCGATGAGGCCTATCACAGCTATGTGAAGGGATTTTCCAGCGACCACGCCCTGAAAAAGCATTTTGAAGCTTCGCCCTTCAAGATGGGGGCGCACAAGGGATTTTTGTTCGCGCGGGCCACCACGGCGTTTACCGTGGCGGTGCATTCGGACCTTTCGGACGAGGCCCTGGCGGAGTGCCTGCTTACGCCGGGCAGGATGCAGCCCACTGTGGACGGCTGGCTGCAAGAATGCCCGGGCGCGCGCG
Organism: Desulfovibrio sp.; assembly: GCA_031549405.1. Lineage (GTDB taxonomy): Bacteria > Desulfobacterota > Desulfovibrionia > Desulfovibrionales > Desulfovibrionaceae > Frigididesulfovibrio. Next base: position 5,205 of record JAVBPV010000059.1, read on the forward strand.
TGGCCGTGCTGAAAAACGCCAACTCTTCGTTTTTTCGCTCGGCGGAATAGGGCGATTTGCGGCCGGAACTGTCAAGGCCCGCGTCACAGACGCGGGCCTTGAGGCTGTTGACAAAGTCCCCTTTGGCAACAGCCCGCCGCGCAGTCGCAGGCGGCATTGATTGCCGCCGTTAAGCGCCGGAGCGGGCGTGCCTTTGCAAACCCCGGCCTTGCGGGGGTTGTCATCAATCTGAAGGCCCGCGCCACAGACGCGGGCCTTCACTATTTGGCGAAAAGCTCCGCCGCCCGCTCCATATATTCGCTGACCGGCAGGCCCTGCGGGCACTTTTCCTCGCATTCGCGGCAGTGCAGGCAGCCGTCCGCCCGTTCGCCGTCGTTCATCCGCAGGGAATACAGGAAGCGGGCGCGTTCCCGGATGGGCTCCGCGTCCATGACGAAGTAGTCGTTATAGACGTTGAACACCATGGGGATGCTTACCCCGGCCGGGCAGGGCAGACAGTAGCCGCAGCCGGTGCACTTGATGGGCATGCGCTCTTCCAGGGCGGCGCGCACCGTTTCGGCGACGGCAAAGTCGGCTTCGCTCATGGTTCCGGGGTCGGCGGCAATGGCCAGGTTCTGCTCCACCTGATCCATGGCTGCCATGCCGCTAAGCACCAGATCCACCTCGGGCCTGTTGTACAGCCAGCGGAACCCCCAGTCGGCCAGGCTCCATTCCGGGCGGGCTCCGGCCAGAACCGCGCGCATATCCTCCGGCATATGGTTGATCAAAAAGCCTCCGCGCAGGGGCTCCATGACGATAAGGCCCATGCCCCGGCTTTTGGCCAGTTCCGCCCCGCGCCGCCCGGCCTGAAAGTCCACGTCCAGGTAGTTGTACTGGATCTGGGCGAATTCCCAGTCATAGCCCCGCACGATGTCGGCAAAGACCTCGAACCTGTCGTGGAAGGAAAAGCCCGCGTGCCGGATGCGCCCGTCTTTGCGGGCCTCGTCCAGAAACTCCAGCATGCCCGCCGCCTTCATGGGCTCCCACAGTGAGGTCTTCAGGGTGTGGGCCAGGTAGTAGTCGATGCGATCGGTCTGGAGGCGGCGCAACTGAAAGTCCAGCACCTCGTGCATCTCTTTTTTGCTTTTTACCAGCCAGGTGGGAAGCTTGGTGGCGATGTTGACCTTTTCGCGCCAGCCCCCGGCAAGGGCGCGGCCCACAAAGGGCTCGCTTTCCCCCGGCTGATCGTGGCCGCCCGAGCTGTGGTAGGAATAGGCGGTGTCCACGTAGTTGACGCCGCCCTCGATGGCCCTGCGCAGCAGGGCCGTGGCCTGGGGATAGTCTATGTCCGAGGCCCCGGGGCCGCAAAGGGGCAGGCGCATGCAGCCAAAGCCCAGCAGGGACAGGGATTCGCCGGTGTTGCCGAAGACGCGCTTTTGCATGGTGTCCTCCTGTGCGCTTTTTGCCGGGCAAAAAGCGCATTTTGACGGAGCATGGATGGCGGGAGGGGGCCGCCCGCGGCGGGCGGAGTTATTGCCTTCATAGTATACAGGAGTGGCCGCGTCGCGCCAGCGCTTTTTGTGCTGCCCGCATTCCGGCTGATTGCCGGTATTTGGGCGGGAATTCCGGGCACCGCAAGGACCGGCAGGGCGCGTTTCATAAATAACCGTCTGGCGCGTAAGGAAAAAGCGTTTTCTATGAGTGTGGCATGTTACTTGCTATTTTTTTCACTAAAGCAAAGGCGTTCAGGCCACGTTTCGCGAAGTCCGGGGGGGCGGTCCAGGCCGTTTTTCCGGCGGCGGGCGTCATCATTACCGCAACCGTCGGAGAGCATAATGCAAATCGGATTCATCGGCGCGGGCCTTATGGGCGGCCCCCTGGCCCGCAATCTTATTCGCGCCGGAAAATCGGTGCTGGTCTATGATTTGAGCAAGGAAGCCGTCGAAAGAACCCTTGCCGCGGGCAGCACGGGCAAGGCCGCCGCTTCCGTGGACGAACTTGGCGCGTGCGACGTGGTGTTTACCAGCCTTCCCCTGCCGCAGCACGTGAAGGGCGTTATGGAAGGCCCGGCCGGGCTGTACGCGAAGATGAGCCCGGGAAGCGTGCACGTGGAGCTTTCAACCATCGATCCGCAAACGGCTGAAGGCCTTGCCGCCGAAGGAGCCAAACGCGGCGTGGGCTATATCCAGTGCACCCTGGGCAAAACCCCCGCCCATGCGGAAAAGGCCGAGGAACCCATGTTTATCGGCGGCGACAAGGCCCTGGTGGACAAGCTGGCGGACATCTTCAAGATTATCGGCGTTCCCAACTACGTGGGGTCCATCGCTTCTTCCTGCGCGGTAAAGCTTATTTCCAACATGGTGGGCATGACCAACCTGGCCGTCCTGGCCGAAGGCATCCGCGCCGGGGAAAAGGCCGGCCTGGACCGCAAGCTGCTGCTGGATCTGCTGGCCGACACCGGCGCGCGCAGCTTCCAGATGGACGTGCGCGGCCCCTGGATTGCCGCCGACGACTACAAGGCCCGTTTCGGTCTGGATCTGGCCCTGAAGGACGTGCGCCTGGGCATGGAAATGTCCCGCGCCTTCGGCCTGGATCTGGCCGCCATGGAAGCCGCCCTGGCCTATTACAAAAAGGGGTCGGAAGCGGGCTTCGGCAAAGAAGACTGCAACGCCGTCTATAAGGTTATCGGCTGAAAAACGCGCAGCCGCCGCGCGGGGATTGCTTCACGAATCCCCGGCGCGGGATGCCTTGTGAAAATATTCTCAATTGGGATGCCCCCGGCAGGGGGTGGGGAACCGCGCGGCGAACCGCGCGGCGGCTTCCGCCGCCGGAAAAGGCGGCCTTTGCGGCGCCGTTCCATTCCAGATGTTGTTTACCCTGCGTTTGTATCAGACAAGTAACGGAGAGACGGATTCACCATGTAACCTTTGTCGAGGAAAGAAGCCATGATGAAAAGACTTCTGTTCTGCGCGGTTCTTTTGCTGGCGGTTCCCTTTGCCGGAATGGCGGGCGCGGCCGACTACCCCAAAATGACCATCCGGGCCGCAACGGCCAACCCCCCCGGCAGCCTGCACGTCACGGCCATCGAAAAATTTAAGGAAATCGTGGAAAAAGAGTCCGGCGGCGCAATGACCGTCCAGACTTTTTACGGCGGTTCCATGGGCGACGAGCAGGCCAACGTGAAGCAACTGCGCACCGAGGAGTTGCACATGACCGTGGTGGCCTGCGGCAACCTTACGCCCTTTGCCCCCCGCGCCTCCCTGTTCATTTTGCCCTATATCTTTCCCAAACTGAGCGACGCGTACAAGCTGTTCGGCGACGCGCCCTTCATGGGCAAGCAGGCCGACGAAATCGCCAGGCAAAGCGGCGCCCGTCCCTTAAGCTGGCTGGTGGGCGGCTACCGCGTGCTGACCAACTCCAAAAAGCCCGTGGCCACCCTGGCCGATTTGCAAGGTTTGAAGATTCGCGTCCCGGCGGTGGAAATCCAGTTGGACGCCTTCCGTTCCTGGGGCGTTGAACCCCACCCCCTGGCCTGGACCGAAACATTCAACGGCCTGCAGCAGGGCGTTGTGGACGGGCAGGAAAACCCCCACGGCATCAACCGCGACCAGAAGTTCTGGGAAGTCCAGAAGTACATCAGCGACCTGCACTACATGCTGTGGGTGGGCCCCATGCTGGTAAGCGAAAAGTGGTACCGCAAGCTGCCCCCGGCCGCCAAGGCCCTGGTGGACAAGGCCGCCATGGAAGCCGCGCGCTACGAATGGCAGTGGTCGGAAAAGGACGTGGAAAAGGCCCTGAAGGACTGCCTGGAACACGGCATGGCCTTTACCGAACTGAAGGACGAACCCCAGTGGATGGAAAAGGCCCGGGGCATCTGGCCCAAGTTCACCGATAAGATCGGCGGCAAGGCCGTGGTTGACGAAGCTCTCTCCGTCATGAGCAAATAACCGGACCGGCGGCGGGGGGCTCTTTTGCCGGGCCTCCCGCCGGCGCCCGGCTGCCGCGCGGGCGGCTTTTCCCTTCTTCGGTGCGCGTTGCAGCGCCCCGGCCAGGGTCGCCGCCGCCCGCTTCTGCCGCGGCCCTGCGGTTCCGGCCCGGCCGGAAGGGGGCGGCGCGTCCCGTTCCGGTTTTTCCCAAGCGCTGGGGCATTTCAGCTTGAAATGCCTGCGGGGATTTGGTCTCAGATCCCCGCCGCCAAATAGCCGCAGGCGGGTAAATTCCGCCATCGGCCGGCTGTTTGAAGCGTTAATCGCTCTATTTGCCCAAGAGAGTCGCCGGTATGATCAAAACGCTCTATGACAATTTTGAGGAATATTTCTGCGCCTTCTGCATGGCCGTCATGGTGTTCTGCCTCGGCGCGCAGGTGCTGATCCGGATTTTCAGCGGCTCCTCCCTGGCCTGGACCGAAGAGCTCAGCCGCTACAGCTTTTTGTGGACCGTCTACATAGGCGCGGCCCTGGTGGCCAAGCGCAACGGCCACGTGCGCATCACCGCCCAGTTTCTGCCCTTTTCCCTGCCGGTGCGGCTGGTGATGCGCGCCATCGCCGACGCCATCTGGGTGGCCTTTACCCTGTACATAGCCTGGCAAAGCTGGCTGGTGATCGAAGAGTGCATGGAATTTCCCGAAATTTCCCCCACCCTGCAAATCATGAAGGCCTATGTGGAAATGATCATCCCGGCGGGCTTCGTGCTGATGGCCTGGAGAGTCGTGGAAGACTACTTCAGGCGCTGGAAGCGGGGAACCCTGCTGGAACTGGTGCGGGAGGTGCTGAACTGATGGAATTCTCTACCCTTACCATCGTCATCGGGTCCATGCTGCTGATGTTTCTGCTGGGCATGCCCATATTTTCAAGCCTGTCCGTGGCCGCCGTCCTGGGGCTGCTGTACGGCGGCTCCCTGCCCCTTTCCGTCATCCACAACTCCCTGTTCGAAGGGCTGAACATCTTTCCCCTGCTGGCCATCCCCTGCTTTGTCATCGCCGGTTCCCTGATGGAGTACGGCAACATCACCCACCAGATTGTGGACGTGGTCAAACAACTGGTGGGGCGCATGCACGGGGGGCTGGGCGTCACCACCATTCTGGCCTGCACTTTTTTCGCGGCCATTTCCGGTTCCGGCCCCGGCACCGTGGCCGCTGTGGGCACGCTGCTTATTCCGGCCATGGTGCGCAGCGGCTATACCCGCACCTACGCGGCCTCCGTGGCTTCCTCGGGCGGGACCATAGGCATTCTGATCCCGCCCAGCAACCCCATGATCATTTACGCCATCCTGGGCAACCTGTCGGTCACGGCCATGTTCACGGCCGGGTTCGTGCCCGGCTTCATCGTGGCGGGCAGCATGGTCTTTACCGCCTGGGCCATTGCCAGGCGCTGCAACTTCCGGGGCGATACCGACGCGCCCCCCTTCAATCTCCGGCGCTTTCTGCGCAGTTGCCTGGTCAGTGCGCCGGCCCTGGCCACGCCCTTTATCATTCTGGGGTCCATCTATTCCGGCATGGCCACGCCGGTGGAAGCCTCGGTGGTGGCCATCATCTGGGCTCTTATGGTGGGATTTGTGGTGAACCGGGCGCTCAGACCCCGCCACCTGTACAAGGCCCTGCTGGAAGGGGCCATGGTCTGCGGCGCGGTGCTGCTTATTGTGGGCACCTCCACCCTGTTCGGCAAGATACTGACCTTCGAGGAAGCGCCCCAGCGTCTGGCCTCCGCCGTGCTGAGCATCTCCAGCAATCCGCAGGTGGTGCTGCTGATGATCATCGGGGTGCTGATCATTCTGGGCATGTTCATGGAAACCCTGTCCACCATCATCATCCTGGTGCCGGTGCTTATGCCCGTGCTCAAGCAGCTGGGCATCGATCCCATCCACTTCGGCGTGATTCTGGTGGTGACCAACGAAATGGCCCTGCTGACGCCGCCCCTGGGGGTGAACCTGTTTGTTTCCTCCAGCATCGCGCAAACGCCCATCGAAAAAGTGGCGCTGGGGGTTCTTCCCTATCTGGGGGCTCTGCTGCTATGCATTTTGTTGTTCACCTTTGTGCCGGAAATCGTGCTGTTTTTGCCGCGCATGTTCAACATGGGCATGTAGGCTTTCCATACACCAAACCTTAACTGCGCATATTCAGGAGAATCTCATGCAATTGAAGGATCCGGGACTGCTGAAACAAGCCTGCCTTATCGGCGGCGAATGGATAACCTCCGCCGACGGCGCGGCGATCACCGTGCGCAACCCGGCGGACGGTTCGGTCATCGGCACGGTGCCCAAACTGGGCCGCAAGGAAACGGCCCGGGCCGTGGACGAAGCGCAGAAAGCATGGCCCGCCTGGAAGGCCCTGCTGCCCCTGCAACGCGCGGAAATACTGCGGCGCTGGCACGCCCTGATCATGGAGAATATCGGCGATCTGGCCCTGATCATGACCCTGGAGCAGGGAAAACCCCTGGCCGAGGCCCGGGGCGAAATCATGCTGGGCGCCGGCTACATCATCTGGTACGCGGAAGAAGGCCGCCGCGTGTACGGCGAAGTCATCCCCTCGCCCTGGCCGGGCAAGCAGCCTCTGACCATACGCCAGTCCATAGGCGTCACCGCCGCCATCACCCCCTGGAACTTCCCCATGTCCATGATCGCGCGCAAAGCCTCCCCGGCCCTGGCCGCGGGCTGCCCCATGATCATCAAACCCGCCAGCAAGACGCCTTTCTCCGCCCTGGCCATGGCGGAACTGGCCCTGCGCGCCGGTGTGCCCGCGGGCATTCTCAGCGTGGTCACGGGCGGGGCCGGGGACATAGGCGCGGAACTGTCCGAAAACCCGCTGGTGCGCAAGCTCAGCTTCACCGGATCCACCGCCGTGGGCAAAACGTTGATGGCTTCCTGCGCCGCCACGGTGAAAAAGGTTTCCATGGAACTGGGCGGCAACGCTCCGATGATCGTCTGCGCCGACGCGGACCTGGAACAGGCCCTGGCCGGAGCCATGGGCTGCAAGTTCCGCAACGCGGGGCAGACCTGCATCTGCGTCAACCGCTTTATCGTGCATGAAAGCGTTTGTGACGCCTTTGTGGAAAAGCTGGCCGCCCTGGCCGGGGGCATCGTGGTGGGCGACGGCACGGCCGCGGGCGTGACCCAGGGGCCGATGATCGACGCCAAAGCTCACGCCGCCATGAAGGAATTTGTGGACGACGCCGTGGCCAAGGGCGCCAGGGTGGTCCGCGGCGGCAAAAGCCACAGCCTGGGCGGGCTGTTCTTCGAGCCGACCGTCCTGGCCGGCGTGACCCCGGAGATGCGCGTGTTCCGCGAGGAAATCTTCGGCCCCATCGCCCCGGTCATGTCCTACAAGACCGAGGAAGAAGCCCTGCGCCTGGCCAATGATACGGAATACGGCCTGGCTTCCTACGTCTACACCCGCGACGTGGGCAGCTTTTACCGCATCGCCGCCGGCCTGGACTACGGCATGGTGGGCGTGAACGAAACGGCCCTGGCATCCGGCGAGGTTCCTTTCGGCGGCGTAAAGGAAAGCGGACTGGGCAAGGAAGGCGGACGCCAGGGCATCGAGGACTATGTGGAAACCAAGTACATCCTGCTTGGCGGATTGAATTCGTAGCCTTTGTCCGGCCCGGTCCGGAAGTTGTCTTGGAATCCCTCTCTCACGCGCGTTAAAACAGCGGCAGGCGAGCAAAGCTCGCCTGCCGTCATTTTAGATCATAGTAACTTCAAGGCGCTCCCGATCCGGGCGCTATTTCGTGCGCTTCATGTTTTCCAGCACCCAGGGCGTGGCCTGGGCCAGACCTTGCGAAAGCGCCTGTTCCATGGCTTTGATCAGGGCGGCGTTGTCCCTGCCCCCGGCCGGGACGGAGATGTCCAGGTTTTTGGCGGACAGCACCAGCCCGTTGTTCAGGTTCACCAGCTTCAACGAGGCGGCGAATTCCGCCGAGGGCGCGGCCTTTTCGTCGGCATAGCGCAGGGCGAACTGCCTGACGTCGCACAGCAGCTTGACGTTGGCCGAGATGCCCGCGCCTTCGTCGGCAACGCCCTTCAGCCCGCCCGAGGCTTCCAGGGCGTCCATAAGGCCGCGCTGTACGATATAGGGCACGGTGCCGGTCCAGCGCATGCCGGAAAGGTAGCGCACTTCGCGCTGGTTGAAGATCAGGGCGATGCTGTCGGTGTCAATGTCGCGCCCGGCCACGGGCAGGGCCACCACAAGCTGCTTGGCAAAAGGCGCGGCGGCGACCCTGGCCGGCATGTCGGGGTTAAGCTGCACGCGCGTGGGCGCGGGGCCGGGGTCAAGGACCGAGGCGCAGCCGTAAAAGGAAAAAAGCGAAACCACAAGGCCGAAGAGCAGAAAGGACAGGGTGAAGATCCTGAAGCGGTGTTCCATAAGCCAGTTCCAGCAAAGTTTGAGGATGATCTGGTCGTCGCTGAGGGACGGCTGTCCCGCGCCTTCGGCCAGTTCCGGCTTCAGATGCCTGTCAAGCTGCGCTTCGTGGCTGTCGGGCCGGAAAAGGCGAAGCAGGGCAAGGGAGGACGAACGCCCCATCGCGGCCGCGAGGCGCCACAGAAAAGGCCGCTCGGGCCGCAGGGGCGGAAGTGCTGCGTTGGTGGTCATCGGCTTTTATACTCCTGTACGGGTTCGCCGAAGAGAAAACGGCGAGGGTCGCTTTCCAGCTTTTGGGCTATGCGGGTGAACACATGCACCAGGTTGCGCGTTTCCACAACCAGCATACGCACGTCGCTCAGGCCTTCTCTGGAAAACTGCTTCAGGCCCGGCTCGGCCACGGTAAGGGTGCTGTCGATGCGGGCCGCGATCCTGCTCATGGATTCGCTGGTGGCCTTAAGGTCTTTGCCCGCTTCCTCGGTAAGGGAGCTGAGCTGGCGGGATGTGTTCTGCGTGTTGTTCACAATTTCGTTCAGTGCGCCGGTCTTGTCCGCCAGCGAGGAGGAAAGCTTGGCCAGCGCCGCCAGGGTCACGGTGAGCGATTCCTGGTTTTCTGTGGAAAGCATGCTGTCCAGGCGGTGCAGCACTTCGTTGGCGGCGGCGACGGTGTTGGGTATGTGCGCCATCACGGCGGACAGGGGGGAGGGTTCCGACCGGATTTCGCCCACCTGCCCCTGCGGCAGGCGCACCAGCGGGCTTGTGGCCGTGCCGCCGGAAATGCTGACCAGGGTGGTGCCGGTGACCCCCTGGATTTCAAGGCGCGCCGCCGAGTTTTCACGCACCGGGGTGTCGGCGGCGATGGAGATGCGCACGGACACCACGCCCGGCTCTTTGTCGCTGATTTTGATGCGGTTGACCGTGCCCACCTTGATGCCCGTGAACAGCACGTCGCTGCTTACCGAAAGGCCGCGCACGCTTTCCTTGAAGGAGATGTCATACTCGGCCATGACCGTGCGCTGGCTTTGTTTGGTAACCCACAAGGTGAACACGAATCCCCCCAGCAGAATCGCCAGGGTGAACACGCCCACGATGATGTAATTGGCCCGTATTTCCATAGGAATCTCCATTGATTGGGGCGGAGCCCCAATCACGAAATCATCATCAGCACTATTGTCCGATCCCGGCGGCGCGGCCGCGGGGGCCTGTGAAGTAGCTTTGGATCCAGGGGTGGTCCACCTTGAGAAGGTTTTTGATGGAGTCCACGGCATAAATGCGTTTTTCGGCCAGCACGGCCACGCGGTCGCATATGGCGTGCAGGGAATCAAGGTCGTGGGTGACCATAAGTACGGTAAGGCCCAGGTTGTCCCGCAGGGTAAGCACCAACTGGTCGAAGTCGGCGGCGCCCAGGGGGTCGAGGCCGGCGGTGGGCTCGTCGAGCAAAAGGATGGCCGGGTCCATGGCCAGGGCGCGGGCGAGGCCGGCGCGTTTCTTCATGCCGCCGGAAAGCTCGCCGGGATATTTGCCGTAGGCCAGCGGCGGCAGGCCGACCATGGCCACCTTCATGCGCGCGATGGAGCTCATAAGGGCCGGAGAAAGCGAGGTGAACTCGCGCAGGGGAAACTGGATGTTTTCGGCCACGGTCAAAGAGGAGAAGAGCGCCCCGTCCTGGAACAGCACTCCCCACTGGCGGCGGATGCGGGCCTTTTCGTCCGGGGCGGCCGTGCCCATGTTCACGCCCATGATGACGACGTCGCCTTCGGCCTGGCGGTTCAGCCCGATGATGGTGCGCAGCAGCACCGACTTGCCCGTGCCGGAGCCGCCGATAAGGCCCAGAATCTCGCCCCGGCGGATGTCCAGGTCAAGGTTCTGGTGCACGGTCTGGGGACCGAAGCGGTTGGTGACGCCCCGCAGGGCGACGAGGATTTCCGGTTCTGGCGCGTTCATATGCCGATGGTGGTGAAAAAGATGGCGAACAGGGCGTCAAGCAGGATGACGATGAAGATGGCCTCCACCACGGCGATGGTGGTAAGAAAGCCCACGGACTCAGCGCTGGTGGTGGCGCGAAAACCCTGAAAGCACCCCACGATGCCGATGATCAGGGCGAAAAAGGGGGTTTTTACCATGCCCACAAAAAAGTTTTTGGCCTGGGCCACGTTGTGGAACTGGATCAAAAAGCTGGCAAAGCCGAGATCCATGGAATACCACACCGCGCAGGCGCCGCCCAAAAGGGCCATCATGTCCGCGATAAAGACCAGCATGGGCAGGGTGAGCATCAGGCCGAGCACGCGGGGCGTTACCAGCAGCACCATGGGGTCCAGGCCCATGGACCGCAGGGCGGCCACTTCCTCGTTGGCCATCATGGCCCCGATCTGGGCCGTAAAGGACGAACTGGACCGGCCGGCCACGACGATGGCGGTGATCAGCACCCCCATTTCGCGCATGATGGTCACTTCCAGCAGGTTGACGGCAAAGACCTGCGCGCCGAAGCGGGCCAGTTCCTCCGCCCCCATATAGGCCACCACCATGCCGATCAGAAAGGTAAGCAGGCCCACGATGGGCACGGCGCGAAAACCCGTCTGGTCCATGTGAAAGACCAGCGAGGTCCAGCGGATGCGCGAGGGGTGCAGGATCAGGCCGCCAAGGCAGACAAGAAAGTGCCCCAGAAAGCCGATAAGCTGTCCGGCCATCCACAACTCGTGCAGCACCTCTTTGCCCAGAAAGGAAAAGAAGCGCAGCAGGCGCGAGGCGCGGGGCGTGTCGTCCCTTGCGTCCGCGTCCGGCAGAACGGCCTTTTCCAGCAGTTCCTTGTGGCGTTCGTTGTCCGTGAGCAGCACGGTCCTGACGCCCCTTGCCCGCAGGGCCAGCATGGTTTCGTTGACGGCCAGGGCGCCCGCCGTGTCCATGCGCGCCATGCCCTCAAGATCAAGGACAACGCTGCCGGAAGCGCTTTGCACCGCCTTTCGCAGCGAGGCTTCGACCTGGTGCAGGGTCTGTACTGTCCAGGCGCCGGAAAGGCGCAGATGTTCGCCGTTTTTGCCTGTGGCGGAAAAAACGGCCGCAAGAGGCGGACCGGAGGCTTCCGGCTTAAAAGAACCGGACGCTTCCGGCGGGTGAACGGCGGGATCGGACATAGCTGACATCACTCCACAGTGTCGTCATACCAGGGGTTATCGTACCCGTCTATAAGTTTATAAGAATATACATAAAATAGAAAGACGGGCAGGCCGGGGGCTTCAGGGTCCGGGGCGGCGTCGGGGGCGGAAGCGGCCGGGGGACGCACTCTGCCCGTCACCTCCACTCCGGCGCTGATGTTGTCCGCAAGCCCCGCGCCCGTGCCTTTGTGGAGCACGTGGTACTCGGCGCCGTCGTCGGTGACCACCGCCACGCGGACGGGTTCCAGGTCGGATGCGCGGCGGGGGGGCAAAGCCATGACATAGCCGTGGATGGTCTGCAGGTCCTGAGTGTTCATAGGCGCGGGTGATAAGGGGGTGAAACGATCCTGGGATAAACTGCCGGATACAATGCCCACTCTTCTTTTTATGGCACGAAGCGGCGGAATTGGCAATATTCGCCGCCGGGCATTCAGATTACGCCGGTGTGCTGGAAGTCTCAGGCGCTTCACCCGGACTTCCGGGCGAAGGGATGCGACTCTATTTCCAGGCGGCGGCGAAGTTCCTGCGGAAAGCCGCCTCGTCCAGGGGGGCGAAGCCGCCTTCGGTCGGAGTGAACAGGAACATGTCCTGCCCCGCCTTGCCTGCCGCGTCCCAATGCAGGGGCGCCATGCTCCAGTCCAGGGAGGCGGAGCGCAGGGCCGGGTTGACGCTTGCCGGGCCGGAGCCCGGGGCGACGTTCATGCCGGCGGCCAGGCGGGCGAAGTCGTAGCCCAGGCCGGACCAGAAATCCGCCGGGCCCTTGCCCGACGAAAGCATGCCCGCCTGCAGCCGTTCCCCGGCGGGGGAAAGCCGGACGGCGTTCCACGAGCCGGGAAAGACCGCCAGGGAGTAATATTGCGGGCTGACAAAGGGCGCGCGGGCAAGATCCTGTTCCCACAGGGTGGTGCCGAGCAGAACCTGGCGGGTTTCGTTGTAGTAGAAGATGTTGGGCACCAGCACGTCCATGTTCTTCCAGGTGTCGGGCAGGAAGATGGCGCGGAAGGTGGCCCCGCCCGCATGCGCCGGGTTTTTGTTGGCGGCCAGCAGGTTGCCCACGGCGCGCAGCCAGCCGGTGGGCTGGCCCGGCGTGTAGGCTGTCTTGTGCACGCTTTTGGCCCCCGCGGCATACGCCTTTTGCTCAAACAGGCCGGCCATGCGCCTGCCGTAGTCCTCGTCCGGGTACAGGGCGGCAAAGCCGTCGATGCCAAGGCCGGAGCAAAAACGCAACAGGGCGTCCACCTGGTCGTCGGGACCGGGGAAAAAGCGCCAGGCGACGCGGCCCTCGTCGCCGGGGTCCAGGCTGGGCAAAAAGGTCAGGAAAGCCCTGCGGCCAAGCTGGCCCCGGGCCTTGAGCGTGGCGTAGTCCTCGCGGCGCAGGGGGCCGCCCACCACGGAGGCTTCGGCGGGCAGTCCTTCCAGCCGGGCCGTCCAGTCGGGCCGGTCGCTGTCGATGGTTATCAGCGAAACGGCGGTTCCGGCGGAGCTCATTTCCGCGCAGGCCACGGCGGCTCCGGCGGCAATTTTGTCGGCGATGTTGCCGTATTTGCCGGAAAGAGGCAGCACCAGCACCACCGGACGGCCGGAGATGGGGCCGCTGGTGACGGGCGCGTAAGTGACGGCCGCCGGGGGCCCCGAGAACAGCGAAGGATCGGCCAGGCGTATTTCCTTGCGCAGGGCCTCAAGTTCGGCCAGGGCCGCTTCGCGCGTGTCGGCGTTCAAAGTGCGGCGGCGCGCGCCGTCGATAAGAATAAGGTTGTAGGGGAAGCTTGCCCGGTTTTCCGGGGTGACGGCGGCGGCGGCCAGGGCAAGGGCCTCGGGCGTGGACTGGCTTAACTGTGTGGCAAGGCGCCCTTCCAGCAGGGCTTTGGAGTTTTTGTCCGGGGCGGCGGAGTACAGGCCCTCAAGGGCGGGCAGGCTTTCGCCCAGGCTGCCGTCTTCCCACTGGCGCACGGCCAGATAGATGCCGGCGACGCCCCGCACCGCGAACGAGCGGGAGGTGTCCCGGTACACGGCGTCGGCCCGGGTGCGCGCTTCGCGTGGGGAAAGCTGGGACAGGGCGTCGCACCACAGATCCTGCCATTCCTTGCCGCCGTCAGCGCCCGGGGCGGCAAGACTCCACTTGTCCAGGCCGGAAAGGGCCAGGTTGGGGTGCTTGTTGCGCGCGGCCGCGGCGGCCAGAACGCGCCCGGCTTCGGCCATGTCGGCCTGGGGGGTCTGCGGGTTATCCGTGATGCGCTGGGCCAGGAATTCCGCCTGGCCGTAGTTGCTCCCGGCCAGGGCGCGGCGGGCCTGCTCCAGAGGGGAGACGGGGGCCTGGGCGGTAGCGGGCGGCTTTTTGCCGCTGCCGGAATCCAGTAGCCCGCCCAGCTGCAGGGGCTGGCAGCCCGCCAGCAGGGCCGGAAGAAGCAAAGAAAGGACAAGGGGGCGTATGGCGGCCTGCAAGGCGGCGGGGGGACGCTTTGGGATCATGGCGTACCACGGGATAGTTGGAGGTTGCGGCTGAAGCGGCCCGCCCGTGAAAACGGGCGGGCCGCTTCCCGGCCGGTGCACCGACCGTAACGGAAACGCGATTTTTTCTACCCCGCTTCCGCCTTCATTGCAACCACCAGCGGCAGCGGCTCCGCGCCGCGAAACAGCATGAATTTGTTTGTTATTGAGGGGAGAGCTCCGGTAATGAGCGGATTTTCGCGTCAGGCAAGGAAGGCGCTGATTTTTCCGAAGGGGAGTGGGCTCTTTGGTCCATGACCCGGAGGAAAAACAAGCCTGACGAAGCCTGGCGCGAAAAGACGTCCATTACCGCGCGAAATGGCGCGCAAGCTCGCAGAATACCCGCACGCCGACGCCGGTGCCGCCCGGCACGGGGTGCAGGGGCGAGGCCTTGACCACGTATCCCGGCCCGGCGATGTCCAGGTGGGCCCAGCGGGTGCCTTTTTCGATGAAGCGACGCAGGAACAGGGCGGCGTTGATGGAACCGCCCTCGCGCGGGCCGATGTTGGCCAGGTCGGCCAGGTCGCTTTTCAGATTTTTGTCGTATTCGTTCCAAAGGGGCAGGGGCCAGAACAGGTCGCCGCACGTTTCCGCCGCGTCCAGCAAGGTTTTGCGCAGTTCCCTGTCTTCGGTGAACAGTCCCGTGCCGTAATCGCCCAGGGCGATGACGCAGGCCCCGGTCAGAGTGGCGATGTCCACCAGGACCAGGGGATTGTACGTTTTTTGCGCGTAGCTCAGGGCGTCGCAGAGGACCAGCCGCCCTTCGGCGTCGGTGTTCAGGATTTCCACGGTCTTGCCGCTGTGGGTGGTGACCACGTCGCCGGGCCGTGTGGCGTTGCCGCCGGGCATGTTCTCGGTGGAGGGGATGATGCCCACCACGCGGGGCAGGTTTTCCGTATCGGGCATGTTGCCCAGGGCTTCGAAAAAGCCCAGCACGGCGGCCGCCCCGCCCATGTCGCCCTTCATCTCGTGCATTTTCGCGGCGGGTTTAAGCGAGATGCCGCCGGTGTCAAAGGTGATGCCCTTGCCCACCAGCACCAGGGGCGCGGAATCTTCTTTTCCCTTGGGCCGGGAATCCAGCACGATAAAGCGCGGCTCTTCCTTTGCCCCGCGCGCCACCGCCCAAAAAGCGCCCATGCCCGCGTCCCGGATTTCTTCCGGACCCATGACCGAGCAGGAAAAACCGTGGACCTTGGCGATGCGCCGGGCTGTTTCCGCAAGGGCGGAAGGGGTGACCAGATTGGCCGGGCCGTTGCTGCAATCCTGGGCCAGCTTGACGCCCGCCGCTTCGGCTTCGCCCTCGCGCGCGGCCAGGCGCGCGCTTTCCGGCGTTTCCGTTTCGGCGAACAGCAGGGTAAGGCTGCGCGGATCAGGCGGCGTGACGTTGCCTTCTTCCTCCCCGTTTTTTTTCGAACGGTACGCCTCGCAACGGTACAGGGAAAGCAGAGCGGAAAGGACCGCCTCTTTCACCAGGGTTTCGCGGGTCGTCTTCAAAACCGGGGCAAGGCTGTCCAGAACGTCCACAGGCAGGGCCAGGGAAGCGTAAGAGCGGCCGCGGCAGTATTCCACCGCCTTGGCCACGGTATCGCGGAACACGGACATGGTGCAGTCTTCGGCTTTGCCCAGACCGCTCGCCAGTACGCGCGGCAGGGCCAGATCCGGATGCCCGTACAGCAAAAGGCGCTCGTCCTTTTTTCCGGTGGCGTCGCGCAGGGCGGGGGATATTTCCAGCCAGGGGCAGGCCGAGGCCAGGGCCGGAGCCGCCTTGGCAAGCTCCATTTCTTTGGTCAGAAAAACCAGCGCGCACTCCGCGCGCCACTCGCCGCCCGAAGCGTTTTGAAAGCGTATATCCATGACAGGCTCCTTGCATATTGACACAGCGGTGGATTATGTAGTTACGATAAAGCTTGCTTCGCCCGGCACAGGCCAACGCCGGGGATTGTCAGCCGGAACGCACTGGCGTATGAGGCGAATGGCCGGCGCGGCCGGAACTTCATGTCCCGGCGGGCGCAAACGTCCCCGTCATACCTAAGTCGAAACAGGCGCGGAAGCAAGGCGGCAAGGAGAATTTCGTCCATGCGCAAAAGGCGCTTCGTCACCCCCTTTGTCCTGCCTGTCGCGGCCTTTGCCCTGACCATCCTGGCGGGGGCCTTCGCCTTGTGGCTGGAAGTCTGCGCGGCCGCCGGCTCCGTGGGCTTTATCGACGCCCTGTTCATTTCCACCTCGGCCGTATGCGTCACCGGCCTGGCCAGCGTGGATCCTTCCACGGTCTTCAACCGGACCGGGCACAGCGTCATACTGGTGCTGGTGCAGTTGGGGGGGCTGGGCATCGTCACCTACTCCACGCTGATCCTGTACATGTGGGGCAAGCGTATCTCGCTGGGCGACAGGCTGGCCGTGGGCCAGGCCCTGCTGCACGATTCGTCGTTTCACCTGGGCAAGTTTCTGCAACGCATCGTGACGGTCATCGTGCTGATCGAGGCCGCCGGGGCGGCCTGCCTGTACCTTATGGAACCGGAGCGCATCGGCCTTTTCAACGCTGTGTTTCTGGCCGTTTCCGCCTTTTGCAACGCGGGCTTCGCCCTTTGGCCGGACAATCTCATCTCCTGGCAGCAGCACTGGGGGGTGAACGCGGCGATGATGTCCCTGATTATCCTGGGCGGCCTGGGATTTTTCGTGCTTGACGAGCTTATCCGGGTTTCCTGGGCGCGCCTGCGCTGGCGGCGGCGGCATTTTTCAAGCCTTGAGGCTTCGGCCCGGCCGCATCTCAAGCCCCGTCTGGGCTACCACAGCAAGCTGGTGCTTTCCACTTCCCTGGCCCTTATCGCGGGGGGGGCGGCGGTTTTGCTGCTGCTTTCCCTTTTTAATCCCATGTTCAAGGATTTTCCGTTCAGCCAGAAGGTGCTGCCCGCCCTGTTCCAGTCCGTCACCAGCCGCACGGCCGGGTTTGCCACGGTGGACATGGCCAGGCTTAGCGACGTCGGCTTGTTAAGCTTGATTTTTCTGATGTTTGTGGGCGGGTCGCCCGGCTCCTGCGCCGGGGGTATCAAGACGACGACTTTCCGGGCGCTTATCGGATACTTTCTGGCCCATTTGCGCGGGCGCCGTCAGGTGGTGGTGCGGGGCCGCGCCCTGGGGTCCGATACGCTGAACAGGGTGATGCAGTTGTTTTTCTTCAGCGTTTGCACCATACTCTTTGCCACTGTGGCTCTGGCGGTGACGGAAAACGGGGTGGTGCACCACGGGGATTCGCCCCGGCAACTGCTGGATTTACTGTTCGAGGTGGTTTCGGCCTTTGCCACTGTGGGGCTTTCCATCAACCTGAGCCCCCAGCTTTCTCCGGCGGGCAAGCTGATCATCTGTCTGGTGATGTTCATCGGCCGCCTTGGTCCCGTGTGGCTGATCACCACCTTGCAGCAGTTTCAGTCCGAGCCTTTTTACCGCCTGCCGGAAGCGGACATGCCCATAGGGTAGGGTGTGCCGCGCTGAACTTGAAATCGCCGTAAAAGCGTGTTCCGTACCGGACGGCCAGGACGCCGCCCGGCCGGAAAGGAGAAGAGGCGTGCGCAAAAAGCTGGAAGTGGGCATCATCGGCCTGGGCAAGTTCGGGGGCACCTTAGGGGCCACCCTGGCGGAGTTGGGGCACCGGGTGGTGGGAGTCGACGACCACGAGTCGCGCGTCCGCCATCTTCAGGACGTGTTTTCACAGGTTTACGTGGGCGACGCTTCGGACAAGAGCATGCTGGAGCAGTTGCGTTTTCAGGATTTGGACGCTGTGGCGGTCAGCGTGGGCGGAGCCATGGAAACCTCCATCCTGGTCACCCTGAACCTGCAGGAACTGGGCGTGCGGCACATCATCGCCAAGGCGGTCAGCACGGAGCACGGCAAGATCCTGCGCCGCCTGGGCGCGCACCAGGTTATCCAGCCCGAGGCCGACGTGGCCGTGCAGACCGCCCACCGCCTGAGCAACCCCGGCATGCTTGACCTGCTGCCCCTGGGCGGCGGAGTGCTGGTGCAGGAGATAGAGGTGCGCGAATGGGAAGGCAAAACCCTGCGCGAACTGAACCTTATGAATACCCACGGCGTGCTTGTGGCCGCCGTGAAGCGCGCCGGGGACACGGAGTTCCGCTTTGTGCCCGACGCCGACGCCCCCTGTACAAGGGGGGACAAAATGGTGCTGATCGGCAGCCAGGACGCGGTGCTGGCTCTGAAGCCATAGAATCGGGGCCGGCACCGGCGGAGCTTGACCCCTTACGCGGCAAACGAGGTGTCCATGGGTTTTTTTTCTTCCATCCGCAAACTGTTCCAGGGCGAAGACGCGCCTGTGGAGCCGGGTTCCGCCCCGGCATCCCCGGCCGGGGCCGGCAGCGCCCCCGCGGCGCCCGGCGGGGATCTTTCCGCCCCTGAAGCCGATGACGCGGCGCCTCCCCCGGCCGCGCCCGCACAGGCCGCCGAAGGGCTTTCGCCCGAAGAAACGGCCCTGGCTCTGGCCCTGCGCAAGGCCGAACCGCGCCTTTCCGCCTGGCTGGCGGTGGCCCTTGAGGGCGTCGACCGCGCCGGCGATCTTCTGTGGCAACGCCTGGCCTTTTTGCTGCGCGCTCTGGAAGCGCCGGAGGACGAGGCCGGGGCCTTTATCGCCAAATTCCGGCGCTGGCTTGAGGACATGGACTATGAGCGTCTTGAGGACTTCCGCTCCGAGCTCCAGTACCGTCTGGCCCTGGCCCTGGACATGGAGGACGAGGAGGACGAGCGCAGCCGCCTGATGCTCAAGCTTTCCGAAGGCCTGGCCAAGACCCGCGAGCAGATCGCCCGTAACCTGAACACCCTGTTCGCCGCCGGACGCGGTATCGACGAGAATTTTTGGGAAGAGCTGGAAGAAATCCTGATCATGGCCGACGTGGGCTTTGAAACGGCCCACGGCCTTACGGAAAACCTGCGCCGCCGCGCCGCGGCCCAGGGCATCACCGACGCCTTTGCCCTGCGCGAATGCATGCGCCAGGAACTTCTGGCCGTGTTCAGGCCCGTGCGCCGCATCAGCGCGGTGAACCCGCCCGAAGTGGTCCTGATGATCGGCGTGAACGGCGTGGGCAAGACCACCACCATAGCCAAGCTTTGCCACCGCAGCGTCATGCAGGGCAAAAAGGTGCTGCTGGTGGCCGGCGACACCTTCCGCGCCGCCGCCACGGAGCAGCTTGAAATCTGGGCGGGCCGCACCGGGGCCGGATTTTACGCCAAAGGGCACGGGGCCGATCCGGCCGCCGTCGCTTTTGAAGCCATCGACAAGGCCGTCAACGAGGGCTACGACACCGTATACGTGGACACCGCCGGACGCCTGCACACCAAAACCAATCTTATGGAAGAACTGGTCAAGGTGCGCCGCGTGCTGGGCAAGCGCCACCCCGGCGCGCCCCACCGCACCATCCTGATCCTAGACGCCACCACCGGGCAGAACGGCCTTTCGCAGATCAAGCTCTTCAACCAGTCCTGCCCCGTCGACGACCTTATCCTTACCAAGCTGGACGGCACCGCCAAGGGCGGCATCGCCGTGGCCGCCGCCATGCAGTACGGCATCCCCATTTCCTTCGTGGGCCTGGGTGAAAAAATGGAAGACCTGCGCCCCTTCGACCCCGAAGCCTACGTCACCGCCCTGCTCGGCATGGAAGCCGAGGGGAAGTAAGGGGGGGAGATTTTTTAGCAGGCTCAGGCCTCATTAAATTTGGAGGATGCGTTGCTTGTTGGCGGTTTGTCGTGCTATGCCGCGCATAGGCTCCCGGCGTGCATTCAGCCGCCCGGCTCAAAAAGCTCAGGAACCAAAACGGAGCTTGAATCGTTACCGTCTTGAAAAACGGTGGATTCAAGCTCCGTTTTGGTTCCTGAGCTTTTTGGACTCAAAGGCTCACCCCACGCCGGGAGCCGTTATACGGCATGACAAAGAGAACTTCCGGTGTGCTGCGCATCCCCCAAAAACAGGGTCAAGGGACGTAAGTCCCTTGTGGGGGTTCAGGGGGCAAAGCCCCCTGGGCGGGGGAGCCCGAGGGGGCAGAGCCCCCTCGGCGTATTTCAAAACAAGGCGCGCATTGAGCGGCGCCTGTGTCCCGGCCTACTTCTTCCAGGAGGGGATGGGCTGCTGCACCAGCTTCAGGAACTTGTCGGTGTTGATCTTGGCGTCCTTGAACTTCTGCACTTCAGCCGGGGAGAAGCGGCCGATGCTGGCGAAAAAGTCCGCCACGGCGAACTGCCACTTGTCGGCCTGGGACACTCCCTTGGAGTTGTCCAAGAGGGCCAGGGATTCAGCGTAGGTCCAGCGCGGGTGGATGATGATGTCCTGTTTGGCTTCTTCGGCGGACATGCGGATGCCGGCGAATTCGTTCATGTACTGCTGGTAGTCCTTCACGATGCGGTCGGTGGGGCCTTCTTCCATCAGCATGTTGGAGGCGCGGAAGTATACGCGCAGGAACTTGGCCACCAGTTCGGGGTTCTTGTCGCACCAGTCTTTGTCGCCCACAATGGCGGACACGGTGGGGCAGTCCATGGCGGACATGGAACCGGCGTCAAGCCAGCCGCGCGATTCGGCGGCAAAGGTGAAG